>CAVOOZ010000003.1:0-419466 GCA_963697735.1 uncultured Actinomycetota bacterium | reverse complement strand
GGTGTCGCCGCGCCGAGGGGCGAAGGGTGTCGCTCAGGCCGGGGCGGGCTCGGCGACGAGGTCGACCAGGTCGGCGACCGAGTCGACCACGCGGGTCGGGCGGTAGGGAAAGTGCTCGATCTGCTGCTGGCTCGTCGATCCGGTGAGGACGAGCACCGTGCGCAGTCCGGCCTCGAGGCCACTGATGATGTCGGTGTCCATCCGATCGCCGACCATGAGAGTCGTCTCGGAGTGCGCGTCGAGCCGGTTGAGGGCGCTGCGCATCATCAGCGGGTTGGGCTTGCCGATGTAGTACGGCTGGCGCCCCGTCGCGGTCGAGATGAGCGCCGCGACCGAACCGGTTGCGGGAAGCGTGCCGGCCGGGCTGGGACCGCTGGGGTCGGGGTTCGTCGCGATGAAACGAGCGCCCTTCTCTATCAACCGGATTGCCCGAGTGATGGCTTCGAACGAGTAGGTTCGCGTCTCCCCCAGCACGACGTAGTCAGGGTCCCGGTCGGTCATCACGTAGCCGACGTCGTGCATGGCGGTGACCAGGCCGGCCTCCCCGACGACGTAGGCGCTGCCGCCGGGGCGCTGCTCCGCGAGGAACTGCGCCGTGGCGAGAGCGGATGTCCAGATGGCCTGCTCCGGCACGTCGATCCCGCTGCGTCGGAGACGGGCCGCGAGATCGCGTGGGGTGAAGATCGAGTTGTTGGTCAGGACGAGGAATCGCTTGCCCGAGGCCTTGAGCGCCTCGATGAACTCCGGTGCGCCCGGGATGACGTCCTCCTCGTGGACGAGCACGCCGTCCATGTCGGTGAGCCAGGTCTCGACGGGCCGGTGATCGGTCATGCACCCATTGTGGTGGGCCGTGTGAGCCCCCGCGTCAGGACGCGGACTGCGAGGCGATCGCGAGGTCGACGCGGTCGGCCGTCAGGGCGTGCTGGATGACCATGGTGGCGGCGCCGATGACTCCGGCCTGCACGCCCGTGGTCGCGGCCACGATCTGCAGGTTGCTCGTCGCGAGCGGCAGCGAGCGACCGTAGACGACCTCGCGCACCCCCGCGATGAGGCTCTCGCCCGCCTGCGCCAAGGATCCGCCGATGACGATGACCGACGGGTTGAGCAGGCTGACGCAGGTCGCGAGCACCTCGCCGATGGTGCGACCGGCCTGGCGCACCGCGTGGGCGGCCGGGATGCTGCCGCCGCGCACGAGCTCGACGATGTCGGCGTTGGACGTCGCGGAGATGTCGATCTGCGCGAGCGCCCGCGAGATGGCGGGACCGCTCGCGACCGCCTCGAGGCAGCCGAGGTTGCCGCACGAGCAGAGCACCTCCGGAGCGTGCGGAGCGGCGACGTGGCCGAGGTCGCCGGCGGCGCCCACTGCTCCACGATGGAGGCGCCCGCCGCTGATGATGCCGGCGCCGATGCCGGTGGCGACCTTGACGAAGAGGAGGTGCTCGACGTCGGCATGGGCGACGGCGTGCTCACCGAGCGCCATGATGTTGACGTCGTTGTCGACGAGCACGGGCACGTCGAAGACGCGGCCCACGTGGGCCGGCACGTCGTAGTTGTCCCACCCGGGCATGATCGGCGGGCGCATGGGGCGACCGCTCGAGTGCTCGACGGGGCCGGGCAGCCCGATGCCGACACCGATGAGGTCCTCGGTGCTGCGACCCGTGACCTCGAGCATCCTCGAGGTCGTCGAGGTCACCCAGTCGAGCACGATCTCGGGACCATCGGTGATCTCGAGGTCCTCACCGATCTCGCAGAGCGGACGCCCCGTGAGGTCGGTGAGCGCGATGCGCCCGTGGGTCGCGCCGAGGTCCGCGCCGACGACGACCCTGGCCTCGGGGTTGAACGCGAAGCGCACCGGTGGCCGGCCCCCGGTGGACGCCGCCTCACCGCTCGGTGCCAGCAGTCCGCTCGCGAGCAGGGCGTCGACGCGGGCACCGACGGTGGAGCGTGCGAGGCCGGTCAGCTTGGCCAGCTCGGCCCGGGTGCGAGGCGTCTGGTCCCGCAGCAGCTGCAGCAGCTCGCCGGCACCGTTCGGGGGCGCGGCTGTCTGCGGAGAATGGGCAATGCGCACCTTCGAAGTGAAGCACACGCAGCTTCTGTGTGTCATCAACCAACTTTCTTGAGACGCGATTGAAACTTTTGCTTGACGCGCCGACAAAAGTGGGCCACGGTGTGACCCATGACATCTCGACGGCGAGACGAGGCCGACGCTCCCCTGCTGCGCATGACCGGCGTGGTGAAGCGGTTCCCCGGCGTGGTGGCCCTCGGCGGCGTGGACCTCGACGTGCGTCGCGGCGAGGTCCACTGCCTGCTCGGGCAGAACGGCGCCGGCAAGAGCACGCTGATCAAGGTGCTGGCCGGAGTCCACCAGCCCAACGAGGGCACCATCGAGTGGGAGGGCGAGCAGGTCACGCTGGGCCACCCCCAGGCAGCCATGGACCTCGGTGTCGCCACGATGTACCAGGAGCTCGACCTCGTCGAAGGACTGTCGGTCGCCGAGAACATCTTCCTCGGCCACGAGCACACCCGCTTCGGCTTCTCACAGCGCTCCGCCGCCCGTCGGGAGGCAGCGGCACTGCTCGCCCGGCTCGGTCACTCCGAGATCTCGCCCTCGGTCGAGGTCGGCACGCTGTCGGCCGCGTCGTGCCAGATCGTCAGCATGGCGCGGGCCCTCTCGCTCGACGCCAAGCTCATCGTCATGGACGAGCCGTCCGCCGTCCTCGACGCCGGCGAGGTCAGCCAGCTCTTCCGCGTCATCCGGGAGATCACCGACCAGGGCGTCGCCGTCATCTACATCTCGCACCGCCTCGAGGAGATCCGCGACATCGGCGACCGGGTGACCGTCCTCAAGGACGGCCGCACCGTGACGACCGGCCTCGACGCCAAGACGACGCCGACCCAGGAGCTCATCCGGCACATGACCGGGCGCTCCATCGAGTACGTCTTCCCGCCCAAGCCCGACGTGGCCGACGCCGCGCCGCTGCTGCGGGTCGAGGGCCTCGGCCGCACCGGTGAGTTCTCCGGCGTCACGTTCGACGTGCGACCGGGTGAGGTCGTCGGGCTCGCCGGCCTCGTCGGCTCCGGCCGCTCCGAGGTCGTCGAGACGATCTTCGGTGCCCGCAAGGCCACGACCGGCACGGTGACCGTCGACGGTCGCACGGTCCGCCCCGGCTCGGTGCCGGCCGCGGTGTCGGCCGGCATCGGCCTCGCCCCGAGGAGCGCAAGAGCCAGGCACTCGTGCTCGGTGCCTCGCTGGCCGCCAACATCAGCCTGGCCTCGCTCACCCGCTTCTCGCGCGCCGGTCTGCTCGACCGCGACGGCGAGAACACGTCGGCCGAGGAGCTGCTCGAGTCGCTCGACGTGCGCCCCCGCGGCATCCACCGCGAGTCGCGCACCCTCTCGGGCGGCAACCAGCAGAAGGTCGTCCTCGCCCGCTGGCTGCTCCGCGACTGCCGCGTCCTGCTCCTCGACGAGCCGACCCGTGGTGTCGACGTCGGGGCCCGCTCCGAGATCTATGCCCTGATCCGCCGACTGACCGATGACGGCGTCGCCGTCGTCGTCGTCTCCAGCGAGATCCCCGAGGTGCTGGGGCTCTCCAACCGGGTGCTGGTCCTCGCAGACCGCACCGTTCGCCACGAGGGTCCGGCCGACGAGCTCGACGAGCACGCCGTCCTCGACATCATCCTGAAGGGAGACGCGGCATGAGCGCCGACGTCACGAAGGCCGACCAGCCGCCCGGAGATCCAGCGGCCGACAGGACGGGGGCCGCAGAGCCCCCGCCCCAGCACGGGCCACCGGTCGGCGGAGTGCCCGCCCGCGCCGGTGGGATCGCCGGTTTCCTCGGCGGCCCGCTCGGGCGCAACGCGGGCCTCGTCGTGGCGCTCGTGCTGCTCGTCATCGTGGGCATCATCACCGCAGGCGACCGCTTCGCCAGCCCCGAGAATGCCCTCACCATCCTGCGCCTCGGCTCGGTCATCGGTGTCGTCAGCGTCGGCATGACCTTCGTCATCTGCGGCGGGGGCATCGACCTCTCCGTCGGCGCGATCGTCGCGCTGTCCTCGGTGTGGGCCACGACCGTCGCGACGCAGACCCTGGCCGCCGACATCCACTGGATCGTCATGGTCGGAGCCGCCCTCCTCGTCGGCGGAGCGTGCGGCCTCATCAACGGGGTGCTCATCGCCTACGGGAGGATGGCGCCGTTCATCGCCACCCTCGCCATGCTCGCCGCCGCGCGAGGTCTCGCCGAGATCATCGCCAAGCGGCGCACCCAGATCATCCGCGACCGCGACTTCATCACCTTCTTCGGTGGCAGCGTGCTCGGCATCCCGGTGCTCGTCATCCTCTTCGCGCTCGTGGCCGTCGTCGGCTGGATCCTGCTCAACCGCACGACCTTCGGCCGTCGCACTCTCGCGATCGGTGGCAACCCCGAGGCCGCGCGCCTCGCCGGCATCCGCGTGCAGCGCCAGACGATGTACCTCTACATCCTGCTCGGCATCGCCTGCGGCATCGCGGCCGTCATGATCATGGCCCGCACGACGACGGGCACCTCGACGCACGGCACGCTCTACGAGCTCGACGCCATCGCGGCCGTCGTCATCGGCGGGACGCTGCTCAGCGGCGGTCGCGGCACCGTCGTCGGAACGGTCCTCGGCGTGCTCATCTTCACGACGCTCACCAACGTCTTCACCCTCAACAACCTCGACACCTCCACGCAGGCGGTGGCAAAGGGAGCCATCATCGTCGCCGCCGTCCTGCTCCAACAGCGGGTCTCCCGCACCAGGTCGACCTAGCCACCGCGGCCGTCGACCACCTCGCCGAGGGGGGACCTCCCGAGGCATCGCACCACCACTCACTGCACCACCTCACCACCCCGCTCACATAGGAGTCAGCGTGTCTGCATCACTTCCCCTCACCACCAAGCGGATCGCCTTCGCGGCGATCACCCTGAGCGCTGCCCTCGTCGCCGCCGGGTGCACGAGCAACGAGCCGGCGACCACGCCCGCCGCCTCGACCCAGCAGGCGACCGCCAACGCCTCGAGCGACAACGACGCCCCCGGCGAGAAGGTCGTCATCGGCTTCTCCGGCCCGGCGGCCGACCACGGCTGGCTCGCTGCCGTCAACAACTCGGCCCAGGAAGAGGCCAAGAAGTACAGCGACATCGAGCTGAAGTCGGCGGAGGGCACCAACGACGCGAGCCTCCAGATCAGCCAGATCGAGACCTTCATCAACGACAAGGTCGACGCGATCGTGCTGCTGCCGACCGACGGCGCGGCTCTCACCGAGGTCGCCACCAAGGCGATGCAGGCCGGCATCCCGGTCATCAACGTCGACCGTGAGTTCTCCAGCCCCTTCGCGGCCCGCTCGACGATCCTCGGCGACAACTACGGCATGGGCGTCTCGGCCGGCACGTACGCGTGCAAGATCGTCAAGGACAAGAACCTCACCAACCCGGTCATCGCCGAGATCGCGGGCATCGACGCCCTGCCGCTGACGCAGGACCGCTCGAAGGGCTTCGCCGACGCGCTCAAGGCGTGCAACCAGACGGTCGACAACCGGGTCGCGGCCGAGTTCACCGTCGAGTCCGGCGAGAAGCAGGCCTCCAACCTGCTCCAGGCCGCGCCGAAGATCGACGTCATGTGGAACCACGACGACGACCAGGGTGTCGGCGTCATGGCCGCACTCGACCAGGCCAACCGCCACGAGATGGCCTTCATCGGTGGCGCCGGCTCCGCCAACGCCATGCGCTGGATCCAGGAGGGCAAGATGGAGGCGACCGTCATCTACCCGCCGACGCAGGCCGCCGACGGCATCAAGCTCGCGCGCCTCATCGCCCAGAACAAGGGCCTGAGCGACCTGGTCCAGGTCGAGGTGCCCAACCGCATCGTGCTCAACGCGCCCGTCGTCACCAAGGAGAACGTCGAGCAGTACCTGCCGCTGGGCTTCGAGTCCTGATCGTCTGCTGCCCGCGCCGGCACCGTGTCGGCGCGGGCAGCGGCTCGGAACCACCGGAACCTACTGACATCGGATGTGATGACGACATGACGAACTCTGGCAAGCCTGTCCTCGGGGTGGGGATGGTCGGCTACGCCTTCATGGGGCGCGCCCACTCGCAGGCCTGGCGCAACGCCCGCAGCTACTTCGACGCCCCGGCGGTCCCGCGTCTCGCGGCTGTCGCCGGACGCAACGAGGCCGCGGCGCACGACACGGCGGACCGCTTCGGCTGGGAGTCCGTCGAGACCGACTGGCGGCGCCTGCTCGAGCGCGACGACATCGACATCATCGACATCTGCACCCCCGGTGACACCCACGCCGAGATCGCGGTGGCGGCGCTCGAGGCGGGCAAGCACGTGCTGTGCGAGAAGCCGCTCGCCAACTCGGTGCAGGAGGCCGAGCACATGGTTCGCGCCGCCGAGGCCGCCGCCGCCCGTGGGGTCCGGTCGATGGTCGGCTTCACCTACCGCCGGGTGCCCGGCCATCTCCTACGCCCGACGTCTCGTCGAGGAGGGCCTGCTCGGGCGCATCCTGCACGTGCGCGGTGCCTACCTGCAGGACTGGCTCGTCGACCCCGACTCTCCGCTCACCTGGCGGCTGCAGAAGGAGCGCGCCGGGTCCGGTGCCCTCGGCGACGTCGGTGCGCACATCATCGACCTCGCCCAGTTCGTCACCGGCGAGCGGCTGACCGGGGTGTCGGCTCTCACCGAGACCTTCGTGCGCGAGCGTCCGGTGAGCGACCCCACGCCTGCCCGGCACCACCGGCATCAGCGGCACCGCCGCTGCCAACGGGTCGGCGACCTTGGGTCAGGTGACCGTCGACGACGCTGCCGTGCTCGTCTCGCGGATGAGTGGCGGTGCCCTCGCGACCTTCGAGGCCACCCGTTTCGCCACCGGCCGCAAGAACTCGATCCGGCTGGAGATCAACGGATCTCGCGGTTCGATCGCGTTCGACTTCGAGGACATGAACGTCCTGCACGTCCACGACGCGACGGCTGACGCCCGGGATGCCGGCTTCACGCGGGTGCTCGTCACCGAGGCCACGCACCCCTACGTCGCCGGATGGTGGCCCCCCGGTCACGTCCTCGGCTACGAGCACGCCTTCACCCACCAGGCGGTCGACTTCCTCACCGCCGTCGCCGAGGGCACCGACCCTCGGCCCTCCTTCTCCGACGGGTTCCAGGTGCAGCGGATCCTGTCGGCGGTCGAGACCAGCGCGGAGCGAGAGGGGTCCTGGACCCCGATCGACGGGGCCCGCGTGCCGTCTCCATCCCTGTCCTGAACGTCCACGCACGAGGCACGTCGCCCGTGCCGAAAGGAGCTCGGTTCCACCCAGCTCGACCTGCTCCACCAGCACGGACCAAGTCTCTGTCACTCCCTGAAGGAGCACGCACACCATGCACAACGACAACGACGTCAACCCGCTGAAGCTCGTCACGAAGCTCGGCCTCAACCGCCGCCAGTTCTTCGCGGCGACGACGGGCATGGCAGCCGCCGTGACCATGACCGGTGCCGCCGCCAAGGCCGCCCCGGGCGCCAACGGCGTCCTCATCCCGGCCCCGCGCCGCGGCATCATCCTCTACACCGTGCGCGACGCGGTCGGCCGTGACCCGCTGGCCTCGCCGTACGCCTCCGGCTTCAAGGAGGTCCTGACCGAGCTGTCCTCGATCGGCTACCGCCAGATCGAGTTCGCCGGCCTCCGCCAGCACGCCAACGCCGAGGGCGGGGCCGACCTCAACAACGTCGCCGGCGCCACCAAGCTCCGCACGTGGCTCGACGACCTCGGCCTCGAGGCGGAGGGCAACCACGGGTCGGTCCCGTCGTCCATCACCGACGCCAACATCGCCGCCTTCGACACGGCCTGCGAGATCGCCAACATCCTCGGCATGGGCCACATCGGCACCGGCAGCGACCCCACCGGCAGTGGCGTCGTCGCGGACTGGGAAGCCGCGGCTGCCCGGTGGAACTTCTACGGAGAGCGCGCGGCCGGTCACGGCCTCAAGCTCTACACGCACAACCACGACATCGCCTACAGCTTCCTGCTCGACAGCGGTCCGCTCGACGCGCTCGGCCGGCCGACCCGGTCGTCCGGCGTCCGTCGTCTCGAGTACTTCCTGGCCAACACCGACCCGAAGTACGTCTTCCTCGAGATGGACATCTACTGGGCGCACGTCGCGCAGTACAAGCACACGTCCTACACGGCTCCCGACGGCTCGGTCGTCACGTCGATCTTCGACCCCGCCGCCGTGGTCGCAGCCCAGTCGATGCGCTTCCCGCTCTTCCACACGAAGGACGGCAAGAAGGACACGACCCAGGCCAACGGCTACGTCATGGCGCCGTTCGGTCAGGGCGACATCGACTACTCGACGTTCCTGCGTCGCGTCGGTGCCAAGGGTGCGCACAACCCGATGTGGGAGATGGACACCGCTCCGGGCAACGCCCTGACGGCGCCGAACCAGTCGATGGAGCTGTCGAAGGTCAGCTACGACAACATGGCGGCCCTGCGCGGCTGACCCGGCCGACGAACGACCGCAGCCCCGTCACACGCCGGCGGGGCGGCATACCGGAAACACCGGCCCCCGGGGGGCGCAAGATGCCGTTGCAGCGGCGCGCCCCCCGGGGACCGGCTCAGCCCGTCTCTGTCAAAGAAGGACGTACCGATGAATGCTACAAGTCGTTTGAGAGGCCGGAGGGCACTTGCGGCAACTGCCGCAGCCGCCCTGGCCGCGACCATGCTGGGCGGGGTGATGTCGACGCCCGCGCTCGCGCACGACGGAGTCGACCACGGCGCCGAGCCAGCGCTCGACTGGTCGAACTACGAGAAGATCCTGCTCACCAAGGACACCGGCGAGCCCATCGACATGGCAGTGCTGCCCGACCGCCGGGTGCTCACGACCGCCCGCAACGGTGACGTGCGCCTCGTCGACCCGGCCACCGGCGTCACGAAGGTCATCAACACCCTCCCGGTCTACAACAACTCCGAGGACGGCCTCCAGACCGTCACCATCGACCCCGACTTCGAGACGAACAAGTGGGTCTACCTCTACTACGCGCCGAGGACGATGACGGCGCCCTACGTCACGACGACGCCAACCGGGTCGGCGCCCAACAGCCTGCCGGCCGGTGCTGACGCGTCCTACTGGGACCAGTGGAAGGGCTACAACCAGCTCAGCCGCTTCAAGTGGGACGACGCCACCGACAAGCTCGACCTCGCGAGCGAGCAGGCCATCATCAAGGTCGAGGTCCAGCGCGGCCAGTGCTGCCACGTCGCTGGCGACGTCGACTTCGACGCCGACGGCAACCTCTACCTCTCGACCGGTGACAACACGCCGGCGAGCGCGCCCGGGGCCAACGGCTTCGCGCCGAACAACAACGCCCCCGGCTTCAACCCCGGCTTCGACTCGCGCCGCGGCGCCGGCAACACCAACGACCTGCGCGGCAAGATCCTGCGCATCAAGGTCGGCGGCGACGGCTCCTACACGGTCCCGGCCGGCAACCTCTTCCCGCCCGGCACGGCCAAGACCCGTCCCGAGATCTTCGCGATGGGCGTGCGCAACCCGTTCCGCATCGACGTCGACTCGGCGACCAACTCCGTCTCGTGGGGCGACTACGGCCCCGACGCCGGCGCGGCCGACCCGCTGCGCGGCCCGATGGGCTACGTCGAGTGGCAGACCACGGCCATCAACAAGCCGATCAACGGTGGATGGCCCTACTGCCACGGCCCGAACGCCAACTACAACGAGTGGAACTTCGCGACGGCGACGCCCGGTCCGTGGTTCGACTGCACCGCCGGAGCGCAGAACAACTCGACGTGGAACACCGGCCTCGCCCAGGTGCCGCCGGCCACCGCGCCGACGCTCTACTACGGCGACAACAACACCCACCAGCCGTGGCCCGAGCTGACCGACTTCGACCCGCAGGGCGGCCAGGGCCCGATGGGCGGACCCGTCTACCACTTCGACGCGACGAACCCGTCGACGACGAAGTTCCCGGCCTACTGGGACAGCAAGGCGTTCTTCGCCGAGTTCTCGCAGGACTACCTCGCGGTGTTCGACGTGCAGTGGCCCAACGGACCGGTGAAGCACATCCAGCAGTTCCTGCCCAACCGCGCCCTCGAGACCAACGGCCAGCCGATCACCGACAGCCCGATCGACATCGAGTTCGGTCCGGACGGCTCGCTCTACGTCCTCGACTACGGAGACGGCTTCTTCCGGCAGAACCCCGACGCGGGGCTCTACCGCGTCGACTACGCGCCGGGCAACAAGGCGCCGCAGGCGAGCATCAAGGCCACCCCGGTGAGCAGCAGCAGCGCCCCCGTGACGGTCACCTTCAACGGCTCGGCGTCCGTCGACCCCGAAGGTGGGGCCCTGACCTACGAGTGGGACTTCGACGGTGACGGCACCTTCGACGCCACCGGTGTCACCGCTCAGCACACCTACACCACCCTCGGTCGGTACAGCGCTCGGCTCCGGGTCACCGACCCGGAGGGCAAGCGCGGCCTGACGAGCACCGTCATCAGCGTCGGCAACGTCGCGCCGACGGTCAACGTCACCACCCCGCCCAACGGAGCCTTCTTCGACTGGGGACAGGCCGTGCCGTTCAACGTCACGACCAGCGACCCCGAGGACGGCACCGCGACGGTGTGCTCGCGCGTCACCTGGACCTTCGGTCTCGGGCACGACGCCCACGCCCACCCGCTGAGCCAGGGCACGGGCTGCCAGTTCGCCATCCCGACCCCGGCTGACGCGACCCAGCACGGTGAGACCGAGAACATCTTCGGCGTCGTCGTCATCACCTACACCGACAACGGCGCCAACGGCCTGCCCGGTGCGACCACGACCGAGCAGCTCATCCTCAACCCGAAGAAGCAGGAGGCCGAGTGGGCCGACGCGACCCAGGGTGTGGAGCTCACCGACGACAGCACGGCGAGCGGCCTGCGCAAGGTCACCTCGTTCGACGCCGGTGACTGGCTGGCCTGGGACCCGGCGAACCTCGTCGGCATCACCGGCGTGACCGCCCGCGCCACCGGCACGGGCACCCTGTCGCTCCGTTGGGGCTCGCCGACCGCGACTCCCTTCGGCACGATCGCGGTGAACGGCTCCGGCTGGACCGACGCGGCAGCAGTCCTGTCGTCGAAGCCCACCGGCACCGGACGTCTCTACGTCACCTCGACCGGCGGGGTCGTGCTCGACTCCCTGACGTTCACGGGCAACGGCGTCGCCGACGTCACGCCCCCGACCGTCACGGCGACGCTGAACCCGGCGACCCCCAACGGTGCGAACGGGTGGTACACGAGCAACGTCACGGTGACGATCAACGCGACCGACAACGGCACCGTGGCCTCCCGTCAGCGCTCCACCGACGGTGGAGTCACGTGGGTCAACGCCAACACCGCCCTGACGGTCTCGACGGAGGGCATCACCACCGTCCTCTACCGGGCCACCGACAACGGCGGCAACGTCTCGGAGGTCGGGTCGGTGACGATCAAGCTCGACAAGACGGCGCCCACCGTCACGATCTCCGGGGCGGCCGAGGGAGCTTCCGTCGGCAACTCCGGTGACATCACGTGGACGGCCACCGACGCCACGAGCGGCATCGACACCGTGACGGCCACCGTCGACGGCGTCGCGGTCGCGACGGACACGCCGCTGGCGCTCTGGCGCCTGTCGCTCGGCAGCCACACGCTCGTCGTGAGGCGACCGACAAGGCGGGTCTCGTCACGACGACGACGAGGACGTTCACCACGACGACCTCGATGCTCACGCTCACGGCCCTGACGGAGCGACTGGCCCGCGAGGGTCTCGTCACCCCCGCAGGTGAGCGCGAGCTCGAGAAGCGACTCCAGCAGGCGGAGAAGCACATCGCGGGTGGCCGCACCAGCGCGGCCATCTCGCAGCTCGAGGGCTTCGTCGCCGCGACGAAGTCCACCGCCAACGTCCGTGACGCGGCAGCTGCGGCTGCCCTGGCTCGCGACGCCAACGCGGTCATCGCCTCCCTGCGCTGACCGGATCGGTTCCCGGCGGCGAGGTCCCATCACCTCGCCGCCGGGGCACCGGCCCACCGCACCACCCCCGCACCACCCCAGCACCCGCGCCACGCACCAGAGCACCCGCACCACCCCCGCACACGCACCAGCGCCCCCACACTTCAGCCCCGACGAGGAGAACGAGTCATGAGCGACGCACGAACGGGTCTCTGGCTGATCGGAGCCCGTGGCTCCGTGGCCACCACCGTGGCGACCGGCCTCGCCCTCATCACCGCGCGCGGCCACGGCACCGACGGCCTCGTCACCGAGCAGCCCGAGCTCGCGGCAGCCGGCCTCGTCGCCCTCGACCACCTCGTCGTCGGCGGTCACGACGTCGTCGACGTGCCGCTGCTCAAGCGTGCGGCCCAGCTCGCCGACGCGGGCGTCATCCCGCACACCGCCCTCAGCCTCGTGCACGACGAGCTCGAGCGCACCGACAGCCGAGTGCGCAGCGGCTACCGCTCCGGCCACGAGGGCCAGGCCGACGCCGTCGAGCGCCTCGCCGCCGACATCCGCGCCTTCCGCGACGCCGAGTCGCTGGCCCGCGTCGTCGTCATCAACGTCTCGTCCACCGAGGCCGTCGTCGAGGCGCACGACGCCCACGAGAGCCTCGACGCGCTCGAGCAGGCTTGGGCCGCAGGCGATTCGCCGCTCCCGCCGAGTGCCGTCTATGCGGCAGCCGCCTTCACGGCGGGCGCTGCCTTCATCGACTTCACCCCCTCGCGGGCGCGCGTCTCCCGGCGCTCGAGGAGCTCGCCCAGCGGCACGGCGTGCCGTGGGGCGGCAGCGACGGCAAGACCGGCGAGACCCTCGTCAAGTCGGTGCTCGCGCCGATGTTCGCGGCCCGATCGCTGCGCGTGCGCTCCTGGGCCGGCACCAACCTGCTCGGCGGTGGAGACGGCGCCACCCTCGCCGACCCGCAGGCCATGGAGAGCAAGGCGCGCAGCAAGGCCCGGGGCCTCGAGGCCATGCTCGGCCACCCCGTCGACGGGCCGGTGCACATCGACAACATCGCCGACCTCGGCGACTGGAAGACGGCGTGGGACCACCTGACCTTCTCGGGCTTCCTCGGCACCCGCATGTCGATGCAGTTCACCTGGCAGGGCTGCGACTCCAGCCTCGCCGCACCGCTCGTCATCGACCTCGCCCGGCTCGCCGACCTCGCCCTGCGCCGCGACGAGGTGGGCCCCCTGCCGGCGCTCGGCTTCTTCTTCAAGGACCCGGTCGGCTCCGACGAGCACCGCCTCTTCGAGCAGCAGCGCGTGCTGACGGAGTGGGCGACGTCGTCGTGACGCGACTGCGTGACCTCGCCGAGCTGGTGCGTGCCCCCGCGGCGCTCACCGTGCCCGGCGACTCCCTCGTCGGGCGCTGCGAGCGCGGGCTGGCCGGCCGGCAGGGGCTGGCCCGCCGGCGCGCGCTCGGCCGCGCTGCCCGTCGCGTCCATCTGCCTCTACTGGGCCGGGCATGGCGCTCAACGACTGGGCGGACCGCGAGCGTCGACGCCGTCGAGCGCCCCGAGCGACCCATCCCCTCGGGCCGGGTGCCCGCGCGCACCGCGCTCGCCGTCGCCGGCGGCCTCACCGTGGCCGGGCTCGGCGTCGCCGGGGTGGCCGGTGGCCGACGCTCCCTCGCCCTCGCGAGTGTGCTCGCCGCAGCGGTGTGGGCCTACGACCTGGCCCCCAAGCAGGGCCCGCTGAGCGTCGCGACGATGGCCTCGACCCGGGGCCTCGACGTGCTGCTCGGCGCGAGCGCAGGCGGCTGGCCGGCCCTCCAGCGGGCTGCCGCTCCTGCCGCCCTCGTGGCGCTCCACACGGCGGCGGTGACGGCCCTCAGCCGTGGCGAGGTGCACGGCGGCTCGGCGCCTGTCGCGCGGGGGAGTGCGGCCGCGACCTGTGTGGTCGCCGCGGCGTCCGCGGCGCGGGCCCTGACGCCGCACCGTCGGGCGGGCGGGCGCTCGCGGCCCGCGGCTCGTCTCGCTCGCGCTCACGGGGTGGTATGCCGTGGGCGTCGTGAGCGCCCAGCTGGCCGCCGCGCGCACTCCCGATGCAGCGACGGTGCGCCGGGCGACCGGCGTCGGCATCCGCGGCCTCGTGCCCCTGCAGTCGGCCGGTCTGGCGGCGGCAGGCAGTCCCGGCCTCGCGCTGGGCCTCGCCGCGTCGGCCCCGGTCGGTGCCTACGCGATGAAGCGGGTGTCGGCCACGTGAGTCTGCGCTTCGGATACGGCCTCAACGGCTTCACCGACCACCGGCTGAGCGATGCGCTGGCGGTGCTCGCCGACCTCGGCTACGACGGGGTGGCGCTCACCCTCGACCACGCCCACCTCGACCCGTTCGCGCCCGAGCTCGCCGCCCGCACCGCCGAGGTGGCCGCGCTGCTGGCCCGCCACGGCCTCGGTGTCATGGTCGAGACCGGCGGCCGCTACGTGCTCGACCCCCGCCGCAAGCACGAGCCCACGCTCGTCTCCGAGCGACGGACGCGATCGGCGAATCGACCTGCTGCTCAGGGCAATCCGTGTTGCGGCCGACCTCGGCTCTCCGGCGGTGTCCTTCTGGAGCGGCATCGCGCCGCGCGCGAGCGAGCCGCGATGAGTGCTGGGCGCGGGTCGAGGCGGCTCTCGAGGTGCTGCTCCCGGTGGCGGAGGCGCACGGCGTCGACCTCGCCCTCGAGCCCGAGCCCGGCATGTTCGTCGAGCGGATCTCGGACGTGGACCTGCTGCGGCGACGTCTCGGGTCGCCCGAGCGGCTGCGGCTCACGATCGACGTGGGGCACCTGCGCTGCACGGAGGAGGCCGACCCGGCCGCGTGCGTGCTCGGGCGCCGGCGACCTCGTCGCCAACGTGCAGATCGACGACATGCGGCGCGGCGTGCACGAGCACCTGCCCTTCGGCGAGGGCGAGGTCGACTTCCCGCCGGTGCTCGCCGCCCTCACGACGATCGGGTTCGCGGGTCTCGTCGCCGTCGAGCTGCCGCGTCACTCGCACGCCGCACCCGCGCTCGCGGCGTCGAGCCTCGACTTCCTGCGCGACGCCGAGCGTCGAGCGCAGGATGCCCGTCTGCCCCGACGACCGCAGGAGGTGGCCCGTTGAGCCCCACGACGACCACGACGACCGCAGACGCGCTCACGCAGGTCGCGAGCGACCCCGACACGATCGAGCGCCACTTCCCGGCGGCGGCGCGCACCGCGGCCCGCGAGGGCCTCGACGGGGACGCCGCGCGCGAGGCCCTGCTCCTCGCCCTCCCCGGCGACACGGCATACGTCGTCGAGCTCGTGAGCCGTGTCTACGAGCACGGCGACCCGGCCGAGCGCCGGGCCGTGCTGCTCGCGCTGCCGGCCCTCGATGCTCCCGACCGCCCTGCCCGCATCGGCGATGCCGCGCTCCCGCTCGTGCGAGATGCCTTGCGCACCAACGACACCCGACTCGTCGCTGCCGCTCTCGGGCCGTATGCCGCCACCCACCTCGACGACGACGCCTGGCGCCAGGCGGTGCTCAAGGTCATCTTCATGGGCATCCCGGTCGCGCAGGTCTCCGGCCTCGATCGGCGATCCGACGCCGAGCTCGCCCGCATGGTGCGCGACTTCGCCGCCGAGCGGGAGGCGGCCGGCCGGGTGGTGCCGCCCGACGCGCTCGCCATCCTCGCCCTCGTCGACACCCCCGACCCCAGCCCGTCCCGGGCAGACTGAAGGAGCCTCCGGTGCGCATCTTCGACCCGCACATCCACATGACCTCCCGCACGACCGACGACTACGTGCGCATGCACGCCGCCGGGGTCCGGGCCGTGGTCGAGCCGTCCTTCTGGCTCGGCCAGCCGCGCACGAGCGTCGGCTCCTTCACCGACTACTTCGACTCGATCCTGGGCTGGGAGCCGTTCCGTGCGTCGCAGTACGGCATCGCCCACCACGCGACGATCGGCCTCAACCCCAAGGAGGCCAACGACCCCCGCTGTCGGGAGGTGCTCGACGTGCTGCCGCGCTACCTCGTCAAGGACCGCGTCGTCGCCGTCGGCGAGCTCGGCTACGACTCGATGACCCCCGAGGAGGACGAGGTCTTCGCCGCCCAGCTCGCGCTCGCCGCAGAGCACGAGCTGCCTGCCCTCGTGCACACCCCGCACCGCGACAAGCTGACCGGCACCCGGCGCACCCTCGACGTCGTGCGCGAGTCGGCGGTCGAGCCCGGGGCCGTCATCGTCGACCACCTCAACGAGATGACCGTCGGAGGTCGTCGCCGAATCGGGGTGCTGGATGGGCTTCTCCGTCTATCCCGACACGAAGATGGACGAGCACCGCATGGTCGAGATCCTGCGGCGCTACGGCCTCGACCGGATGATCGTCAACTCCGCCGCCGACTGGGGCAACAGCGACCCGCTCAAGACGGTGCGCGTCGCCGAGGCGATGCTCGCGGCGGGCTACACCGCACGACGACGTCGACCGGGTGCTGTGGCGCAACCCGGTCGAGTTCTACGCGCAGAGCGGGCGGCTCGAGCTCCCGGAGACCGAGGGGCCGCAGGCCGAGCTCGTCGGGGCCGAGAGCTTCATGGGCAACTCCGTGCTGCGCGGCGCGAGGGACTGACCGGTGCGCTTCCGGCATGCCGACGGGCAGACGATCCACGTCGCCTACTGCACCAACGTCCACCCCGGTGAGGACGTCGAGACGATCGTGGGCCAGCTCGACCGCTTCGCCCTGCCGGTGCGCCAGCATCTCGGCACCGACCTGCTCGGCCTGGGGCTGTGGCTGAGCGCGCCCGTCGCCCGCGCCCTCGCCACGGACCCGGCCGCCACCGACCGGCTGCGCGGCGAGCTCGACTCGCGCGGTCTCGAGGTCGTGACCCTCAACGGCTTCCCCTACCGGGGCTTCCAGGACGAGGTGGTCAAGCACCGCGTCTACCACCCCGACTGGACCGAGCCGGCGCGCCTCGCCTACACCGTCGACCTCACCGAGGTGCTCGCGCGCCTGCTGCCCGACGACGCCGCGCGCGGCAGCATCTCGACCCTGCCGCTCGCGCTGGCGGCACCCGTGGTCCGGTGACCGGCAGGCCCTCGCCGCAGAGCAGTTCGACCGGCTCGCCGACCACCTGCACGCCCTGCGCGAGCGCACCGGCCGGCAGATCCGCGTCGGCGTCGAGCCCGAGCCCGGCTGCGTCATCGAGACGACGACCGAGCTCGTCGAGCGGATGAGCGGCTGGGACGCCGAGGTGCTCGGCGTCTGCCTCGACCTCTGCCACCTCGCCGTGGGCTTCGAGGACGCCGCGGTCGCGGTGCCCCGTCTCGCTGCGGCGGGGCGTCAGGTCGTCAAGGCCCAGGTGTCGGCCGGGCTGCACGTCGAGCACCCCGCCGACCCGAGCCTCGCGCACCGCGCTCGCCGCCTTCGACGAGGACCGCTTCCTGCACCAGGTGCGCGCCGCTCGGCGACGGCTGCCGAGGGCGCACCGAGGGTCGGCCGCTGCGCGCCCGCGACGACCTGGGCGAGGCCCTGGGGGGCTACCGCCCGCTCGACCCCACGCCGGGTGGGGTCGAGCAGCCGTGGCGGGTGCACTTCCACGTGCCGCTCGGTCACGCGCCCGAGCCACCCCTCGCCTCGACCACCGACGACCTGCGCGCCTCCCTCGGGGTGCTCGTCGGCGGCGAGACCGCCCTCACCGACCACCTCGAGGTCGAGACCTACACGTGGTCGGTCGTGCCCGAGGCGCACCGGCCGACCGACCGACGCCGACCTCGCCCGCAGCATCGCCGGTGAGCTCGCGTGGTTGCGCGACACGCTCATCGACCTCGGACTCAAGGAGCCTGCATGACCGCCGACGCCCCCTCCCCCCCTCAGCCCGGTGCACCCGCCAAGGTGCTGCTCCTCGACGTCGTCGGGCTGACGCCGCGGGCGCTGCAGGACATGCCGCGCCTGCGCCGTCTGGCCGGCTCGGGGTGGCAGGCCTCCCTCGAGACCGTGCTGCCCGCGGTCACCTGCTCGGTGCAGTCGACCATGCTGACGGGCGCCCCGTCGCCGAGCACGGCGTGGTCGGCAACGGCTGGTACTTCCGCGACCTCGGCGAGGTCCTCCTCTGGCGCCAGCACAACGCGCTCGTCGAGGGCGAGAAGGTCTGGCAGGCGCTGCGCCGGGCCCACCCCGGAGCCCGGGTCGCCAACGTGTGCTGGTGGTACGCGATGGGCATGGACGTCGACTCGATCGTCACGCCGCGCCCGATCTACCACGCCGACGGCCGCAAGTCGCCCGACTGCTACACCCGCCCGGCCGCCCTGCACGACCGGCTCACCGAGCGGCTCGGCGACTTCCCGCTCTTCCACTACTGGGGTCCGACGGCGTCGATCGCCTCGTCGCGCTGGATCATCGAGGCGACGCGCATCGCTGCTGCCCGAGCACGACCTCACGCTCTCCTACGTGCCGCACCTCGACTACGACCTGCAGCGCTTCGGTCCCGAGTCGCCGCAGGCCCGGGCCGCCGCCGCCGAGCTCGACGCCGCCCTGACCCCGCTGCTCGACGACGCGGAGCGCCTCGGCGTCAGCGTCGATCGTCGTGAGCGAGTACGGCATCACCGCCGTCGACCAGCCCGTCGACGTCAACCGGGTGCTGCGGCGAGCCGGTCTGCTCGAGGTGCACACGCAGGCCGGCATGGAGTACCTCGACCCGTGGGCGTCCGAGGCGTTCGCGGTGGCCGACCACCAGGTCGCCCACGTCTACGTCAAGGACGCCGAGCGACTCGAGGAGGTGCGGGGGTTGTTGGCCGCCACCCCGGGCGTCGACCAGGTGCTCGACCGGGCCGGCCAGGCGGCATACGGCCTCGACCACGAGCGCAGCGGCGACCTCGTGCTCGTGGCGGACCCGCGCGCCTGGTTCACCTACTACTACTGGCTCGACGACGACCGCGCTCCCGACTTCGCCCGCGGCGTCGAGATCCACCGCAAGCCCGGCTACGACCCGGCCGAGCTCTTCTTCGACCCCGCGGACCGCTCGGCCAAGGCCCGCGCGGGGCTCAGCCTCGTGCGCAAGAAGCTCGGGCTGCGGTATGCGATGTCGGTCGTCCCGCTCGACCCGCGGTGGGTGCGGGGCAGCCACGGGCGCCTGCCCGACGACCCGACCGACGGACCCGTCGTCCTCACCTCTGACGCGGGCCTGCAGCGTGAGACGGTGGCCGCGGCGGACGTCCACGACCTCGTGCTCGAGGCCGCCGGCGTGCCCGTCACCGCGACCGTGGACCACTGATCCGCGCGCACAGCAGTAGCACGATTCGACCCTCACCAGCACGTTCACCAGCACCTCACCCAGCAAGGAGATTCACGATGGCACGACCGATCACCCTCTTCACCGGACAGTGGGCCGACCTGCCCTTCGAGGAGGTCGCGAGACTCGCGGGGGAGTGGGGCTACGACGGCCTCGAGATCGCGTGCTGGGGCGACCACCTCGACCCCTGGCGCTGGGACGACGACGCCTACGTCCAGTCCAAGCGCGACGTGCTCGAGCGCAACGGTCTCAAGGTCTGGACCATCTCCAACCACCTCAAGGGTCAGGTCGTCTGCGACGACCCCATCGACGCACGTCACCGCGACATCGTCTCGGACCGGGTGTGGGGCGACGGGGATCCGGAGGGCGTGCGCCAGCGCGCGGCCGAGGAGATGAAGAACACCGCCCGGCTCGCGGCCGCCCTCGGGGTCACGGACGGTGACCGGCTTCACCGGCTCCTCGATCTGGAAGTACGTCGCGATGTTCCCACCCGCCTCGGACGCGATGATCGAAGCGGGCTACCAGGACTTCGCCGACCGTTGGAACCCGATCCTCGACGTGTTCGACGAGGTCGGCGTGCGCTTCGCGCACGAGGTGCACCCCTCCGAGATCGCCTACGACTACTGGACGACCGTGCGCACCCTCGAGGCGATCGGCCACCGCGAGGCCTTCGGCCTCAACTGGGACCCCAGCCACATGGTCTGGCAGGACATCGACCCGGTGGCGTTCCTCTGGGACTTCAAGGACAAGATCGCGCACGTCCACTGCAAGGACACGAAGAAGCGCCTGGGCAACGGCCGCAACGGCCGCCTGTCGTCGCACCTGCCGTGGGCGGACCCGCGCCGTGGGTGGGACTTCATCTCGACGGGCCACGGCGACGTGCCGTGGGAGGACGCCTTCCGGATGCTCAACGCCATCGGCTACGAGGGCCCCCTCTCGGTCGAGTGGGAGGACGCCGGCATGGACCGCCTCGTCGGAGCGCCGGAGGCGCTCTCCTTCGTTCGCCGGCTCTCGACCTACGAGCCGTCCGGCGCAGCCTTCGACGCGGCCTTCTCGACCAGGGAGTGACCCCGATCACGGGCTGACCCCGACCCACGAGCGTCCCCGGCCGCGGCCCGCGGTCCGGGGGACGGGCCCCGGGCGACTCCCCGCCCCGGGCACCACACAAGGAGACAACCATGACAACGACACACCGACGTGTCGGACCGGGACGACTGCTCGGGACCCTGACAGGTCTCGCCGCGCTCCTCCTCGGGTTCGGCGCGGCATCTGCGGGTGCCGCCGACTCGGCGGCCGGCACCAACGCCAACGCCAACGCGAGCACCAAGGCCGGCCCCAGTGCTGGCCCCAGTGAGGAGTACAAGGTCCTTGTCGTCGGCAAGACGCTCGGCTTCCGCCACTCGCACATCGACGAGACGACCCACGCCGTGATCGACATGGGTGGGGAGAGCGGCTTCACCGTGGACGTCTGGGACCCGCCCAACAGCTCCGGAGGGTGGTGGGGTCCCGGGTCGCCGGGACAGCCCGAGCTGACGCTGCCGAGCACGCCGTTCACGAGTGCCGAGAACCTGTCGAAGTACGCGACCATCCTCTTCGCCTCGCCGGTCGACAACACGAACAGCCTCAACCCGGCCACGCCGCGCCTGCTCGACGACTCTGAGCTCGCGGCGTTCCAGGGCTACATCCGTCGTGGTGGCGGCTACGTCGGCCTGCACGCGGCGACCGACACGATGCACTCCGTGCCGTGGTACTCCAAGCTGTCCGGCGGAGGGGCCCGCTTCCTCAACCACCCGGCGCAGCAGACGGCGACGATGCGGGTCGAGGACCCGACGCACCCGTCGACCGAGCACCTTCCGCTCGAGTGGGTGCGGTTCGACGAGTGGTACAACTTCACGACGAACCCCCGTGACGACGTGCGCGTCCTGCTCACGCTCGACGAGTCCACCTACTCCGGTGGCCGGATGGGCGCCGACCACCCGATCGCGTGGTGCCACAACGTCGAGGGCGGTCGCTCCTGGTACGAGGGCGCCGGCCACGTCGACGCCTCCTACTCCGACCCGGTGTTCCTCGAGCACCTCAAGGGCGGCATCGAGTGGACGGCGGGCAAGGTGAGTGGTGGCGGCGACTGCGTGACGTTCACGGAGGTCGCGGGCCTGCTCGCAGCGTCCGACGACGGCTCCGTCCGGTCCGAGAAGCTCGCGGCCCAGCTCGAGGAGCGGCTCGCGGCGGCGGAGGCCGCTGCCGACGCCGGTGACCGCGACGCCGCGCTGCACGCGCTGCGGGCGGCTCGGGGCAAGGCCAACGGACTCGTCCATGGATCCACGCTCTCGTCCAAGATCGCGGATCTCATCGAGTGGCAGACCGGACTGCGAGCAGCAGGGCTGTGACCCGACGCCGGTGACGCCGGAGCCCGGGGCGTGGTCGCGACAGCTGCGGCCACGCCCTCTGGCGGTTCGACGGCCTCTCGACTGGCGTCCGGACCCGGGGCTAGCGTGCGGGGCATGACGCTTGTGCAGATCGCCCAGCACGCCGACGACCTCCCGCGCGCCAGTGCCTTCTACGCCGACCTGCTCGGTGCCGCCCCCGTCGCGACCTTCGACCCACCGGGTCTCGTGTTCTTCGACCTCGGCGGCGTGCGCCTCCTCCTCGACCGGGGCGCGCCGAGCGCCCTGCTCTACCTCGGCGTCGACGACATCGACGCGACCGTCGAGCGACTTCGCGCCGCCAGGGTGCCCGTCGAGAGCGAGCCTCACGTGATCTTCCGGCACGACGACGACAACGCTCGGGCCAGCCGGCACCGACGAGTGGATGGCCTTCGTCACGGACAGCGAGGGCAATCACGTCGGGCTCGTCGAGCACCGCCGGCGCAGCTGAGCGCGCGAGTGCGTGGCACCTGTCGATCTGGGGCCGCGGCGATCGTGTAGTTGCTGAGCGGCGGCCAGTCCGCCACCGCTGCACAGACATCGCACAGACCAGGAGTGATCATGGACACCACGAGGACCTACCTCATCAGCCTCTTCTCCGCCGACGGACCGCCTCCGCCCGAGGTCGACCTCGCCGTCGTCATGGCCGACCTCGAGAAGGTCAACGCCGACATCCGCGCCGCAGGCGGCTGGGTCTTCGCCGGTGGGCTCGCTGCGACGAGCTCGGCGACGGTCGTGCGCAAGCCCGACGCGGTCGGCGACGCGCTGCTCACCGACGGACCCTTCATCGAGGCGAAGGAGCACCTCGGTGGCCTCTCCATCGTGCGCGCCGCTGACTACGACATCGCACTCGGCTGGGCCGAGCGCATCGCCGGGGCCACCGGGCTCGCTGTCGAGATCCGTCCTTTCGAGGAGGGTGGCCCCGGGCAGGCGCCGACCACCGAGTGAGCGTGGACGACACCTCAGGTCGCCCTCCGGCGACGAGCGCCGACATCGCCCGCGTCTTCCGCGACGAGCACGGGCGGGCGGTGGCGGTGCTCATCCGGAGCCTCGGCGACATCGACCTCGCAGAGGACGCCGTCCAGGACGCCTTCGCCGTCGCCGTCGAGCGCTGGCCCCGAGACGGTATGCCGCCCAGTCCCGCCGGCTGGATCATCACCACCGCTCGTCGCCGGGCCATCGACCGGCTGCGTCGGGAGGCCAGCCGTGACGCACGGCAGGCCGAGGCGGTGCTGCTCGCCACCCCGGACGACGCTCGAGAGGAGGGCCCTGTGCACGACGAGCGTCTGCGGCTGCTGTTCACCTGTTGCCACCCCGCACTGTCGCGAGAGGCACAGGTCGCGCTGACCCTGCGCCTGCTCGGTGGCCTGACGACAACCGAGATCGCCCGGGCCTTCCTCGTGCCGGAGGCGACGATGGCGCAGCGGATCGTTCGGGCGAAGAAGAAGATCCGCGATGCAGGCATCCCCTATCGGGTGCCGCGCGACGCCGACCTGCCAGCCCGGGTCGCCTCGGTGCTCTCCGTCGTCTATCTCGTCTTCACCGAGGGGCACACTGCGACGACGGGCGCCGAGCTGGGAAGGCCGGACCTTGCGGCAGAGGCCATCCGTCTCGGGCGTGCCGTCGTCGACCTCATGCCCGACGAGCCCGAGGCCGCAGGAGCTGCTCGCCCTCATGTTGCTCACCGAGGCGCGCCGCCCGGCCCGCAGCGACGCGGGTGGTGACCCGGTGCTGCTCGCCGACCAGGACCGCACGCGGTGGGACGGCGAGCGCATCGCCGAGGGGCATGAGCTCGTGCGAGCGTGCCTGCGCCGCAACGCTCCCGGGCCGTTCCAGATCCAGGCCGCGATCAACGCGGTGCACACCGACGCGCTCGTGGCCGGTGACACGGACTGGGCCCAGGTCGTCGCGCTCTATGACCAGCTGCTCGCCGTGTTGCCCACCGATGTGGTGCGGCTCAACCGGGCGGTCGCCGTGGCCGAGGTGGACGGTCCCGCCGCGGGGCTGCGACTGGTCGAGGGCCTGGAGCTCGACGGCTACCACGCCTTCCACGTGGTGCGGGCCGACCTGCTCGCCCGACTGGGCCGGCCCGTCGAGGCGGCCGCTGCCCTCGAGCGCGGACGAGCCCTGACTGACAACCGTGCCGAGGCCCGGCTCATCGACCTCCGTGCAGCACGTCACGAGACCTGAACGTCCCTCAGGTTCGCCGGGTAGGTTGCCCCTCATGTCGATCCAGCCCTCCCCGGCGCCCCTCGACCTTGCCGCGCCTTGGGGCGGCTCCAGTCGCACCGTCGACCTCGACGGCCCCCTGCACTATGTCGACTTCGGCGGTCCGGATGGCTGCGACGAGGACGACGCCCTGCCGCCGGCCGTCCTCGTGCACGGGCTCGGTGGCTCGCACCTCAACTGGGTCGGGGTCGGGCCCCGGCTCGCTCGGGACCGCCGGGTCGTGGCGCTCGACCTTGCGGGCTTCGGACTCAGCCCGTCGATGGGACGGTCGACGTCGGTCCATCACAACGCCGCCCTGCTCAGCCGCTTCATCCACCACGTGCTCGGCCGGCCGGTCGTGCTCGTCGGCAACTCGATGGGCGGGATGATCTCGCTGCTGCTCGCCGACCGGCGCCCCGAGCAGGTCGTCGGTCTCGGGCTCATCGACCCGTCGCTGCCGATCCCGCGCCAGCGGCAGGACCCCCAGGTCGCCGCGACCTTCGCGCTGTATGCCGTGCCGCGGGTGGGCGAGGCGGTGCTCACGCGCTACAACGCGCGCTTCAGCGACCGCCAGCGCGTGCTCGGCACGATCGCGCTGTGCTTTGCCGACGCCTCCCGCGCCGACGACGAGCTCGTCAGGGCCAGTGTCGAGCTCGCGGCCTGGCGCCGCACGACGCCGGCGCCCGAGGCCGACTTCCTGGCGGCTGCCCGCTCGCTCCTGGCCGTCCTGCGGCGCCCGCGGGGCTACGACGCCCTCATCGCCGGCATTGACCGGCCCGTGCTCCTCGTGCACGGTGAGCTCGACCGCCTCGTGCCGGTGTCGGCAGCGCGGCGGACGGCAGCGCTGAACCCGAGCTGGCACACGGCATACCTCGAGGGGGCCGGCCACACCCCGCAGCTCGAGGTGCCCGACGACGTGATGGCCGCCCTGGGCCCGTGGCTCGAAACCGCCGTCGGTCAGTAGTCGTCGGGGCGAGCACAATGGGTGCCATGGACGCCCAGGCGTGGAACGAGAGGTATGCCGCATCCGAGCTCGTGTGGTCGGCCGCGCCCAACCGCTTCGTGGCCGAGATCGTCGGGCCGATGGAGCCGGGCAGTGCGGCCGACATCGCGGCCGGTGAGGGGCGCAACGCGATCTGGCTCGTCGAGCAGGGGTGGACGGTGCTCGCCACCGACTACTCCGACGTGGCGATCACCCGCCTGCGTGATCGTGCCGCAGCCGTGCTCGGCGACCGCGCCGCCAGGCTCAACGCAGTCGTCTCCGACGCCACGCTGCCGGTGCCGGGTGGTCAGGCCCACGACCTCGTGCTCTTCTCCTACCTGCACCTGCCGCCTGCGCAGCTGCGGCAGGCCTTGCGCGCCGGCCTCGACGCGGTGCGCCCGGGAGGGCGCCTCGTCGTCGTCGGCCATGCCGGGCGCAACCTCGAGCACGGCTGGGGCGGGCCGAGCGACCGAGCCGTGCTCTACGACCCCGACGAGGTGCTGACGCAGCTGAACCCCACGGCATCGGGGGCGCAGGTCGAGGTGGCTGAGCTCCGGGTGCGACCGGTCGACACCGACGACGGGCCGCGCGAAGCCCTCGACACCGTCGTCGTGGTGCGCCGCTGAGTCAGCGCCGGCCGTACTTCTTGTGCACGGCCTGGCGAGAGACGCCGAGCTGCTCGGCGATCTCGGCCCAGGCGAGCCCGCCCACGCGGGCCCGGCGGACCACCGCGGCCTCGGTGCGGTCTGCGGCCCGTCGCAGCTCACGCGCCGCCGCGAGGGCAACCCGCGGGTCGTCGTCCCCTGTCGCTCGGGCGATCATCAGCACCTCATCCACCTCCATGGAACCTCCACAGGCAGTCAACCTGAGTTGACAGACTAGCTGCACGCTTGCCTGGATGTCAACAGAGGTTGACACATCTGGCGCGGGTGCTGATGAGAGTGTGCGCGCGGCGTCGGGCGACACCTATGCTCAGCGCATGCTCATCATCGCCCTCATCCTCTTCGGCATGCTCGTCGGCGCAGCCGCTCAGCTCATCCTCGGCAAGGGGAGCAAGGGCATCGACTGGACCATGGCCTTCGTCGCTGGTCTCGTCGGATCCTTCGTCGGTGGTCTGCTCTCGAGCCTCATCGCGGGCGACGGCCTCGAGCTGCGAGCCAGCGGCATCGTCGGCTCCATCGTCGGAGCCGTCATCGTCACCGCCATCTGGCGCTGGAGCGCCACCCGCCGCAAGGTCGGCTGACCCACCCCTCACCTTTCACCTCGCGGCCGGACCGATGGTCACGACAGGATGAGGGGCATGGCCCTGCAGTTGTCGCACACGACCGTCAACGCCCTCGACGCCCATCGCCAGTCCGTCTGGTGGGCCGACCTGCTCGGCTACCGGGAGGACCCGGACGATCCCAACGAGCCCGGGCACGAGGAGTGCATGATCTTCTCGCCCGACGGGTCGCACCGGATCCTCTTCATCGACGTGCCTGACGAGAAGCAGGGCCGCAACCGCGTCCACTTCGACCTGCGGCCCACCGACCGTCCGCGGGACGAGGAGGTCGAGCGGGTGACCGCCCTCGGCGCGTCCGTCGTGCAGGACTGCCGCACCGACGACGGCCGCGGGTGGGTCGTGATGGCGGACCGGGAGGGCAACGAGTTCTGCATCCTGCGCAGCGACGACGAGCGCCGCGCGGCGGGCGACCTCTGACGACACACGGCCGACCCGGCGGTCGCGGGTGCGACGATGCAACGATGGGGCCGTGACCGTCGCCCGCTCGATGCTCCTCTTCGCCCTCGCTGCCATCGCCGAGATCGGAGGTGCGTGGCTCGTCTGGCAGGGCGTGCGCGAGCACCGCGGCTGGGTGTGGATCGGCGCCGGGGTCATCGCGCTCGGCCTCTACGGCTTCGTGGCCACCCTGCAGCCCGACGCCAACTTCGGCAGGATCCTCGCGGCCTACGGTGGCGTCTTCGTGGCCGGCTCGTTGGCGTGGGGGATGGTCGTCGACGGCTTCCGTCCCGACCGCTACGACGTCGCCGGGGCGCTGCTCTGTCTCGTCGGCGTCGCCGTCATCATGTATGCGCCGCGGCCCGGGTGAGCGCGCCGTAGCCTCGCGTGTGCGTCCCCTCTGGACGGCGCCGCCGTCTGGGCGGGATCATGGGGCCACGGAGGTGGTCACGATGCAGCTCGACCAGGACACCGATCGGCCTGTCACCACGGACACTGAGCTCGCCGCCTACCTCGAGCGCGTGCGAGCGCATCGGGCCGAGCTGCACGAGTCGCTCAGTGCGGTCGACCTCGCCCTCGAGTCACCGATCGGCCGCGGTGGCCTGTGGCGCGAGCGAGTGCGCGCGGCCCTGGCCGAGCTCGCTCACGACTTCGCCGACCACATCGCCCTGACCGAGGGCCCGGGCGGCGTCTACGACCGCGTGCAGTCGTCGTCGCCGCGACTTCGGGCTGCGGTCGACCGCCTGCGGGTGGAGCACCATGACTTCGGCGACGCCATCAACGGCTACCTCGCGGTGCTCGAGCACGGCGGCACGATGGCCGACCTGCCGGTCTTCCGCGAGGAGCTGACGACGCTCATGGGCAGGCTGAGGCGCCACCGCCAGGCCGGTAGCGACCTCATCTACGAGGCCTATGACGTCGACCTCGGCGGCTCCGGCTGACGCCTCAGCGGCGCGGCCTCACCCCGGCCTCCGAGCGCCGACGTGCGGTCCGCTGTCCACGGTGGGCGGTCAGCGTCCGACGGCTCGAAGCGCGGTCGCAGCCCGAATCCCGACCCGCCCTCGGGCGCCGTGCGTGATGCGAGCACCTGGTGCAGCTGGATCTCGTTGCGTTCGAAGGCAACTCGCGACCCTGCCAGATAGAGCCCCCACACCCGCGCGGTCGTCAGACCGGCGAGCGCGACGCAGTCGTCCCAGTTCTTCGACAGGTTGGTGCTCCACCCCGCGAGGGTCTTCGCATAGTGCTCGCGAAGGTTCTCGTGGTGGCGCACCTCGAAGCCCTCGTCCTCCATCGCCCGCACGACCTCGCCGGACCCGGTCAGCTCGCCGTCGGGGAAGACGTAACGGTTGATGAAGCCGCGCGACGGCAGGCCCGGGTGCTGGTTGTCCGGGCGCGTGATGCAGTGGTTGAGCAGCCGCCCCTCGTCGCGCAGCCGCTCGCGCAGGAAGCGGAAGTAGGCCGGGTAGTTGCGCACCCCGATGTGCTCGGTCAGCCCGATCGAGCTCACGGCATCGAAGCCGCGCTCGGTCACGTCGCGGTAGTCGGCGTGCCGCACCTCTGCCCGGCCGATGAGTCCCTGGGTCTCGATGCGGGCCTGGGCCCAGGTGGCCTGCTCCTTCGACAGGGTCACCCCGAGGGCAGTCACGCCGTAGTGCTCGACGGCATGACGCACCATGCCGCCCCACCCGCAGCCCACGTCGAGCAGCCGCATGCCCGGCTCGAGGCCGAGCTTGCGGGCGACGAGGTCGTACTTGTAGCTCTGGGCCGCCTCGAGGGACGAGGTGTCGGTGGGATAGCACGCGCACGTGTAGGTCATCGACGGGCCGAGGACGAGCTCGTAGAAGTCGTTGCTGACGTCGTAGTGGTGGTGGATCGCCTCAGCGTCTCGCTCGCGAGCGTGGCGCAGGCCATGGGCGAGGCGCCGCAGCGGACTGGGGGTCTCCACCTCGGGCAGCTCCGGCAGGTGCAGGCCTGCGCGAGCCACGAAGGCCGCGAGCTCAGCCGCGTCGCGCGCGCCGACCCGTCGGGGAATGAGTCCGCCGTCGACGAGCCGCATCACCTCGTAGGGGTCGCCCTCGTCGAGGCCGTCGAACTCGAGCTCGCCCATGAGGTAGGCGCGTGCCAGGCCGAGCTCGCCCGGTGCCGTGAGGAGGTAGTTGAGCCCCTTGGCGCTGTTGAGCCGCAGCACCCGGCCCGAGGGCGTGCCGCCGGTCGACCCGTCGAACGCCACGAGATGGAAAGGGGTTTCCGCGCCGTAGATCCGATCGAACGCCTCGCCCACCGTCATCGTCATCTTGCCTGCACCGCCTTCTCGTAGAGAGTTGGGAACCGCCCGTCCGGGTCGTAGCGCCGCTTGACGGGCCGGTATGCCGTGTCGCCGTAGAGCCGGGCGAAGGTGGCCTCGTCGTAGTAGGCGTCGGAGTAGAGCGACTTGTGGCCCCCGTGCTCGGTGACCTGCCGCTCGATGGCGCGGTTGACGTCACCGTCCGCGGCGCCGGACGCGATGGGGACGGTCGACCAGAAGCCGACATTGACGTAGCGCTCGTCGGGGCGCAATGGATAGAGCGGCCATGGCGGGTCCTGGCTGTGGCTGCCCCGCCGACCATCGCCCTCGGGGCGAAGCTGGATGGGGCACAACCAGATCGGCTCGATCGGCACCTCGCGCAGGAACCACGTGACGAAGTCGGTTATGCGGTCGAGCGGGATCTCGACGTCCTGCACCACCCGCTCGCGGGGAGGCTGCCCGCGCCAGCGATCCAGCCGAGCCATGACGTGGTGCCGGTTCTCGAAGGCGACGATGCGCCAGTAGACATCGCTGCGCAGCAGGTGCCGCGGCCAGAAGCGGCGCACGGCAGGGATCTGGGCGCCGAAGGCGCGGCTGCACCAGAACCAGTCGGTGTCCCACCGCCAGAGGTAGTCGGGCGCGGTCAGCACGTCGCGCCGCCGCGTCTGGATGGAGCGGTAGAAAACCTGCATCCCCGTGTAGTCGCTCGGTCGTACCCGGCCCTCGAGGTCGTCGGTCCAGCGAGCGAGCGTGAGGTAGCACTCGGTCGCACCGAAGACGACGCCGTCGACGAAGTCGACCCGCTCGCCCTCGTGGGCGCGGGTCTTCATCACCTCGTCGATCACTCCGACGAGCTGCTCCATCGACGGGAACCGCACGTGGCGGAGGCACACGTAGGGCAGCGCCGGCTCGAGCTCGATGACGAGGTCGAGGACGTAGCCGAGCGAGCCGTAGGAGTTGGGGAACGTGCGGAAGAGGTCGGCGTGGTCACCATCGGGCGTCGCGGTGACGATCTCGCCCGCGCCGGTCAGGATGCGCATCTCGAGCACCGACTCATGGGGCAGGCCGTTGCGGAAGGATGACGCCTCGATGCCGAGGCCGGTCACCGCTCCGCCGATGGTGATGGTGCGCAGCTGCGGCACGACGAACGGCACGAAACCGTGCGGGAGCAGCTCGTCCACGAGCTGCTCGTAGGTCGTCAGGCCCCCGACCCGGGCCGTGCGCGCCGCGACGTCGAGGTCGACGACACCCTGGAGGGCCGACAGGTCCAGGCCGGGAGCGGTGGGCGCGCTGCGCGTCCGGAAGAGGTTGGACGTCCGTTTGGCGAGACGCACGGGCCGCTCGGGCGGCAGGGCCGCATACGCCCTGGCGGAGTCGGAGACAGCGCGCTCGTGATGACGGGCCCGCTCGTGCGTGTTTGGCGGGTCCGTCGATACCGAGCCGAACGTCACCCTTCCGTCATACCAAAGGCAGGGGCCGGTGTGATGGAGATCGGCTGCAGATCGGCTGCAGATCGGCTGATCGGGTGGCTACTCGCGGGCGAGCAGCGTGACCCCGAGACCGACCATCATCGTGCCGCCGGCCATGCCGAGCCGATCGAGGCGGTGGGGCTGGCGCGCGAACCAGTCGCGGGCCTTGGAGGCGAGCAGCGCCCAGATGCTGTCGGAGCAGATCGCCATGACGCCGAAGACGACACCCAGCACCGCCATCTGCACCCCGACGCGGCCGGCAGCGGTGTTGGTGAACTGCGGGAGGAAGGCGACGAAGAAGAGGATCGTCTTCGGGTTGGTGACGCCCACGACGAAGCCGATGCGCAGGGCATGGCGGCGCGTCGTCGCCACCGGCGACTCGAGCGCCAGCCGGGCCTCGCCCCGGTGCCGGATCGCCTGGATGCCGAGCCAGATGACGTAGCCGGCGCCGATGAGCTTGATCACGGTGTAGGCCGTGGCGCTCGCAGCGACGAGGGCCCCGAGACCGACGGCCACCAGCAGCACCTGCACCGTGACACCGACACCGTTGCCGACGACGGAGAGCAGGGCCTCGCGGCGGCCCACGGTGAGGGCACGGCCGATGGTGAAGAGCAGGCTCGGGCCCGGCACCTGGATGAAGAGGATCGAGGCGAGGAGGAAGGCGAGCCACTGGCTTGAGGTGGGCACGCCACCAGTGTGGAGCCACCGCGCCGCCCGGTCACCCCGTTTCCGACGGGTGGGCAGCCCGCCAGGCCGCCCGACGCAGGCAGAAGCGCCGCAGCGGCTCGGCCTGCATGGCCTCGGCGAGGTCGCGGTAGAGCGCCGCAGCCTCGGGCCGCCGCCCCGTGCGCCACGCGATGTCGGCCAGCGCCAGGGCAGCGTCACGGCTCGCGTATGCCGCCGGGCCGGCTTCCACGGCCCGCAGCTCCCGCTCGACCTCGGAGGTGTCGGCGCCGCGCGCGATGCACCCGTGTGCGGTCGCGACGAGGCGGGCGACGTGGACAGCAGGTGAGGGCCACCGTCGCTCCAGGGCGCTGTAGAGGTCGATGATGCGGTCCCAGTCGGTATCGGCGAAGGTCCTTGCGCTGGAGTGCAGTCCGGCGATGGCAGCCTCGATCGCGAAACGTCCCTCGCCAGCGGCAGCCACGGTCGCGTCGGCGAGGCCGGCCCGGAGCAGGACGGCGTCCCAGCGGTTGCGGTCGACCTCGTCGAGCGCGAGTCCGGTGCCGGTCTCGTCGACGCGACCGGGACGCCGGGCCAGGCCGAGCCGGATCACGGCGCGCAGGCCCCGCGCCTCGGTGTCGGTCGGGTGGGCAGCGACGACGGCATCAGCGATCGAGAGCGCCTGCCGTCCGGTGTCGGCCACGCCGTCAGCGGGGTCGAGCACGGTGCGATGGGCGACCGTGAACATGCCTGCGACACAGGCGAGCACGACGGGCAGTCGGCGCTCGCGCTCCTGCGCGTCGGGGATGTGGAAAGTGCCTCGGGCCTCGCTGAGGGCGCGCTTGGCCCGGGTGAGCCGCGCAGCGGCCGCGGTCTCCTGGATGCCGAGGTGGCCGGCGATCTGGGGCACGCTCAGCCCGCAGACGACACGCAGTGCGAGCACCATGCGTGACGCGGGCGAGATCGCCTCGTCGCAGGCGACGAAGAGGAGCGCGAGGCGGTCGTCGAGCCCTGCGCGGGAGAGGTCGTCGGCATCCATGGCGGTGCGGTCGGTGACGGGGTCAGACGTGAGGTCAGTGTCGGGAGGGGCGAGCTGCGGGGCGAGGCGGCGCTCAACGGCGCGGCGCCTGGCGTCGTCGAGCCAGGCGCGTTTGGCCACCGAGGTGCACCACGCGGCATACGACTCGATCGGCGAGCCGCCGCCGCGCTCGTGGGCAGCGGCTCTCGCGACGGCCTCGGCGGCGTACTCCTCCGCGTCGTCGAGACTCCCGGTGAAGGAGGCGAGGACGCGCACGATACGCGGCCACGCCTCCTCGAACTCACCTGGCCCGAGCGGCACTCATGTCTCCGTCGGGAAGACCTTGCGCCATTCGATGTGGCCGCCGGTGGGCACGAGGGCAGCGACCCGGCGGGCTGTGTCCTCGTCGTCGGTCTCGACGAGGTAGAAGCCGGTGATGACCTCGGAGGTGTCGGCGAACGGCCCGTCCGTGTAGACGGCGTCCTCGACCAGCCGGTCCTTGGCGCCGGGGGTGACGGTGCCGCCGTGGCCGGAGTTCTGCAGGGCTGCGCCACCGACGACGCGGGCACCGAGGTCCGCGACGGCCAGCTGGAAGGCCTTGTGCTCAGGGAACGACCCGGCCATGTCGGGCGCTGCGCCGGGGGCACCTGGGTCCTTGCCGGCGGGTCCGGCGTCCGTGGCTGACCCGCTGCCCAGGAAAGCGTCGGAGTCCCAGTCGCTCTCGTGGATCAAGTAGACGTATGTGTCGGCCATGGTCGGCTCCTTCGGGCTCTGTCGCGCGGGCGTCGGTGTGGCGCTCGCGCTCGTGGCGACCCTCGCCACACCATCCTGACGAACTCGGCCCGGAGAAATCGACACGGTGTCGCCCTCAGTCCCGGAGCTTCTGCAGTCGCGTCTCGAGGGAGGCGCGACGGTGCTCGTTGCCCGGCAGCTCGACGTAGCGCTCCCCGAAGGTGGCGAGCAGCGCGTCGTCGAGGCGCCGCACCGCCCCCGGCGGGTAGCGGTAGCCCATCCGCGCGCCGAGGTCGATGCCCTCGACGGGGGCGATGACCCCGGCCAGCTGCTCCACCGAGGTGATGCCGAGCTCGAGGAGCAGGCCGGAGACCCAGGTGTAGTGGTCTCCCCGCGACCAGCCCGCATCGGTGTACTTGCCCGCCAGGAACTTGGCGAGGTCCTGCGCGTCGATGCCGGGGTGGTGACCGCCCGGCTCGTCGGGATCGTCGGGCTTCTCGGGCAGTGCCTGCTGGAGGCGCACCCGGATGGCGGAGAACTCGCGGTCGGCGAGCTCGAGCAGCCCTGCAGCGAGGGTGAAGCGCCGGTCGAGGTCGTGGGCGTGCTCCTCGGGCACCGTGCCCTTGTAGCGGATGTCGTGCTCGAACTCGGCCCACGCGTGCTGGAGCACCGTGCGGATCTGCACCGAGGCGCTCCGCCTGCGCAACGAGAGGTACGCCGCCGGGATCGTGCGGCTCGCATCGACCGACACGAGCAGGTGACGGCTGGCGTAGCCGAAGCGACCGGCCCGCGCCGTCTCCTGACCCATGTCGCGATCGTCGATGACGGCCAGCTCCTCAGCGAGCAGCTTGGCCACTGCGGTGACGTCGTCGGGCACGAAGGTGATGACCCGCACCCCCATCTGGTCGGTGATGTCGACGAGCGGGTCGGGGTGGAGCAGCTTGCCGTCGTGGCGCCGCTCCGCCTTGGCCGCGAACGACTCGAGAGACTTGGTGCGGCCGGTCACCGAGAGGTAGTTGATGCCGGCGTCGTCGAGCAGCTCGCGCACCATCTCGACGAAGCGCTCGGTGGCGGCCTCGAGCTCCGGCCGCCCTGCGGCATACGCGGTGATGGCGTCGGTGGTCACGGAGGTGTCGTCGGGCATGGCGCCATCCTGCCGTGCGCGGCGCCGCGACGGGACCGCCACCCGCGGGCTGCGGTGGCGCGTCCACCAGGGCGCCTCCTGGCAGGCCCGGCCCCAGCCGCCGTGAGTGGCACCCCACCAGTCGGGGACGTTGCCCACCCGGAGCTCGGCGTGGGCGGGGAACGCGCGGCCGGCCTTGTCCACGTAGGCGACCGAGCCGTCGTCGTCCCAGTGCGCGCAGCCCCGCACGGTCCCGGCCGGGTCAGCCGGGTCAGCCAGGGCGGGGCACGGGAAGAGGTGGTTCAGCCCGACGGTGAAGCCGAGGAGGCGATAGAGGCTCACCAGGGACGAAAGCGCCGCTCCGAGGTGGCCGGCCTCAAGCCGCGCGATGCGGCTCTGGGGCACCCCGGCCAGCACGGCGAGGTCGCGCTGGCTCAGCTGTCGAGCCCGACGGACGTGGCGCAACGCGTTGCCGAAACTGTCGGGCCCCTGCCCGGGCGGGTGGCTCATGCGCCGAGCATTGCGGCCCGACGGTTGCCGGGGGACGGTTTCTGCTGTCGCTGTGGACGCGGATCGGGGGAGGCCCGCTCGTGCGGGCGGGGTGTGGATGGTGGCTGAGGAATCGGGCGTGCAGCGATGGTGTCCGGGTGACAGCGCTCTGTGCTGAACCTCGATACGACTCAGCCGGGGCGCGACGGGCCGCCCGACCGGATCGTGACATCGCTGGGTCACGTCGCGACTCAGCACAGAGGGGACGAGCGAAGACGCCGACCGGGTCCGGCGCACGACTGGCGTCTCACTCCTGCGACGCACACCGGGTGACGACGGTCGGGCGCCCGTGCAACGGTGTGCACATGCACGTCGAGACCCCGCGCCTGCTCATCCGGCCGTGGAGCCACGCCGAGGCCGAGCGCCTTCTCGACATCCAGAGCCGCCCCGAGGTCGTGAAGTGGCTCGGCGACGGCGAACCGGTGCTCATGCAGGACCTCGACGAGGCGCACGAGCGGATCGAGCGCTACCACCGCAGGAGCGAGAGCCCCCGCTCGGCTTCTGGGCGGTCGAGGTGCGCGGGACCGCTGAGGCTCCGGCTCGCGTGGCCGGCTCGGTCCTGCTGCTGACCCTGCCGCACGCCGACCACGGCGAGGTCGAGATCGGCTGGCACCTGCACCCCGACTCCTGGGGACGCGGCTACGCCAGCGAGGCGGCGACGGCTGTCCTGCAGCACGGTTTCGATGGCAGGGCTCGGCGAGATCCTCGCCGTGACCCACACCGACAACGAGCCGTCCATGGCCGTGTGCCGTCGTCTCGGCATGGACGACCTCGGCGTCATCGAGAAGTACTACGACGGAGAGTCGCGCCTCTTCCGGATGACTCCCGAGAGGTGGCGCCGTCGACCCGACGTCGGATGATCGCGAACTGCGAGGCGAGCGGGATGATGCCGAGGATCAGCACCATCGGCACCGCGAAGCCGAGCCGGAGGTTCTCGGAGCCGATCGCGCCCGTCAGCACGGCGCCGAGCAGGGCGCCGACGTAGTTGAACTGGTTGAAGCGCGCCACGACCTGGTCGACCCGCTCGATGCGCCGCACGTCGTCGTCCCGCGCTTCCCCGCCGGCGAGTGCCCCGGCGGCGGAGAAGGAGAGCGGCGCGATCGTCGCGACTGCTCCACCGAGCACGGTGAAGCCGACGACGGCGACGACCCAGGTGGGCGCGAAGACGATCATCGCGAGTGACAGCGCGGCCGCGACCCCACAGATCCGCAGCAGCCACACGGCGCCGTAGCGGTGCACGAGCCCGTCCCCGATCCCGCGAGCAATGAGCGTGGAGACGAGATAGGGGAGCGTGGCGAGGGCCGCGAGCCCGGTGGGGGCGCCGAGCGTGCCGTCGAGATAGATCGGACCCCAGGTCGTGGCAGCCGTGTCGACCATGTAGAAGAGCACCATCGCGATGCCGAGCAGCAGGATGCGTCGCCACGGCACGCCGAGGGACTCGGTGGCGAGTGCCAGCCGGTCGCGGGTGACGAAGGGGGCAGCCAGTGCCGCGACGGGCAGCAGGAGCAGGGGCAGGAGCGCGGGACCGACCGGGGTGTCCGAGGTCGCGAGGGTGACGAGGGTGGCGACGATGCCGCCTGCGGTCCAGAAGGCATGGAACGACGGCAGGATGGGCCGGCGATAGAGGTGCTCGACCGTCACCGCCTGCATGTTGCTCGAGGCGTCGACGAGACCCAGCCCCACGCCGTAGGCCGCGAGACCTCCGACGAAGACGGCGAAGACCGGGGCGAGCAGGAGCGAGGCGAAGCCCAGAGTCGCGACGAGGAGGCCGAGGCGCACGACGACGGCACTCGAGAAGCGCCTCGCCACCACTTCGGCGACAACCGACCCGACGCCCGCGAGGAGCACCACCATGAGGAGCAGGCCGCTCACGGCGAGCTCGTCAAGAGACCACCGCTCCTGGATCTGGGGCAGTCGGGTCGTCAGGGTGATGAAGAGCAGCCCTTGGACGAAGAAGGCGGCGCCGGCGGCGAGGCGAGCCCGACGGTGCGGGGCCTCCGAGTGAGGGGTCACGGGTGGTCACCCTGTCGTCCTGCTGCGCGGACGTCAAGCAGTCCAGCTGTCGGCCGGCACTCCACCCGCACTTCACTGGAACCCGACCGGCCTGTGGCTCCCTCCTTGGCCGCAGGACCAGCCTCGTATAGCATCGTCGTATGGCGATGACAGCGAAGCAGATCGATGATGACGACGTGGACGAGACCGCCGCGCTCGCCGTTGCTGCCCTGCTCTTCCACGGCTTCAGCGACCCCAACCGGTTGGCCATCCTGCGCCACCTGACCCTGGGGGAGCACAGGGTCGTGGACCTCACCGCCCACCTCGGGCTCGCGCAGTCAACCGTCTCGAAACACCTCGCCTGCCTGCGCGAGTGCGGGCTCGTCGCGTCGCGGCCGGAGGGTCGGGCCTCTGTCTTCCGCCTCGCGGAGCCCGAGGCGATGCTCGCGGTCTTCGAGTCGACCGAGCGGCTGCTCGCCCTCACCGGCGACGCCGTGGCGCTGTGCCCGACGTCAGGACTGGAGGCGTCATGACCCAGGCTCACCGCCCAGACCTCGGCCTGACTCCCGTCAGCCGGCGCGGTCCCGACACTCACAACGGCCGCGGTGATCACGAAGACCCCGATGACCACGGTGGCCAGGGCCACTCGCACTGGGTGGCCGACCGGGCCGAGCGGGCGCGTCTCGGTCGTCGTGCGCAGCTGTTGGCCGGGGCGTCGGTCGCCTACAACGTGGTCGAGGCCGGCGTGGCCATCGCCGCCGGGATCGCGGCCGGGTCCGTGGCCCTCATCGGCTTCGGCCTCGACTCCACCATCGAGGTGTCGAGCGCGCTCATCATTCTCTGGCAGTTCCGGCACCAGGTGCCCGAGTCGCGCGAGCGGGCGGCCCTCCGGGCTCTGGCCGTGTCGTTCTTCGCCCTCGCCGCCTATGTCACCGTCGAGGCGGTCAGCGCACTGGTCGGGGGTGAGCAGCCCGATGTCTCCCTCGTCGGCATCGGCCTCGCCGTCGCCTCGATCCTCGTCATGCCGTGGCTGTCGCGGGCACAGCGCCGCACGGGGCAGGCGCTCGGTTCGAAGGCCGTCGAAGCGGACGGCAAGCAGACCAGGCTGTGCGCCTACCTGTCGGGCGTGCTACTCGTCGGACTGCTGCTCAACGCGACGCTCGGCTGGAGCTGGGCCGACCCGGTGGCCGCGCTGGTGATCGCCGGAGTGGCGGTCCGTGAGGGTGTCGAGGCGTGGCGCGGAGACCACTGCGACTGCTGACGCGGAGCAGCCGAGGCGGGACTGACGACGCAGATCGCGGACGCCCGATCGCGCGCCGCCTGATCGCCGACTCCTGATCGCCAAGGCGCGCGCCGCTGTGGGCGGGTGAAGACTGGGCGACATGCTCAGACTCACCCTCACGATCCCGGACGCGCTCACCGAGCGCGTGACGCAGGTGCTCGCCGACTCATCGGCCGTGAGCACCCTGTCGGTGCTGCGCGGCGCCGCGGTGCGGCCGGTGGGGGACGTGGTGCACGCCGATGTTGCCCGTGAAGGGGCCACCGCCCTCATCGACCGGCTGCGTGAGCTCGGGGTGCACCACGACGGCACCCTGCAGATCGAGCCGGTGACGACGTGGGTCTCGCGCGTCGGCTTCGAGGCCGACGAGGAGACTCCCGGCAGCAGCGCCGACGCCGTCGTCTGGGCGCAGGTGGCACAGCGCTCCTACGACGACAGCGAGCTCAACTGGACCTACCTGTCCTTCATGTCGCTCGCGACCCTCATCGCCGGTATCGCGATCGTGCTCGACTCGCAGATCCTCGTCATCGGCGCGATGGTGCTCGGGCCGGAGTTCGGCGCGATCGCGGCCCTCGGAGTCGCGCTCGTGCGCCGTCGGCCCCTGCTCTTCGCCGTCGCCGCACGGGCGCTCGTGATCGGCTTCGCCGTGGCGATAGCCGTGACAGGCCTCGCCGCGATCGCCGGTCGGGCCCTGGGCTGGGTCACGCTCGACGACATCACCGGACCCCGTCCGGCGACCGCCTTCATCTACGCGCCGGACAAGTGGTCCTTCATCGTGGCGATCCTCGCCGCTGCTGCCGGCGTGCTCTCCCTGACGTCGGCCCGGCTCGGTGGCCTGAGCGGAGTCTTCATCTCCGTGACGACGATCCCGGCTGCCGGCAACGTGGCGCTCGGTCTCGCCTTCGGTGCGTGGCACGAGGTCCGGGGCAGCGGCGTGCAGCTCGTCCTCAACATCGTCGCCATGGCCCTGGCAGGCTGGGTCACGCTTGCGCTGCAACGGGCCGTGTGGTCGCGCGTGCCGGCCCCGCGACGGTCGCACGCCCGCCTGAGCCGCCACATCCACGCCGATCCACCCCCATCCCGGTCGATGTGAAACTGCGCGCCCCGGCCGCGCAGGTACATCGACCCGGAGTGTTGGCACGCGGACACGGCGCAGGTATGCCGCCCGGCCGGGAGAGGGCCCCGCCTCCGCTCCCGGGCCGGACGGCATACGGCACCCAAGTCAACGTCCCATTTGTCCGCTATGCAACCGGACGCGCACGCTCACCGAGGCGCGAGGGTGGTTCCGGTGGTCGACGGCACGGACGTCGCAGGGGCCCGCGTCGGCGGGGCCGGCAGGGCATAGGTCGTGCGGAGTGCGCCGTTGACGAGCGAGAGCAGCACCGCGGTCTCCTGACGGATGACGCCGTAGCGTCCGGCCGCCTGGGGCGAGCCGGCAGCCGCCTCGTCCGAGGCGGCCTCGGAGAAGAGCTGCAGGGAGCCGATGCGCGAGTAGTAGCTCGGGGGGTCGATGCCGGGTGGGGCGCCGTTGGCCCGCAGAGACGCGAGGTGCCGCGCCAGCACCTCGAGCTGAAGGGCCGTCGGCGCGCCCGTGGCGGGCATGCCGTCGAGCACCCGCACGTCGTCGACGAGGTTGGTGTAGTCGAGCGTCGCCAGCGACTGGTTGAACGTCGTGGTGGCCGTCAGGGTCGGGCGCGGGAGGGCCGTCACCGTCACGGTGGCGGTCGTCGTCAGGGTCTGCGTCTCGGTCGTCGTCACCGTCGGCGTCATGAGCTCGGTGACCGTCACGGTCGGCGTCGCCACCGCGGTGCTGGCCACCGCCTGGCTCAGCTCGACCTCCGGGCGGTCGGCCGTGCACCCGGCCAGCGCCGAGGCACCGAGCGCAGCGGCGAACGCTGCGACGGCCGCGACGGCGGCTGGCTTCGCGTGCACGGGATGCTCCGTCGTGTCGAGGGTGTGGTCGTCCGATGATTGTGTGGCCTCCGGCCGCCGGGCGGAACTGCTTCGTCCGAATTGGTTGCCCGGGGTGCCGGTGCAGCGGGTGCATGCCATGCTCGGGGAGGCGGCGCAGTCGGCAAGCAGGGCTGGCTCGGTGAGCCGCCGTAGGAGGATCACGTGCGCACGACCGTCAGGGGCGTCGTCGTCGCCCTGCTCTTCCTCTGTGTCTCCGCCGGCACGGCCCACGCGCAGCCTGCCGTGGCGCCCTCGGGTGCGCTGTCAGGGTCGCCCGCGGCCGCCTCCCGCGCAATGGGCTGGTATCTCGCGCTGGGCGACTCGCTCGCCGCCGGCTACCTCCACGGCACGGGCGACCACCGGGCCGACGGCTACGTCGGGCCCACGCTCGCCGCGGTGCAGGACGGCACGCCCAAGTCGAAGCTCGTCAACCTCGCGTGCTCGGGCGAGACGACGACCTCGATGATCTCGGGCGGCACCTGCGACTACGACGAGGGCAGCCAGCTCGCGGCGGCCGTCGAGTTCCTGCGCGCCCACAGCCGCACGACGCGCCTCGTCACCATCGACATCGGAGGCAACGACGTCGCGACCTGCGGCTTCGTCCTGCTGCCCCCGAGCTGCACCGACCCGGCACTCGACACCCTGCGCACCAACCTGCCCGTCATCCTCGACACGCTGCGCGAGGCGGCAGGTCCGCACGTCCAGATCATCGTGCTCGACTACTACGACCCCTTCCTCGTCTACTGGTTGCGCCTCGGACCGGACGCGCCGCTCTACCGCCTCGCGGCGCTGTCGTCCGTCGCGCTGCTCACCGGTCCTGACGGCGTCAACGCCGCGATCGCCGCGGCGGCCGCAGGCGCCGAAGCCGACGTCGCTGACATCGAGGGCGCTTTCTCGACAACGGCTTTCACTCCCACGCTGCCCTTCCCGGAGCACGGCGAGGTGCCGCTCAACGTCATCCGCATCTGTCAGTGGACGACGATGTGCACAAACCTCGACTTCCATCCCAACCCGGAGGGGTATGCCGTGATGGCCCGAGCCGTGATCGCCCGCCTGCAGGTGTAGTCCGCCCTAGAGCAGCGAGCCCGGGTCATCGGGGATGTCGGCGGCATACGCCTCCAGCAGCTGCAACGGCACGACGTCGAGGGTGCGCTCGTGCGTCGCCGCGAGGAAGACGGGCGCTGCCGCCCCGGCCCGGTGCGCCTCGAGCCACCGGCTGGCGACGACGCACCACCGGTCGCCGGGGACGAGGCCGGGGAAGCGCCACTCGGGCCGCGGTGTCGTCAGGTCGTTGCCCACACCGCGCTGGTGGTCGAGGAACTCCGCGGTGACCACGACGCAGACGGTGTGGCTGCCGCGGTCCTCCGGGCCGGTCGTGCAGAAGCTGTCGCGGTAGAAGCCCGTGATGGGATCGGTGCCGCACACCTCGAGCTCGCCCCCGAGCACGTTGCGTTCGCCGCGCACCATGACCGCAACGTTAGCCGTATGCCGGCCGGTCGGCACGGCGGCTCGGGGTGCCGTCCCGAGACGGCTGACTAGGCTGAGGGCATGCTCGGCATGAAGGAGTACGACGGCGACTACATCGATGCGTGCCGCTCGCGCGTGGAGACCCAGACGGCGATGTTCCGCGAGGTCGCCCAGGCCGCCCGCGACCATGGTGACGCCGACGTCTCCGGACTCGAAGGCGCCCTCGAGTCGCTGGAGTCCGAGTACTTCAACAACATGCTCCTCGTGCTCGAGGGCTACTTCGTGCACCGGCTGCGCGGGGTCGAGGGCAAGGACGGCAACGCCCTCAACGAGGTGCGCGTGCTGGCCCGGTCGCTCATGGAGAACGGCGGCACCGTCATGGAGGACACCCAGATCGCCCTCGCCCCGGACCGGAGCGTCCTCGGACTGAGCGTCGGCGAGCCGGTGCGCCTCACGCTGCAGCAGTACACCCGTCTCTCCAACGCGTTCTTCCGCGAGCTCGAGCGCCGGTTCAGCGCGACCTAGACCGCGGCGAGATCGTCTGACACCGAAGGAGATCGCACATGCCCAAGCCTCCGTTGCCCGATGAGGTGGCCGACTTCCTCAGGCGCCCGAACTACGCGACGATCAGCGTCGTTCGGCCCGACGGGCAGCCGGTCTCCGTGCCGACGTGGTATCTCTTCGAGGACGGACAGGTCGTCGTCAACATGGACGCCGGCCGCAAGCGGCTCGACTACCTCCGAGCCGACCCGCGGATCAGCCTCAGCGCCATGGACCCCGACAACTGGATCACCCACGCGAGCCTCCAGGGCCGGGTCGCTGCGATGGTCGACGACGCCGATCTCGCGGACATCGACCGCATCGCGCGCCACTACACCGGGCAGCCGTATGCCGTGCGCGACCGTCCCCGCATCACGGCGCGCATCGACGTCGACCGTTGGCACGGTTGGGGCCGACTGCGAGAGACCCGGTGACCTGGCGCGTCGACCGCGACGCGACCGGCATCCCCCACCTCTGGGCCGACGACGTGCTCGAGCTCGCGCGCGCCCAAGGACGGGTGACCGCCCTCGACCGCGGCTGGCAGGTCGAGCACCAGCGCTGGCGCATGGAGGGGCGCACGGCCGAGCACGTCGGACCCGCCGGTGTCGCCTGGGACACCTTCGCCCGTCAGGTGATGCTCGAGCAGACGGTCCGTCGCTCCTTCGCGGCTCTCGACGACGAGACGCAGACGTGGCTGGAGGCCTATGTGTCGGGTGTCGACGAGGGGCTGCCCGAGGGGTTGTCGCGTGCGGCCGAGACGCAGGCCCTCCGTCTGGGGTCCGCTGCGGCCGAGCCACGTCCGTGGGCGCCGTGGACCCCTCTGGGCATCTTCTGGTCGATCCACCTGCTCTTCGGGACCTTCCCCTACAAGCTCTTCAACGGTCATGTCGCGGACACGGTGGGGCCCCACCTGCTGCCCCTCATCCACGCCGAGGGGCTCGATGGTCGCGAGGGGGTTGAGCAGTCGGGCAGCAACGCCTGGGTGGTCGGAGGGCACCGCACGGCGACGGGTGCGCCGCTGCTCGCCGGAGACCCCCACCGCACGATTGAGCTCCCGGGCTGCTACCAGCAGGTGGGTCTGGCGTGCCCCGAGTTCGACGTCGTCGGCTTCACCTTCCCCGGGGTGCCGGGCGTGCAGCACTTCGCCCACGCTGGGTCAGTGGCCTGGGGCATCACGAACGCCATGGCTGACTACCAGGACCTGACGATCGAGTCGCTGCGGGTGGCGCCCGGGCAGGCTCGGGGTGACGCTGGTGGGCCGCCGCTCGAGGCGCGCGGCGTCGACGGTTGGGAGCCGGTGTCGCGCTCGGTCGAGACCATCGACGTGCGCGGGGGAGACCCGGTCGAGGTGCCGGTCGTCGTCACGGCCCGCGGCCCGATCGTCACGGGAGTCGCCGAGGCAGTGGCAGCCGCTGAGGCGGCGGTCGAGGAGCCGGTGGCGACGACGCCCCGCCCGAAGGCCCACAGCCTGCGCACGCCGAGCCAGATCGACCACGATCTCGGCTTCGGCGCGCTGCTGCCACTGCTGCGGTCGCGCACCGTCGACGACGTCGAGCAGGCACTGGCTCGCTGGGTCGAGCCGGTCAACAGCGCCCTCGTCGCCGACACCACCGGCCGGATGCGCCACCTCGTCGTGGGACGCGTCGCCGACCGCGACCCCCTCAACCTCGACCGGCCCGTCGCGGCCTGGGACCCGCGCCACGTGTGGCGCGGCCGGCGGGCCAACGCGGCCCGCGACATCCCGGACGTCATGGTGAGCGCGAACGACCGCAGCAGCGGTGGTGGCCTCGGAGTGGAGTATGCGACTCCCTTCCGCGCCAACAGGATCCGCGAGCTCATCGATGAGCGGATCGACGAGCGAAGCGGTCTGACCGTCGATGACTGCGCCGCCATCCACGTCGACACGTTCAACGGACAGGCTGCGCTCATGCGCGAGCTCGTCGCGGCCGAGCCAGACCATGCGCTGACGTCCGGCGGCGCCGCAACGCGCGCCGAGCTGCTCGAGTGGGACGGCCACAGTGATCGCTCGAGCCGCGGAGCGGCCGTGTTCAGCGCATGGCGCACCGCGCTCGTCCGCTGGTTCACGGCGCAGCCGCAGCTGGCCGCGCTGCACACCCCGACGGGCCACTCGAGGATCTTCGCCTCCTGGCTCGATGTCGACGGACAGGTCGGCGCCGGCTGGCACTCCCTCGCGCGGGGCGGCCCCGACATCGGCATCGACGTCGCGGCTGGGGTGCGTGCCGCACTCGATCACGTGGCGACACAGCTCGCCCCGCACGAGGTGTGGGGTGACCGGCACCGTCTGGACCCGCTGCACCAGCTCGACAGCGTGACCTCCGTGGACGGCATACCGCTGCGGGGCGTGCCGTCGGTCGCACCCGACCCGGTGGCGGGCGACAAGGGCTGCGTGCTCGCGGCGGCGAGCGCCCCCGGCGTCACCGACCGGGCCTACGGCGGCCCCGTCGCCCGCTACGTCTGGGACCTCGCCGACCGCGACGCGAGCGGATGGGTCGTGCCGTTCGGCGCGTCCGGTGTGCCCGGAGACGAGCACTTCACCGACCAGACGCCCGCCTGGCTGCAGGGCCGCCTGCACCGGGTCGGTCCCCGAGGGCAGCGGTGACGCGTGGGCCCGAGGGAGCCGGCCTCCACCCGGTGGCTGGGGGCTGTGCCAGAGTGTCCGCGTGGGCAACAGAGTGACGCGGGCGACGATCGTCTGGATCGTCGCCGCTGCCGTGGTGGGCAGCCTCGCAGGTGTCCTCTGGCTGCTGCGGTCCGACCTCGGTGGCGGGCGCTCCGGCACCCCGATCGTCCTCGGCTCGATCGGGCTCACGCTGCTCGCTGCAACCATGCTCTATCACGGCATCATGGTCGCGGCGCGTGAGCAGGACCGGCGGGCCGACCTCGTCGCGACGACTGGCCCGCAGGGTCGTCAAGGCCCCGGGCCCCAGGATCCCCCTCCCGCCGATGACGAGCCACTGACCTTCCGCCGGGGCAAGCCGATCTGAGACGCCCGGGCGCCCGTGACGCCCAGCACCGCACGAGCACCATCTGATCTGAGGGCACAATGCACTCATGAGCCCGCAGCCCTGGGTGCTCCACGTCGACCTCGACCAGTTCATCGCGGCGGTCGAGGTGCTGCGGCGTCCCGAGCTGGCCGGCCGGCCGGTGATCGTCGGTGGGCGCGGCGATCCGACCGAGCGCGCCGTCGTGTCCACGGCGAGCTATGAGGCGCGGGCGTTCGGCGTCGGCTCCGGTATGCCGCTGCGCCTCGCCGCGCGCAAGGTGCCCGACGCCGTCATCCTCCCTGTCGACGCCCCGGCCTACACGGAGGCCTCGGAGCAGGTGATGGACGCGCTGCGCGGCCTGGGCGTCGTCGTCGAGGTCCTCGGCTGGGACGAGGCCTTCCTCGGGGTGGCGTCCGAGGACCCCGAGGCCTTCGCCAGGAGCGCCCAGGCGGCGATCCTCGAGGCGACCCGGCTGCACTCCTCGGTCGGTATCGGGGACAACAAGGTGAGGGCCAAGATCGCCACGGGCTTCGGCAAACCGCGCGGTGTCTTCCGCCTCACTCACGACAACTGGTTCGAGGTGATGGGCCCGAGGCCGACGATCGACCTGTGGGGCGTGGGCTCCAAGGTCTCCAAACGCCTTGCCACACATGACATCTCGACAGTGCAGCAGCTTGCGGACGCACCGGAGTCGCTGCTGGTCGGGGAGTTCGGGCCCCGGATGGGGGTCTGGTACTCCCAGCTCGGCCGTGGCCTGGGCTCCTCCGTGGTCGACGATGCGCCGTGGGTCGCTCGGGGGCACAGCCGGGAGACGACCTACCAGACCAACCTCACCACGCCAGAGCAGGTCGAGGCAGCCGTGCGCGAGCTCGCGTCGCAGGCGTTCGACGACACGGTGCGCGAGGGTCGGCCGGTCTTCCGGGTGACGCTCAAGGTGCGCTACGCCCCCTTCTTCACCCAGACCAAGGCCCAGAAGCTCCCCGGCCCGACCACCGACCGGGACGTGGTGGTCGGGGCTGCCATCGACCTGGCCCACCGCCTCGACCGCGCGCGTGAGGTGCGCCTGCTCGGGGTGCGTGCCGAGATGGTCATGCCCGAGGAGGGCGACCCGGCCGAGCGCACGCCGATCCGCGGCCGCCTCTGACGCCTCCTCCTTGCCAGCAAGACCCCGAGTGCTCAGGCCCGTCGTCTGGTGAACGGCCGGGTGGCGAGCCAGACGATCGCGACCAGGCCCGCGATCGTGACGATCCGGTTCGGGTCGACGGCGGGACGCCAGGTGACTTCGTCACCCTTGATCACGAAGACCCCGGCGGGGCGACCGACCATGCCGAAGCCGCCGCCCTCGCCGTCACCGCCGGACTCGTCGTGCCCCGTGCCCCCGCCTCCGCCACCGGCGACCAGGGCCGCCGGGATGACGGTCACGCCGTCCTGCACGTAGGGCTCGCCATAGACCCGCTTCACGGTGATCGAGTCCTTCGCCCTGCTGATGAGCTCATCGACCTTCATGATCCCTCCTCCTGGCCGGCGGAGCCGGCTCCTCGACTACAGCCTGTGGGCCCATGCGGGCGCGGGGCAAGGTTGAAGGGCCCGGGGATCGTGGCCGAGCCCGGTGGAGCAGCGGCAGCCAGGCGGTCATCGCTCTCAGAGCGCGGCAGCCACCGCGCGTCCTGCGGTGCGACCGCTGAAGAGACAGCCGCCGAGGAAGGTGCCCTCCAGCGAGTTGTAGCCGTGCATCCCGCCGCCACCGAAGCCGCTCACCTCGCCCGCGGCATACACCCCTCGCACCGGCTGGCCACCGGCCCGCAGCACCCGGCCGGCGAGGTCGGTCTCGAGGCCGCCGAGCGTCTTGCGGGTGAGGATGTTGAGGCGCACCGCGATGAGCGGCCCGGCCTTGGGGTCGAGCAGCCGGTGCGGGCTCGCGACGCGAATCAGCTTGTCGCCACGGTAGTTCCGCGCACCACGGATGGCCGTGATCTGGGCGTCCTTGGTGAAGTCGTTGTCGATCTCGTTGTCTCGGGCGAGGATCGTGCGTCTCAGCGAGTCGAGGTCGATGAGCCCGTCGCCCGTCAGGTCGTTCATCCCGTGCACGAGCTGCTCGAGCGTGTCGGCGACGACGAAGTCGGACCCGTGCGCCTTGAAGGCCTCGACCGGGCCGGGGGCGCCCTTCCGGGCGCGACCGAGCACCTGCCTGACGTCCCTTCCGGTGAGGTCGGGGTTCTGCTCGGAGCCGGAGAGGGCGAACTCCTTCTCGATGATGCGCTGGGTCAGCACGAACCACGAGTAGTCGTGGCCGCTGCGCATGATGTGGCCGAGCGTGCCGAGAGTGTCGAAGCCCGGGAAGAACGGCGGCGGGAAGCGGCGGCCCCGTGCGTCGAGCCAGAGGGACGACGGGCCGGGCAGGATGCGGATGCCGTGGTTGTCCCAGACGGGGTCCCAGTTGCGTAGGCCCTCGGTGTAGTGCCACATCCGGTCCGGGTTGATGACCCGGCCGCCCGCGGACTCGGTGATGCCGAGCATGCGGCCGTCGACGTGGGCTGGCACGCCGGCGACCATCCGGGCCGGGGGGGCTCCGAGACGTTCGGGCCAGGCGCGGCGCACGAGGTCGTGGTCGCCCCCGATGCCCCCGCTCGTGACGATGACAGCCTGCGCGGCGATCTCGAAGTCGCCGACCTCGTCGCGGGTGCTCGGCCGCCCCCGCGCGGAGGTGTCGGGGGCGAGCACGCGGCCGCGCACACCGGTCACGGCGCCTCCGGTCTCGACGAGGGCGTCGACGCGGTGACGGAAGGCGAAGGTCACCAGGCCGGAGTCCACGCCCGCGCGCACGCGGCGCTCGAAGGGCTCGACGATCCCGGGCCCGGTGCCCCAGGTGATGTGGAAGCGCGGCACGGAGTTGCCGTGACCCTCGGCCCGGCCGTCGCCTCGCTCGGCCCACCCGACGACGGGGAAGAGCCGGTGGCCCTGCTCGTGCAGCCAGGCGCGCTTCTCGCCGCAGGCGAAGTCGAGATAGGCCTCGGCCCACCGACGCGGCCAGAAGTCCTCGTCGCGGTCGAACTGCGCCGACCCCATCCAGTCCTGCGTCGCGAGCTCGAGCCCGTCCTTGATGCCCATGCGGCGCTGCTCGGGGGTGTCGACGAGGAAGAGCCCCCCGAAGCTCCAGAACGCCTGCCCGCCGATGGACTGCTCCCCCTCCTGGTCGACGAGCACGACGCGCTTGCCGCGGTCGACGAGCTCGGCAGTGGCGACGAGTCCGGCCAGGCCGGCCCCAACGACGACGACGTCGGATTCCATGAGTCCCTTTCCTCGGGCGGGCTCGGCGATCTGCCGTATGCCGCTCTGTTGGCCAAGCCTCACGGCCGACGGTCCGCGGGTCAACCGTTTCGACGGACCCGACGGCGCCACCGGCTCACTGACCGGTCGCGCCGTCGATGCCGATCAGCGACATCGCCGACGGGGGCGCTGACCGCATCGCCAGCTGCTCTGCCGTGGGCCCGGAGCACTTCAGCTCCAGGGTGAGGCGATAGGTCGCCAGGTACTCGAGCACCGTCGTGTCAGCGAGGGCACGTGCCAGCGAGAATCCGCCGGACGGCATACGCCGTGGGCGAATCTGCCTGCGGCAGATCAGCATGCCCCGCGAGCGGTAGGCCACCGAGGCTGGTTGCATGACCCAGACCCTCACGCACGGACCGCTCGACGACCAGCTGTCGATGCAGCTGCTCCACCAGCGCATCATCGTCCTCGGGGCAGAGGTGGACGATCCGATCGCCAACCGGATCACCGCCCAGCTGCTCCTCCTCTCGGCCCGCGACCCCCGCGCCGACATCAGCCTCTACATCAACAGCCCCGGTGGGTCGGTGACGGCTGGGCTGGCCATCTACGACACCATGCGCGTCATCCCCAACGAGGTGTCCACCCTGGCTGTGGGCTTCGCGGCGTCCATGGGCCAATTCCTCCTTGGCGCAGGCACCCCCGGCAAACGCTTTGCGCTTCCCAACGCGCGCATCATGATGCACCAGCCGTCGGCCGGCATCCAGGGAACGGCCGCCGACGTCGAGGTGCAGGCCGCCAACCTCCAGGCGATCAAGCGGCGCGTCAACGAGCTCCAGTCCGAGCACACCGGCCAGTCGGTCGAGCAGATCACCCGCGACAGCGAGCGCGACCGATGGTTCAGCGCGGCGGAGGCGGCGGCATACGGCATCGTCGACCATGTCGTCGCCTCGCTCGCCGACGTGCGGCCAGCGGGGGTCGAGCGGAAGGTGGGCCTGCGGTGAGCAGCTACCCGATCCCCTACGTCATCGAGAAGACCCCGGCGGGCGAGCGCAGCTTCGACATCTACAGCCGACTCCTCCAAGAGCGGATCGTCTTCGTGGGCACCGAGATCGACGACGGCGTGGCCAATGTCGTCATGGCCCAGCTGCTGCACCTGTCCTACGTGGCGCCCGACCGGGAGGTCTCCCTCTACGTCAACAGCCCCGGCGGCTCCTTCACGGCGCTCATGGCCATCTACGACACCATGCAGCTCGTGCCGACGCCGGTCGCGACCTACTGCCTGGGCCAGGCGGCGTCGGCGGCCGCGGTGTTGCTCGCCGCCGGTGAGCCGGGGCGGCGCTTTGCCCTCAAGCACTCACGCGTGCTGCTGCACCAGCCGTCCTCGGGCGGTCAGGGCACGGTGAGCGACCTCGCCCTGCAGGCTGACGAGCTGCTCCGGGTGCGCTCACAGGTGGAGGGGGTGCTGAGCCGCCACACCGGTCGCACTGTCGAGCAGCTGCGGGTCGACACCGACCGCGACAAGGTGCTGACCGCGACGCAGGCCGTCGCCTTCGGGATCGTCGACCACGTCATCGAGCGGGCTGCCGAGGCGGAGGTCGGTGCGCGCGTCGAGGTGCAGGTCGGGGCATAGGTGAGGCGGGCAGGGTGGGGCACGCCGGGTCACCGGCGCCGGGCGTCAGGCGGCGACACGCAGGGCGGGCCGGTCGACCTCGGTCGCCGGCGCCAGGTCACGCCCTGCCCACGGGTCGGCAGAGCGCACGCTCGTCAGCTCGAGCACCCGGGGCCCGTCGAGGGAGCCGTCGAGGGACTCAAGGGAGAACCCGCTCAGCTCACGGTGGGCGGCGCCGACGAGCAGCGTGACGCTCGAGCCGAGAGCCACGCAGATCGCCTCGAGCACCTCCGACGACGGCTCCTTGAGGCCACGCTCGACCTCGGAGAGGTAGGCGAGGGAGACGCCGGCAGCAGTCGACACGTGGGCGAGCGTGCGTCCCTGCCGGGTCCGCAGCCCGCGCAGCAGGCGGCCGTAGACCTCGCGCAGCAGTGGGCGTCGGGGCGTGGGTGACGGGTGGCGGGGCAGGGTGCTCATGTGGCTCTCCGATCATCGGGCGCTCCCAGCGTCGCACGCCCGGTATGCCGTGGGGCCGAGGCGGTCTACGCCGTGGGCGTAAGCCGGGGCCTCGCTGGGGGTGGAGTCGGCACGGCGGGGCATGTCGGCGCCGCAGGCGGCCGGGGGCCGGGGCCCAAAAGATGTTGACGGTGTGCACACCGAACGTAGAGTGTCAGTGGCCGTCCCTATCGTTGTGGGGTCGCCACCCCTCACTCTCGGGAGAGCTCATGACCACCACCTCGACTGCGCCCCCGGGGCGCACCAGACCCACCGGCCCGGCCATCGAGGCCGAGCACCTCGTCAAGCGCTTCGGCGACATGACTGCCGTCGACGACGTCAGCTTCACCGTGCCGCAGGGCTCGGTCCTCGGTCTGCTCGGCCCCAACGGCGCCGGCAAGACCACCATCGTCCGCATGATGACGACCCTCAGCCAGCCCACGAGCGGCACTGCCCGGGTCGCCGGCCACGACGTCGTCCGCGAGCCCGACACCGTGCGTCGCAGCATGGGCCTCACCGGGCAGGCGGCGACCGTCGACGAGCTGCTCACCGGGCGCGAGAACCTTCGGCTCATGGGCTTGCTCTACGGGTTGCCCAAGACGAAGATCCGTCAGCTCTCCGACGAGCTGCTCGAGCGCTTCTCGCTCACCGAGGCCGGCAACAAGGTCGTCAAGGACTACAGCGGTGGCATGCGCCGCCGCCTCGACCTCGCGGTCAGCCTCATCGCCACTCCGCCCGTGCTCTTCCTCGACGAGCCCACCACGGGGCTCGACCCCCGCAGCCGGGTCGAGCTGTGGGAGGTCCTGCGCGGACTCGTCCGCGACGGCACGACGCTGCTGCTGACCACCCAGTACCTCGAGGAGGCCGACCAGCTCGCCGACCGCATCGTCGTCATCGACCACGGTCGCATCATCGCCCAGGGCACGCCTCTCGAGCTCAAGGACCAGTCGGGCAAGGCGGCCATCGTGCTCACGGTGTCCCACGCCGACCAGCTCGACGCCGCCAGGGCGCTGCTTGCCTCACACGTCCCCGACGTGCACGTCGACGTTGCCGCGCGGCAGCTGACCGCGCCGGCCGACGGGCTGTCCGACATGACGCGCGTCGCGACGGTGTTCGAGCGCAGCGAGATCGTGCTCGACGACCTGGGTCTGCAGCGGCCGAGTCTCGACGACGTCTTCCTCAGCCTGACCGGCCACCGTGCCGAGCAGCCGTCCGGTGACGGCTCCGAGACGTCCACCCAACCCAGCACACCGATGGAGGAGCAGCGATGACCGACTCCGTAGTCCGGGATGCCACACGGGTGGCCCAGAAAGAGCCGCACGACTTCGAGCCCCCCGGCTTCGTCCGACAGACCACGGCGATGGTCTGGCGCAGCCTCAAGCACATCAAGCGTCAGCCCGAGATGCTCACTGACGTCACCATCCAGCCGGTGATGTTCGTGTTGCTCTTCGCCTTCGTCTTCGGAGGGTCGATCGTCATCCCCGGCTTCAACTACCGGGAGTGGCTGATGCCGGGGATCATGGCCCAGACCATGGCCTTCTCCGCGTTCATCGTGGCCATCGGCCTCAACATGGATCTCGGCAAGGGCATCATCGACCGGTTCCGCTCGCTCCCGATCTCGAGGGGCTCCGTCCTCGTCGGGCGCAGCATCTACAGCATCATCCACTCCAGCATCGGCATCTTTGTCATGTCGCTGACCGGCCTGGCCATCGGCTGGCGCATCCACAACGGCGTCGGCAAGGCAGTGCTGGCCTTCGCGCTGCTGCTGCTCTTCGGTTTCGCGATGATCTGGGTCGGCATCCTCGTCGGCTCGTCGATGCGCTCACCGGAGGCGGTCAACGGCCTCATGTTCACGACGATCTTCCCGATCACGTTCTTGGCCAACACCTTTGCCCCGACCGTGGGCATGGCCGGGTGGTTGCGCACCATCGCCGAGTGGAACCCGATCAGCTCGCTGGTCCAAGCCATGCGGGAGCTGTGGGGCAACGGTCCGCCAGCTCTGCCCGACGCCGCGCTGCCCCTTCACTACCCGGTGCTCACGACGGTGATCTGGTCGGTCGCGATCACGGCCGTCGTTGCCCCGCTCGCGGTGCGGGCCTACATCCGCCGCACGACGGACTGACCCCAGTCATCGAACGGGCCGGCTGGCCGCACCGCGGCTGACCGGCCCGTCCGAGGGATGGTGGCGCCTCAGCGCACTCCGGAGCCCTCGAGCTCGCGCGCCTGCTCCGCCCGCTGCGCCTCGCGCGCGTGGGTCAGCGACTCGCCCTCGACGTCGACGTTGGGCAGGATGCGATCGAGCCAGCGCGGCAGCCACCACGAGCTGTCGCCCAGTAGGTTCATCACGGCGGGGATCAGCGTCATCCGCACGATGAAGGCGTCGAAGAGCACGGCCACCGCGAGCGCGAAGCCGATCGACTGGATCAGCGCCTGGTCCTGCAGGATGAACGCTGCGAAGACCGAGATCATGATGATCGCGGCCGCCGTGACGACGCGCGCGCTGAAGCGGAAGCCCTCGATGATGGACTGCTTCGCCGAGACGCCGTGGACGTAGGCCTCGCGCATCCTCGTGACGAGGAAGACCTGGTAGTCCATGGCCAGCCCGAAGACGATGCCGATGACGAGGATCGGCATGAAGCTCATGATCGGTGCCGGCTCGAAGAGGCCGAAGAGCCCCTCCTGGAAGACGAGGACGGTCAGGCCAAGGGTGGCGAGCACCGAGAGCAGGAAGCCGATCGTCGCCGTGAGCGGCACGAGCACGGAGCGGAACACCATCATGAGCAGGATGAACGCGAGCCCCACGACGATGGCGAGGTAGGGGGCCAGCGCTCCGGCGAGACGTTCGCTCACGTCGGTCTGGATCGCGGTCACGCCGGTGACACCGAGACTCGTGCCGGTGGCCTCCTCCTGGGCGGCCTGACCGTCGCGCAGCGCGGTGAGCAGCTGCTCGGTCGCGATGTCGTCGCCGCCGCTGTGCGGGGTGATGAGCACCTGGGCGCCGGTGCCGGTCTCGTTCTGGGCGATGACCTGGGCGTTCGCGACGTCTGGCAGCCCGGATGCCCAGGCTGTCACCGTGCCGATGGCCTCACCGGCAGCCTGCCCGCCACCCGTGGCGCGGGCATCGACGACCAGCAGCAGGGGGGCGTTGCGACCGGGGCCGAACGCGCCGTCGATGAGGTCGGCCGCGCGCCCGGCGGAGGTCTCGGCGGAGGAGGTCGAGTCGGTCGGCAGCGCGAGATGCAGGTCCTTGACCGGCAGGGTCAGGCTGCCCAGCAGGACGACGCCGAGCAGGCCGATGAGGACCGGGTGGCGGCCCACGAGGCGTGCCCAGCGCACTCCACCGTTGTCACTGCTCGCCCGTGGCCGGTCCTGATCGTCACGTCGCTGGTCCCGACGGCTCGTGACCTCGGTGAGGTCGGGGTGGTCGCCCTCGGACTCCAGCTCGTCGGCGACGATGTGGTCGCGCCGGACCCGGCCGGCGAAGGCTTTGCCCCCCAGCATGCCGAGCAGGGCGGGGAGCAGGGTCAGGGCGATGACGACGGCGACGATCACGGTCGCCGCGGCCGCGACACCCATCGAGGTGAGCAGGGGGATGCCCACGACCCCGAGCGCGGCGAGCGCGATGACGACAGTCAGCCCCGCGAAGACGACGGCGGACCCGGCCCGGCCGACGGCGAGACCTGCTGCCTCCTCACGGTCGACGTGGTGCAGCAGCTCTGCGCGGTAGCGCGAGAGGATGAAGAGGGCGTAGTCGATGCCGACGGCCAGGCCGAGCATCGTGGCCAGGATCGGGGTCGTGCTGCCCACGTTGACGAAGGCAGTCGCCGCCGTGACCCCGAGAGCTCCGATGGCTACGCCGACGAGGGCCGTGATGATCGGCAGCCCGGCAGCGACGAGCGAGCCGAAGGTCAGCACGAGGACGAGGGCGGCGATGGCGATGCCGATGGCCTCACTCGAGCCACCAGGGAGCTCGAACGACTGGAGGGCGCTGCCACTGGCCTCGACCGTCAGGCCGGTGGCACGGGCCGAGGACATCGCGTTGGCGACGTAGTCCTGTGTCGATTTCTCGACGTCCGTCGGCTTGTCGACGTCGAACGTCAGCGAGATGGTGCCGACCCGAGAGTCCGCGCTGAGCGGTGACACGGCGGCGGCGTTGGCCTCGGCGACGTCCCGGGGCTGCCCCGCCTTGACCGCGGCATCGACGAGCTGCTCGCGCTGCGCCGAGGCGGCGGCGACCGGACCCACGATCGGGGCCCCGTCGGCGATCTGCGGTGTGCGCTTGAGCGTGGAGACGAGGTCGTCGATCGCCTGGGCGGAGGTCGGCTCCCGCAGCGTCTGGCCCTCCGGCGCAGCGACGACGATGGTGCCGCTGGCGCCGTCGTAGGCGCTGCGGGACCCGGGGAACAGCTCCTGCTGCAGGGTCTGGGCCTGCTCGGAGGGGATGCCGGGGATGCTGAACTCGTCCTGCATCGGCTTGCTGATCGCTGCCGAGACGCCGGCGATGCCGACGAGGACGATGAGCCAGCTGACGAGGACGACCGGCCAGCGCCGGTAGGCGAACTTGCCGAGTCGATAGAGGCGGGTGGCCATGGAGGTGCCTTTCGGGCGGTGATGCGGTTGACGGCAGGGCGATAGTGCGCCACGGCGGCGTGGCGGTGGGACGGGACGGGCTGAGCGGGACGCGGGGTGCGTCAGGCGAGGACGGAGCGAGCGGTGTCGACGGCGCGGCCCAGATGGTCGACGAGGCCGGTGTCGAGGGCCGGCTCGCGGATGAACTCCTGCATCGCGTGTGCGATGAGGGCGCCGAGGAGGCTGACGACGACCTGGGCGCGGTGCGGGTCGGACTCGCCCGGTCGGTCGGCCGCCATCGCGACGGCTTCAGCGCACACCGTGTCGAGCTCCCTGACGACCCGACCGATGAGCGCCGGGTTGGTGTGCATGAGCTGGTGGAAGCGGGCGGCGTCGGCTCGTTCGGCGTCCTCACGGTCGAGCAGCTCGACGATGAGCTCGAGCAGGTCGTCGAACAGGTCGCCGGTCGGGCCGCCGGCGCGGAAGTCGGCCACGAGCCGGGGATCGAAGTCCGGTCGGACCCCGAGCACGGCCTCCTCCTTGCTGCGCACGTGGTTGAAGAGCGTGCGTCGCGAGACGCCGACGCGTTCGGCTAGCTCGTCGAGGGTGAAGCCGTCGTAGCCGCGCTCGATCGTCAGCTCCTGCGCCGCGATGGTGATCCGGCGCAGGGTGCTGCGTCGACGCACGATTGCACTACTGGCCATGGAGTGCAGTTTTGCACTTCAGGCCATCAGAGTGCAAACCGGTGGTCAGTCGACCTGAGACCGCAGCCAGTTGATGTCAGCGGTCTGGCCCTCCAGGCCACCGGGGGTCTCGCACACGACGGGTGCGCCCGCTGCGCGCACGAGGGCGGCGACCGACGCGCCGTCGAGCGTGCCCGAGCCGAAGTTCGTGTGCCGGTCGGCGCCCGAGTCCGCCTCATCGCGGGAGTCATTGGCGTGGACGAGGTCGATGCGACCGGTGATCGCCCGGATGTCATCGACGACGCTGCCGAGGTCGAGCCCGCCCGCGAAGGCGTGGCACGTGTCGAGGCAGAAGCCGACGTCCTCGATGCCCGACGCCGAGCCGATCGCGTCCCAGAGCCGGCCGATGGCCTCGAGCCGACGCGCCATCGCGTTGTCGCCTCCGGCGGTGTTCTCGATGAGCAGGGGCACGGCCAGGTCGAGGCCGTCGATGCACTTGCGCCAGTTGTCGAAGCCCTTGGCGGAGTCCTCGTCGACCCCGAGGTGCCCGCCGTGCACGATGACGCCCTTGGCGCCGATCTCTGCAGCCGCGGTGAGGTGTTGCTGCAACAGCTTGCGGCCCGGGATGCGGATGCGGTTGTTGAGGCTGGCGACGTTGATCGGATACGGCGCGTGCACGTAGAGGTCGACGCCCGCCGCTTGGGCGTCGGCCCGGAGCGCAGTGGCTCCGGCGGCATACCGGATCACCGGGCCCTTGTAGCTCTGCGGGTCACCGAGGAAGAACTGCGAGAGCGTGGCGCCGCGCGCCTTCGCCTCGGCGATGGGGTCCTCTTGGTCGACGTGCGCTCCGATGTGCAGGGCCATGAGGAGAGGGTATGCCGCCCGGCCGAGATCGTCCGATGGCCGCCCCCTGTCGCCACGGTCCGCCCACCCCCTGCGTGTCATGTCCCACTCGGGGTGATGTGGGGTGGTTCCGGCATCCGGATGCCGAGCAGGATTGGATAATCAGAGGTTATGCGTCCAATAATGCCCTCATGAGTTCTTCGCGCTTCCCGGCTGTTGTCGACGACGTCACCGTCCGTCTCATCGCTGCCGTCGTGCTCGTCATCGGCGTCGTCGCCCTCGGCACGCAGCAGTGGTGGCTCTATGCGGTCCTCGCCGCCGACTTCACCCTGCGGGCGGCGCTCGGCCCGAAAGCCAGCCCGATCGCCCAGCTCGTGAACCGGTGGATCCGCCCCGCCGTGCCCGCGGCGAAGCGGCCGACGGCCGGCGCCCCGAAGCGCTTCGCGGCCGCCATCGGCGCCGTCATGACGGTCGCCGCGACGGCGCTCTGGCTGCTCCACGTCATCACGGGGTCCTCGGCCGCGATCACGGCCGTCGTCGCCATCGGCGCCGTCATGGTGCTCTTCCCGCTGCTCGAGGCGGCGTTCGGCCTCTGCGTCGGCTGCCGTCTCTTCGCCGGGCTCATGCGCATCGGCCTCGTGCCCGAGCAGGTGTGCCTCGACTGCGCCGACATCACCCGCCGGCGCGCGCCCCAGTCCGTGAGCCCCGCCGCCTGAGCGGGCCGGTCGGCTGAGCCAGCCGGACGGCATACCCCGTCAAGCACCCCGTCAAGCACCCCGTCAAGCCCCCGTCAAACCCCGTCGGGGTGCCGCTCAGCCAGCCTTCTCGCGCGCGAGGAAGCCGCGGATGGACTCACGCGCGTTGTCGCGCAGCTCGGGGCCGTGCGTGAAGGCGGCGACGTCGTAGTCGAGCTCGCCGAGCACCTCGGCGGTGCGCTTCGTCATGGCGAAGTCGGTGCAGAAAGAGCGGATGGGCCAGCGCACGCGGCGCACGTTGAAGATCGCATCGCCCGTGATGAGCAGTCGCGAGTCCTCGTGGAGCAGGGAGATGTGTCCGGGCGAGTGGCCGGGGGTGTGGACGACCCGCAGGCCCCCCGCCACGGGGAGCACGTCGCCGTCGGTGAGCTCACGCTCCACGGGGACCGGCGTGAACGCCTGGCCGCCCGACACCCGGTCGAAGAGACGCCCGAGCAGGAAGCTGCGGTCGCGTGGGGGCGACTTCCCCTCGCGGGCGAAGCGCGCGTCGCTCTCGTGCACGTCGAAGCTGCGACCGGTCCGTGCGGCCACGTGTGCGGCCCCGCCCGCGTGGTCGGGGTGGGCGTGCGTCAGCACGAGACGCGTCACATCGGACGGGGCAGACCCGATCGCGCCCAGCGCGGCGATGACCTTGGGACCGGAGGACTTCACTCCCATGTCGACGAGGGTGACCTGGCCGTCGTCGTCGCGCAGGATGAAGCCGTTGACGAAGTCGCGCAGCAGCGGGATGCGCCAGATGCCGGGGACGAGCGGGACGACCGGAGCAGGGGCCATGCCCCGATGCTAGGTGCTCTCAGGGCAGAGAGGAGGGAAGCGACCGGGTCAGAGGAAGCACTCCTCGCCGGGCGCGAGAAGCCGAAGCCACCGACCGGCATGCCCATCCACCCGCAGCTCCACCGGCCTGCCGGACGAGATCGGCACGTCCTCACCTGTGCCTGCCGCCAGGCCGAGCGCGTCGCGCAGCACGGCTCCCTCGGGCACGTCGTCGAGCGTCACGGTCACGGTGCAGGTGTCGGGCCCGAGGTTGTGCACGGCCAGCATTCGCCAGTCGTCACAGCGGCACACGTGGGCCAGCACGGCCGGCTGGTCGTGGTCGAGCACCTCGACCGTCGACCAGCCGATCTGCGGCATCTGTCGGTAGCTGCGGATCAGCCGGCGCATGAAGTTCCAGAGCGAGTCGGGGTCGCGGCGCTGATCGAACGCGTTGACGTGCTCGGGCGAGAAGAGCCCCTCGGGGATCGGGCGGACGAGACGTCGGGCGGGCGCGCTCGAGAAGCCACCGTTGGGGCCGTCCGACCACTGCATCGGGGTGCGCACCGACAGCCGGCCCTCGATGTCGAGGTTCTCGCCCATGCCGATCTCCTCACCGTAGAAGAGCACCGGTGTGCCGGGGAGGGAGAACATCAGCGAGTAGACCAGCCGGATCCGGCGTTGGTCGCCACCGAGCATCGGCGGCAGCCGGCGACGCAGGCCCCGGTCGAAGAGCTGCATCTCGGGCTCCGGGCCGAAGGCGTCGAAGACCTCCTGCCGCTCGGCCTTGGTCAGCTTGTCGAGGGTCAGCTCGTCGTGGTTGCGCACGAAGTTGGCCCACTGGCTCGTGATGTCGAGCGCGGGACGCTCACGCAGCGCCTCGGCGAGGGGTGAGGCCTCGCCGCGGGCGAGCGACAGATAGAGCCGCTGCATGCCGTTGAAGTCGAACTGCATGTTGAGCCCGTCGCCGTCCGGGCCACCGAAGAAGCGCTTCTGGTCCTCGTAGGCCAGGTTGACCTCGCCGAGGAGCATCGCCTCACCCACTCGGCGGGTGACGAAGGAGCGCACGTCGCCGAGGTAGCGGTCGGGGTTGAAAGCCTCGGCGTCACCGACTCCCGGCACCGGGTCGCTGGCGAAGAGGAACGGCACGGCATCGACGCGGAAGCCGGAGACGCCGAGCTGCAGCCAGAAGCCGAGGGTCTTGGCAATCTCTTCCTGCACAACGGGATTCGCGACGTTGAGATCGGGCTGGGTCTTGTAGAAATGGTGCAGGAACCACTCTCCGGTCCGCTCGTCGAGCTCCCAGATGCTGTCCTCCTGGTCGGGGAAGACGACGTCCTTGGCGCTCGACTTCGGCTCGCTCGGTGACCACACGTAGTAGTCGCGGTAGCGGTCGTCCTTGCTGCGACGCGCTGACTTGAACCACGGGTGCTGGTCGCTCGTGTGGTTCATGACGAAGTCGACGATGACGCGCAGGCCGGCCGAGCGGGCGGCGCGCACGAGCTCGACGAAGTCGCCGTGGCTCCCCAGTCGCGGGTCGACACCGAAGAAGTCGGTGATGTCGTAGCCGTCGTCCTTGTTGGCGGTCGGATAGAGCGGCATCAGCCAGAGGCACGTCACGCCGAGGTCGGCGAGGTACTCGATGCGCTCGGTCATGCCGCGCAGGTCGCCCTGGCCGTCGCCGTCGGAGTCGGCGAAGGTCTGCACGTCGGCGCAGTAGAGCACGGCGTTCTTCCACCAGAGGTCGCCGGTCTGGGAGAACTTCACGAGCGCGCCTCCTCTCGCGGCGCGGTCGGGGTGGCCGTCGTCGCGGGCGGTGGCGCCGCCGGATCGAGATGCGGCAGGACGCTCTCGCCGAAGGCGTCGATGAAGCGACCCTGCTCCTTGCCGACGAAGTGCAGGTAGAGCTCGTCCCACCCCTGGTCGACATACTCCTGCAGCCACGCCGCGTGCTGACCGAGGTCGTCGGACACCCGCACCACCTCAGCGACGTGCTGGGGCGTCACGTGCTCGGCCATGAGGTCGAAGGCCTCGACGGTCTCGGTGTCCCACGCGACGGGTGGCCCGTGCACGTTGCTGCGCCACTGGTCGTGGGCGATCGACAGGGCCTCCTCCTGGGTGGGTGCCCAGCTGAGGTGGACCTGCAGCCGCGCCGGGCCTCGGCCTCCGGCATCGCGGTATGCCGCGAGCACCTTCTCGAGGACGTCGAGCGGTTGGTTGACGGTGATGAGGGCATCGGCCCACTCGGCGTGGCGCGCCGCAGTCGCGGGGGTGACAGCGGGTCCGACGAGCGGGGGCACCGTCTCAGGCAGGGTCCACAGTCGGCCCCGGTTGACGGTCACCAGGCCGTCGTGGTTGACCTCTTCGCCGGCGAGCAGCCGGCGGATGACGTCGACGCACTCGCGCAGGCGCTCGTCGCGCACGTCCTTGCGGGGCCAGACACCGCCCGTGACCCGCTCGTTGGCAGCCTCACCGGAGCCGAGCGCGGTCCAGAAGCGTCCGGGGAACATCTGCGCGAGCGTCGCGATCGCCTGCGCCGTGATGGCCGGGTGGTAGCGCTGTCCGGGCGCCGTGACGACGCCGAAGGGCAGCGAGGTCGTGGCGAGTGCGGCCCCGAGGAACGACCACGCGTAGCCGGACTCGCCCTGCCGAGTGCTCCACGGAGCGAGGTGGTCGGACGACATGCCCGCGGTGAAGCCGACCTGCTCCGCATGCTGCACGTCACGCAGCAGAGTGGCAGGGTCGATCTGCTCGTGGGAACAGTGAAAACCGATGACAGTCATGCCGATACGCAACCCGACGTCGCCGCTGACGTCAAACGTGGGCGTCCCCTGCGCGCCGTCGACTGCGGGCGACTGCCGCTCGACCCTCCAGGGTCGGTGAGGGGTCCCGCGAGGTGGGTAAGGGCCGGAGGGAGGCGCGAGCAAGCGCCACCGACGATCCAGCGCGCAGCGTCGTGGCGCTGCGCACCACCGCCACACCAGGAGGCACCGTGTCCAAGAAGGTCGCATTCCTCGTCGCCCCCGAGGGCATCGAGCAGGTCGAGCTGACCGAGCCGTGGAAGGCCGTGACGGACGCCGGCCACGAGGCCGTGCTCGTCAGCACCGAGTCCGGTTCGGTCCAGATGTTCCACCACCTCGACAAGGGCGACACCCAGGACGTCGACGTCACCGTGAGCGACGCACAGGTGGGCGACTACGACGCCCTCGTGCTCCCCGGGGGCGTCGCCAACCCCGATGCCCTGCGCATGGACGACACGGCCGTCGCCTTCATCCGCGACTTCGTCGCCTCGGGTCGCCCGGTCGCCGCGATCTGCCACGCCCCGTGGACGCTCGTCGAGGCGGATGTGCTCGAGGGTCGCCGGGTCACGTCGTGGCCGAGTCTGCAGACCGACATCCGCAACGCCGGCGGCGAGTGGGTCGACGAGGCCCTCGTCACCGACGGCAACCTCATCACGAGCCGCAACCCCGACGACCTGCCGAAGTTCTGTGGCGCCGTCGTCGAGTCGCTGGACCACGGGGCGGCAGCAGCCAGCGCCTGAGCTGCCCGAGACGACGGAGCCCGCCCCACGGCATACGGCAGGGGCGGGCTCCGTCGTGCGGACGGCAGCCGTCAGCCGAAGCCGTGCTGCGCGAGGGGGTGCACGAGCTCGCGCTCCTCGTAGGACAGGTGGGAGAGCAGCGTGTCGGTGAGCAGGTCGACGGTGCGCTGCAGCTCGTCGAGCGCCTCACGCCCCGCAGTGCCGTAGCCGTCCGCGCCGACCATGCCGACGAGCGCCTCGTCGACCTGCTCGAGCACGTCTGCGATGACGTGGTGCTCGTGCTCGAGGCGGTCGATGACGTGCGTGAGGCTCGGTTGGCGGCGGCGCAGGTGGGGGAAGATGCTGCGGTCCTCGAGCGTGTGGTGGCCGGTCACGACGCGGCAGTAGGACTCGCAGTAGGCGCCGAGGGTCCAGTTGTTCTGACGCATCGTCATCGTGTTGATGACCGAGCGCGCCTGCCCGACGGACAGCAGGCCGCGTCGCACCTGGTCGACGACGTCGCGCAGCTGGGTCAGCTCCGTGCGCAGGTGGTCGTGCACGTCGACGAGGTGCTGTGAGGTCGCCTGCTGGGCTGGGGTGTAGGCGGCGTCGTGGGGCTTGGCGGTCACCGGCCGGTCGTCCTCGCGCCAAGGGAGCGATTGGCTGAGGCGCCTGTCACTGTCAGGCGTCGGCTGCACCGTGAGCGCGGACGCCCGAGGTGTCAGCGGGGTCTGCGGCGTGGTGTCGGTCGACATGGCGGGTCGGTGACCGGGTGCCGCATCGTCGGGCGCGTCGTCACCCCTACCGCCCGCCGGAGCCGAGGCGCGACGGGCGCGCTCGGCCTGCACCAGCTCGCGCACGGCGGGGGCGACCTCGTCGGCGAAGCGACGCACGACGTCGCGGTCGTCGCTGCCGAGCACGTAGGTGCTCATGCCCACCTCGAGCGTCAGGTCGGCCAGTTGCTCGGCCCAGTCGTCGGCCGTGCCCTGCAGGAAGCCGGCACGGGTGCCGAAGCGGCCGGAGATGTTGTAGAGGCGCCGGACCGCCCGGGGTCCGCGGCCGGCCGCCTCCGCCGCCTCGTCGATGGTCGCGTTGAGGTCCGCGAGCGTGGCCGGCTCGGCGTAGCCCAGGCTCGGCAGCCACCCGTCGGCGAGCTGACCGGTGACCCGGAGCATGCGTGGACGGTAGGCGCCGAGCCAGATCTCCACGCCGTGGAGCGGTCTGGGGCCGGCATGGAGCCCCTTGACCGTGTAGTGCTCGCCCTCGAGGCTCACCGACCGCTCTCCCGGGCGGGTCGCGTCCTGTCCCCACGTGCGACGGATGATCCGGATCGCCTCGACGAGGGCGTCGACGGCCTCCTTCGGGGTGCGTCGCTCACCGCCCGAGGCGGCGATCGCGTCCCAGAAGGCCCCGGTGCCGAGGCCCAGCTCGGCGCGGCCACCGCTGACGATGTCGAGGGTTGCGATCTGCTTGGCGAGGCCGACCGGCGGTCGCAGCGGCAGGTTTGCCACGTTGTGCGCCACCCGGATGGTCGACGTGCGCGCGGCCGCTGCCGTCAGCAGCGTCGAGGCGTCGAGGTGCGCCGCGTTGTAGGGGTGGTCCTGCACGGTGAAGAGGTCGAGTCCAAGGACGTCGGCCAGCTGCGCCAGCTCGAGGGTCTCGTGCACGCGGGCGGCGTCGGGGCTCGCGAACACCCCGAACTGCAGGTCGTGTCCGTAGTCAGCCATGTCCCGGGAACGGTCGGGAGCCGGGGTGGCATTCCCTGCACCCGCCGAGCCCGACGGCATACGCTCCGGGGATGCGACGCAGCAACGGCGAGCCGGCGGTCGAGGCACTGCGGGCGCTGATCCGCATCCCGACGGTCTCGGCCTGGGACCCCGACGAGGAGGACCGGTCGGCCTTCTCTGCGTTGCTGGATGAGCTGCGGCTGCGCTTCCCCCGGCTGCACGAGACGTGCGAGGTCGAGCGGATCAGCGGTGACGCCCTGCTCGTGCGCTGGGCGGGGCACACGCCGGAGTCACCGGTCGTGCTCATGGCCCACATCGACGTCGTGCCGGTCGACGACCCGTCGGCGTGGACCCATCCACCCTTCGCCGCCGAGCTGGCCGACGGGTTCGTCTGGGGCCGTGGGGCGCTCGACTGCAAGGGCTCACTGGTTGCCACGTGTCAGGCGGTCGAGGACCTCGTCGCCGAGGGCGTCGTGCCGGGACGCGACGTGTGGCTCTCCTTCGGCTGCAACGAGGAGGTCTCGGGGCGGGCGGCGAAGGACGCGGTCGCGGCGCTGCGAGGGCGGGGGGTCGAGCCGTGGTTCGTCATCGACGAGGGAGGGGCGATCGTCGAAGGCGTGCTGCCCGGGGTTGTGGGCGAGATCGCCGTCATCGGTGTCTCCGAGAAGGGCACGGTCGACGTCGACCTCACCGCTCGCGGTGACGGTGGGCACGCGTCGGCCCCGCGGCGTGGCGGTGCGACGGCCCGGCTCGCGCGTGCCATCACCCGGCTGGAGAAGCGACCCTTCCCGGTCCACCTGCCCGACGCCACGGTCGAGATGATGGAGGCTGTCGCGCCCCACGCGCGTATGCCGTTCGGCGCGGTCTTCTCCCATGCCCGGCTGCTGCGACCCGTCCTCGCGCAGACGCTCTCGCGGCTCGGCCACGAGACGGCGGCGATGACTCGCACGACCGTCGCGGTGACCCAGCTCTCCGGTTCGCCCGGCGCCAACGTCATCGCAGCGACGGCGCGCGCTCACGTCAACATGCGGGTCATGGTGGGCGAGACGGTGGACGGCGCCATCGAGCGGATCCGCAAGATCGTCAACGACCCTCAGGTCGAGGTGACGCTGGTCAGCGGTGACGAGCCGAGCCCCGTGTCGCCGACGGACGACGCGGCATACCGGCTGCTGGAGACGACGCTCGCCGACGTGTTCCCGGGCACGGTGCCGGTGCCCTACGTCATGCTCGCGGCCACCGACTCGCGGCACTTCCACCGGGTGTGGCCACGCGTCTACCGCTTCACCCCGTTTCGCATGACGGCCGGGCAGCGGGCCTCGATCCACGGCGTCGACGAGCGCATCGGCGTCGACGCCTTCCTCGATGGCGTGCAGTGGTATCGCCATCTCATCGAGCAGCTCTGAACCACAGAAGGATTCGCATGACCGACGACACGGCCGTCGCCGATGCCGCCCGCGCCCTGGCGCGCAGCCCGATCACGAAGGTCGTCGGCTTCCTCATCTGCGTCGAGCTCGCGAGCGGCGTGCTGCAGGGCTACTACACGCCGATCTTCACCGACATCGCGAGACACCTGTCGATCAAGGACGCCGACGTCAACTGGTTCGAGGCGGCGCAGCTCATCGTCTCGGCGCTCGTGGTGCCGCTGCTCGCCCGGCTCGGTGACCTCATCGGCCACCGCAAGGTGCTCCTGCTCTCGACCGTGGTCACGGCGATCGCGTCGTGGGGCGTCGCCTTCGCGCCGAGCTTCGGGCTCTTCCTCGTCGCCTGGGCCCTGCAGGGGTTCTACGTCGTGTGGCTGCCGATGGAGGTGGCGATCATCCACCGACGCACCCGTGGCTCCGAGTCGCGAGTACGCGGAGCAGCCGGCCTGCTCGTCGCCGGGCTCGAGCTCGGTGTCATCGTCGGAGCGCTGACGAGCGGCGCACTTGCCGAGTCGCTCGGCATGACAGCGCTGCTCGCAGTGCCGGCGATCGTCGTGACGCTGGCGCTCGGAGCGATCTGGTTCGGGGTCGAGGAGTCGCCCGTGCTCGCGCACGGACGGGTCGACTGGCACGGCTTCGCACTCATCACCCTGGTGCTCGGCCTCGTGATGGCCGGCCTCGTCATGCTGCGGGTCGTCGGCCCCGCGAGCGCGTGGCCGTGGCTGCTCGTCGTGGCCGGCGTCGCCTCGCTCGTGCCCTTCGCCCGGGTCGAGCTGGCGCACCCGGAGCCGCTCGTCGACCTGCGGGTGCTCGGCGGGTCGGCGCAGTGGCCGATCCAGGCGACGGCGTTCCTGTTCGGGGTCTCGGTGCTCGGTGCGCAGATCCCCCTGTCGACCTTCGCCCGCACCGATCCCGCAGTGACCGGCTACGGCCTCGGCGCGACGGCCGGCAGCGTGTCGATCATCATCGGCGGCTACGTGCTCTCCCTCGCCGTCGGGGCGCTGTTGCTGCCCGTCGTCGGCCGCCGCACCGGCACCCGCCCCGCCCTGATCGGGGCCGCCGTGCTCGTGGGGGTGGGCTACCTGCTCTTCCTGCCCCTCCACGACACGCTCGCCCAGACGATGACCAACATGGTGGTCGCGGGGCTGGGCTCCGGAGCGCTCGTCGCCGGTCTGCCGACGGCTGCGGCTGCTGCGGCACCGCCGACCCACACGGGCCTGACGACCGGAATGACCAATACGACGAAGACGATCGGCGGTGCCTTCGCCTCGAGTGTCTTCGCCGTCGCGCTCGCGTCCGCCGGCAGCGTCGACACCGAGGCGACGGCGCACGCGTCGCTCTCCGGCTACCTCACCGTCTGGGCCATCTGCGGCGTCACCGCGCTCGTGGCCGCGCTCTTCCTCGCCGTCGTGCGTCCTCGCCCGGACCGGATGTCGCAAGTGCCTGAGATGCCGATGCCGCCCGTGGGAGCGTAGGAGCATGCGGCTCGCCTCGTACAACGTTGAGAACCTCTTCGACCGCGCCAAGGTGCTCTCCTCCGGGGAGTGGAGCGACGCGCGTGCGCTGCTCGACGCCTACACGGAACTCACCAAGGTGCTCCAGCAGCAGGACTACTCCACGTCGGACAAGGCGACGATCCTGCACCTGCTCGACACGCTTGGCCTCAAGGCCTCGGACGAGACTCCTCTCTTCCTGCTGCGGCAGAACCGCGGTCGGCTGCTGCGGCGCTCCTCGGGCGGCAAGGTCACCGTCGTCGCGAACGGTCGCGGCGACTGGATCGGCTGGCTCGAGATGAAGCGAGCGACGGTCACCGACCTCGCCGTGCGGCATACGGCCCAGGTGGTGCACGACGTCGGGGCCGACGTGCTCGGCGTCGTCGAGGCCGAGGACCGCTGGGCGCTGCGGCACTTCAACGCCGACCAGCTCGCCCCACTCGGGGGGCGCATCTACGGCCACGTCATGCTCATCGACGGCAACGACGAGCGCGGCATCGACGTGGGGCTGATGACCCGGGGCAACCTGCCGATCGGTCCCATCACCAGCCACGTCGACGACTCCGACCTTGCCGGGCCGATCTTCAGCCGGGACTGTGCCGAGTTCGAGGTCGAGCTGCGCGACGGGCGCACGCTCGTCCTCATGGTCAACCACTTCAAGTCGAAGGGCTACGGCGGGCGGTCGGCCACCGTGAAGCGCAAGCGGCAGGCCCAGCGGGTGCGCGAGATCTACGAGCAGCGGCGGGCCGACGGCTTCGACCTCGTCGCGATCGTCGGAGACCTCAACGACACCCCCGGCAGCGCGGCGCTCTCACCGCTGCTGCGATCCGGGGGCACGGGCGTGGCAGCCAAGCCCAGTGACCTGCGGGACGTGTCCGCCTTCGCCGGCTTCGATGACCTCGGGCGCCCGGGCACCTACGGCACCGCGGCCAAGGGCAACAAGATCGACTACATCCTCTGCTCGCCCGCCCTCTTCGAGACGATCACCGGCGCCGGCATGCACCGAGCGGGAGTGTGGACCGCGTCGAGCAAGTGGGAGATGTATCCCACGCTCACGCGCGAGCAGGACGCCGCCTCCGACCACGCCGCCATCTGGGCAGACCTCGACCTCTAGGGCGGCGGGCCCTCCGGACTCAGCAGGGTGTCCTCGAGGGTGCGCCGCACCCAGGTGGCGTAGCGCTCCAGGTCCCAACCGAGGTCGTCGACGAGCAGGCGGTGCACATCCGGGCCGGTGAGCGCCCACACCGTCGCTGCCGCTTCCTCCACCGTGACGCCTTCTCGCAGCGGGCCATTCGATGCGACCCAGGTGACGAACTGGGTGAGGTTGGCGAGCCGTGTCGCGTGCATGTCGCGGTGCTTCTCGGCGACCGACTCGTCGACGAGGGAGGCTGAGCGCATGACGTCGTCGATGGGTCGTGCACGGTCGGTCCGGCGGGTGATGTCTGCCGCGAACATCGCGATCTGGCGACGCTGGTCCTTCTCGTCACGCACCGCTCTGGGCCCGCGCTGCTCCAGGACGCGCGGGCTGTCGAGCTCGCCGGTGACGGAGTAGTTGAGCACCTCGACGAGCAGGCGCCGCTTGGTGGTGAAGAGCACATAGACGAGGTCCTCGCTGACACCGGCATCGGAGGCGATCGAGGCCACCGAGGTGCGGGGATATCCGTCGGACACGAAGCGCTCGCGCGCCGCGCGCAGGATCGCCTCGCGATTCGCCCGCGCACGCTCCTCGCGGACCGGGGAACGGTAGGGGCGCCGGCTCTTGACAGGCTCATTCATCGAGGATCACTCTAGGGGTGGCATTCATTCGGGTGCTACCTGAATCAATATGAGGTGCATGATGAGCACTGGTTACGCGCTCGCCTATCGCTGGGGGATCACGCCGTGGGAACGCGCCGGGGAGGTCGCCCACGCCGGCTTCAGCCGGTTGCTCGACCGGGAGGAGGGCGAGCGGTCGCGGCCGTTCGGTCGAGCCCTCGACCTGGGGTGTGGTCGCGGCCTGCACACGCATGAGCTCGCAGAGCGGGGCTGGGAGGCGGTGGGGCTCGACAACATCCCGCGAGCGATCGACGCCGCCAGGTCACAGGGGGAGACGACCGCCACTCTCGTCGTGGGCGATGTCACCGACCTCAGGGGTGCCGTGTCGGGCACCTTCGACTTCTTCCTCGACATCGGCTGCTTCCATGGGCTCGATCGGGACCAACGGCTGGCCGCGGCGCGTGGCGTCACCGCGATGGCCCGGCCGGGTGCGACGATGCTGATGCTCGCCTTCCAACCCACCGCGATCCCCCTCGTGCCGGGTGGCGTGGCCCAGGCGGACGTCGAAGAGGCCTTCGACGGCTGGGAGCTGCTCTCGGTCGAGCCCGCGGACACGTCCGGCATGATGGGGCCGCTCAAGCGGACCTCGCCGCAGTGGTACCGCCTCCGCGCGAGGGCCTGACGCCTCCCGGCGTGAGCGACGGGGGAGGCCACCCTCCCCACGGTCCGGTCCGGGGCGGCTCTGTCGGGGAGGGGTGGTTGCATGGGGCCATGGCCGCGAACCAGTCCGAGGACGCCACCCGAGCCGAGCTGCGCCGACTCCTCGCAGCGGAGCCGGGTCTCGATCCGGACGGTGACGGGAGCGTCGAGCTGCGGCCGATGTTCGGCACGCTCGCCGCCCTCGTCGGCGGCCATGTCTTTGCCATCGCCATGGCAGACGTCATCGGCGTCAAGCTCGAGCCGGCGGCGCTCGAGGAGCTGGCCGGTCTCGAGGGGAGTGCCCCGTTGACGATGGGCGCCCGCACGATGCGCGCCTACCGGTCCCTGCCGGCCAGCCTGACAGCCGATGAGCGCACTGCCTGGCTGAGGCGCGCTCGGGACCACGTGCGCCGGTCGCACGGAGGCTGACCGAGGCCAGGGCCTCCCGTGACAGGGTGGGAGGAACTCGACGGCGGGGGTAGTCGAGTGCCCACTTCCCGGCGGTTGCGGCGGCGGGGTGTGACGACGGGACCACCGCCGGTGCGGCCCGGACCGTGAGCCCGCGGACGGCGGGGCCTAGGTTGGTGCCCGTGGGGCGCACCAGGATGACCGTCACCGGCACGCCCGTGGGCGAGGTCGACCTCGCGCTCGTCACCCCGCACGGCACCCGCCGCACTGAGGCCCTGCCGCTGCTCCTCGCCCACGACGGACCGGAGTACGCCCGTCGGGCGCACCTGCTCCGGGTGCTGCACGACGCCCACCTCGCCGGTCGCGTGCCCGCCATGCGGGTCGCGCTGCTGCGGCCCGGCCCCCGCAACGCACGGTATGCCGCCAACGCCCTCTACGCCGAAGCGCTGACGGAGCACGTGCTGCCGACGGTGCTCACGGCATACCGGACCGCGGGGAGGCCCACCATCATGGGAGCCAGCCTCGGGGCGCTCGCAGCGCTGCAGGCCGAGTGGCTGCGGCCGGGCACGTTCGCTGGGCTCTTCCTGCAGTCGGGGTCGTTCTTCCGCAAGCGGATCGACGGCGAGGAGAGCTTCGAGCACTGGGACCGCGTGACGACGTTCGTGTCGCAGGTGAGCCGCGCCCGTCGGCGGCGCAGCCACGCCCGCTTCGTCCTTACCTGCGGCTCGGCCGAGGGCAACCTGCGCAACAACCACCTGATGGCGCGCACCCTCGGACGTCAGGGACACGACGTCCACCTCAGCGTGGTGCCCGGCCGGCACGACTGGCCCTCGTGGCACCGGGCCTTCGATCCGCACCTGCTCGACCTGTTGGCCGTGACGACACCGCCGACGACACCGCCGACGACAGCGACGGATCACGCGTCGAGCGGAGTCGGGACAGATGGCGCGCTACCTGCAAGGATCGCTCTCGTTGACCGAGCCACCGGACCCTAGGAGCTGCACGATGACCGAGAACGCCACGCAGCAGTCGGCTACCGACGCCGACGCGCCGTCGGCCTCCACGAACCGGACTCATCTCATCGGACTCCTGCTCGGCGCCGAGGAGGACTGGCCCACCGCCTTCGAGGAGCTGCTGAGGCTCGTCGGTCCGATCACCACCGATGACGGAGTCACGCACGAGCTGACGAGCGAGCGCCTCACCATCGAGCCGTTCGACCTGCGGCAGCCGGTGCGCACCGAGCTCGTCATCGACCGCCTCGCCTACTGGTACTACCACCCGCGCGAGTGGCTCAAGAAGGCCGCGCTGATGAACGACACCTACCTGCTCAACAGTCCGTTCACCTTCCAGTCGATGGAGAAGCACAGCGCCTACGTCGCCCTGATGCGTTTGGGCCTCAAGGTCCCCGAGACGTGGCTCGTGCCCTACAAGAACCCCGTCGACAACTCGCGCTGGGCCTACACGTCGGCGAAGTACAACCAGCCGTTCGACCTCAAGCAGATCGCCAACGACCTCGGCTACCCGATGTACATGAAGCCCTTCGACGGGGGTGGCTGGCGGGGCGTCTCGCGCATCAACAACGAGGCCGACCTCGTCAAGGCCTACGACGAGTCGGGCGAGATGCTCATGCACCTGCAGTCGACAGTTGACTACGAGCACTTCGCGCGGGCGCTGTCGATCGGTCCCGAGACCATGGTCATGGACTTCCGTCCCGACCAGCCGATGCACAACCGGTATGCCGTGTCCTACGACTTCCTGTCACCGTCGGCCGGCAAGCAGACGGCGGCGATCAGCCGGATCGTCAACGCGATGTTCGGCTGGGAGTTCAACTCGTGCGAGATGCTCGTCGCCGGTGACGACGTCTATCCCATCGACTACGCGAACGCCTGCCCCGACGTCGCGGTGACGTCGCTGCACTACTACTTCCCTTGGGCCATCAAAGCGCTCGTGCGGTGGTCGGCCTACTGCCTTGCCACCGGGCGACTCGGCCCGATGGACCTCGAGATGCGGCGCTACTTCGAGGTGGCCGACCGCACCGACCTCGACGACGGGCAGAAGCTCGACGCCTACCTCGCCATCGCTGACGAGTACTTCGAGACTGACGCCTACTGGGCGTGGTGCACGCGCTACCTCCCGCACCTGGACGCAGCGGTGCTCGAGTGGGTGCAGTCCGACGCCTTCACCCGCATCCTGCGCTCGACGGTGCGGGCCACCTATCCCGCCCACGAGCAGGACACCTTCATGGCGCACTTCTCTGGCCTCATCGGGCTGTGGGTGTCAGACGAGAAATCCCGCCTCGGCGCCTGAGCGCTGCGGGTTCAGCCGCGCAGACCCCCGAGACCGGCGAGCAGGTTGATGGTCGCTGCGATGACGATCGTGCCGTAGAGGTAGGCGAGCAGGGCGTGTCCGAGCACCACCCTGCGCACGAGCGTGGTGCGCAGGGTGGTGTCCGACACCTGGTAGGCCATGCCGAGGTTGAAGGAGAAGTAGGCGAAGTCGGAGAACGTCGGATCCTCGTCCTGGTTGAAGTCGATCGGCGGCGTGGGGCTCGCGTAGTAGACGCGGGCATAGCGCAGCACGTAGACCGTGTGCACGCAGAGCCAGCCCACGGCGACCGCGCCGGCGCCGATGAGGGCCTCGACGACCTCGGCTGCTCCCCGCGGCTGTCCGCCGATGAGCAGGACCGCCACGCCGCAGAGGCTGGCGAGCCCGACGATGATGACGACGAGGTCGTACCACGCCGCGTCGCCGTCGCGGCCCGCCACCTTCGCCCGGGTGGCCGGGGCGTCGTGCCCCAGCAGGTGCACCAGCAGGGGCACCGCGAAGACGAGCCCGCCGACGACGAAGCCGACGAGGGCGTGCGTCAGGACGTGGGAGCTCCTGCCGAGTGGGACGAGCAGCCCGGCGAGCACGCCCAGCGCGATCGCGAGAAGGAGTCGGTGGCGGATGGTGGGCACGGGCGCAGGCTACTCGCCACGCCAGCAGACCGCCTGAGAGCTGGGGTCGATGTGGGACCTCGCGCGGCTGGTGGTGGGGCTCGCGGCGGCGTGGGTATGTCACCGTCTGGTCGAGTCGACGGCCGCGTTCGCCTCATGCCTCGAGCCCTAGGATCCCTCCATGCCTGACACCGCGTCCGCCGCGCCCCGCACTCGTCGCAGCCTCACCGTCGTCTACAACCCCGTCAAGGTCGATGACCTCGACGCCACGAAGGCGCTCGTCGGCTCCGCCGCAACGACGCACGGTTGGGACGAGCCGACATGGATCGCGACGACGGCTGAGGAGACCGGCGAGAAGCAGGGCCGCGAGGCCGTCGAGTCCGGTGCCGACGTCGTCGCCTCCCTCGGTGGAGACGGGACGGTGCGCGCGGTGGCCTCGGCGCTGGTCGGCACCGACAGTGCGCTCGGCCTGCTCCCGGGGGGCACGGGCAACCTCCTGGCCCGCAACCTCGGGCTGCCCATCGACTCCCTCGAGGACGCGGTCGAGGCGATGCTCTCGGGTGCCGACCGCACCATTGACGTCGGTCTCGTCCGCACGGGCGACAGCCTCACCGAGCTCGGCGCGGACGCGACCGCTGGGCCGGGAGGACGGGCCGACGACCCCACGGAGGGTCGCCGTGACGGCGAAGAGGTCTTCCTCGTCATGACCGGCATGGGCCTCGACGGCGAGGTCATGGCCACTGCCAACGAGAAGGTGAAGGCTGTTGTCGGATGGGTGGCCTACCTCTTTGCCGCCGTGCGCAAGATCTTCGGCCGCGGCTTCTCGGTCGCGGTCTCCTCGACCGGCGGGCCCGGCGAGGCAGACCGGCCCGGTGACCGGATCGGTCGTCACGCGCGCACCGTCGTCATCGGCAACTGTGGCACGCTCCAGGGCGGCATCGAGCTCATGCCCGACGCCAAAATGGACGACGGGGTGCTCGACTCGGTCGTCGTCGCGCCGAAGGGGTTCTTCGGCTGGCTGACGGTCCTGGCTGACGTCGCGACGCGCCACCGCACAGGCCACAAGCGCCTCGACCGACTCCGAGGACGCGAGTTCACCGTGCAGACCAAGAACCCGGTGGAGACCGAGATCGACGGCGACCCGATCGGTGAGCGCCGGGCCATGGCGGTGCGTGTGCTGCCCGACTCCTTGGTCGTGCGCGTTGGCTGAGCTCGAGCGCCGTGGGCGAGCGCGAGGGCCGAAGGGTGGTCGCGGCCGCCGGCTGCTCAAGGCGGTCGGCTTCGGCCTCGCGTTCGCGGTGCCGATCACGGCGCTGGCGTTCGTCGTGCGGGAGAAGTTCCTCCCGGTCATCGAGCTCGACGAGCGGCTCATCGTCGCCGCCACCGACATCACCCGCGACAACCCGTGGCTGCGCACTGCGCTGATCTGGTGGCAGGAGGCCACCCAGCCCCGGGGCCTCTACGTGCTCGCAACCATCGTGTGTGTCGTCGTGTGGCGCAAGTACGGTCTCCGAAGCCGTGCCCTGTGGGCCTTCGTGACGATGATGGTGGCCTGGGCCCTCCAGCTGGCGCTCAAGGAGGTCGTGCAGCGCGCTCGTCCCGTCGTCAGCGACCCGGTCTCGCACGCCCCGGGCTACAGCTTCCCCTCCGGACACGTCGCCAACTCGGCGGCCATCGCGACGGTGCTCGTGCTGCTCCTGTGGCCGGTGCTGTCACCCGCGGGCCGGCGCTGGCTCGTCGGTGGTCTGTCGACCGTCGTCGTCCTGACCTTCCTCGACCGGGTCTTCCTCGGCGTGCACTACCCCTCGGACGCCCTGGCCGGAGTGCTCTTCGGAGTCGGTCTCGCCACGGCGTCCTACCTCGGCTACCTCGGGTGGGACCCCACCGGCCCCGATGACGCCCCTCCGCCGGAGGGTCGCAGCGGGCCTGAGCAGAAAGGCGATTCGTGAACCACACCTTTATCCACCGCTATGAGATCGACAGGTCCAGGCCTACGGTGGGGTCAGCCCTTCGTGACATGGCGCTGCGCCTGCTCGCACCTGCGGTCGTGCTCCTGGGCGTCATCGTCGGACTGGGCTTCCTCATCGTCGGGCCGCTGGACGACCTCAAGTCCGAGAACTCCATCAGCAAGGCGCTCGCTGACGGACGCACGGCCACATGGAACTCCATCACGGCGGTCTGGTCGCACATCGGCAACACCGAGATCATCATCGGGGTCTGCGTCATCATGGTCGCGCTGGTGTGGTGGCGCACCAAGGAGTGGTGGTATGCCGTGGTGCCGGCGCTCGCCATCGCCGCGCAGGCGAGCGTCTTCGTGGCGGCCACGACCATCGCCGGCCGCGACCGGCCCACGGTCCCCCACCTCGACCCGGCGCCCCCGACCTCGAGCTACCCGAGCGGCCACATGGGCGCAGCCACGGCGCTCTACCTCACCTTCGCACTGATGGCCCAGCGCATCGAGCAGACCTGGCTCCGTCGCCTGGTCACGTGCCTCTGCATCATCGTGCCGTTCCTCGTCGGCTATGCCCGGCTCTACCGCGGAATGCACCACTTGTCAGACGTCCTCGTCGGTGCGGTCAACGGCCTCGTCTGCATGCTGTTGGCGTGGAACTACTTGCGCCGCAAGACCTCTGGCACGAGGGCCGGCAACCAGGCGCGCGAGGCCGTACGGCACTGACCGTCCCAACTCGAGCGAGCCCAACCCGCCAGAATGCCGAACGCCGGGAACCCGAAGGTTCCCGGCGTTCGGCATTCTGTCTGCCCTCGGCGGCCAGCGATCCCGCGGCTTGGACCGATCAGACGTCGGCGTGGCGGGCGCGCCCGAAGCTGTACACGCCGAAGGCCATGAGGCCGATGGCGACGAGAGCCAGCAGCACCGGGCCGCCGGGAGCGCCGAGCAGGTTGCGCAGGGCGCCGTCGAGGCCCTTGGCCTCACTTGGCTTGTGGCGCACGGCGGCGAGGATGAAGAGGCCACCGACGATCGAGAGCGCGATCCCCTTGGCGATGTAGCCGACACGACCGGCCTTGACGATCCACTCGCCGGGGTCGGACTCGAGGTCGCCCAGGAACTTCTTCTGCCACCCCTTGATGACGTGGTAGACGCCGACGCCGATGATGACGAGGCCCACGGCGCCCACGAGCCACTGGCCGGCTGGCTTCTCCATGAGGCTGGCGGTGAGGTCGGTGGACTGCTTCTTGCTCGACGAGCCGCCCCCGGTGGCGAACTTGAAGGCCGTCCAGGCCAGCACGAGGTAGACGATGGCCTTGGCGATGGCCTTGACCCGGTCACTCGTCTCGGTGCTGCCGGTGATGGCCTCGGTCACCTGCCAGATGCCGAGTCCGAGCCACGCGACGACGGCGATCCAGAGCACGAGCAGGCCGAGGGGGTTGTCCGCGAGCGACCCCAGCGCTCCGGACTGGTCGGCACTCGTGCTCTTGGACCCGAAGGCGAGTGCGAGCGCGATGACGCCGATGATGATGTGCAGCACGCCGTTGACGGCATACCCGATGCGGGCCACCGTCTCGAGAGCCGGGTGGTCGCCGGCCCGCCGTGAGGCCTGCTTGACGTCAGACGAATCCATGTGAGCGGTCCTGTCGGTAGAGGGATCCCCGGTGGGCACCCGTGAACATACCCCCCTCGAGGCTCTCGCTTGCGCGCTGGCCTGGCGTCGTTTCAGCGCGTCGGAGCACCGAGGACGCGCCGGATCTCGGGCCACGCGCGCAGGCCCAGCGCCCGGTCGGCCGACTCGGTGCCGCCGCGCGCCATCGACGCGCCACCCGTGGCGACGGTCTCTCCAGGCAGGATCACGCGGTGGCCTGCCTCGGGGTGCGTCACGAGCGTCGTCGGCAGGTCGTATGCCGCCCGGCGAGCCTTGATCTGTCGGGCTGAGTCCACCGAGGGCCACAGCTGGTCGTCGCCTCCCGCGATGAGCAGCACGTCGCCGAAGAAGCGCTCGACCGGGATGGTCGCGGCCGCCACCCGCCCCTGGTTCGTCGTGAGGCTGGCGCGGTAGACGGGCTCGAAGGCCGGCGGGTCGCCCGTCACGACCACGTCGTCGTCGTAAGGCACGAAGGGCACGGGCCGCCCCGCCCTCGACCACGACGAGTGCTGGGGCCGTAGGGATCCGTCGGGACCCGGTGCGACGTTGGCCCACACCACGTGACTCGGCGACACGGCAACGACGGCATCGATGCGGGGGTCGTCGGCGGCATACAGCAGGAGGGCCTCGGCGCTCTTGGACGCCCCGACGAGCACGACCCGATCACACTGGGAGGCAAGGCGGTCGACGGCCCAGTCGAAGCTCTCGAGCGGTAGCTCCCAGATGCCGTGCGGTTGGCCCGGACAGCCGAACCACCGGTAGGTGAGGGTGGTCGCCCCGACGCCTGCAAGGACGGTGGCCCGCTCGGTCTCGACTCTCCCGCTCGACCCGGACAGCACGAGTGCTCCCGTGCTCGTGGCGGCGCGGTCTCGAGCCGGCCGCACGCACACGCCGTCCACCTCGTCGAGGACCTCGGTGCGCAGCTCCATCGGGCGATGCTAGCCGGGGCCGAGCGAGACACGCCGGGGCGACGTATCACCCGGTCGACGTCGCGGCTCTAGCGGACATCGGGGGGCACAACGGGCGACGCCTGGCCACCGGAGGTCACGGCGCACCCGATCCAAAGGGGGATACACGTGCACACAGCAACACGGCGTCGGCTCGTGCCGGCGCGGATCCGAACGGTCGCGGCGGTCATCGCCGCGACCGCACTCACGCTCGGCGGGGTGGCGATGGCCCCGATGGCCTCGGCAGCACCAGCGCCGAGTGCGTCGGCCAGTCCGACCTCGGTCAACCGCTTCGGCACCTCGACCGTCACGCTGACGCTCGATGGGGAGAGCAGCACCCAGTCGACGCCGACCGACCTGGTGCTCGTGCTCGACGAGTCCGGAAGCATCGACTCCACGGAGTTCGGTCAGCTCAAGACCTTCGCGAGCAGCGTCGTCACCGCTGTCGCGGCGGACGGCCTGTTCACGAACGGCGGCCGGGTCGGCGTCGTCGGCTTCGCGACCGCGTCCGAGACGGTCATCGGTCTCAGCAGCAACCAGGCCGCCGTGCAGGCCGCGATCACGGGCAACCCGCAGTCGGCCGGCAACACCTGCATCTCGTGCGGCCTCAACCAGGCGAGCTCCGTCATGGGTCCGGACGACCCCTCGCGCAACCAGCTCGTCATCGTCATCACCGATGGCCAGCCCAACGGCGGCGACCCGACGGCCGCAGCCGCAGCGAGCCTCCAGGCCAAGGCCGAGGTCTTCGCCGTCGGCGTCGGCGACGGCGTCAATCAGGCCACGCTCGAGACGATCGCCAGCGGTGCCGGCAGCACCAACACCTTCGCCGTCGGTGGCTTCGGCTCGCTCGCCGCCCTGCTGTCGACCCTGGTCGCAGCCGTCGTCGTGCCGGGCGCCACCAACCCGTCGGTCACCGTGACGCTCGACGCCGGGTGGGATCTCGTGCCCGGTTCGGTCACGGCCAGCCTCGGCGCCTCGGTCAGTGGCGTGACGACGAACAGCTTCACCGTCTCGCGCGCCGACCTCGGTGACGAGAACCTCGTCATCACGTACGGCATCAAGCACGAGGGCGCGCCCTGCGGTCCGCTCAACGTCAACACCCCGGTGACCTACACGGACGACGAGGGTGGCGTCGTGGCCTTCCCGGCGGTCGTCGTGACCGTCAACTGCCTGCCGCCCGTCGCGGACGCCGGCCCGGACAAGACCGTCCCCGAGGGCTCCTCGGTCGCGCTCGACGGCTCCGGCAGCCACGACCCTGACGGCACCGTCACGGCATACGCCTGGAGTGGTGCTGCCGCAGGCATCGGCACGCTGAGCAACACGAGCAGCGCCATTGCGACCTACGCCGGTCTCGACGACGGCGTCGACGCGGTCACGCTCGAGGTCACCGACGACAACGGCCTGACCGACACCGACAGCACGGACGTGACGGTCACCAACGTCGCGCCGAGCCTGACGCTGACGAGCTGCCCCGTTGCGCCGAACCAGGTGGACACCGACGTCACCTTCGCCGGCACCTTCACCGACCCGGGCGTCAACGACACCCACACGATGACCGTCGACTGGGGCGACGGCGTGGTGAGCCCTGCTGCGGCGGCGACCTCACCGGTCGGGGCCACCCACCAGTACACGTCCGCGGGGATCTTCGACATCGCCGTGACCGTGACGGACGACGACGGCGGCAGCGACACCGAGACGTGTGGCTTCGTCGTGGTCTACGACCCGAACGGTGGCTTCGTCACCGGCGGCGGTTGGCTCATGTCGCCGGCCGGGGCCTACCCGGCCGACCCGAGCGCATCGGGGCGGGCGAACTTCGGCTTCGTGTCGAAGTACAAGAAGGGCGCGACCGTGCCCACCGGCAGCACCGAGTTCCAGTTCCAGGCAGGCGGCCTCAACTTCCACTCGGAGGACTACCAGTGGCTCGTCGTCGCCGGCACCAAGGCGCAGTACAAGGGCACCGGCACCGTCAACGGCGTGAGCGGCTACAGCTTCATGCTCACGGCGACGGACGCCAGCCCCGACAAGCTGCGGATGAAGGTCTGGAAGACGTCGGACAGCACGATCGTCTACGACAACCAGATCGGCGGCAGTGACACGTCGAACCCGACCACCGCGATCGCGGGCGGTCAGATCGTCATCCACAAGGGCTGACCCAGCCCAGCCGACAACCCGGTTCGATGTATTCGGCGGTCACCCGTGACCGCCGAATACATCGACCGGGAGGTGTCAGCCGCCGAGCCGCTCGAAGGCGGTGACGGTGAGGACCGCGGCGCCCACGTCGTCGCTGGCGGCGAGGTCGACGACGGCGGTGATGCCCCAGTCGCGGTCGGCGTCGGGGTCGACGACGACCTGTCGGAGGCGCCACTCCTGCGCCGTCTTCTCGATCTGCAGCAGCCCGGGCGAGCGCGCCTCCTGGTCCGTCGCGATGGAGTCGTGCTCGTCGTAGTAGGCGCCGAGCGCGTCGTTCCAGTCCTGCGGGGTCATGACGACCTTCTGGGGCGGGTCGGTCAGCTCCGCCACGCGGGCCTCGAGGTCGCCCAGCAGCTCCCACGCATCGCGCGACGCGAGCTCGACGCGGTGGAACATCGCGTTGCGCACCATCACCGTGAAGGCGCGCACGTTGGCCGTGAGCGGGCGGGCCGGCGGAGCGAGGTCACCCTGCTGCAGCGCGGCGGCGCTGGGATTGACGAGGTCCTCCCACTCGTCGAGCAGGCTCGAGTCGGTCTGGCGCACGAGCTCGCCGAGCCACTCGATGACGTCCTCGAGCTCCTCGGTGCGGTGCGACTCGGGCACGGTGTGCCGCAGGGTGCGGTAGGCGTCGGTCAGGTAGCGCAGGAGCAGACCCTCCGAGCGCGACAGTCCGTAGGCGGAGATGAACTCGTTGAACGTCATGCCCTGCTCGTACATCTCACGCACGATCGACTTGGGCGAGAGGGCGTCGGGTGAGATCCACGGGTGGGTGTGGCGGTAGGCGGCGAGAGTGACCTCGAGCAGGTCGACGAGCGGCTTGGGCCAGGTGACCTCTTCGAGGCGCTCCATGCGCTCCTCGTACTCGATGCCGTCGAGCTTCATGGCGGCCACGGCCTCCCCACGAGCCTTCGACTCCTGGGCCCAGAGGACCTGGCGGGGGTCCTCGAGGATCGCCTCGATGACGGACACCAGATCCTTGGCGTAGGAGTCGGACTCGGGGTCGAGGGTCTCCATCACCGCAAGGGCGAAGGGCGCCAGTGGCTGGTTGAGGGCGAAGTCGCGCTGCAGGTCGATTGTCAGCGCGTGACGGCGTCCGGAGGCCTCGGCGGTGGGAAGCCGCTCGACCACGCCGGAGCTGATCAGCTCCTTGGCGAGGACGAGGGCATGGCGCTGGAGGCGGCGCTGGTCCTTGGCCTCGTGGTGGTTGTCGGAGAGGAGCCGCTGCGCGTGCGCGACCGGGTTGCCCTCGCGGGCCAGGATGTTGACGAGCATCGAGTGCGAGACGCGCATCCTCGGGGCCAGTGCCTCGGGCTCCGCGGCGATGAGGCGCTCGAAGGTCTCCTCCGACCAGCTGATGAAGCCCTCGGGTGCCTTCTTGCGCTGGATCTTGCGCTGCTTCTTGGGGTCGTCACCCGCCTTCTCGACGGCCCGGTGGTTCTCGATGACGTGGTCGGGAGCCTGGGCCACCACCCAGCCGCGCACGTCGAACCCGGCGCGGCCGGCCCGCCCGACGATCTGGTGGAACTCGCGCACCTTGAGCATCCGCTGCTTCGTGCCGTCGAACTTCGTCAGCCCGGTGAGCACGACGGTGCGGATGGGCACGTTGATGCCCACCCCGAGGGTGTCGGTGCCGCAGATGACCTTGAGCAGGCCGTCCTGCGCGAGCTGCTCGACGAGCCGGCGGTACTTCGGCAGCATGCCGGCGTGGTGCACGCCGATGCCGTGACGCACGAGGCGCGAGAGCGTGCGGCCGAAGCCCGCGCCGAAGCGGAAGTTGCCGATGCGAGCGGCGATCGCGTCGCGCTCCTCGCGCGTCGTGATCTTGACTGCCATGAGGCTCTGCGCCCGCTCGAGGGCCGCCGCCTGCGTGAAGTGCACGACGTAGACGGGGGCGCGGTCCTTCTCCAGCAGCTCCTCGATGGTCTCGTGGAGGGGGGTGAGGGCATACGAGAACTCGAGCGGCACGGGGCGCTCCGTGCCGGAGATGACGGCGGTGGCCCGGCCGGTGCGGCGCGTGAGGTCGTCGCGAAACATCGTGACGTCGCCCAGCGTCGCCGACATGAGCACGAACTGCGCCTGCGGCAGCTCGAGGATCGGCACCTGCCACGCCCACCCGCGGTCGGGCTCGGAGTAGAAGTGGAACTCGTCCATGACGACGAGACCGACATCGGCTGAGCTGCCCTCTCGCAGAGCCAGGTTGGCGAGGATCTCGGCAGTGCAGCAGATGATCGGTGCGTCCGAGTTGACCGACGCGTCGCCGGTGATCATCCCGACGTTGTCGGCGCCGAACTGCTCGCAGAGGGCGAAGAACTTCTCCGACACGAGAGCCTTGATCGGAGCGGTGTAGAAGCTCACCCGGTCCTCGGCCAGGGCGGCGAGGTGGGCAGCGGTGGCCACGAGCGACTTCCCCGAGCCGGTGGGCGTCGAGAGGATGAGGTTGCTCCCGCTGAGGATCTCGAGGAAGGCCTCCTCCTGGTGCGGGTAGAGGGTCAGTCCCCGCTCCGTCGTCCACTCGGTGAAGACCTCGTAGAGGCCGTCGGGACCGGGGTCCCGCGGGATGCGCTCGGAGAGGTTCTTCGTCACCACGTGAGTATGCCGTCCGGTCGCCGTCTGCTCCCAATGCGCGGTGGTCTGGGTCACGGGGGATTCGGTGACCCGTGTGTCACATGCCGCTCCGGTGGGTATCTCCTGTCTGGCGGCTCCCGAAGATCGGTGCTTGGCTGTCACCACTGCCCGACGTCGAGGAAGGTGCACCCGGTGGACGCGAAGAAGACGTTCCTGTCGTGGCCCGTCATCCGTCAGGCGCGCACCGGGGACTTCCTCGGACGCGGCCCCGCCGTCACCTCGGAACGCACCCGCAGCCTCCAGCCCCGCACCTCGACGGCCGACAAGGTCGTCCAGAGCGTGTGTCCATACTGCGCCGTCGGGTGCGGTCAGAAGGTCTTCGTCAAGGACGACAAGGTCGTGCAGATCGAGGGCGACCCGGACTCGCCGATCTCGCGGGGCCGCCTCTGCCCCAAGGGTTCCGCGAGCGAGCAGCTCGTCAACAACCCGTCGCGCCAGCGGCAGGTCCTCTATCGCCGGCCGGGAGGCACCGACTGGGAGCCGATGGAGCGTGCGACCGCCGTCGAGATGATCGCCCAGCGCTTCCTCGCGAGCCGACGTGCGGGGTGGCAGGACACCGACGAGAGCGGCCGTCCGCTGCGACGGACGATGGGCATCGCGTCGCTCGGTGGCGCGACGCTGGACAACGAGGAGAACTACCTCATCAAGAAGCTGTTCACCGCAGCGGGCGCCATCTCGATCGAGAACCAAGCGCGTATTTGACACTCCTCCACGGTCCCCAGTCTGGGGTCCTCGTTCGGACGCGGCGGCGCGACGCAGCATGTCCAGGACCTGTCCAACGCTGACTGCATCGTCATCCAGGGTTCCAACATGGCCGAGTGCCACCCGGTGGCCTACCAGTGGGTGACGGAGGCCCGCCTCAAGGGTGCCAAGGTGATCCATGTCGACCCGCGCTTCACGCGCACGTCGGCGACCGCCGACAAGCACATCCCGATCCGCGCCGGGAGCGACGTCGTGCTGCTGGGTGCGCTCATCAACCACATCCTCAGCAACGAGCTGTACTTCACGGAGTACGTCACGGCGTACACCAACGCGGCGACCCTCGTGCACGAGGACTTCCAGGACACCGAGGACCTCGACGGCCTCTTCTCCGGCTACGACGAAGCCAAGGGCTCCTACGTGCAGGACACGTGGGCCTACGCGAGCGCACCCGAGTCCGAGGGGGAGTCGGAGGGCGAGGCTTCGCCGGGCAGCATCGGCGGCCCCGACAGCGGGCACGAGCACGGCCACACGAAGTCCGAGCGTGCCGCCGGTGACGAGCACGGCGGTGCCGGCCCGGGTCTCGAGCACGCCCGCGTGCTGCGGGACGAGACCCTCCAGGACCCGCGCTGCGTCATGCAGATCCTCAAGAGGCACTACTCGCGCTACACGCCGGAGATGGTCGCGGACACCTGCGGCGTCAGCGTCGACGACTTCCAGTACCTCGCGCGCGCCGTCACCGAGAACAGCGGGCGCGAGCGCACGACGGCCTTCGTCTACGCCGTGGGCTGGACCCAGCACACCCTCGGCGCCCAGTTCATCCGGACCGCCGCGATCGTCCAGCTCCTGCTCGGCAACATGGGTCGTCCGGGCGGCGGCATCATGGCCCTGCGCGGTCACGCGAGCATCCAGGGCTCGACCGACATCCCGACGCTCTACAACATCCTTCCGGGCTACCTCGCCATGCCCATGGTCGGGGTGCACGACACCTGGGAGGACTACATCTCCGCCATCGGCAGCAAGGAGCAGAAGGGCTTCTGGGCACAGGCCGACACCTATGCCGTCAGCCTGCTCAAGGCCTGGTGGGGCAAGGCCGCGACGGCCGAGAACAACTGGGCCTTCGACTACCTGCCGAAGCTGAGCGGAGCCCACGGCACCTACCAGACGACGATGGCGATGCTCGACGACGAGGTCGAGGGCTACTTCCTGCTCGGCCAGAACCCCGCTGTCGGCTCCGCCCACGGGCGCATGCAGCGGCTCGCCATGTCGCACCTCAAGTGGCTCGTCGTGCGCGACTTCACGATGATCGAGTCGGCGACCTTCTGGAAGGACGGCCCCGAGATCGCCACGGGTGAGCTCACGACCGAGGACATCGGCACCGAGGTCTTCTTCCTGCCGGCGGCCGCGCACACCGAGAAGAGCGGCACCTTCACGCAGACCCAGCGGATGCTCCAGTGGCATCACAAGGCGGTCTCCCCACCCGGTGACGCCCAGAGCGAGCTGGAGTTCTTCTACGAGCTCGGTCGGCGCATCCGAGAGCTCCTCGCCGACTCGACCGACCCGCGCGACCGGCCGCTGCTCGACCTGACCTGGGACTACCCCGTCGACGACGAGGGCGAGATCGACGCCGAGGCCGTCCTCATGGAGATCAACGGTCGCCACCTCACCGGAGACAAGGCCGGCCAGCCCCTCTCGTCCTTTGCCGAGATGGCGGCCGACGGCTCCACGGAGGGTGGCTGCTGGATCTACACCGGTGTCTTCGCGGAGGGCACGAACCGGTCTGCCAACCGGCGCCCCGGCCGCGAGCAGGACCTCACGGCTCTCGAGTGGGGCTGGGCCTGGCCCGCCAACCGCCGCATCCTCTACAACCGCGCGTCCGCCGACCCCGAGGGCCGGCCCTGGAGCGAGCGCAAGCGTTACGTCTGGTGGGACGAGGAGTCGGGCCGCTGGACCGGTCACGACGTGCCCGACTTCCCGGTCACCAAGCCGCCGACCTACCGGCCCGAGCCCGGGCACGGGTGGCCCGGACGGGCTGGCAGGCGACGACCCGTTCATCATGCAGGCGGACGGCAAGGGGTGGCTCTTCACCCCCAAGGGCATGGTCGACGGGCCGCTGCCGACGCACTACGAGCCGCAGGAGTCCCCGGTCCGCAACCCGCTCTACACCCAGCAGTCCAACCCGGCCCGCAAGGTCTTCCCGCGCAAGGACAACCTCTGGAGCCCGTCGGCGCAGCAGCCGGGCGCCGACGTGTATCCCTACGTCTTCACCACCTACCGTCTCACCGAGCACCACACGGCGGGCGGCATGAGCCGGTGGCTGCCCTACCTGTCGGAGCTGCAGCCGGAGTTCTTCTGCGAGGTCTCACCCGAGCTCGCGGCCGAGCGCGGCCTCGACAACGGCGGCTGGGCCACCATCGTCTCCGCCCGCGCTGCGATCGAGGCACGCGTCATGGTCACCGAGCGGATGAGACCGCTCGTCATCGGGGGTCGCACCGTGCACCAGATCGGCCTGCCCTACCACTGGGGTGTCGGCAGCGACGCCGTCGTCAGTGGCGACTCTGCGAACGACCTGCTCGGGGTGGCGCTGGACCCCAACGTGCAGATCCAGGAGAGCAAGGCGGGCTCCTGCGACATCGTCGCGGGTCGTCGACCAGCCGGCGAGCCCCTGCTGCGCCTCGTGGGCGAGTACCAGTCCCGCGCCGGAGCCACGGTGATGACGGGCAACGAGCTGCGCACCGGGCACCCGGAGTCGGTGCCCGACTCCGGTCCGGGCGCAGTCCCCGGGGCGGAGCAGGCCACCCCGGGCCGGAGAGGAGACTGAACAGTGGCTTTCTGGCGCAACCAGCTGTCGGGACCGACGGACCCCGCCTCCGACGCGGCCTGGGACCGGCACGAGGCCCGCAAGGGCTTCTTCACGGACACCTCGATCTGCATCGGCTGCAAGGCGTGCGAGGTGGCCTGCAAGGAGTGGAACGGTGTGCCCGAGGACGGCCTCGACCTGCTCAACCAGTCCTACGACAACACCGGCGCGCTCGGCGCCAGCACGTGGCGGCACGTGGCCTTCGTCGAGCAGGACTCCCAGCGCATCGAGCAGGCCCGCGCCTCGGGGCGACGCCTCGTCCAGCTCGGTATGCCGTCGGTGCGCGCGCTTGACGAAGCCGCCGTCGGCGGTGGCGGGGTCACCGCCACCGCGACCCTGACGGCACCCGGCGACGCACGCCCTGGCGCAGCTGCCGGGCCGGGCCCGACCGACTCGCCCGTGCCCGACATGCGCTGGCTCATGGCGTCCGACGTGTGCAAGCACTGCACGCACGCGGCCTGCCTCGACGTCTGCCCCACCGGCTCGCTCTTCCGCACCGAGTTCGGCACGGTCGTGGTCCAGGACGACGTCTGCAACGGGTGCGGCTACTGCGTCGCCGCGTGCCCCTTCGGGGTCATCGAGCGCCGTCGTGGCGACGAGGGCCACGAGAAGGGTGGCCAGTCGCACGGCATCAGCATCAACGGGGGTGGGGCGAGCAGCTCCGGGCATGCCAACCCGCAGTCCCACGCCTCGAGCAACGGCGAGGTGAAGAACGTCGGCATCGCCCAGAAGTGCACGCTGTGCTACGACCGGCTCGGTGCAGGGCAGACTCCGGCGTGCGCCCAGGCGTGCCCGACGACCTCGATCAAGTTCGGCGACCTCGACGAGATGCGCTCCACGGCGCGGGCTCGCGTGGCCGAGCTGCACGACGCTCGGCTTCACCGAGGCGCGGCTCTACGGCTCCGACGAGAACGACGGGGTCGGCGGCACCGGTTCGGTCTTCCTGCTCCTCGACGAGCCCGAGGTCTACGGTCTGCCACCGGACCCGCGCGTCACGACGGCAGACCTGCCCGACATGTTCCGCAAGGCGGGTTACGCGGGGCTGGCGATGCTCGGCATGGCAGCCGCGGCGTTCGTGGGGAGGCGACGGTGACGACCAACCCGCTCGACGCCGATCGCCCGCCGGAGCCAGAACGCCGGCGCGACCCAGCCAGCCACGGCAACGCCCGCGACCGGGCGGGCCAGAACGGCGGCCGTCGGCGCCGCGACGAGTCGCTCATGGTGCCGGACGTGAGGTTCGACAGCTACTACGGGCGCCACATCGTCAAGCCGGCTCCCTGGGGCAAGGAGATCGCGGCATACCTCTTCCTCGGTGGGGTGGCTGCGGGGTCGTCGCTGCTCGCCGCGGGCGGGGCGGCCCTCGGCTACCCGGCGCTGCGTCGGGCGGGCCGCATCGGGGCCGTCGGGGCCGCAGCGCTCGGCGGCGCGGCACTGGCCAAGGACCTGGGCAAGCCGAGCCGCGCGCTCAACATGATGCGAACGGTGAAGCTCACCTCGCCGATGTCGGTCGGCTCGTGGATCCTCACGGCGTTCAGCGCGTTCTCCGGCCTGGCCCTCGCCTCCGAGCTGGGTCATGGGCTGATCGAGTCGCGACCGGGTGGCCCGGCTCCGGGCACGGCGCTCGCGCGCGTCTCGCGGCTCCTCGACCTCGCCGACGGCCCGGCCACCGTGGGTTCCGCCTTCTTCGCCCCGCCGCTCGCCGCCTACACGGCCGTGCTCCTCGCCGACACGGCGACACCGACGTGGCACGAGTCCTACCGTGAGCTGCCCTTCGTCTTCGTCAGCTCGGCGAACGCCGCCGCCTCAGGGCTGGCCATGCTCACCGTCCCGGTCGCGCAGAACGGGCCCGCCCGGCGGCTGGCCGCAGTGAGTGCGCTCGCCGAGACCGTCGCCTTCGAGCGGATGCAGGAGAGGCTGGGGCCGATGCTGTCGGAGCCGCTGCGCACGGGCAAGGCGGCCCGGCTGCTCAGGGCGAGCAAGGTGCTGACCATCGCCGGTGCCGTCGGGGCGGTCACCGTGGGGCGCACCCGGGTCGGGGCCGCCCTCAGCGGGCTGGCGCTGATGGCGGGCTCCGCGTGCACCCGCTTCGGGGTCTTCGAGGCGGGCCTCGTGTCTGCCATCGATCCCAAGTACACCGTCGAACCACAGCGCGAGCGTCTCGAACGCCGCCGTGCCGCCGGTGTCGTCGACGACTCCATCACCACCGCGCGCTAGGCGCACCTTGCCGACGGCGCAGCATCGCGCCGCCGGCCAACCGGAAGGGGAACAGTGTCGTGAGTAGGTCAGCCGTCGAACCCGGAACGGAAAGCAGGGCAGCGAACCGCTGGGTCATCCTCGTCTGCGCGGTCCTCGTGCAGCTCGCCATCGGCTCGGTGTATGCGTGGAGCGTCTTCGCCAAGGCGCTCCAGAGCGACGAAGCCTTCGGGTGGTCGAAGTCCAAGGCCGCCGTTCCCTTCAGCGTCGTCATCGGCATGATCTTCATCGGCAGCTACGTGGGCGGCCGGTTGCAGGACGCGCGCGGGCCGCGGCTCGTCGCCATGACGGGCGGCATCATCTATGCCGTGGGCGTCATCCTCGCGTCCTTCGCGCAGTCGCCGGACTCGTTCTGGCTCCTCGTCGTCGGCTACGGCGTCGTCGGCGGGTTCGGCCTGGGCATGGTCTACATCGTCCCGATCGCGATGCTGCAGAAGTGGTTCCCTGACAAGCCGGGACTCATCACCGGGCTCGCTGTCGCGGGCTTCGGTTTCGGGGCCGTCGTCACGGCCCCCGTGGGGCAGGCCCTCATCAACCAGACCCCGAGCGTGCCGACGAAGGCATTCTTCTGGCTCGGCATCGGCTACCTCGTGATCCTGCTCCTCTGCACCTCCGTCTTCCGCAACCCGGCGGTGACGCCCGTGGCGGGCGCTCCCGCGGCAGGTGCCGCGGACACCGACGACGGCAAGGGCGACCGCAAGGCCCTGGCGCGCGACTTCACCCAGGGCGAGGCTTTGCACACGGCCCAGTGGTACCTGCTCACCGCCATCCTGACCATGAGCGTCACCGCGGGCATCTCCCTCATCGCGGTCGCCGCCGGCACGGCGAGCGACGTGGCCGGATACTCCACCGCTGCAGCGGCCGCGCTCGTCGGCGTGCTCGGCCTCTTCAACGGAGCGGGCCGCATCTTCTGGGGCTGGATCTCGGACAAGATCGGCAAGATGCCGGCATTCATGGGAATCCTCGGCATCCAGGGCATCTGCCTCCTGCTCATCCCGCACGTGTCGAACGCGGCGGCCTTCGGCGTGCTCGCGGCCCTGGTCTACCTCTGCTACGGCGGCGGCTTCGGCACGATGCCGTCCACCGCGGGGAAGTTCTTCGGCGTCAAGAACGTCGGCGCGATCTACGGGCTCATGCTCATCGGCTGGAGCATCGGCGGCGTCGTCGGCCCCTTGCTCATCGCCTCGCTCATCGGCAGCGAGAAGGCCTACACGCTCGGCTTCACCGTCATCGGCATCATCACGCTCCTGGCACTCGTGCTGCCGCTCGTGACGAAGCCGCCGCGGCGACCGGACGAGGCCTCCGCGGCACCGTCCGAGGGCGCCGCCTCCCGCCGACGCTGACGGTCGGGTGACGAGGACAGCCCGTCACTCCCGCACGTCTGCCGGCCGGTGCGACAGGGGCAGCCCCGCGGCGAGCCAGGCCTCGACGCCACCGACGACATCGGTGGCGCGCTCCAGGCCGATCGCGCGCAGCGACGCCGCAGCGAGCGAGCTGCTGTAGCCCTGCCGACAGATGACGATGACCCGATGCTGGGCGTCGCGCACCTCTGGGATGCGATGGGGGCTGGACGGGTCGAGGCGCCACTCGAGCACCGTGCGGTCGATGACGAGAGCGTGGGGCAGCTCTCCCTGTCGGGATCGCTGCGCGGCCGTGCGGGTGTCGACGAGCAGGGCGCCGGCGCAGACCTCGTGCCAGGCCTGGTCCGCCGCCAGGCGCACCAGGCCGGCCCGGGCGCGGGCCAGGTGCTCGTCGATGCGGCTCACCGCACCCGCATGACGTGCTCGCCCCGGGGCACGAGCTCGCCGATCACGGTCGCCCCCGGGATCTCACCGACGACGAGCAGACCGCCACTCGTCTGCGCGTCGGCGAGCAGGAGCAGCTCGTCGAGCTGGACGGTGGTGTCGAGGTGCGGACGCACCCAGTCGAGGTTGCGCCGGCTGCCCCCCGGCACGAAGCCCTGGGCGAACGACGCGCGCGCTCCGTCGAGGTAGGGCACGGCGGCCGCGTCGACCACGGCGGTCACTCCCGACGCCCGAGCCAGCTTGTAGAGGTGACCGAGCAGCCCGAAGCCCGTGACGTCGGTCGCTGCCTTGACGCCACGCGCCAGCGCGTCCCGGCTCGCCACGTCGTTGAGGGCCACCATCGAGGCGACGGCTTCGGGGAACACCTCCCCCGTCGCCTTGTGCCGGTTGTTGAGCACACCGACGCCGAGCGGCTTGGTGAGACTGAGCGGGAGCCCGGCCTGTCCCGCGTCGTTGCGCAGCAGACGGTCCGGATCGGCCACGCCGGTCACGGCCATCCCGTACTTCGGCTCCGGGTCATCGATGCTGTGACCGCCCGCGACCGGGCAGCCGGCCAGGCGCGCGACGTCCAGGCCTCCACGCAGCACCTCGGCCGCCAGCTCCAGGGGGAGGACGTCGCGCGGCCAGCCGAGCAGGTTCACCGCGAGGATCGGGCGCCCGCCCATGGCATAGATGTCGGACAGGGCGTTCGCCGCCGCGATCCGCCCCCAGTCGTAGGCGTCGTCGACCACCGGTGTGAAGAAGTCGGCCGTCGCCAGCACCGCCAGGCCGTCGCTGACCCGCACGGCCGCGGCGTCGTCGCCCTCGTCGAGGCCGACGAGCAGGTCGGCGTCGACGATCCCGGTCAGCCCGCGCACCATGTCCTCGAGCTCCCCGGGGGGGATCTTGCACGCGCAGCCGCCGCCGTGCGCGAACTGGGTCAGTCTCGTCGTGTCCACGCCTGCAGTCATACCCCACCCGCCATGCCGGTATGCCGTCGCGCGCCGAGCGTGGCGAACGGTCGGTGGGTACGGTGTGCCGTGGAGGTGTCTGGGCACCTGGTGGTCCCCCCGGTCTTCAAAACCGGTGAGGCCGAGCATCTCGGCCTGGCGGGTTCGATTCCCGTCCACCTCCGCCACGTCGTCGGAGCGGACGACTTCGGAGAGGAGCACTGTGGCGCAGTCAGACCCGCGGCGGGCGGTCCCTCGCACCGACGTGCTGATGGCCCACCCCGACCTGCAGGCCGCGACTTCGCGGCACGGTGCGGCGACCGTCAAGGCGGCGGTCCGCTGGGCCCAGGCACGAGTGCGCAGCGGCGAGATCGAGCCCGACGGCGTCGTGGCGGCTGCCCAGGCTGCTCTGCCGGCACGCAGCACGACGCTGCGGCCCGTGCTCAACGCCACGGGGGTCGTCGTGCACACCAACATCGGTCGTGCGCCGTTGTCGGATGCCGCCGTCGACGCGGTCGTGGCCGCGGCGGGCTACGTCGACGTGGAGTACGACGCCGGCACCGGCGCGCGAGCCCGGCGGGGACGCGGCACCCTCGAGGCGCTGCGCGCCGCGGTGCCGACTGCGGGCGGGGCCCTGGTGGTCAACAACGGTGCGGCCGCGCTCGTCCTCGCCACCACGGCCCTGGCCGCCGGCCGGGAGGTCCTGGTGAGCCGCGGCGAGATGGTCGAGATCGGCGACGGCTTCCGACTGCCTGACCTCATTGCCTCGACCGGCGCCCGGCTGCGCGAGGTCGGCACCACGAACCGGACGACCGTCGCCGACTACGCCGCCGCGCTCGGCCCCGACACCGGTTGCGTGCTCAAGGTCCACCCGAGCAACTTCCGCGTCGAGGGCTTCACGAGCGCCGCCACGGTCCAGGAGCTGTCGTCGCTCGGACCGCCCGTCGTCCACGACATCGGCAGCGGGCTGCTGACGCCGGACCCCCTCCTGCCCGACGAGCCCGACGCGTCAACGGCCCTGGCCGACGGCGCGAGTCTTGTGACGGCCAGTGGTGACAAGCTGTTGGGCGGACCGCAGGCCGGCATCGTCCTCGGGGCGGCGGACGTCGTCGAGCGGCTGCGGCGCCATCCGCTCGCGCGCGCCCTGCGGGTCGACAAGCTGACACTGGCCGCCCTCGAGGCGACCCTGCGAGGGCCGGTGCCTCCCGTGACCGCATACCTCCACGCCGATGCGGGTGAGCTGCTCGCGCGCGCCGAAGGTCTCGCCTCCGCCGTGGGTGGCGAGGTCGTCAGGGTCGTCGGGCGCGTCGGCGGCGGCGGCGCCCCGGGCGTCGCGCTCCCCGGGTGGGCTGTCGCGCTCCCCGAGGCCTGCGCAGTGCCGCTGCGGCTCGGTGAGCCAAGCGTCGTGGCCCGCGTCGAGAGGGGCCGGTGCCTCGTCGACCTGCGCTGCGTGCCGGCGACGCGGGACGCGGAGCTGGCAACCGCCGTCCTCGCAGCGCTCGCCTCCGCCGGGGCGGGAGACTGAGGTGCACGTCGTCGCGACCGCTGGTCACGTCGACCACGGCAAGTCGACGCTGGTGCGCGCCCTCACCGGCATCGAGCCCGACCGCTGGGCCGAGGAGCACCGTCGCGGCCTGACGATCGACCTCGGCTATGCGTGGACCACGCTCCCCTCGGGCGACGACCTGGCCTTCGTCGACGTCCCCGGCCATGAACGTTTCATCGGCAACATGCTCGCCGGGCTCGGTCCGGCGCCGGCGGTCCTGCTCGTCGTCGCCGCGGACGAGGGGTGGCGTGCGCAGACGGCGGAGCATCTCGCCGCCGTGGATGCCCTCGGGCTGACGCGCGGCCTGCTCGTCGTCACGCGCAGCGACCTGTCCGACCCCGGGCCCGCCCTGGCCGAGGCCCGCGACCGGGTGCGCGGCTCGTCCCTCGCCGGCAGCCCGGCGGTCGCCGTGTCGGCCCGCACCGGCGCGGGGCTCGATGCCCTGCGGTCGGCGTTGGAGCGACTCGTCGCCGAGCTCCCGGCTCCCCGGCCCGACGGGCGCCTGCGGCTCTGGGTGGACAGGTCCTTCACCATCCGGGGTGCGGGCACCGTGGTGACCGGCACGCTGGGGGAGGGGACCATCGCGGCTGGCGACGACCTGGTGCTGCACGACCACACCGGCCGCGAGCGGCGGGTGACCGTCCGGGGCCTCCAGTCCCTCGAACGCCAGCGCGACGAGGTGCCAGCCGTGGCTCGGGTGGCGGTCAACCTGCGGGGGGTGGCCCCCGACGAGGTGGGGCGCGGAGACCTGCTGCTGCGGCCTGACGAGTGGGCGACGACGGTGCAGATCGACGTCCGGCTCACTGCGAGCCAGCCGGAACACCCTGCACCGGAGGGGCATTCGCGCTCCTTGCCCCTGCCCGCGCACCTCATGGTGCACGTGGGCACGTGCGCCGTGGAGGCTCGCGTCCGCCCCCTCGGTGGTCCTGCCCTGCGGCTCACGCTGCCGTCAGCCTTGCCGCTCGTAGCCGGAGACCGTCTCGTCCTGCGGGACCCGGGATCGCGCCGCATCCTGGGCGCCCTCGTCGTCGACGCCGACCCGCCACGACTCGAGCGGCGCGGCTCAGCGGCCCGACGCGGCGAGACGGTGGCGCGCCAGGGTGGCGTGCCCGACCTGGCTCAGGAGGTCGGGCGTCGCGGAGCGATGACCGTCGACGCCGCCCTCGGCCTCGGCCTCGACGTGCCAGAAGGGGAGCGCGCCGGAGCATCGGTGAGGCGGCACGGCCGGTGGCTCGTGTCGGACGCCGCCTGGGACGACTGGGCCGGGCGGCTGCGCTCTGCGGTCGAGCGCCGAGCCGCCGAGGACCCGGTCGAGCCGACGCTCACGCTCGAGGCGTCGCGGGCGGCAGCCGAGGTGCCGGACCGGGCGCTCCTGCCCGACCTTGCGGCATACGCCCGCCTGGAGGTCCGGGACGGCCGCGTGGGCCTGGTCGGCCAACACGGCGTCCTCCCGGCGCCGGTCGAGCGAGCGGTGCGGGCCGTCGAGGACCGCCTGAGGGAGCAGCCCTTCGCCGCCCCCGAGCTGCGCGAGCTCGACGCGGCCGGGCTCGGAGCCCGAGAGGTGGCCGCCGTCGTGCGCGCCGGCCGTCTCGTGCGCCTCGACGACGGGGTGCTGCTGCTGCCGACGGCCCCTGCCCACGCGATGCGCGTCCTGGCCGCGCTGCCGCAGCCCTTCACCACGAGCGAGGCCAGGGTGGCGCTCGCCACCACCCGCCGCACCGTCATCCCCCTCCTCGAGCACCTCGACCGACGCGGCTGGACGCGGCGCATCGACGGCTCCCACCGTGAGGTCCGCAGGCCGACCGCCGGAGCGCGGGGGGGACCCGCCGCGGCCGGGTAGGGAGCAGACGTCCGCGCTGCTGGGAACGCCGGACCACGGAGTCGAGCAAGGTGTCGAGCAAGGAGTCGAGCAAGGTGTCGAGCGAGGAGACGAGAATGGAGCCGAGACCGCCGCTGCCGCCCTTCAGCGAGGAGACGGCCCGCCAGAAGGTGCAGGCGGCCGAGGATGGCTGGAACACCCGTGACCCCGAGCGGGTCGCAGGCGCCTACAGCGAGGAGACCGTGTGGCGCAACCGCGAGGAGCACGTCGTCGGCAGGCGCGCAGTCGTCGAGTTCCTCAGACGCAAGTGGGAGCGCGAGCTCGACTATCGGCTGCGCAAGAACCTCTGGGCCTTCGAGGGCAACCGCATCGCGGTGCGCTTCCAGTACGAGTCGCGCGACGCCGACGGGCAGTGGTGGCGCTCCTACGGCAACGAGCTCTGGGAGTTCGACGATCTCGGCTACATGCGTCGTCGGGAGGCGAGCATCAACGACGTGCGCATCGAGGAGTCGGACCTGCGCGTGACGCCGGGGCACGGCGAGCTGCCGGCCTTCTGAGACGACGACCGCACCACCGGGCGGCGGGGCCCGAGCGGGGTGGGATGGCCCCGCGAGCAGCCGGTATGCCGTCCGGCGGCTGTGGTGAACGGTGCTGCCACCGCAGTGCACATCGGTGAAGCAGGGCGCGGCGCGACGGGTGTCGGCGCCGGGTGGCAGGCTGGCGCCGATGGCGACAGCGAAGCGGGCCGACGTGCTCGACCGATTCTCCCCGGCGACGGCTGCCTGGTTCCGGGGCAGCTTCAGCGCGCCCACGTCCGCCCAGGCGGGGGCGTGGGACGCGATCAGCTCGGGGCACCACTGCGTCGTCGTGGCTCCGACCGGCTCGGGCAAGACGCTGTCCGCCTTCCTCTGGGCCATCGACCGGATGGCGAGCGAGCCGGTGCCCGACGACAAGCTCGCGCGCTGCCGGGTGCTCTACGTCTCCCCGATGAAGGCGCTCGCCGTCGACGTCGAGCGCAACCTGCGCGCCCCCCTCGTGGGCATCGGCCACGCCGCGACCCGGCTCGACCTGCCTCAGCCCGACATCAGCGTCAGCGTGCGGTCGGGCGACACCCCGGCCAACGAGCGACGCGCCTTCGCCCGCACGCCGACCGACATCCTCATCACGACGCCCGAGTCGCTCTTCCTCATGCTCACCTCGTCAGTGCGAGAGGCGCTCAAGGGCGTGCAGACCGTCATCATCGACGAGGTGCACGCCGTCGCCGGCACCAAGCGCGGGGCGCACCTCGCGCTGACCCTGGAGCGACTCGACGCGATCCTGCCGCAGCCGGCCCAGCGCGTCGGCCTCTCGGCCACGGTGCGCCCGGTGGAGGAGGTGGCGCGGTTCCTCGCGGGCGGTCGGCCAGTCGAGATCGTCCAGCCGGTCTCGACCAAGAAGTGGCAGCTCGACGTCGTCGTGCCCGTGCCCGACATGGGTGAGCTCTCGGGGTCGCCGGCCGAGATCTCGCCCGGGGTGCCCGACCTGTCGGGGCCGGCGGCCGGCAACTGCGCCCCAGGCGAGCATCTGGCCGCACGTCGAGGAGCGCATCGTCGACCTCATCGCCGACCACCGCTCGACCATCGTCTTCTCCAACTCCCGCCGCCTCGCCGAGCGGCTGACGTCGCGACTCAACGAGATCTGGGAGGAGCGGCTGGCCGAGGACGAGGGGCTGCCGCAGCCCACCGTGGGCGGCGGCCTCCGCCCACCGGCACAGGTCATGGCCCAGGCGGGCGCCAGTCGCGGAGCGGCGCCGGTCCTCGCACGGGCCCACCACGGGTCGGTGAGCAAGGAGCACCGCGCCGCCATCGAGGAGGACCTCAAGGCCGGTCGGCTGCCCGCCGTGGTCGCGACGAGCAGCCTCGAGCTCGGCATCGACATGGGCGCCGTCGACCTCGTCATCCAGGTCGAGAGCCCCCCGAGCGTCGCCAGCGGGCTGCAGCGTGTCGGCCGCGCGGGCCACCAGGTCGGCGCCGTCAGCGCGGGCGTCCTCTTCCCGAAGTTCCGCGGCGACCTCGTGCAGACGGCCGTCGTCGTCGAGCGCATGCGCGCCGGTGCCATCGAGTCGCTGCGCATCCCTGCCAACCCCGTCGACGTGCTCGCTCAGCACGTCGTGGCCATGTGCGCCATGGACGAGTGGACCGTGACTGACGTCGAGGCGCTCGTGCACCGCACCGCAAGCTTCGCGGGGCTGCCGCACTCGGTGCTCGAGGCGACGCTCGACATGCTCGCGGGCCGCTACCCCTCCGACGAGTTCGCCGAGCTGCGGCCGCGCATCGTCTGGGACCGCGTGACCGACACCCTCACGGGCCGCCGCGGCGCGCAGCGCCTCGCCGTCACGAGCGGCGGCACGATCCCCGACCGTGGCCTGTATGCCGTCTTCCTCGCCTCCGGTGAAGGGCCCGGTCGCCGGGTCGGCGAGCTCGACGAGGAGATGGTCTACGAGTCCCGCGTCGGTGACGTCTTCACGCTCGGCACGTCGACGTGGCGCATCGAGGACATCACGCACGACCGGGTGCTCGTCACGCCCGCCCCGGGGCAGGCCGGCAAGCTGCCCTTCTGGAAGGGCGACCAGCAGGGACGTCCGGCGGAGCTCGGCCGCGCCCTCGGGGCCTTCGTCCGTGAGATCGTCGGCCTGACGCCGGAGCGGGCGCGGGCGCGGGTGACCGCCGCGGGGCTCGACCAGTGGGCCGCCGACAACCTCATCGGCTACCTCACGGAGCAGAAGGAGGCGACCCGCCACGTGCCCGACGACCGCACGATCGTCGTCGAGCGCTTCCGCGACGAGATCGGCGACTGGCGGGTCGCGGTGCTCTCACCCTTCGGCGGCCAGGTGCATGCGCCCTGGGCGCTCTGCGTCGCGGCCCGCATGCGCGAGCGCTTCGGCGTCGACGTGCAGGCGATGCACGGTGACGACGGCATCGTCTTCCGCCTGCCCGACCTCGAGTTCGACGACGCCGACGGCAGCGGCCAGATCGGCCAGCAGCTCATCGAGCTCGTGACCCTCGAGCCCGAGGAGGTCAGCGCGCTCGTCACCCAGGAGATCGGCGGATCGGCCCTGTTCGCAGCGCGATTCCGGGAGTGTGCTGCGCGTGCCCTGCTCCTGCCGCGCCGTCGGCCCGACCGGCGCCAACCGCTCTGGCAGCAGCGGCAACGCGCCGCCCAGCTGCTCGAGGTGGCGAGCCAGTACCCCACCTTCCCCATCGTGCTCGAGGCCGTGCGCGAGTGCGTGCAGGACGTCTTCGACGTGCCCGGGCTCGTCGACCTGATGACCGACATCCGCTCCCGGGGCGTCAAGCTCGTCGACGTCGAGTCGAGCCAGCCGAGCCCCTTCGCCAAGTCGCTCGTCTTCGGCTACGTCGCCCAGTACCTCTACGAGGGCGACTCGCCGCTCGCCGAGCGGCGTGCCGCTGCGCTGGCCCTCGACCCCTCGCTGCTCTCCGAGCTGCTCGGTCAGGGGGAGGCCCTTGCCCTGCGCGACCTGCTGGACCCCGAGGCCGTGGCCCGCACGGAGGCCGAGCTCCAGCGGCTCACTCCCGAGCGTGGGGCACGCGACGGCGAGGACGTCGCCGACCTGCTGCGCGTGCTCGGCCCGCTCTCCATGCGCGACCTCGTGGCCCGCGCCGCCGAAGGCTTCGAGCCCACGGCCATCGCCGCAGCAGTGGCGGAGCTCGAGTCGGCGCGTCGCGTCATCGCGGTGCGCGTCGCCGGTGATGAGCGGTGGGCCGCCATCGAGGACGCCGCGCGACTGCGCGACGCCCTCGGCACGGCGCTGCCGGTCGGCGTGCCCCAGGCCTTCCTCGAGCCGGTGCCCGACCCGCTCGCCGACCTCGTCGCACGCTTCGCGCGCACCCACGGCCCCTTCGCGGTGCAGACCGTCGCGACCTGGTGGGGCGTCGGACCCGCCGTCGTGCACGACGCCCTGCGTCGGCTCGTCGGCTCGGGCCGGGTCGTCGAGGGCGAGTTGCTGCCGACCGACATCGGTGGTGGCCACGGCCCGGAGTTCTGCGACGCCGAGGTGCTGCGGCTGCTGCGGCGCCGCTCGCTGGCAGCCCTGCGTCACGAGGTCGAGCCGGTCGACCAGGGCGTCCTGGCGCGCTTCCTGCCGCAGTGGCAGGGCGTCGGCGGCGGGCTGCGCGGTCGGGAGGGCCTGTTGCGTGCGGTCGAGCAGCTCACCGGGGCCGTCGTGCCCGCGAGTGCCCTCGAGAGCCTCGTCCTACCCGCCCGCGTCGCGGACTACCGGCCTGCGCTGCTCGACGAGGTGATGAGCGCGGGCGAGGTCGTCTGGCGGGGGCACGGGTCCCTGCCGGGTGACGACGGCTGGGTCAGCCTCCACCTGGCCGACGCCGCTCACCTCACCCTCACCCCGCCCGACGACACCGAGCTCACGGACGCCGAGCAGACGGTCCTCGACGCCCTCGACGGCGGTGGCGCCTTCTTCTTCCGGGCCCTCGCCACCCGCGTGGGCCTGGCCGACTCCGAGCTCAACGACGCCCTCTGGTCCCTGCTGTGGTCGGGGCGCGTCACCAACGACACGGTCGCCCCCCTCCGGGCGCTCCTCGCCGGGGGCCGCACCGCCCACAAGCGCGCCCCCTCCGGTCCCCGGTCGACCCGGTATGCCGGCCGCCGCGGATCGCTCGGCCGCTTCGGCTCGCTGCGTGGCGCGGTCGCCGGCGCGACCCCGGCGCAGGTCGAGGCCGCGGAGGACGCCGCGACGACGTCCGCGCTCAGCGTTGGGCGGGCGGCAGGGTCGGGCCCGTCGACGGGGGTCGGACGCTGGACGATGCTGCCCGCCGCCGAGGCCGATCCGACCGTGCGAGCCGTGACGAACGCCGAGCTGCTGCTCGACCGCTACGGCGTGCTGACTCGCGGCTCGGTCGTGACCGAAGACGTGCCGGGCGGCTTCGCCGCCGTCTATCGCGTGCTCGCTGCGGCCGAGGAGGCCGGCAAGGTGCGCCGGGGCTACTTCGTCGAGGGACTGGGAGCGTCGCAGTTCGCCTCGACGGGCGCCGTCGACCGGCTGCGCTCACTGTCCCGGCTCCCGGGCGGCGACGCCTCGGAGCGGCCCGCCGGCCGCGTCGACCCGCACGACGGCGACGAGTGGTCCACGCGCGCCCCGACGCCGGGCACGGCGCGCCGGGCCGAGGTGTCGGTCGAGGTGGTTTCGGTGCTCGTGGCCCCGAGGGTGGCGACGGGCGCCGGGGGCGCACCGGGCCACCGGCCCTCGTGCTCGCTGCGAGCGATCCGGCCAACCCCTACGGCGCGAGCGTCGGGTGGCCCGTGCGCGGCCTCACCGAGCCCGGCGACGAGCCGTCATCCGACGCGACTGCCGAGGCGGGGGAGCCCGGCCGCTCCCGGCGCAAGGGCCATCAGCCGAGCCGCAAGGCCGGGGCGCTCGTCGTGCTCGTCGACGGCGACCTCGTGCTCTATGTCGAGCGAGGGGGCAAGACGATGCTCTGCTGGTCCGACGACACCGAGCGTCTGCAGGCAGCCGCCGACGCGCTGGCCCTCGCCGTGCGCGAGGGCGCCCTCGGCCGGTTGACGGTCGAGAAGGCCGATGGCGCCTCGGTGCTCGGCTCCGGGCACCCACTCGTCGAAGCGCTCTCGCACGCCGGCTTCCACATGACGCCGAGAGGCCTCCGCCTCCGCCGCTGACCCGCGCTTCATTGTCCCGGGTCCGCCATCCCTGGCCGGCCTCGCATGCCGATCCGGGAATGCATTGGGTGTGGGGAAACGAGGCAACGAGCGACCGGGGGCTCGCCACGGAGTATGACCGGGACCACAGCCTCTTCATTGATGAACGGCTGCGATGCCCCTCCACCGGTGACACTCTGAAAGGAGCGCACCGGACAGGGAGCGGCGGGGGGCACCCAGTTTCAGGATTGCGAACGCCAGGGCTTGCGCGGGGACAATCCATCGGTCAATGAGGAACTGGATGGGTGACCGGGATGAACGATATCGGTGAGCCGGGCCGTCTGCGGATCAGTCGGCGGACCTTCATCAGGGCAGCGGGAGTCGCGAGCGCCGGCTTCGTGCTCTATGCCTACACGCCGGGAGGGACGAGACAGGCGGTGGCAGCGATCCCCGGGGGCACGCTCGACCCTGGGCTTGTCCCGAAGTTCGTCACCCCATTGCTCATACCTCCGGTGATGCCGCGCGCGGGGACCATCAAGCTGCGCGGAGGCAAACCGGCTGACTACTACGAGATCTCCGTGAAGCAGTTCGCGCAGCAGATCCTCCCCGTTGGATTGCCCGCCACCACCGTCTGGGGCTACGGCGCGGTGAAATCGGCCAACAAGAAGGGACTGCTGATCCACAACGCACCGTCGCTCACGATCGAGTCGAAGTGGGACCGTCCGGTGCGCGTCAAGTGGATCAACGACCTGATCGACCCCGACGGCAACTACCTGCCGCACCTGCTGCCGGTCGACCCGACCCTGCACTGGGCCAACCCATCCGGTGGCGACGGCGGTCGCGACGCGCGGCCGGACTTCACAGGACGCACCTACGTGCCGCTGGGGGCGTTCACCGACCCGGCGACGCAGTTCACCCGATACACCGGACCCGTGCCCTTGGTGACGCACCTGCACGGCGCGGTCGGAGTCGGCGACGAGAGCGACGGCTACGCCGAGGCGTGGTTCCTGCCGGCGGCGATCGATGTTCCTGCGGGCTACGCGACCGAAGGCACGTGGTACGACTTCTTCGCCAGCAAGGCGTCTTCCGGCTTCAACGCCACGTGGGGGCCGGGATTCGCCGTCTTCCAGTACCCGAACAACCAGCGCGAGTCGACGCTCTGGTACCACGACCACACGTTGGGCATGACCCGCCTCAACGTCTACGCAGGTCCAGCGGGCTTCTTCCTCGTCCGAGGGGGTCCCGGGGGAGAGAAGGCCATCCTCGACAGTCGCTCCGGTTCTACCGCCGTGCTCCCTGGGCCCGCGCCGATGGAAGGAGACAATTTCCCTCCCAACAAGACGTACTACGAGATCCCGATAGCGATCCAGGACCGGGCGTTCAACGAGGACGGCTCCCTCTTCTACCCCGACAGCCGCGAGTTCTTCGACGGTGCCACGACGCAGGATCCGGGCTTCCTCCCGGCTACGGACCTCTCTCCGATCTGGAACCCGGAGTTCTTCGGCAACACGATCATGGTCAACGGCAACACCTGGCCGTTCCAGGTCGTCGAGCAGCGCCGCTACCGGCTGCGCTTCCTCAACGGCTGCCAGTCCCGCTTCCTGATCCTCGACTTCGCCCGCATCGCGGGTGTGGCGGTCTGGGCCATCGGCAACGAGGGTGGGTTCCTGGCCGCACCCGTGAACCTGACCGCAACCAACAGCAACCGGCTTCTCATGGGGCTGGCCGAGCGGGCCGATCTCATCGTCGACTTCACCAACGTCCCGGTGGGCAGCTACGTGCTGGGCAACCTCGGACCGGATGAGCCCTTCGGCGGCGGCGAGCCGGCCGTCGGTGGCGAGCCGGACGAGGAGCACTTCGAGGTGGCCGATCCGGACACGACCGGTCAGGTCCTGCAGTTCCAGGTCGTCCCCGCGGTCGCGCCGGACCCGACGACCCCGCCGCAGTACCTCACGCTGCCGCCGATCACCCCATTGCCCGCCAGCACCGTCACTCGCCCCTTGGCCCTCATCGAGATGATGTCGACGTCCTGGGACGGCCCTGCCGAAGCCATGTTGGGCGTCGTGGATGGCGACGGCCTGCCGGTCCACTCCATGTGGGAGGCACCGGTCACCGAGAACCCAGCCGTCGGCGACACCGAGATCTGGGAGTTCCACAACTTCACCGCCGACGCCCACCCCATGCACGTCCACGAGACCACGTTCGAGGTGATCGACCGGCAGAGTCTGGCGACCAACGGGGACGGCGAGACCGAGCCGCCGTCCCGGCTCGTGGGCGCCCCGCGGCCGCCCGAGGCGTGGGAGAGCGGCTTCAAGGACACCGTCATCGCCTACCCCGGCGAGGTGACCCGCATCAAGGCGAGGTTCAACAACCCGGGGCAGTTCGTCTGGCACTGCCACATCGTCGAGCACGAGGACAACGAGATGATGCGGCCGTACCGGATCGGGCCGGTGCAGCCCGGCCAGCCCGGCTAGCCGGTGAGTCCCGCGCGACCGGGGTGGGCCCGGTCGCGCGGCCCGCCCTGCCTCGGCGTCCTCTGCCCGGGCCCTAGCGCTGAAGCGCCTTGAACGACATCGGCTTGCCGCCGCTCAGCCGGTCGACCTGCGCGAGGTAGAGCTCGGCGCAGGCGAGGGCGTCGGTGAGCGCCTCGTGGGCGGCATACCGGGGGAGGCCGAGGTGGGCTCGGGCGGTGGCGAGGCGCAGGGCCCCCTGCGGGAGACCCTCGCCGGCGTCGCTGCGCAGCACGCGGCTGTGCAGCTGCATCGTGTCGACCGCTGTCATCGGGAGCGGCACCCCCAGCTCGCGCACGCACGCGGCGGAGAGGAACTCGGTCTCGATCACGGCGTGGTGGGCGAGCAGCACGCGACCGGTGAGCGCCGTGGCGACCCGTTCGACGAGGGTGCGCAGGTCGATGCCCGCGGCGAGAGCGTCGTCGGTGATGCCGTGGATGGCCGCGCTCTGACCCACCTCGACTCCCGCGCGACAGAGCAGGTGCTCGGCCCCCGAGAGATCGATCTGCCGGCCGTCGACGGGCACGAAGCCGACGGAGAGGATGTGGTCGGTGCGGGGGTCGAGGCCGGTGGTCTCGAGGTCCAGGGCGAGCAACCGCAGGTCCCCGACGTCGGTGCGGAGGCTGGGCGGAGGGGTCGCGAGGTAGTCGCGCACGGGTCCCGGCGGCGCCTGCCTGGCCCAGCGGGCGCGGCGGCGGTCGGCGCCGGGTCGCGTCAACATCACGTCAGGTGTCCGAGGGGGTGGCTCTGGAGGATCATCTGCTGAGCCGTGCGCACGATCTGGAAGGCGTCGCGCAGGTGGCGCTTCTCGAAGCTGCTGAGCTCGCTCGGCGCCACGAAGTTGTCGGGCGCCTCTCCGGAGCGGATCTGCTTGGCCTGGTGGAGAAGTCGCACATAGCGGATGAACTCGAAAGCATCGTGCAGGTCGGCGGCACTCTCGGCCCCGAGCCCGCCCGCACCGGCAGCCGCCGTGATGCGCGAGAGCGTGCTCACCTGGGGCAGACCACGGGACAGGCAGTGCACGCGAGCGACCTCGACGACGGCGTGGAAGCCGCCGCGCTTGAGGTCGAGCCTGTCCTTGTGCTGGCCCTCGCGCTCGAGGACGAAGCCGCGGAAGAAGCCCAGCGGCGGCTCGTTGGCAGCGGCGTTCCTCGCCAGGTGGGCGAGGAAGCGGCTGCCGCGGGGCGCCGACTGGCGGATCTGCTCCTGCAGCGCCTCGACGAGTGCAGGGTCGCCGTGGACGACGCGCAGGTCGAAGAAGATCGCGGATCGCAGGATCGCATCGGGCACCGGCTCGTCGACCCACTGCGCGAACGTGCGCTTCCACTCCCGCAGCGGCTGACGCCACCGCGGGTTGGTGGCCATGATGTCGCCCGGGCAGCGGGGGTAGCCGCACGCCACGAGCCCGTCGACGACGAAGCTCGCCAGGGCCTCGAACCACGGCGCGTCGGCAGGCGTGACGTCGTCGCTGAGCACGAGGGCGTTGTCCTGGTCGCTGCCCGGCCCCTGCTCGAGGCGAGCCTGTGACCCGAGCACGACCCAGGCGTATGCCGCCGGGCTGGGTCCCAGCGTGCGCTCGGCGAGGTGGATGAGCCGTTGCTCGATGGCGTCGCCCACGGCGGTGACGATGCGGCCGATGCCATCGGCCGTGGCGTCCTCGTGCACGAGCTGGTCGATGATCCGGGGCAGGCGCTGGCTCAGGGCGACGAGGGTGTCGAGGTCGTCCGCCTTGGCGATGTCGCCGACGAGGTGGATCGGGTTGGCCCGCTCGAGCCGCATGAGGTCGGTGCTCGTCAGCATGCCGAGGGGAGCTGCTGCGGGGCCCCGGTCGACGACGGGCATGTGGTGGATGTTGCGCGAGGTCATCTCGAGGATGAGCTCCATCGCGATGTCGTCGGGGCCGGCGGTCACGGGGTGGGGCGTCATCATCTCGCTGACCGGATGCGACGGGTCGAGCCCGGCGGCGAGCACCCGCGTGCGCAGGTCACGGTCGGTGACGATGCCGACGAGCCGGTCTCCGTCGACGACGAGCAGTGACGACACCTGCTCGCGCGCCATCACCTGCGCGGCCTCCCGGATCGTCGCGTCACCCGTCGTCGTGATCGGCTCGCGACGCAGCAGGTCGCGCAGCCGGGTCTGGAGCACCGCGCTGCGCTGCTCGCTGTGCGGCATCGTCTGCAGGGCGTGGCGCAGGCGCGCCGCCCGCTGCTGCGAGAAGTAGTCGCCGACGACCGAGTGCGCCGCGGCCAGCTCGCGGAAGACCGAGGTCGGCAGGACGAGCAGGAGGCTGTCCTCGATCGCCTCGACGTCGAACCGCGACGCCTGGCCGTCGAGCGCCGTCGTGCCGAACGCCGCACCCTCGCCGCCGCGGCTGACGAGGGTGCCGTTGTCGTCGGTGATCTGGACGGCGCCGCTGCGCACGACGAAGACCTCGTCGTTGGGCCGCCCGACGGCCATGAGCCGGGTGCCGCGGCGGGCGTAGCGGACGGTCAGCCGGCGGGCGAGGCGCTCGAGCTCGGGCCTCGGCACGGCGGCGAAGGGGGCGTGCTCGGCAAGGAAGTCGGTCACTTCGGGGATCTCGGCATCGGCCACGCCGTCATCGTCGCACCGCCACGGCCGCCGGACCGGTCAAGCGTCTGGATGCTCACGTCGGCGAACCCGTCCTCCCACGAGCCAACGGGAGTGCAATGGCAGGCGGCAGCCGCGTGCTCAGTCAGAGGCCCCGCCTGGTCACCGAGACCCGGGACGCCGGGTGCGGCGGCGTATCACGTGCCCCTTCGGGGGGAGGGCCGGGCCGACGACGGATTGACCCCGATCTCACGGTAGAGACGGATGTCGTCGCGAAGGGCCGGGGGGATCGGCAGTCGCCGCCTGTCGAGCTCGGCGGCATATGACTCCATGGCCGTGAGCAGAAGTCCGTGGGCGCATTGCAACTGGTCGCGGTCGACGGCGCCAGCACGAAGTGCACGGACCTGCGATCGAGCCGCGGCGACCCGCGACCTCAACTCTGCCAAGGGGTCCGGGTGTGGCGGGTCGGGGGGTGTACTCGTCATCAGCTGGCTTCCGGGGATCCGTCGCCGCGCAGTACGGCTGACGCTCTGCTCCCTGACCCTACGCTGCAGCCGGACGGGGGCCTCGGGGACGGTGGAAGTCCGCACTGCCGCGGGGTATGAGAACGGTGGCCGGTGCCGCGCCTACAGTGCGGAGAACACCGCATCACGAGCACGTGGACACGAGGAGGTCACCTGCCGTGCCCGAGGGCGACACCGTCTGGCGCACCGCGCAGCGCCTCCACGCTGCCCTGGGTGGCAAGCCGATCGTCGAGGCGGACCTGCGCTGGCCAGGGATCTCGACGGCCGACCTCAGCGGTCGCGCGACGATCGAGGTCGTGAGCCGGGGCAAGCACCTGATGCACCGCGTCGAGGGCGGCCTCACCCTGCACTCGCACCTGCGCATGGAGGGGCAGTGGCGGGTGGAGGCGACCCCCTCGCTGGCGGCCCGGTGGCGCCGCAACCCCCAGCTGCGGGCCCTCGTCGCCGCGCCCGACTGGACGGCACTCGGTCTGAGGCTCGGGATGCTCGATCTCGTGCCGACTGCGCGTGAGGCCGACCTCGTCGGGCACCTCGGCCCCGACGTGCTCGGCCCCGACTGGGACGCCGCCCGCGCCGTCGACAACGTCGCCCGCGCCCACGTGCCCATCGGGCAGGCGCTGCTCGACCAGCGCAACCTCGCCGGGGTCGGCACGATGTGGTGCGCCGAGGCGCTCTTCGTCGAGAAGGTGCCGCCGTGGAGCCTTGCCGACGAGGTCGACCGAGCGGTCGTCGAGCGGGTCGTCAGCCGGGCGCACCGGCTCATCGACAACGGCAAGGGGCAGGCCGTGCAGTCGAGCACCGGGTCCTACCGCCTCGACGACGCGCACTACGTGCACGCCCGGAGCGGACGGCCGTGTCGCCGCTGTGGCACCACGGTGCGCGTTGCTCCCATCGGAGTGCCGCCCCAGGAGCGGACGATGTTCTACTGCCCCGGCTGCCAAGGAGGTCTCGGTCCCAGCGACGACGGCCGGGTGCAGCGGCCGCTCGGAGCCGAGGGTCGATCGGCCTCCGGCCGGCGGGTCCCTCGTTGACGACGCTGGGCGAGACAGGCTCGGCAGACGGATCGGGCCGAAACCCCGGCCGCTGTCGGCGGGCCGTCCTACCGTGAGTGGTCGAACCGGCATACCGCCCGGTCCACCTCGAGACCCCGACCCGAAGGAGTGCGTCATGGCATCTCGACTCAACCCCTACATCAGCTTCAAGGGAAACGCCCGTGAGGCGATGGAGTTCTACACCTCCGTCTTCGGCGGTGAGCTCACCACGAGCACGTTCGGCGAGTACGGCGACACCGGGCCCAACGCCGACGGCATCATGCACGCCCAGCTCGAGACCCCGAGCGGCTACACGATCATGGCCTCCGACACCCCCGACGGCATGTCCTACGAGCCCGGCACCAACATCACCGTGAGCCTGAGCGGTGACGACAGTGACGAGCTGCGCGGCTACTGGTCGAAGCTGTCCGACGGTGGGTCCGTGTCGATGCCGCTCGAGAAGCAGATGTGGGGCGACGAGTTCGGGCAGCTGACCGACCGCTTCGGCATCGGCTGGCTCGTCAACATCGCGGGCGATCAGTCCTGACCGACGATCCGTGCGGCCCAGCCCACGGCGCCGCCGGTCGCGTCAACGTCGCAGCCGGGCGAGCTGGGCAGCCAGCTCGCACGGACCGACGAAGCTCGTGTGCGTGCCCTCGGTGCCGCAGGCCCACGCGCCCGCGACGGCGCCCGCCAGCGCGGCTGAACGAGCGCCCCTGCCCGCCAGCCAGGCGGCGAGGAAGCCCGAGACGTAGGCGTCACCGGCCCCGTTGGAGTCGACCACCGGCCGCCCTGGCACCTCGACCGCGGGCACGGCGAAGCTGCCGCCCTCGCGCACCGTGACGCGGCTGCCGCGCGCACCGTCCATGATGACCACGACGCGAGCCCGGCCACGGTCGAGCACGTCGGCGACGACGGCATCCTCGACCGCCCCGAGTCGTGAGCCCGAGACGAAGACGAGGTCGGCGGCATACGCGAAGGGGCGGTGGTGGGGGTTGTCGCCGTCCCAGTCGTGCAGGTCGGTCGAGGTGGTCAGGCCCCGACCGGTCGCCTCCCGGAGCGCCGCGGCGGTCCACGGCATGATCGAGGCGTGCACGTGCCGCGTCGCGGCGACCGCGTCACGCCACAGGCCGGGGTCCGGCACGAGGTCGTAGGGATGTCGCGGGTCGTAGAACGACATCCGGCGCCCCTGCGGGTCGACGAGGTTGACGGCGCGCCGGGTGCCCGAGGCGTGCACGACGTGGTCGAAGCGGACGCCCTCGGCGGCGAGCCGGTCGCAGACCATGCGGCCCTCGGTGTCGTCGCCGATGACGTCGACGAAACGGGTCTCGAGCCCCAGGTGGTGGCACCCCAGGGCGACCCCGGTGCCGGTGTGCCCGACGACCGTGTGGATGGGCGGCACGACGTGCGAGTCGGCGAGCGGCACTGGCAGCGCCTCGACCCGCACGATGGTGTCGACCCCGGCGCCTCCGACGACGAGCACGTCGGTGCGCGGGTGCACGGTCTCGGTCACGGCCGGGTCACACCGAGGATGCCGAGGCACATCTCGTCGGTCGTGCCCTCTCCCCACACGACATATCGCTCCGGTGTGCCTCGCAGCTCGGGCAGCTTGTCGCGCCAGGCCTGGTCGTGGGTGCAGGTCACCCGGATGCGGTCGCCGGGCTTGACGACGGTGGGCGTGATCGAGACCGCGCCCTGGTTGTCGAAGTCCCAGACCTTCGTGTCGAGCAGGGTGCGCGCCCGGGGAGTGCTCGGGTTGAGGTCGATGCGGATGCTCGACCCGAGCCGGTGCATGTGGCCGGCGACGGTGCGCACGGTCGCCGGGTCCTGCACGGTGCGGGTGCAGGACTGCGTCGCGCTCGGATGGGGCGTGAAGGTGCCGTTGCACAGCAGCAGGAGCCCAGCGACCATGCGCCCGGCGTTGGGCCCGAAGCGGTTGGCGACGTCGAGCACGGCCGCGTTGCGGTCGCAGAGCGGACCGGAGTGGCCGGGCCGGCATGGCATCTCGACCGGCGCCGGCAGGAGCATCGTGTCGAGGGGGGTGAGGGCCCGGTTCGACGACAGGCGCAGGTCGACGGCGGTGCGGTCGGGCACCGCTCCGTGGAGCAGGTTGTAATGCACCTGGAGGACGAGCAAGGAGCCCTTCTCGAGCGGGATGCCGATGTCGGGGGCGAGCAGGCGCTCGGTGCCACCCGGCGCCCAGGCACCGACCCAGGGCGCGTCGTCGAGCATGGAGCCCCGCGACGCGAGCCCAGTGCCACCGAAGCACGTCCAGCCATCGCCCGGTGTCGCGGTGTCACGTTGCCGGGCCGCAGCGACCTGGGCCGGGGGCACTCGGTAGAGGATGACGTGGTGCACCTCGGCGGGCTGGCCGGGCACGATGTCGAAGCCGGTCACGAAGGAGTCGCGCGCGACCTGGGGGTCGAGCACGAAGCAGCGGTAGTCGTCGGTGCCGCCGCTCGGTGCCTTGGGCGTGTAGGGGGCGGCCACCGCCACGCTGCGGATCGACTCCCCGGGCCGCAGCGCGGTCGGGGCGACCCGCGGCGTCGACGACGCTGAGCCGTGACCCGAGGTGGCGGACTGCCCTGCGCCAGAGAGCTGCCCGGACGCCTCGCCAGACGAGGACGGGTGCGAGGTGGCGGCGTGGGCGGTGCCCGCATGACCGTCGAGACGGGACTGTGCCGTGGGGTTGGGGCTGCCACAGCCAGCGACGAGCAGGGCGGCGACGGCCAGGGCCGCGCCGAACGGGGCCAGGCGCCGTCGCGTCGTCACCCGACCAGTCTAGGAAGCCTCAGGGATTCTCGGGTGCCCGGCTGACGGGGATCCGCCGGTTGTCGGGGGCGCTGAGCCGCTCGGCGTTGGCCTCGGAGTCGGCGAGCTCCTTCTGCGACTCGAGCTCGGCCGAGACCCGGGCGCGGTAGGCAGCCACCTCACGCGCGACTCGCTCGTCGTCCCAGCCGACGATGGGGGCGATGAGCCGGGCCGCCGCATCGGCGGTCTCGGTGCCCCGGTGTGGGGTCTCGATCGAGATGCGGGTGCGGCGGGCGAGGATGTCGTCGAGATGGAGCGCACCCTCGTGCGTCACCGCGTAGACGACTTCGACCTTGAGGTACTCCTCCGCGCCGGGCAGCGGCTCGAAGAGGCTGCGGTCGTCCTCGGCCAGGGCGAAGAGCTCGTGGACGAGCGAGCCGTAGCGCTGGAGCAGGTGGTTGATCCGCCACACCGGGAGGTCCTGGTGGCGGGCGAGCCGGTCGACCTGGTTGACGAGTGCGGGGTAGCCCTCGGCGCCCAGGAGCGGGATGAACTCCGTGACGCTGTCGGACACGTCACCGCCGATGTCCTCACGGGCGGCGTCGACCGCGTCGGCCGCCATGACGCGGTAGGTCGTGTACTTGCCACCGGCGATCGAGATGAGCCCGGGCTGCGGCCTTGCCACGGCGTGCTCGCGGGAGAGCTGGCTCGTGTCCTCGCTCTCGCCCGACAGCAGGGGCCGCAGCCCGGCGTACACGCCCTGGATGTCGTCGTGGGTGAGCGGGACGTTGAGCACGGCGTTGAGGTGCTCGAGGATGTAGTCGATGTCGGCCCGCGTGGCTGCCGGGTGTGCGCGGTCGAGGTCCCACGCGGTGTCTGTCGTGCCGATGATCCAGTGCGTGCCCCAGGGGATGACGAAGAGCACCGATGTCGCTGTGCGCAGGATGAGCCCGCTCTCGGAGTTGATGCGGTCGCGTGCGACGACGATGTGCACGCCCTTGGAGGCGCGCACGTGGAAGCGCCCGCGCCCGCCGGCCATCGTCTGGATGTCGTCGGTCCACACACCCGTGCAGTTGATGACGACCGAGGCGTGCACCTCCACGCGCTCGCCGGTCTCGACGTCCTCGACCACCGCGCCGACGACCCGCTCGCCGGCGCGCAGCAGGTCGACGACGCGGGCCGAGGCCAGGACCGTCGCGCCGTAGGCCGCTGCCGTGCGGACTGTCATCATCGTGTGGCGGGCGTCGTCGGCCTGGGCGTCGTAGTAGAGCAGGGCACCGGTCAGCGCGTCGCGCTTGAGAGAGGGCGCGATCCGCAGGGCGCCGGTGCGGGTCAGCTGCTTGTGCCGGGGCGTCGACCGGGCACCGCCCATCGAGTCGTAGAGGGTGAGTCCGGCTGTGACGTAAGGCCGCTCCCAACCGCGGCCGGTGAGCGGGTAGAGGAAGGACACCGGTCGAACCAGGTGAGGGGCGAGCCGGGTGAGCATGAGCTCGCGCTCCTTGAGGGCCTCCCGCACGAGGTCGAAGTTCATCTGCTCGAGGTAGCGCAGGCCGCCGTGGAAGAGCTTGGACGAGCGCGATGACGTGCCCGAGGCGAAGTCACGCTGCTCGACGAGGGCGGTCGACAGCCCGCGGGTCGCGGCATCGAGGGCGGCGCCGGCACCGGTGACGCCCCCACCGACGACGAGCACGTCGAACTTCTTGGTTGCCAGGCGCTGCCACCCCTTGGCGCGGTAGTCGCCGTCCAGCCGGACCGGACTCGTCATGCGGCCCCCTCACGCCGTGGTGCTGAAGGCTCCACCCTAACCACGGCGGTCGGCGGTAGGTTCGGGCACATGCCGACAGTGCACAGCAGCCACGTCGTCGCGATCGACCAGGGCACGACCAGCACCCGCGCCATGGTCTTCGACCGCAGCGGGAAGGTGGTGGCCGTCGACCAGCTGGAGCACCGGCAGATCTTCCCGCGCGCTGGCTGGGTCGAGCACGATGCTCTCGAGATCTGGCAGAACACGCGAGCGGTGGTCGGCGGCGCCCTCGGCAAGGCCAACCTCAACGCGACGCACATCGTCGCGGTCGGCATCACCAACCAGCGCGAGACCACCGTCGTGTGGGAACGGGCGACCGGCCAGCCGATCCACAACGCCATCGTCTGGCAGGACACCCGCACGCAGGCGATCTGCGACGAGCTCGCCGGCGACGTCGGGCCGGAGCGCTTCAAGGCCGTCACCGGCCTGCCGCTCGCGACCTACTTCGCCGGGCCCAAGGTGCGGTGGATCCTCGACAACGTCGACGGCGCGAGAGCGCGTGCCGAGGCCGGGGAGCTGCTCTGCGGCACCATCGACACCTGGCTGCTCTGGAACCTCACCGGCGGAGCCGACGACGACGGCATCCACGTCACCGACGTCACCAACGCGTCACGGACCCTTCTCATGGACCTGCGCACCCTCGCCTGGGACGAGCAGATCGCCGCCGAGATGGGCGTGCCGCTCGCGATGCTGCCCGAGATCCGCTCGTCGTCGGAGGTCTACGGCATGTGCAAGCCGGGCATCCTCATCGACGTGCCGGTCGCGGGCATCCTCGGTGACCAGCAGGCGGCGACCTTCGGACAGGCCTGTCTGGAGGTCGGCACCGCGAAGAACACCTACGGCACCGGCAACTTCATGCTCCTCAACACCGGCACCGAGATCATCGACTCGACCCACGGCTTGCTCACGACGGTCTGCTACCAGCTGGACGACGCGCCGCCGGTGTATGCGCTCGAGGGCTCGATCGCCGTCACGGGGTCGCTCGTGCAGTGGCTGCGCGACAATCTGGGCCTCATCGCCGATGCCAGGGAGATCGAGGCCCTGGCTGCGACCGTCGACGACAACGGCGGCGCCTACTTCGTGCCCGCCTTCTCGGGACTCTTTGCGCCGCACTGGCGCTCCGACGCCCGCGGCGCCCTCGTCGGCCTGACACGCTTCGTCAACAAGGGCCACATCGCCCGGGCAGTGCTCGAGGCCACGGCGTTCCAGACCCGCGAGGTGCTCGAGGCCATGAACGCCGACTCGGGCGTGCCCCTCACGGAGCTGCGGGTCGACGGCGGCATGGTGGCCAACGAGACCCTCATGCAGTTCCAGGCCGACCTGTTGGGCGTCGACGTCGTGCGCCCGCTCATCGCGGAGACCACGGCTCTCGGTGCTGCGTATGCCGCCGGCCTGGCCGTCGGCTACTGGGAGAGCACCGATGAGATCGCCCAGCACTGGGGCGAGGACCGCCGGTGGTCACCCCAGATGGGCGAGGTCGAGCGCGAACGGCTCTTCCGGCAGTGGAAGAAGGCGGTGCAGCGCACCCTCGACTGGGTCGACGACGACACCGCCTGACGGCATACCGGATCTGAGTGGCCGGCGGTCAGCCCAACGCTGCGACCACGGCCTCGTAGTCGGGCTCCTGGCCGATGGTCGGCACGACCTGTGTGTGCGTGACGACGCCCTCGACGTCGATGACGACGACCGCGCGCGCGAGGAGGCCACGGAAGGCGCCGTTGTGCAGCTCGACGCCGTAGTCCTCGCCGAAGTGGGAACGGAAGGTCGAGGTGACGAGCACGTTGTCGATGCCCTCGGCGCCACAGAAGCGGCCCAGCGCGAAGGGCAGGTCGGCCGAGACGCAGATGACCGTTGTGTCGTCGAGGCCCGCGGCGATCTCGTTGAAGCGCCGCACGCTCGCGGCGCACACACCGGTGTCGACGCTCGGGAAGATGTTGAGCACGACCCGCGTGCCGTGCGGCAGCGTCACGTCGTGCAGGTCGGCCCCGGTGAGCGTGAACTCCGGGGCGGTGTCTCCCACGGCGGGGAGCTCTCCGACGGTGTGGACCTCGGTGTCGCCGAGACGCGTGGTAGCCATGCAACGGTTCTAGCATCCGGAGGCCGTCGCCGCGCGGGCCGTCCGCCGCGCGGGCCGTCAGCCGCCGCCCTCCGCGTAGGTTGGGTCACATGACGGAGCAGACGGGTCCGCCGCTCCAACCCGGGCAGCGGGCCGGGCGTGCGACGGCCCAGCTCTCCGGGCAGCAGCACGTCATCGAGCACGAGGAGGCATCGGGCTGTGGCTGATCCGCAGCAGTCGACGGGGGCCGGCACCCGCTTCGTCATCAACCTGATCGGGGTCGTCGGACTGGTCTTCGGCGTCCTGCCCATCGTGCGCTACCTCCTGCAGCTCGAGCTCTTCGGGTTCTCCACCGCTCCCTACGACTGGCTGCAGCTCGAGGGCGCCGCACGCTTCCTGCCCCCGGCGATCGTCCTCGTCGTGTGCATGGTGGCGGCCTATCTGCTGGAGAAGCGGCTCGAGCGCCCCTGAGGGGACGGGGCATCCCAACCCTCGACGGTGGATGACAGTTCAACGACACGCCCGTGATGTGATGTGGGCATGTCGGTCCGGGCTTCGCTCCTCGCCGCGCTCGTCGTCGGCTCCAGCCTGACGACCGCGCCCGCCGTGACGGCGGCTCCGCAGCAGTCCCCGCGCGCACTGAGCGCCGTGGTGGCGGCCGACGCCGTGACGCCCGAGGTCGCCTCCGTGCCGGTCCGCCCAGAGCCGGACGGCACCGCCGTGCAGCTGGACGTGTCGGTGTGGCCCCAGTCGTCGGGCAAGCACCCCGTCGTCCTGCTCGCCCACGGCTTCGGGGGCTCCAAGGACTCCGTCACGACCCAGGCGAACGCGTTGCACGCGCGCGGCTACGTCGTGATGGCGTGGAGCGCTCGCGGGCACGGCGCGTCCGGCGGCCGGATCCACCTCAACGACCCGGCCTACGAGATCGCCGACGCTCGAGCACTGCTCGACCTCGCGGCCGAGCGCGGCGATGTCGAGCTCGACGCCCCCGATGACCCGCGCGCCGGCGTCATGGGCGGGTCCTACGGCGGTGCGCTCGGCCTCATGCTCGCCGGAGCCGACCCCCGCGTCGACGGGGTCGTCTCGGCCATCACGTGGAACGACCTCGCCGACGCCTTCTTCCCCCAGGCGGCGGTGACGACCGCACCGACGACGGCAGCCGGGCGTGCGCCGATCGCCACCGCGGGCCCCTTCAAGCAGGTCTGGGCGACCAACTTCTTCCTTTCCGCCAGCCGCGGTGCCGGCAACGCACCGAGCAGTGGCACGAGCAATGGCACGAGCAATGGCGCGAGCAGCGATGAGGGCGCGGCTCCGGCCGACGCGTGCGGACGCTTCGACCCGACGATCTGTCGGCTCTTCGTGCAGACGTCCGAGACCGGCACCGCCTCCCCCGAGCTGACCGCCCTGCTCCGCTCCCACAGCCCCAAGCCGACGATGGCCGAGGTCAGCGCGCCGACCTTCCTCGTGCAGGGGGTGGCTGACTCGCTCTTCGGCCTCGACCAGGCCGACGCCAACGCGCAGGCGCTCGCCGCCTCCGGCACGCCGTATGCCGTCCGGTGGAGTGACGGCGGCCACGACGGCCCGAGCAGCCACGAGGCAGAGGAGACCGAGGCCTCCTACCAGTGGCTCGACCACTACGTGCGCGACAAGGCGCCGCTCGACGGCCCGCTCCCGACCGCGGCCTTCACCTACGGGATCCCCGCCACCCGCGGGGGCCAGCCGAGCACGCTGACGACGCTGCCGGCATACCCCGGCCTGTCGGGCGGACCGCGCGAGACGCGCGAGCTGCCGCTGACGACGACCGAGGGCGCGCTCGTGCACCCGCCCGGCGGCCAGCCGGCCTCCCTCATCGCGGTGCCCGGGCTCGCCGCCCTCGGGATCAGCCTGTCGACCTACCAGATCGCTGCGCTGCCCGGGCAGTCGACCGCGCTCGACTCTGCGCCGACCACCGAGCCCGCGACCGTCGTCGGGTCGCCGACGATGCGCTTCACCGTCACCTCCGACCACCCCGACGTCACCCTGTTCGCGTCGGTCTGGCGGGTCACCGGCGGGTCGGTGACGCTGACGAACCCGCTCGTCGCACCGGTGCGCCTCACTGTGACGCCGGGGCAGCCGACCCCGGTGACGATCTCGCTGCCGGGTGCGACCTACGACCTGCCCGCGGGCACGCGGTGGCGGGTGCTGCTGACGAGCACCGAGTCCACCTACGCCAACTCACGCGAGCCGAGCCGCATCCGCATCGCCGACGCCTCGGCGCTCACGCTGCCCGTCGCGGCCGGAGCGAGCGTGGGAGGAGTCGTCGCCGGTGGCCTCGACGCCGAGGCCCTCATCGCGGGGTCGCTGCTCGGGCTGCTCCTGCTCCTTGCCCTCGTGGGGTGGCTCGTGCGGCGACGCCGCCGGCGTCACCTGCCCGCGCGGCCTGATCTCGCCGACATCCCGCTCGTCGTCGAGGGCCTCGTCAAGACCTACTCCGACGGCCACCGCGCAGTCGACGACGTGTCGTGGCGTGCCGAGAAGGGCCAGGTCGTCGGCCTGCTCGGCCCCAACGGCGCAGGCAAGACGACGACGATGCGCATGGTCATGGGCCTCATCGGGTCGGACGCCGGCTCCGTGCACGTGCTCGGTGAGGCCGTGTCGGCGGGGTCGCCGGTGCTGGGGCGAGTCGGTGCGCTCATCGAGGGCCCCGGCTTCCTCCCGCACCTCACGGGTCGCCAGAATCTCGAGGCCTACTGGGCCGCCACCGGCCGCGCCCCCCAGGATGCGCACTTCGACGAGGCCCTCGACGTCGCCGCGCTCGGCGGGGCCGTCGACCGGCCGGTCAAGTCCTACAGCCACGGCATGCGGCAGCGGCTCGGCATCGCGCAGGCGATGCTCGGGCTGCCCGAGCTGCTCATCCTCGACGAGCCGACCAACGGGCTCGACCCGCCCCAGATCGCGGCCATGCGCCCGATCCTGCGGCGCTATGCCGAGACCGGGCGCACCGTCGTCGTGTCGAGCCACATGCTCGCCGAGGTCGAGATGACCTGCAGCCACGTCGTCGTCATGCACGCAGGACGGGTGATCACGTCCGGTCTGGTGGCCGACCTCGTCGACAGTGACGACACGACGATCCTCGACCTGCCCGAGCACGTCGACCACGACGCCCTGAGCGCCGGGGTGCACGCGCTCGAGGCCTCCGAGGGGGTCACCGAGGTGCGCGTCGACACCCCGACGCGACTCGTCGTCGTGGCCGACCGGGGCCGCGCCGAGGTCGTGGCCGCCGCCGTGATGGCTGGCCTGCCGGTCGTCGGCGTCAGCAGCCGCCGCCACCTCGAAGAGGTCTTCCTCGGCGTCATCTCGTCGGCCACGGCCCCCGGTGAGCGCATCGAGCCCGGTGACGAGGGCGCCTCCCTCGTCGAACGACTCAGGCAGGTGAGGGCGCGATGAGCGAGACGCCACGGCAGGCACGCAACGGCGCCCCGGGTGCCGACGACACCAGGGCGGGGGCGGAGCCGCCTCCCGGTGAGGCGCTGCTCGACATCATGGAGCCGGCGGACTCGGCGGCGAGCCAGGAGATCACCCACATCCACAGCCCGCTCTCGTGGCGCGCCGAGGTGCGACGGCAGTGGGGGCGGCGGCGCACGACCTGGGCCTTCGGCCTGCTCCTCGCCCTCCCGCTCGTGCTCGTCGGCTCCTTCTTCTTCGGCGAGCGCTCGACCAACAACCGCGGCGGCGCCACCACCAGGATCTTCGACCTGGCGCAGAGCGGAGCCGCGAACTTCAGCCTCGTTCTCGTCTTCCTCGCCTCCGAGCTGTTGCTCGTGCTGCTCGCGGCGCTCTTCTGCGGCGACGCCGTGCCGTCGGAGGCCTCGTGGGCGTCGCTGCGCTACCTGCTCATCGCACCGGTGCGACGAGCCCGACTGCTGACGAGCAAGCTCGTCGTCGGCGTCGGGTCGACCCTGCTCGCCACCATCCTGCTCCCCGCGTGGGGGCTGCTCGTCGGTGGCGTCTTCTATGGCTGGGAGCCCGCTGACCAACCCCATCGGTGAGGACCTCGGCTGGGGCCAGTTCCTGCCGCGGCTCGCCCTCGCCATGGGCTACATCTTCATCACTCTGCTGCCGATCGCGGCCATCGCCTTCTGGCTCGGCACCCGGTCGGACGCTCCGCTCGCAGCGGTGGGCGGGGCAGTGCTCGTCAGCATCCTGCTCAACATCCTCGACCAGCTCGACGCGCTCGAGCCCTACCGCAACGCCTTCCCCGGCCACTACTCGAGGGCCTGGCAGGACGCGCTCGCGGTGAGCCCGGACTACGGCGACATGCTGCACGGCGCGCTGTGGGCGCTCGTCTGGGCGGTCGCGTTCACGATGCTCGCCTACCGCCGCTTCCGTCGCACCGACATCCTCAGCTGACGGTTCCGGCGGCGCCGCGGCCCACGACAGTCCCGCCGCGGCGGGATGGATGCGGCCGAACGCCGCGCACCGCCGCAACCATCCAGCCACGGCGGGACGGCCGTGCCGCGTGACCGTCGGGCACGGCGCGTCGGGGTGACCCGTCAGTGTGTGATCAGGCGCTCACGGACGCTCCGCGACGTGCCGTCGCGAGCACTCCATCACCGCGGCCAGGTCCAGGCCATAGGTGCCCCGCCCGGTGGCGGCGTAGGTGGCGAGTCGTGTGGCGGCCCGCTCCGACAGCCGCTCCGCACCTGTCCGGTTGCCGCGAGCCGCGTGGGTGAGCGCCACGCAGACCTGCGCCAGCCCCTGCCAGAGGTCTCGCTCCTCCGGCGGCCCCGCCTTCCAGCGTGCCTCCAGCACCTCGTGGGCGGCGAACGGACGGCCCGCGTCGACCAGCTCACGCGCCTTCCTCAGGGTCTCCTCTGGCGGCAGGGGCTCCTCCGAGACCGGCTCCACTCCGTCGGCGCCATAGGGCAGCGGCCGGCCGAGCGCGTCGCGGGGCCTCGCCTGGCGCGCTCTCCCGCTGGCGTCGCGATCGCGATCGGAGTCAGGCACAGGGACAGCCTCTCAGGAGTCGGGCTCGTCCGCCGTGTGGCCGACAGCCCGGCCCGTGTGCGGCACGGGGACTCGCGCGCGGCCGGTGCAGGTCACCGGGCCTCGGCGTACCACGTCTCGTTGATGGTCCGGCGCATCAACGCCTGCTGCCTGACCTGGGCGACGATGCCGATGATGGCGAGCAGGAGCAGGGTGAGGTACCAGCCCCAGCTGTTCTGCACCGCTGCGGTGAAGTCACCCCGGGTGAAGTCGGCGGAGTTGAGCGCGCCGAACATCAGCATCAGGCCGCCCACGATACTGACGGCACCGGCGATCGAGCTGGCCACGGCGAGCACGACCATGGGCATGCTGCCGACGGCCGCCACCACGCCGACGACGAGCCCGACGGCCACACCGACGAGCACCGCGACCCAGTTCCAGTCGATGCCGAGGGCGACGACGAGTCCGGAGCCGATCGCGAAGCCGAACGCGGCCATGGCAACGATGATGGCAACCGCATAGAAGAAGTACGCGAGCACCGCGAAGATCAGCGCGAAGACGATGCCTGAGATCCAGCCGAGGGCTGTGCCGAGGAAGCTCTCGTCAGCAAGCCCGGCGAAAATGCCTGCACCGAAAGCGAACCCAGCGAAGAGGCCCCAGATCGGCAGCACGATCCTCAGGACGAACTGCCCCGCGAAGAGCATGACGGCGCCGGCAACGATTGCGAAGACGCCCAGCACGATGTCGACCATGTCTCGACTGTAGGGCGGGCGCACCTCAGCCAGCACGACAACACGCGGGCGGGGTGGGGGGATCTGCTCGACCCGACAGACGGGCGAGCCGGCCCGTGACGACCGCTCAGAGCTTGGCGGCCTCGGGGATGATCCGCTCGCCGAAGATCTCGCAGCTCCTCGGTGCGGGAGCCGTCGGCGACGCCCGTGTGCAGGTGCGTGACGCCGAGAGCCGCGAGCTCGGCGAAGTGGGCCAGCACCTCGTCGACCTTCTCGCCCTTGGGGCCGATGTCGACGAAGCTCATCACGGTCTTCTCGATCTCGTCGTAGTCGCGGCCCAGGGCGTCGCAGTGGCCGCGCAGCACCTCGAGCTTGTGGGCGAGGTCGGGGCTGTCGAAGAGGTTGCACGCCTGCGCGTACTGCGCGACCATCCGCAGCGTCTTCTTCTCGCCGCCACCGCCGATGAGGATCGGTGGGTGCGGCCGCTGCACCGACTGCGGGGAGTTGAGGGTGCTGCCGAGCCGGTAGTGCTTGCCTTCGTAGGGCTCGTCGCTGTCGCTCCACATCTGCAGGCAGATCTGCAGGGTCTCCTCGAGGCGTTCGAAGCGCTCGGCGGTCGATGGGAACGGCAGGCCGAGGCCGACGCACTCCTCCTCGTTCCACGCGGCGCCGATGCCGAGCCAGGCGCGCCCCTTCGAGAGCACGTCGAGCGTCGTGACCTCCTTGGCGAGCAGGCCGGGCTCGCGATAGACGGCGGCGGTGACCCACGCGAGCAGCTCGACGCGCTCGGTCACCGCGGCGAGGTAACCGAGCGTCGTGTAGGCCTCGAGCATCTCGTGCTCCTTGGGCCCCACCCCCCGGATCTGCCACACGTGGTCCATGACGGAGAGCTTCGTGAAGCCGACCTCCTCGGCCAGCTTGGCGGTGCGGGTCAGGTCGTCGACGAAGGTGGCCGATCCGCCCGACCAGGTGAAGTTGGCGAGGTGCAGTCCGAGTTCCATGCTCTGCACACTACGTCGGGCGCGCGGCCGGCGCTTCCAGCCAACGCTCAGGTATGCCGTCCGGGCGGCGTGAGGTCGCGACCCTCAGCGGGTGCCCGCCCGGGAGCGGTGCTCGGCGAGGACCGCGGCGTAGAAGCGGCCCGAGTCCTTGACGGTGCGCTGTTGGGTGGCGCGGTCGACCCGCACGATGCCGAAGCGGCGGTCGTAGCCGTAGGCCCACTCGAAGTTGTCGAGCAGCGACCACACGAGGTAACCGCGCACGTCGGCTCCGGCATCGAGCGCGTCGGCCACGGCTCCGAGGTGGCGGCGCAGGTAGTCGGTGCGCTCGGCGTCGCGCACCCGACCGTCGGCATCCACCCGGTCGTCGAAGGCGGAGCCGTTCTCGGTGATGAGGAGTGGCAGATCGGGATAGCGCTGCGACAGCCCGACGAGCAGCTCGGTGAAACCGGCTGGGTCGATGTTCCAGCCCATCGCGGTGTGCGGCGGCGCCGTCGGGGGGAACTCGACGTGGTCGGCGCCGACCCAGGGGCTCGCCCCGTCGCCGTGCCCGTCGGCGGTCGCTCTCGGCGTGGCTCCGTCGTAGTGGCGCACGACGCAGCTCGCGTAGTAGTTGACGCCCAACGTCGTGAGCGGCGGCGTCAGCGTGTCGAGGTCACCGTCGAGCACGAAGCCGAAGTCGGTCACACCGGCCACGTCGCGGACGAGGTCGTCGGGATAGCTCCCCTCCATCATCGGCTGGAGGAAGGCGCGGTTGGCGAGGGCGTCGACCACGCGCACGGCGTCGAGGTCGCGGGGGTCGGCGGGGTCTGCGGGCCGGGGCACGTGGAAGTTGAGAGCGGCCCCGATGCCGGCGTCGCCTCCGACGACAGAGCGGATGGCCTTGGCCCCCAGACCATGAGCGAGGTTGAGGTGGTGCACGGCGGCCATCGCCGCGGCAGGCTCGGTGCGGCCCGGTGCGTGCACCCCGGCGGCATAGCCGAGGTAGGCGCTGCACCACGGCTCGTTGAGGGTCAGCCACAGGGGGATGCGGTCTCCGAGGCACTCGGCCACGAGGCCCGCGTAGTCGGCGAAACGGAACGCGGTGTCACGCTGCGGCCAGCCGCCGGCGTCCTCCAGTGGCTGGGGCAGGTCCCAGTGGTAGAGCGTGGGCACCGGTCGGATCCCGTGGTCCAGCAGCGCGTCGACCAGCCGGGAGTAGAAGTCGAGGCCCTCCGGGTTGGCGGGTCCGCGGCCCGTCGGCTGGATGCGCGGCCACGCGATGGAGAAGCGGTAGGACTGCAGGCCGAGGTCGGCCATCAGCGCCACGTCGTCACGCCAGCGGTGGAAGTGGTCGATCGCGACGTCACCGGTCTCGCCACGGGCCGTGCGGCCCGGGGTGTGGCTGAAGGTGTCCCAGATGGACGGGCCGCGGCCTCCCGCGTGGACAGCACCCTCGATCTGGTAGGCGGCGGTGGCCGCACCCCAGCGGAAGTCGGGTGGGAAGCGCGCCGCGAGCGATCGGGCGGGAGAGGTCACAGCGTCGGTGCTCATCGGGCCATCCCTTCGAGGTCGATCTCGACGATATCCCCGGCCGGGTGGCGACGTCGCCGGGACGACGGACCGCCACGAACGCTCGGCGGCCGGCCGGGCAAGCGTGACATCCGCGGCCCGAGCGACTCGTGGAGGTCCGTGGGTCCGGGCGGTCTCAGGCGGGGCCGGCCACGGCGCCGGACCCGTCGGCTTCGTCTGCCTCGTCCGAAGGGAGGGAGCCGCGCACCGGCGGCTCGGCCGACCACGGGAAGACGATCCACCGGTCGGTCTGGCGCCACACGTAGTCGGGGGTCACCTCGGAGCCGGGCTTGGCGTAGAGCACGGCGCTGCGCGCCTCGGCGCCGTGCTGCTGCAGCAGGTCGAGCACGAGGGCGAGCGTGCGGCCCGAGTCGGCCACGTCGTCGACGACAAGGATGGGGCGCCCCGCGATGCTGTCGGTGTCGAGGTGCGGGGCGAGCAGCACCGGGTCGGGCAGGGTCTGCTCGACGTCGGTGTAGAACTCGACGTTGATGGCGTCGGTCAGCTTGATGCCGAGGGCGTAGGACAGCCCGCCACCGGGCAGCAGCCCTCCGCGGGCCACCGCGACCAGGATCTCGGGTCGGAAGCTCGAGTCCGCCACGAGCGTCGCGAGCTCACGGCAGGCGGTGCCGAAGGTCTCCCAGGTCAGCACCTCCTTGTCGGTGAGCGTGGAGGAGTCCGCGTGGTAGGCGATCGTCATGCGCCGAGGTTAACCGCGCCCTGTGAACGTGACGTTTCGGGAAGCAGGTCGATGTCGGCGTCAGCGAGGAGACATCCCCGCGCGCACCTCCGCGAGGAGGGTCTCGGGGAAGAGCGACCGCGGATGGAGCGCGATGGCGCCGCCCTGACCGCGGAGCATCACCGTCTCGCCTCGCACGGTGACGCCGCTGAGGTCGCTGTAGGCGGTGTGGGTCGCGCCTGCAGCCGACGTCGTCGTGAAACCGTCGTCGCCGAAGGCGATGCTGACCCTTCCTACCGGTGCCCGGCGCAGCATTCGCCGATTGCCGAGATAGGCGCCCGCGACCACGAGGGCGATGAGCACCACCGTCACAGCGGGCAGGACCCACCGCGTCGTCGCGCTCGCGGAGAACTGGACGGCCACCGAGAGCACGACGAGCAGGCCCAGGAGCAGCATCGTGCTCAGACGGGTGAGTGAGTCGACGGTGAAGTCGCGGGCCATCCGGGCGACGGTCGCCGCGTCGACCTCGGCGGTCGTGACCCGTGCGGGGTCCGTGGGGGCTCGATGCGTGGGGGCGCGGTGCACCTCGGCGGCCGGCGTGGGCGACGCATCGCCGTCGGGCGTCCACGACCTCGCCCGTCGCGCGCGCGATCCCGGCCCGCACTGCGGCCACGAGCGCCGAGTCGCTCACCGCGGCGGGCAGCACGACCTGCTCCTGTGCGCCCCGCAGCGTGACCACGAGGTGGTCGCGCATCATCGTGGCCGCGTCGATCATGCTCCATCGCGCGTCGACGGTCGGTGCCTGCTGCCCATGAGTGACGACGAGACCGCGAGAGCCTGCCGTGACGGTGAGGCGCCCGCCGACCGGAAAGGACCGCGCGAAGTGCCGGCGAGCCTTCCGGATGCGCAGCGTGACGAGCACGGCGACCGTGGCGACGGCGAGCAGCAGGCCGACGGCGAGAGGCAGCCCGAGCAGCCACTCGAGCGCGAAGACGAGGGTCGCCGGCAGGAGCACGTCGACCCAGTGCCGCGCCGAGAGCTGTGCCAGCACGGAGGCGAGGGCGGCCCGGCCGGGGTCCGACCCGGCCACCACGGTCGAGCGGGTGACGTCGGCCTCGGAGGGTGTGCTCACGCGCAGATGGTAGGCGCCCGGGTCAGTGGGTGCGGGAGACTGAGTTCGTGACCGAGACGCAGCACGTCCAGACTGCCTCCCGCCGCTCGCGGGTCGCGCCCTTCGAGGTGATGGACGTGCTGGACCGCGTGGCGGTGCTGCGTGCCGCTGGACGCGACGTCGTGTCGCTCTGCGCCGGTGAGCCGTCTGGCGGTGCGCCCTCTCTCGTCTCCGAGGCCGCCGCCCGCATCCACGCGTCCGGCCGGGCCCTCACCTACACCTCCGCGCTCGGCATCCACGAGCTGCGTGCCGAGGTCGCCGCCCACTACGGCCGGTGGTATGCCGTCGACGTCGACCCTGCCCGGGTGGCCGTCACGACGGGGTCCTCGGGCGGCTTCGTGCTCGCCTTCCTCGCAGCGTTCGACCCGGGGGACCGGGTGGCGCTCGCGCGTCCCGGCTACCCGGCATACCGCAACATCCTCGCGGCGCTCGGCTGTGAGGTGGTCGAGATCGACTGCGGTGCGAGCACCCGCTTCCAGCCCACCCCGGAGCTGCTGGACCAAGCGGCCGCCGCCGGTCCGCTCGCGGGACTCATCGTGGCCTCGCCTGCGAATCCCACTGGCACGATGGTGGACCGGGCCGAGCTGGCGGCCATCGCGCAGTGGTGCCGGGCCCATGGGACGCGTCTCGTCAGCGACGAGATCTATCACGGGGTCACCTACCCCGAGCCCGGCCAGGTGGATCCGCGGGGGGTCTGTGCGTGGGAGGTCGACGACTCGGCGATCGTCATCTCGTCGTTCAGCAAGTACTGGGGCATGACCGGCTGGCGCCTGGGCTGGATGCTCCTGCCGGAGGACCTCGTGCGGCCCGTCGACGCGCTCGCCGGCAACGTCGCGCTCTGTCCGCCCGCGCCGGCACAGTATGCCGCCGTGTCGGCCTTTGCCCAGGAGTCCTACCTCGAGTGCGACGACGCCGTCGCGGAGTTCGCCCGCACGCGGAAGCTGTTGCTCGACAACGGATCTCGCTTGGGCTGGGGCGAGTCTGCTCCGCCCGACGGTGCCTTCTACTACTGGGCCGACCTCGGGCCGCAGCTGGAGCGGTGGGGCACGTCCGCGGCCTACGCACGTGCCCTGCTCGAGGACGCCGCGGTCGCGATCACGCCAGGTGGCGACTTCGACGGGCGGTCTGGTGCTCACTCGGTGCGGCTCAGCTTTGCCGCGGGGAGTGTCGCCGTGACCGAGGCGATCGCACGGATCGAGTCCTTCAACCGGGTCTGAGACGTCCGGGCGTCCACCGGGGATGGCACGCTGGATCCAGCGGATCCGTTCGTCCACCCTGGAAGAGGTCTCATGGCGGAGTATCCCCAGCTCCTGCACACGGTTCTCGACACGACGGCTCCCCGCCGGCTCGCCGAGTTCTACCGGCTGCTCCTCGGGCTGCAGTACCGGCCCGGGGACGAGCCGCCCGCAGACGGCGAGGCCGACGACGCCGACGACGCCGACGATGCCGACGATGCGGACTGGCTCGTGCTCGTCGACGCCGCAGGGGTGCGCAAGCTCGCGTTCCAGCTCGTCGACCAGCTGACCCCGACGACCTGGCCCGACCACGAGGTGCCGATGCAGCTGCACGTCGACTTCACCGTCTCGAGCCGCGACGAGCTGGAGAGGCAGCGCGGGCGGGCGGAGGCGCTGGGAGCGGAGCTGCTCCTCGACCGCACCGACGATCCCGACGAGCCGCTCTACGTGTTCGCCGACCTGTCAGGCCACCCGTTCTGCCTCTTCGTCGCCTGAGCCTGGTCACCTCAACCGGCGTCGAGCAGTGCCTGGAGCGTGCGGTGCGCGGTCTGCGACATGACCGGGTTGGTCTCGCGGTAGTACCAGAGACAGCCGATGGCCTGCGTCAAGGCCCAGCCCTTGCCGCGGTCCCACTCGGCGTCGTCGCAGGCGAGCGCCTCGCGATAGGCGTCGCGAGCCGCCGGGGTGAAGAGGTTCCACGCCGGCTGGAGGTCGAGAGCCGGGTCGGCGACCGCAAGCTGCCCCACGTCGATGATGCCGGTCAGGCCGCCCTCGCCGACGAGCAGGTTGCCGGGCATGAGGTCGCCGTGCGTCCAGCTGTCGGCGTCGGCGAGGGGGGTCCTCCGGAGTCGCTCCCAGAGCGCGGCCAGGCCGTCGGTGTCGATGAGCCCGGTGCTCCGGTCGAGCCCGCGTCTCACGTAGGTGTCGTGCCGGGTGAGTCGGCCACCCCGGCGCGTGCCCTGGAAGGTGCGCCCGTCGGTGGGCAGGGACCGAACGGCAGCGACGAAGTCCGCGAGCTGCTCTGCGAAGCGGGGTGAGTGCGCGGCGCGCGTGTCTCCGGAGGTGACTCCGGGCACCCAGCGGTAGACGGACCAGGGGAGCGGGTAGTCCTCGCCGGGCTCGCCCAGAGCGAGAGGCTCGGGCACGGAGACCGGAGATACGGTCAGCAGTCTCCGGGCGGCGGCCATCTCGCCGAGGAGCTCGACGCGCCGAGCCTCGACGTCACCGATCTCACCACCCTCGATCGGCAGGCGCGCCACGAGATCGGGGCCGATGCGGAAGATCGCGTTGACGGTACCGTGCGAGGTCACGGCGCGCACCGGCATACGGGCCCAGGCGGGGAACTGCTCGCTGAGCAAACGGGCGACCGTTGCGGGCGTGACCTCGATCTGGTTGGCATGCATCGGTTTGGCGGGCGTCGGCATGCAACGCAGTCTTGGACCCGGGCAGGGCGGCGTCCACCCGATAAGCCTTCGATAGGCGTCGGCCTCGCTGAATCACACCCGCGCAAGGGCGCTCGGGTCTACCGTCCGAGCATGGGGTGGTGGTCGAGCATCGTCAGCGCCGTGACAGGTCGGATCGGCGGAGACCGTCCGGAGCCACCCCCTCCGGGCCAGCATCCCTCGGTCGATGCGCTCGTGGCGCGGATGGGTCAGGTGCAGGCCTCCCTCCCCGACGGCGACGGCGTGCGCGCGTTCAACGGCATGTATCTCACCGTCACCGAGCTCGTGCGCGACCGGCTCGCGGCGGGCGGCTTCGCCGACAGCGCCTTCATGACGCGGCTCGACATCGTCTTCGCCGGTCTCTACCTCGAGGCCGTCGATGCGACGCGCCCGGTGAGTGCGTGGCGGCCGCTCTTCGAGCAGCGCCACGCGCCGGGGGTGCTCTCGATCCAGTTCGCCCTCGCAGGGATGAACGCGCACATCAACCACGACCTGCCGATCGCGGTCGTGCGCACCTGCCGCCAGCTCGGACTGACCCTCGACAGCCCCGGCGTCGAGTCCGACTACCAGGGCATCACCGGGCTGCTCGCCTCCGTGCAGGAGCAGGTGCGGCAGTCGTTCTTCGACGGCATCCACCTCGAGGTCGACCGCCAGTATGCCGCGCCGCTGGCCAACCTCGTCGGCTCCTGGAGCATCGGGCGGGCGCGGGACGCGGCCTGGACCAACGCGCGGGTGCTGTGGGAGATCCGCGGCGCCGAGCCGCTGCGCACCGACTACCTGTCGACCTTGTCGAGCACCGTCGGCATGGTCGGGTCGAGGCTGCTCACGCCGGTGGCAGACCTGGCCCCCTGAGGGGTCGGCGCTCCCGAGGCGAGGTGATGCCCGCAGCAGGTGGCCATCGACGTCACCTCGCACCGTGGAGGGGGGAGGGGTCAGGCGGTCGCAGGGACGGGCTCTGGCCGAGCACGCTGCGGACGACCATGGTGCGGCGCCGCCTCCGCCGGCTCGTCGTCGTGCTGATCGGCCCGCTCGTCGACCTGGTCGACGACCAGCTCGTCGACCTCGCCCCCGCGCGACCGCAGGGCGGCACGGAGGCGCCACGCGGCATACACGGCGCCCAGGCTGATGACGAGGTGAAGTCCGAGGAACCCGCTCGACAGCCCCAGACCGAGCAGCGCGCCGGCGACGAGCGGTCCGAGCGCCGAGAAGGTCGTCTGGATCGCGGTGAACAGGCCCAGAGTGGTGCCGACGAGACCCTTCGGGGCGAGGCTGGCGGTGAGCGGGTTGAGCACCGGGGCATACATCGTCTCGCCGACGGCGAAGATGCCGAAGGTCGTCACGAAGAGAGCCGAGGCGACCTCGGGCGTGAACGCGGCGGTCGAGAGCACGACCCAGGCGAGTGTCCAGATGCCGCCGACGGCCATCAGCAGGGTGCCGGCGCCGCGCTTGGCGGTGAGGCGCACGACGACGACCTGGAGGGCGACGATGACGACGCAGTTGACGGCAGCCGCCAGGCCGATGGCCGCCTCGTCGATGTCGAGCACGGTGAGCGCGTAGGCCGGCAGGCCCGACTCGAACTGCGCGTAGAAGCCGAGGGCGAGCGCCACGGCGACGACCGCGGTCCAGCGGAGCGCGGGCACCGCGAAGATGCGGCGCATCGCGTCCATCGCGCTGATCCGCGTCTCGGCCTCACCAGCCGCGAGCTCAGGGGCGAGATCGGTCGGCGCGCCGACGCCGGCGACGTGGATGAGCAGCGCCGAGACTGCGAAGCCGAGGCCTGCCGCCACGAAGGCGAAAACCATGCCGTCGGTCCGGTCGAGGTCGACGAACATGCCGGCGACGAACGCGCCGACCGCCATCCCGATGGCCTCCCCGGTGAACTTGTAGGCGAAGACCTTGCGGCGGTCGTCGCTCGGGGTCCACCGCAGCACGAGCACCGACGCGGCCGGGCCGGCGGCGGTCAGGCCGAGGCCGAAGACGAACATGCCGGTGAGGAAGGCAGGCGCCGTGGTGGCCCAGACGAGGCCGCCGACGCCGACGGCCGCGAGCAGCTTGGCGAGCACCGCGACGGTGACGGGGTTGAAGCGGTCGGAGAGACGTCCGGCGAAGGGAGCCGCGACGAGCGCACCGACGGAGAAGAGCGTGCTGGCGAGAGCCGCGACGAGGGCGCCCCAGTCGCGGGTGTTGGCCGCGTACGCGTACTGGTACGGCAGGACCGTCCCCCAGCCGAGCATTCCGATGGAGGAGGCGATGATGAGCAGCTTGGTGCGCACGAGGTTTCACACCCTTTCTGAGACGTGAGGAGGCCGAAGCAGCGAAACAGTGCTTCGGCCTCAAATATTTCGAATACGAACTTCGACATCGAAACTCTAGCACTCGACCCGCAGGTGCGACAATGCGGTTCATGGCAGCGAAGCGACGGCAGACGGCGCAGCAGGAGCACTCGGCCGACGTCGCGACCTACGTCGCAGCCGGCGGGGAGGAGTCGGTCCAGCGCGTCATCACGGCCGTGTATGCCGTGACGAAGAAGCTCGACCAGTGGTACGTCCGGCAGTTCGCCGACCTCGACCTCACCCAGGGCGAGTGGTCGGTGCTCGCCGCCCTCGCCCGCGCGGGCGAGACGTGCCTCACCCCGAGCCACCTGGCCGACCTGTCCAACGTCGCACCGTCGTCGATGACCCACCGACTCGACAAGATGGCCGGCCGCGGGCTGCTGCAGCGGCGCCCTGACCCGACCAACCGCACCCGCACCCTCGTCTCGTTGACGACCGACGGCTGGGCCCTCTTCAGTGCGGCGGTGCGAGAGTCCAACGTCGTCGAGAGCGACACGTTGCGGGGCCTGCGCACCGGCGAGCGGCACGAGCTCGCCCGCCTCCTCGAGATCGTCATCGAGGGACTCGACGACGTCGACGCCTGAAGATCGATCACACGGCCCTCCGGACCTGTGCCGATCGCAATCGGCACGTCGTCGAGGACGAACTAGGCTCGGTGGGTGAGCTTCCGCCGACCCGTCCCGACGATCGGTGACGCGACGTCGGCGGCCGAGCGGGCGCAGGCTCCCGATGCCTGGGCCATGCGCGACGACCTGGCTGCGCTCGAGCGGGTCGTCGGTGCGCGCCGTGACATCCGGCGCTTCCGCCCCGACCCGGTGCCCGACGACGTGCTCTCTGCCGTGCTGGCGGCAGGCCACCGCGCCCCCTCGGTCGGCCACTCGCAGCCGTGGCGCTTCGTCGTCGTCACCGAGTCGGCCACGCGCGACGCCGCAGCCCTCATGGCCGACCGCAGCCGCCTGCGACAGGCCGCAGACATGACGGAGGAGTCGGCTCGTGGACTGCTCGACCTCCGACTCGAGGGCATCCGCGAGGCGCCCCTCGGCGTCGTCGTCGCGTGCGACCGCCGCACCCCCGCAGCCGGTGTGCTGGGGCGCGCCACCTTCCCGGACGCCGACCTGTGGTCGTGCGCGGCAGCGATCGAGAACATCTGGCTCACCGCCCGCGCCCACGGCCTGGGACTCGGCTGGGTGACGCTCTTCGAGCCGACCGAGCTCGCCGAGCTGCTCGGCCTGCCCGAGGGGGTCGAGACCCTCGGCTGGCTCTGCCTGGGCTGGCCCGACGAGCGGCCCCCGGAGCCGGGTCTCGAGCGCGCGGGTTGGTCGAAGCGGCTGCCGCTGGAGCAGGTCGTCATGCGCGAGCGCTGGACCGATCGTGACGCTCCGACCTCTCACCTGCGGGCGCCCGCACCGACCGAGGTCGTCGCGGCCCGCGACCGCGCCGACGACCTGCTCACCGTCCCGGGCTCGCTGGGCGTGCTCGACACGGTGCTCGACCGCATCACGGCGCTGCCGTCGGCGCAGGGCCGGGGCACCCTCGTGATCGCGGCCGCTGACCACGCCGTGACGGCATACGGCATCAGCGCCTTCGACCCGACGGTCACGGCTGACATCGCCCGAGCGACCCGGGAGGGCACCTCGATGGGCGCCGTCGCGGCCAGCTCGGCCGGGCTCGACGTCGAGCTCATCGATGCGGGGATCGCTTGTGGCAGAGGCGATCTCGTCGCCACTGACGCACTCGACGAGACGACGTATGCCGCGCTGGTGGCTCTCGGACGCCAGCGGGGTGCCGCTCTCGCGGGCGCCGGCCTCGTGGCGCTCGGTGAGGTCGGGGTCGGCAACACGACCGTGGCCGCCGCCGTCGCCGCGGCGCTGCTGGACCTCCCGGCCCAGGAGGTCGTCGGCCGCGGGTCCTCGGCCGACGCCGCGATGGCCGAGCGCAAGCGCGACGTCGTCACCCGAGCGCTCCGACGCGTCGGCCCCGTGTCGGGACACGAGGTGGTGCGTCGCCTCGGCGGGGGCGAGCTCGCCGTGCTCTGCGGAGTCGTGTTGGGCGTCGCCGAGGCCGGGGGAGTGATTGTCCTCGACGGTCTCGCGACGTCGGTGAGCGCGCTCGCCGCAACTCGGCTCGAACCAGCCGTAGCCGCCCATCTGGTGGCCGGCCAGCGGTCGCGGGAGCGGGCGCATGCCGCTCGTCCTGCGCGAGCTCGGCCTCGAGCCGGTGCTCGACCTGCGCATCCGGGCGGGTGAGGGCGTGGGGGCCGCCCTCGCGACCGGCGTGATCCGCGACGGACTGGCGCTTCGGGCGGGAGTGGCCCGGACTGCCTCCACGTGAGCCCCCCCGGTGAGTCGTGCTCGGTCGACATCCACGTCGACTGACCGCGGGGGCGGCAGAGACGTGGTCCGGTGCCGGACGGCGTCCGGCGAGCTCAAGGCTCCAGACGCAGACCGGTCTCTGCCGCGCACTAGGGTCGGCCCCATGACGAGCAGCACCGGCCCACTGTCCGGCCCACTGTCCGGCCCACTGTCCGACCTCGTCGTCGTCGACCTCTCCCGGGCGCTCGCCGGCCCGCACGCCACGATGATGCTCGGCGACCTCGGCGCCCGGGTCATCAAGGTGGAGACGCCCGTTCGCGGTGACGACACGCGTGGCTGGGGGCCGCCCTTCGTGGGGGACGCGGGGCAGCGGGAGTCGACCTACTTCCTCTCGGCCAACCGCAACAAGGAGTCGATCACCCTCGACCTCAAGGACGAGGCGGACCGCGACGTGCTGCTCTCCCTTGTCGACCGCGCCGACGTGCTCGTCGAGAACTTCCGCACCGGCGTGCTCGAACGGCTCGGGCTCGGCATCGAGGAGCTGACCCGGCGCAACCCACGGCTCGTCGTGCTGTCGATCACCGGTTTCGGCCACGACGGACCCGAGGGAGGCCGCGCGGGATACGACCAGATCGCGCAGGGCGAGGCGGGCGTCATGTCGCTCACCGGATCCGGGCCGGACGACCCGCAACGGGTCGGTGTGCCCATCGCCGACCTGCTGTCAGGGATGTACGGCGCCTACGGCGTCGTCGCCGCGGTCCACGAGCGTGACCGCACGGGTCGTGGAGGCGTCGTGCGCACCTCGCTGCTCGCCTCCGTCGTCGGGGTGCACGCGTTCCAGGGCACGCGGTGGACGGTTGCTGGTGAGGTGGGCAGGTCAGCGGGCAACCACCACCCGTCCATCGCGCCCTACGGACTCTTCCACTGCCGTGACGGCTCGGTGCAGATCGCCGTCGGGAGTGAGGGTCTGTGGCAGAGACTGTGCTCGGCCTTCGGGCTCGACGCCGCGGCCGAGGGGCTCGCGACGAATGCCGAGCGGGTCGCCCACCGCGAGCGCGTCATCTCGCTCATCGAGGAAGCCTTCGCACAGTGGGACGCCGAGCCGCTGCTCGCCCGGCTCGCCGAGGTGGGCGTGCCCGCGGGGAAGGTGCGCGGTCTCGACGAGGTGTATGCGTGGGACCAGGTCGCGAGCCAGGGCCTGCTCATCGACGTCGACCACCCGACCCTGGGACCGCTGAAGCTCCCCGGCCCGCCGCTGCGATTCTTCGACGGCGACGGCACCGAGGTCACGCGGCGCGACCACGACGCGCCGCCCACCCTGGACGAGGACGGAGCGGCCATCCGGGCCTGGCTCGCCTCACGGCAGTGAGCGGCAGACAGGATGATCGCCTCACGTCGACGTGGGCGTGCCGGTGCGGAAGCGTGCGGCGAACTCGCCGGGGGTGAGACCGGTGGCTTTGCGGAAGTCGCGGGTGAAGTGCGCCTGGTCGGCGTAGCCGAGATCGGCCGCGATGCCGGCCAGCTCGGCGTCGGTGTCGCGAAGCCGGTCGGCGGCCTCTTGGAGCCGACGCCGCCGGATGAGCCACTTGGGGCCGAGGCCGATGCGTTTGTGCAGGAGCCGCTGCAGGGTGCGCTCACTGATGTCGAAGCGGGCGCAGAGCTCGTCGACCCGGAGTAGCTCGGGCGAGGCCTCGACATCCTCGACGACGGCGTTGACGAGCAGGCCCTCATCGTCGACGGGCAGCAGAGGTCGCAGGGCCGCCTCCACGGCCGCGCGAGCCCGGGCCTGCGCGGCCTCGGAGGTCGGGTCTGGTGTCATCAGCTCGCGAACGACCGTCGTGAGAGCCTCGCCGTCCAGCGCCCGTCGTGGGTCCAGGGTCGAGAGGTCGACGAAGCGATCGGTCATCCGGCGGACCGGTGCCCGCGTGATCAGGTGCCCCGCGCCGGGCTGGAGCATGAGCCCGACGGCCCAGCCGCGCCCCGACAGCACCGTCCGCGACAGCCCTGAGACGACGCCGTAGAACCGGGCGTAGGAGTCGGAGATGACGACGAGGCACACGGGGTACTGCAGGACCCGCTGGGGCGCCAGCTCGCCCTCGGGCACGTCCCACACCGGGATCCAGAAGCGGCGCGCGAGGTCGACGAGGTCGGGCGAGACGTCGGACCGGGCGATCGACCACGTCCGGTCGTGCGGGTCGACGAGATGGGCCCGCTCGATGTCGTCGCGCTCCGACGTGCGTGCCTCTCCACCCGTCGCCATGTGTCGGAAAGTATCAAGACCAGCCGACGGTGCGCTGCCTACCGTGGGTGCAGGTAACCACCCCCGACACCCCCGACACCCCCGAGCCACCCGAAACCCCCGAAACCAGGAGCGACCATGACCGGACCGTCCGCCACTGCGCTGCAGGACTTCTCGCGCCTCGCCGACCGCTTCGGCAGCGTCGTCGACCGGCTCGACGACGCCGACTGGGGCCGGGCGTCACCGTGCGAGGGCTGGAGCGCCCGCGACGTGCTCCGCCACGTCATCTCGACGCAGTGCGACTTCCTCGCCCAGCACGGCATCGACGCCTCGACCCCGACCGACGTCCCGACCGACCCCGGTCGCGCGTGGCGTAGCCACGACGGCGTGGTGCGCTCCTTGCTGGCCGACCCGGCCGTGGCCTCGCTCGAGTACGACGGCGTCTTCGGCCGCACGACGGTCGGGGCGTCCCTCGTGACCTTCTACGGCTTCGACCTCGTCGTGCACCGCTGGGACATCGCCACGGCGGCTGGCCTCGACGAGCGTCTCGACGACAGCGAGCTCGACCAGATCGAGTCGTCGGCAGACGGCTTCGGCGACCACCTCTACGACGAGGGCGTCTGCCGGCCGGCGGTGGCTGCGCCCGCGGGCGCCGATCGGCAGACCCGAGTCCTCGCCCGCCTCGGGCGTCGCGCGACCTCCGACATCGTCTGAAAGCTCACCGCGACCAGAGGTACTCGACCTCGGGACGACCCGCACCGGCATACCGAGAGCGGCGGACGACGACCCTTGTCTCGCAGAGGTGCTCGGCGTAGCGGCGTGCAGTGACCCGGCTGACCCCGAGAGCCTCACCGAGCTCGCTCGCCGACCGCCCGCCGTCGGCCTCGCGCAGCACCCGCGACACCCGGGTGAGCAGCTCCTCGCCCATGCCCTTGGGCAGGTGGCTCTCGCCCCCGCTGCGCGCCCCGGCGAAGACCTCGTCGACCTCGGCCTGGGTCGAGATCTCCTGGCCGGCGCCGTGCTGGTCGCGATACGCCCGGTAGGCCAGCAGGCGTTCGCGCAGGGTCGCGAAGACGAAGGGCTTGAGGACGTACTGCACGATGCCGAGAGACACCGCCGCCCGCACGACCTCGAGGTCGCGGGCCGACGTGACGGCGATGACGTCGGCCCGGTGACCGGCGGCGCGCATCGCCCGCACGACGTCGAGGCCGTGTCGGTCGGGAAGGTTCATGTCGAGCAGCACCACGTCGATCCGCTGGTCCTGCAACGCTTTCAGCGCCGCCTGCGAGGTGCCCACGGTCGCCACCGACACGAAGCCTGCCACCCGGCTGACGTAAGCCGTGTGGGCCTCCGCCGCGATCGGCTCGTCCTCCACGACGAGCACCCGCAGGTCGTCGGTGCTGCTCACGGCGTCGCGTCCGTCGGCGCAGGAGCCGGCTGCGACGCCTGCCCCAGATCGACCCGCTGTGGGACCCGCTCCGGGAGCCGCACGGTGAAGCGAGCGCCCGGAGGACCCGAGACCGACAGGGTGCCGCCCAGCCGGTCGACGGTCTGGGCGACGAGGGCGAGCCCGATGCCGCGCCGTCCGGCCACGCCCTGCTCCTTCGTCGACCAACCCCGGCGGAAGGCGTCGTCGACCGCGCCCGGGGGCAGCCCCGGCCCGCTGTCGGAGACGTCGAGGACGGCATACCGCTGCCGTGTCGCCCCTGGGGCGCCGGGTGCCCTGCTCGACGCGGGCGTCGAAGGCGACGCGTCGGGCGCTCGGGTCCTCGACCTCCGCCACGGCGTCGAGGGCGTTGTCGATGAGGTTGCCGACGATGGTGACGATGTCGCGGGTGGGGGCGACGTCGGAGGGCCAGCGGGCGCCCGTGGCGATGTCGAAGGCGATGCCACGCTCGTGTGCCTCGGCCGCCTTGCCGAGCAGCAGCGCCGTGAGCGCGGGCTCCTCGACGGAGCCGACGACCCGGTCGGTGAGCACCTGCGACACCGCCAGCTCGTCGGTCGCGAAGTCGAGGGCGCGGTCGGTGTGGCCGAGCTCGATGAGGCTGACGATGGTGTGCAGCCGGTTGGCCGACTCGTGGGCCTGGGAGCGCAGCGCCTCGGCGAGCCCCCGCGCCGAGTCGAGCTCACCGGTCAGCTCCTCGAGGTCGGTGCGGTCGCGCAGCGTCGCGACATGCCCGAGCAGCCGGCCCTCCCACGTCGCCGGGCCGCGGTTGAGCACGAGCACGCGGGCCGACGTCACGTGCAGCTCGTCCTCGTGCAGGTGGTCGTCGGTGAGGGCGGCCGCCAAGGGCGCCGCGAGGCCGAGCTCGCCGACCTGCCGGCCGACGGCGTCGGGCGGCAGGTCGAGCAGGCGGACCGCCTCGTCGTTGGCGAGCCGGAGGCGCCCGTCGAGGTCGGTGATGAGCAGCCCCTCGGTGACGGCGTGGAGCACGGCGTCGTAGTACTCGTACATCTCGCGCAGCTGCTCCTCGCCGAGCCCGTGGGTCTGGCGCCGGATGCGCCGGGCGACGAGAGCGGTGCCGAGTCCCGAGAGGAGGGCGGCCACGAGCCCGGCGAGCAGGATGGCCGGCAGCTGCGCCCGCACCTGCTCACCGACCGCGGACTTGCGGATGCCGACGGCCACGAGCGCGACGACGCGGCCGTCGTCACTGATCGGCTTGACGACCCGCAGCGAGGGGCCGAGCGTGCCGGTGTAGTCCTCGACGACCGTTCCTCCGGCGAGCGCCTCCTCCGTGTGGCCGAGGAAGGTCTTGCCGATCTGCGACGGGTCGGGATGCGTGAAGCGGGTCGACTCCGGGCTCATGATGACGACGAAGTCGGTGCCCGACTCGACGCGGACCCGTTCGGCATACGGCTGGAGCGCCGCCGTCGGCGAGGGCTGCTGCACCGCCGCGATGACGGTGGGGGTGGCGGCAACGGTCTCGGCGACTGCCGTCGCGCGGGCGATGGCCTCGATGTCACCGGCGCGCTGGGCCTGCACGAAGGCCCCGGCCAGACCGGCCGCGACGACGAGCACGGCCACGCCGACCTGGAGCACGAAGGTCTGGGTGGCCACGCTCCAACGCGCTGGCGATCGCGTGCTCACGTCCCGACCGCCGGCGTCGGCGAGAACTCAATGAACACAATCGTGACCCTAGTTCGTCGGGCCCGCACTCTCGTGTTATCCAACCCCGTCCGGTCAGCGAGTGCCCGGGCCCAGACCACGGAGGTCACCGTGAGTTCCACCGCCGACAGCGCCGTCGACGCCCAGCCGGGCCCGACTCCCCAGAAGGACCGCACGCACTACCTCTATGTCGCCGTCATCGTCGCGATGGTCGCCGGCATCCTCGTCGGCTGGCTCTTCCCCGAGGTCGGGAAGTCGCTCAAGCCGCTCGGGACGGGCTTCGTCAACCTCATCAAGATGATGATCACGCCGATCATCTTCTGCACGATCGTGCTGGGCATCGGCTCGGTCCGCAAGGCGGCCCAGGTCGGCAAGGTCGGCGGTCTCGCGCTCGCCTACTTCGTCACGATGTCGACCGTGGCGCTCGGCATCGGGCTCGTCGTGGGCAACATCATCAAGCCGGGTGCCGGCCTCGACCTCACCGCCGAGATGGCGGCGGCGGGCCAGACCGCGGCCTCCGGAGAGGCGGAGTCGGCGGTCGACTTCCTCCTCGGGCTCATCCCCGAGACCCTCGTGTCGTCCCTGACCGGCGGCTCCGTGCTGCAGGCGCTCTTCGTCGCACTGCTCGTCGGCTTCGCGCTGCAGAAGATGGGAAAGCAGGGTGAGCCCATCCTGCGCGGCATCAAGCACCTCGAGCGCCTCGTCTTCCGCCTCATGGCGATGATCATGTGGGCAGCCCCGATCGGTGCCTTCGGCGCGATGGCCGCCCTCGTCGGGGCGACCGGGCTCGGCTCCCTCAAGAGCCTCGGCCTGCTCATGGTCGCCTTCTATGCGACCTGCGCGATCTTCGTGCTCATCTTCCTCGGCACGATCCTCAAGCTCGTCACGGGCTTCAGCGTCTTTGCGCTGCTGCGGTACCTCGCTCGTGAGTTCCTCCTCATCGTCTCGACGTCCTCGTCGGAGTCGGCCCTCCCGCGGCTCATCGCGAAGATGGAGCACCTCGGTGTCTCTCGCCCGGTCGTCGGCATCACCGTGCCGACCGGCTACTCGTTCAACCTCGACGGCACCGCGATCTACCTGACGATGGCGAGCCTCTTCATCGCCGAGGCGATGGACAAGCCCTTCACCATCGGTCAGCAGATCTCGCTGCTCGTCTTCATGATCATCGCGAGCAAGGGTGCCGCCGGCGTCAGCGGGGCCGGCCTCGCGACCCTGGCCGGTGGCCTGCAGTCGCACCGCCCCGACCTCGTGCCCGGCGTCGGCATCATCGTCGGCATCGACCGCCTCATGAGCGAGGCCCGCGCCCTCACCAACTTCGCCGGCAACGCCATCGCCACCGTGCTCATCGGCACCTGGGTCGGCGAGATCGACAGGGACAAGGCGGTGCGAGTGCTGGCCGGTGAGGACAAGTTCGACGAGGCGAGCATGCTCGACGACGAGGACGAGGCTCCGGTGGGCGACGCGCCGACGGCCGCGTCGGCCCCCTCGCCGGCGCACGCTCCCGAGCTCGAGGTGGCCCGCCGCTGACCGCGGAGCCCCAGCGCAACACTCCGAACAATCGTCAGGGCCACGCGGTATGCCGCGTGGCCCTGACGCTTGCGCGGTGTGTTTGTGTGAGTGGCGGCGAAGGTCCAGCTCGAGCACGCCGGCTGGGCTCTGCTCGCCATCGGTGCCGGATCGCTGTACCTGCTCGTAACGACGGGCTCAGCACGGGCGTTCGGCTCCGTACCCTTGGTGCTGACGGTGTCCGTGCTCGGGGCGTGCTCATCTGGGTTACACGCAGGAGCGTCGACAAGAAGCAGCACCGAGACGACTGACGGTCGGCCGGGTCGAGGAGACGGAGAGTTCATGGACGACGCCGCTGGCGGTATCGCAGTGCTGGCGGCGTTCGTCCTGGTCCTCGTCACACCCATCGCCATGGCACGGCATCGGCGGGCGCCGGACGAGGTGGTGACGGCCGGGTCGGCCCACGGCCACACGGGCATGGCCATCCACCCGAGGCTGGGCCACCCTCGCTCGATCGCGGTCGCCTGGGTCGTGGCCGTGGGAGTCACGGTGCTGGGGGTCTACTTCATCGGCGCGTCGGCCTACGCCGCCGCGCTCTTCATCGCCGTGGGCCTCTTCCTGCTCTACCTGGCGTGGTCGCGCACCAGCGGGCGCTCCGGTGACGGCACGCTCATCCTGACGCGCGAAGGCATCCATCAGGTGTATGCCGGGTCGGAGGTCTTCGTCCCGTGGGACGACGTGCGTGGCCTGGTCACCACGCCGACGGACTTCATCGTCGAGACCACCGCGCCGGTCAGGCCGCTCCACCACATGCCAGCGTTCCTCAGCCGGCGCAGCGTCGAGACCGCGGACGCTGTGAGCCTTCCCCGTCGCAACCTGCCGGCGCTTCCCTTCCAGGAGATGGTCGAGCTGTACTCGACGAGCCCCGCGGCTCGTGCGGAGCTCGGCACCGACGAGGCGATCCAGCGGGCTCGCGGCATGCTGGCCGGCGCCTCCTGAGACCGCGCTCGAGACCCGTCCTCGACCGTCCCGGCTGCCCTACTTGGTGAATCCGGCGGTCAAGCCGCTCAGCAGCTGGCGGCGTCCGACGATGTAGAGCGCGAGGATCGGCAGGGTCGTCAGCAGCACGGCGGCGAGGATGGCCGGGACGTTGATGCCGTACTGGCCCTGGAAAGTCCACAGTGCGAGCGGCAGCACCCGCAGGTCGGGGCTCTGGGTCAGCACGAGGGGGAGCAGGAAGCCGTTCCAGATCAGCAGGGCGTTGTAGATCGTCACCGTCACGAGCGCCGGACGGGTGAGGGGTAGGGCGAGCCGCCAGAGTGTCTGCCACTCGCTGCACCCGTCGAGGCGCATCGACTCGAAGAGCTCGTTCGGGACGTCCCGGATGAAGTTGGACAGGACGAGGACCGAGAGCGGGATCGCGAACGCGATCGACGGCAGTATCAGGGCCAGCAGGGTGTCGTAGAGGTGCAGGCGGATGATGATCAGGTAGACCGGAATGATCGTCGCCTGCAGTGGGATCGCCAGACCCATGAGGAAGATGGAGTTGGACGAGCGGATGAACCGGTTGGGCCGGCTCCGGATGATCGCGAACGCCGCCATGAAGGACACGGTCACGGCGGGGACCACCGCGCCGACCGTGACGATGACGCTGTTGACGAAGTAGCGGATGAAGCCCGACTCGATGACGAGCCGGTAGGCGTCGAGCGTCGGCTCCGTCGGGGGCGCGAAGGGGTTGGTGACGAAGTACTCGGACTGAGTCTTGATGCTCGTGATGACGATCCAGTAGATCGGCAGGAGGACGATGAAGAGCCAGAACCAGCTGAGGGTCCCACCGATCCAGTTGATGCTGCGGATGCGGGTGGTCTTCTGTGCGTTGTCGGCCATGGCTCAGGCCCCCTCGAGCTGGCTGGCGGTCTGGTCGCCTCCGCCTATCCGCCGGAACAGCAGGGCGAGCAGCAGTCCGACGAGGACGAGGATGACGCCGATGGCACTGGCCGGGCCCATCAGGTTGGACTGGAAGCCGGTGATGTACATCTGGAGCGCGAGCACCCGGGTGGCATCGCCGGGACCGCCGGCCGTGAGGACGTAGATGAGGTCGAAGAAGGTCAGCGAGCCGACGATCATGAGGGTCGACGACGTGATGATCGTGTTCTTCAGCTGCGGCAGCGTGATCGAGAAGAACTGCCGGATGCGGCCGGCTCCGTCGATCTGGGCCGCCTCGTACATCGAGGTCGGGATCTGGCGCACGGCGCCCTGGTAGATCAGCGAGTGGAACGGGATGAACTGCCAGGACACGACGAAGACGACCACGCCGAGAGCGAGCTTCGGCTCGCCGAGCCAGTCCTGGGACAGGAACGGCAGACTCAGCCCGGTGCCGAGGCCGAAGTTGGGGTCGAGCAGGGCCTTGAAGGTGATGGCGATCGCCGCCGAGCTCAGTAGGAGCGGGATGAAGTAGAGCACCGCGAGGAACGCACGATACTTCTGTGCCCCCGCGAGGAAGACGCCAAGGAGAATGCTCATCGGCGTCTGGAACAACCAGGAGAGGACCGCCACCTGGAAGGTGACCCACATCGCGTGCGGGAGCTGGGGATCGCTGAGGACGGCCTTCCAGCTCGTCAGGCCGGATGGCACGACCTCACCGATCCCGTTCCAGGTGGTGAAGCTGAGGAAGAGCACCCCGATGAGGGGGATGAGCCCGAAGGCGGTGAAGAACACCAGCGCCGGGACCGCCAGCCACCCGAGCGATCGACTGTGCGCGCGCTGCGCAGATCGGGACGGTGCGGGCCTGGCGGACCCGACGCTGGCGATGGTCACGAGTTCGTGACCGCGTTGAGGGCTGTGGCGAACTGCTGGGGCGTGATGCTCAGCTGGAAGAGCTTGGAGATGTTGTCGAGGAGCGTCTCGGCTGCGCTCGGCGGCAGCGCCTGGTCCCACGACTGCGCGAACACCTTGGCCTTGCTCGACACCTCGTAGACGAACTTGAGCCATTCGGCGTCGGCGGAGCCACCGATGTTGGAGTCGCCGCCCTTCATGATCGGGATGGAGCCCGTGTCGATCCACGCCTTGACCTCGGCCTGGTCGAGCACGCCCGTCTTGAAGAACTTCTTGGCCGTCTCCTTCTCGGCGTCGGTGGCCTTCGACGAGATCGAGAGGTACTGGCCGGGGTTGCCGACCGTGTCGGACGGGTCGCCCTTGCCGCCGTCCACCGGCGGGAAGTTCATCCAGCCGAGGTGGCCGCCCTTGACGAAGTCGCCGCCGTCGTTCTTCATGCTGCCGTACGTCCACGCGCCGTGCAGCATCATGGCCGCCTTGCCGGTGTAGAGCAGCGCCTGGTCGGCGTTGGAGTCGGCCGTGATCGACGAGAAGCCCTTGATGAAGCCGTTGGCCTTCACCAAGTCCTGCATCTTGGTGAGGGCGGTGATCGCATCGGGGTTGGACCAGGCGTCCTTCTCGCCGTCGAACGCGGCCTGGAAGACCTCGGGGCCACCGATCCGGTCGAAGAGGAACTCCAGCCACATCATGTTCGTCCAGCGGGACTGCCCGCCGAGCGAGAACGGGGCGATGCCCTGGGAGTTGAACTTGGGGACCAGCGCCATGATGTCGTCCCACGAGGTGGGGGGCTGCGCACCCACCTTCTCGAAGACCGCCTTGTTGTAGTAGAGCACGATGGGCTGCACCGTCTCGCACGGCATCGCGTAGATCTTGTCGTTCACGGTGGCCGCGCCGAAGGAGGACGGGAAGAGCTTGTCCTTGACGTCCTTGTTCTCGTCGAACCACGAGGTGAGGTCCTCGACCTGGTTCGCGTCGACGTAGGACTTGAGCCCGCCACCGCCCCAGCCCCAGATGATCGTGGGCGCCTGGCCGGCCCCGAGGGCCGTCTTGATCTTCGTCTTGTAGGCGTCGTTCTGGAAGGCCGTCTGGGCGATCTGGGTGCCCGCGTTGGCGGCGTTGAAGCGGTCGACGGCGCCCTTGCGGATGCCCTCACCGGGTTGGCCGGTGAGGTACCAGTAGGAGGCGCCTGAGCCTGCCGCGCCTGCGCTCCCCGAGGCGGTGCTGCTGCTCGGTCCGGAGCTGCCGCACGCGGCGAGGGCACCGGCCAGGGGGACGCCCATGGCGAGCCCGAGGAAGGTACGACGAGAGGTTGTTCTGGGATCCACGTTGATCTCCGCATGTGTCGTGGCCGCGGGCGGCCGTGGCGTGTATTGCCTGGTCCCGACCCCTCGATACAACTAGAGATGGCGGGCTTTCGCAACCACTTGGCGTGTGCGACGATACTTTTCGACAGAAATCAGTGTCAAGAGATGTGGCCCTTCCGTGTCCTAACGATTTGGGGCATCATCTCGTGCTCAGAGTGGGGTATGGTCGCGCTCTCACATTTCGCGCTCACGTTTCGAAACATTTCGACACAATCATGGCAAAGGAGCCGTCCAATGGCCGAGACCGCACAGCGCCCCGAGCCCCAGCGCGCCGACCGCCCCCTGGACGCGGACCAGCGACCCGCGTTCTGGCGTGACCCCTCGCACAGCGCGCATGAGCGCGTCGACGACCTGCTCGGGCGACTGACGCTCGCCGAGAAGGTCGGGCAGCTCGGCAGCCGGTGGGCCCTCAACGACATGACGGCCGCCGACGGCACCGACGGCACCGACGCCACCGACGGCACCGACGCCAACGGCGGCGACGACGCCGCTCCCGAAGACGCGCCGCCCGCCGACGGGCTCGACGCCGACGAGATGCTCAACGTCGCGCCCATGCAGGACGTCTTCGCTGCCTCGGGCACGATCTCGCTCGAGGACGCGGCGGCACACGGTCTGGGCCACCTGACCCGCGTCTACGGCAGTGTGCCGATCACGCCGGCGGGCGGGGCAGCCGAGGTCATGAAGCAGCAGCGGGTCGTCATCGACGCCTCGCGTCTCGGCATACCGGCGATCGTGCACGAGGAGTGCCTCACCGGCTTCACCGCCTTCGGTGCGACCGTCTACCCGGCAGCCATCGCCTGGGGCGCCACCTTCGACCCCGACCTCATCGAGCGGATGGCGGCCTCGATCGGCCGCGACATGGCCGCGCTCGGCATCCATCAGGGACTCTCGCCGGTGCTCGACGTCGTGCGCGACTACCGGTGGGGGCGGGTCGAGGAGACGATGGGCGAGGACCCCTACCTCGTGTCGATGCTCGGCACGGCCTACGTGCGTGGGCTCCAGAGCGCCGGCGTCATCGCCACCCTCAAGCACTTCGCGGGCTACTCCGCGGCGCGCGCGGCGCGCAACCACGGCCCGGTGCCGATGGGCCGCCGCGAGCTGATCGACGTCATCCTCCCGCCCTTCGAGATGGCGGTGCGCCTCGGCGAGGCCGGCTCGGTCATGAACTCCTACTCCGACGTCGACGGCGTGCCCGCCGGGGCCGACCCGTGGCTGCTCACCGAGGTCCTGCGTGACACGTGGGGCTTCACGGGCACGGTCGTCTCGGACTACTGGGCGGTGCCCTTCCTCACCTCGATGCACGGCGTCGCCGCCGACATGGTCGGCGCCGGCGTGCTCGCGCTCGAGGCGGGCATCGACGTCGAGCTGCCCGACACCCTCGGCTTCAGCCAGCAGCTCGCTCAGCGGGTCGCGGACGGTGAGCTCGACGAGGCGCTCGTCGACCGCGCAGCCCGGCGCGTGCTGCTGCAGAAGATCCAGCTCGGCCTGCTCGACCCCGACTGGACCCCGGAGGGCTCGGTCGTGCGCGCCGACGCGGTGCAGCTCGACTCGACGGCCAACCGCGATCTCGCGCGCGAGATGGCCGAGCGCAGCATCGTGCTGCTCGACGCCGGCACGGCCCTGCCCCTGACCGGTGAGGGGCGAAAGGCCCCGACGACCGTCGCGGTGGTGGGCCCGGCCGCGAACGACCCGCGCACCTTCATGGGCTGCTATGCCTTCCCCAACCACGTCCTGCCGCGCTACCCCTCGCGGGGCCTGGGCATCGAGGTGCCCAGCATCGCCGACGCCCTCGCTGCCGAGCTGCCCGAGGCACGCCTGCTCCACGCTCGCGGCTGCGCGACGAGCGGCGACGACCGGTCCGGCTTCGCCGAGGCCGTCGAGGCGGCCCGCCAGGCCGACGTCTGCGTCGTGGCGGTCGGAGACCTCGCCGGGCTCTTCGGGCACGGCACGTCAGGCGAGGGCTGTGACGCCGCCGACCTCCGGCTGCCGGGCGTGCAGGGCGAGCTCGTCGCCGAGCTCCTCGCGACCGGCACCCCCGTCGTGGTCGTCGTGGTCTCCGGGCGGCCGTATGCGCTCGGCGAGATCGCGGGTCGCGCCGCCGGTCTCGTGCAGGCCTTCATGCCCGGCGAGGAGGGTGGCTCGGCGATCGCCGGGGTGCTCTCTGGGCGGGTGCAGCCGTCAGGTCACCTGCCGGTGCAGATCCCGCGCCACCCCGGGTCCCAGCCGAACACCTACCTGCAACCACGTCTCGGTGTGGGCAACGACGGCATCACGACGCTCGACGTCACGCCCCTCTTTCCCTTCGGGTTCGGCTCGTCCTACACGCGGTTCGTGATCGACGGTCTGGAGCTGAGCGACGAGCAGATGCCCACCGACGGCGAGGTGACGATCTCGGCGCGCGTCACCAACACCGGTGACCGGGCCGGTGACGAGGTCGTGCAGCTCTACCTGCGCGACGTCGTGGCGCAGGTGACGCGCCCCGTCCTCCAGCTGGCCGGGTTCGCGAGGGTCTCGCTCGGCCCCCTGGAGTCTCGCCGTGTGAGCTTCACCCTCCACGCCGACCGGACGGCATACACCAGCCGTGACCTGCGACGCATCGTCGAGCCGGGCGACCTCCACGTCATGGTGGGCAGCTCGGCGGGTGACCTGCCCGGCCGCGCCGTGCTGCGGCTGACCGGTGAGACCCGCGTCGTCGGCTCCGACCGCGTCCTCGACACGCCCGTGCTCGTCGGTCCGGCCGAGCACAGCGATGGGTAGGTCGGCCATGTCCGGTTCGAGCACGCGCACCCGAACGCCCACCCGACCGCGGACGACCCTGGCCGAGGTCGCCTCGTCGGCCGGGGTGTCGGTCGCGACCGTGTCGAAGGTCGTCAACGGGCGCACCGACGTGTCTCCCGAGACCCGCGAGCGCGTGCAGGACCTGCTCGACCGCATCGGCTACCGACCGCGCGCCGTCGCCCGCCGGGCCGCCACGCCGTCCATCGAGCTCGCCTTCGAGGGAGATCTGCACGCCTACTCCGCCGAGATCATCCAAGGCGTCGTCGACGCCGCGGCGCTCACCGGCACGCACGTGCAAGTGACGCGGCGGGCCACCGGCGCGCCGCCGGTCGAAGGCACTCCCGACGACTGGGCCCGCGACCTGGCCGACACAGGCGTGCATGCGCTGATCGCCGTCACGAGCATCATGTCCGCCGAGCAGCTGGCGGCGCTCGGGCGGGCCGGGGTGCACCTCGTCGTCATCGACCCGCTCGAGCTGCCCAACGGCGACGTCACGAGTGTTGGGTCGACCAACTTCGCCGGGGGCCTCTCGGCCGCCCAGCATCTGCTCGACCTCGGGCACCGCCGCATCGCCTTCCTCGGCGGACACCCCCGCGCTGCGTGCAACCAGGCGCGCATGAGCGGCTACCGCGCCGCGCTCGAGCGGGCCGACGTCGACGTGCCCGCCGACTACGTGCGGTCCTCGCACTTCATGTATGCCGACGGCGTTCTCGGCGGCGCTGCCCTGCTCGACCTGCCAGTGCCCCCGACCGCCATCTTCGCCGCGTCCGACGAGATCGCGGTCGGCGTCATGGAGGCCGCCCGCGCCCGGGGGCTGGGCATCCCGGAGGACCTCAGCATCGTCGGCTTCGACGACACGCAGCTCGCGCGCATGTCGTCGCCGCCGCTCACGACGGTGCGCCAGCCGCTCGCCGAGATGGGGCGGGTCGCCGTGCGCACAGCGCTGCGACTCATCGAGGGAGAGTCGATCGACTCGCACCACGTCGAGCTCGCCACGGAGCTCGTGGTGCGAGAGTCCGCCGTACCACCGCCCGCGACCCCTCCGGCCTGACGAGCCTCGCGCCCGACGCACGTCCAGCCCGACGCACCTGCGGCCCGACGCACCTGCATCGTGCCGTCAGCGGCCTTGATGTCGTACGTGGTCAGGACGAGCATCAGCGCCGGGTGTTGCAGGGGCCGCAGGCGGGCGGTCGTCTCGGCGGTCTTCACCGGACGGGTGGCACCATGAGACTCGTGCGACGACGCCACGTGCTGTTTGCCGCGGTCGCCATGTCGGCCGCCGTGGCCCTCACCGCCTGCTCGAGTGGTCCCGTCGTTTCAGCAGCAACAGGAAAGAGCGGTGCCGGTGTGACGACGCGGCCACTCGAGCAGGCAACGTCCACCTCGAGTGGTCCCGTCACCGCAGCAACAGGAAAGAGCGGTGCCGGTGTGACAACGAGGCCACTCGAGGGGGTGACGACGAGGCCGTCAGCGGCAGAGCAGGCCCGCCTCGACGAGCAGCTGCGCGACGCGGCCTGGGCCGACGACGTCGCCAGGGCCACCGCGCTCGTGCGGCAGGGCGCGGACGTCAACGCCAAGGACGACACGGTGCAGTCGGCATACCTCATCTCGACGAGCGAGGGCCACCTCGAGCTGCTGCGGATGACCCTGGCCAAGGGCGCAGCCGTCGACGACAAGGACAGCTGGAACGGCACCGGCCTCATTCGCGCTGCGGAGCGCGGTCACGCACTCGTCGTGGGCGAGCTGCTGCAGGCCGGCATCGACCGTGACCACGTCAACCGCATCGGCTACCAGGCCGTGCACGAGGCCGTCTGGCTCGGCCGCGACACCCCGGCCTACGTCGACACCCTCCGTGCCCTCGTCGCCGGGGGAGTGGAGCTCACCCGGCGCTCGCGCGACGAGGGACTCACCCCGCTGCAGATGGCCCGCGAACGCGGCCACACCCGACTCGAAGGAGTGCTCGTGAAGGCAACGACGGCCCGACCCCCGGCCGACCCCGACGCCGCGCTGCTCGCAGCGGCGGCGCGGGGTGATGCCGACGCGGTTGCAGGGGCGCTACGGGCCGGGGCCGACCTCGAGGCTCGCGATGGCCGCAGACGCACGCCGCTGCTCCTCGCCGTGACCGGCGACCACGTCGACGCTGCAAAGGTGCTCGTTGCGCTGGGCGCCGATCCCGACGCCCTCGACGACCGGCACGACACGCCGTGGCTCGTCACCGGCGTCACCGGCAGTGTCGCGATGCTCGAGGCGCTGCTGCCCGCGGGGCCCGACCTGACGATCCGCAACCGCTATGGCGGCATCTCCGTCATCCCGGCGAGCGAGCGCGGGCACGTCGACTACGTGCGTCGCGTCGTGACCACGGGCATCGAGGTCGACCACGTCAACGACCTCGGCTGGACCGCCCTGCTCGAGGCCGTGATCCTCGGGGACGGCGGACGGGACCACCAGGAGATCGTCCGCATCCTGCTCGCGGCCGGCGCCGATCGCGGCATCGCTGACAAGGACGGCGTGACTGCGCTCCAGCATGCACGCGCCCAGGGCTATGCGGAGATGGTGCGTCTGCTCGAGGCACCGGCTCCTTGACGGAGAGGGCTGTCGCTCAGGCGAACTCGGCAACGAGGTCGGGGCTGACCTCGGCGAGCACGGCGTAGGCCCGGTCGACCGGAACGTCGACGAGGTCGTAGTGCTGGCGGCCGGCGGCGGTCGTCGCGACAAGGGTGGCCACCCCCGCGCGGCGCTGGAAGAACGACTGCTCGACCTTCCACCCGATGATGCCCTCGCGGTCGAGCACGACGCGCTGCCGGTCGAGCGAGCCGTGCCTCGTGACGAGATGCGCCGCGGTGACGGCATGCCCGAGCGAGCGATAGCGGTCGACGCCGAGGGCGACCGCGGCGACAGCGAGCACGGGCGCGACGCCGAGCAGTGCCGCGGTCCAGTCCCAGATGAGCCGGCCGACGACGAGGAGGGCGACGACAGCGAGCGCCGGCACGATGGCCCGGGTGAGGCGCCGGCGTCGGGCCGCTGGACCGTGGCGGCGCAGCGGGCCTGAGACGGCCTGCTCGTCGGGACTGATCTGGAGGGCGAGAGCCGTGACGGCAGAGGCGGGCGCGGGCGGACAGAGCCAGTCCGACCCACCTTGCTGGCGCAGCAGCCCCGTCGTCACGACCTTGAGGCGCCGCGCACCGGCCAGCCGCAGCCCGAGCGGCTCGTCGATCTGGATGCCGCGCACCCGCGCGGGGTCGATGCTCGTCTCCCGGGTCGTCAGCAGCCCGCGGCGGGTGTGCAGGCTGCCGAGGCGGTTGCGGGTGAGCCGGAAGCCCCAGAAGGTCAGCACGTAGGCAGACACGGCGAGTCCGCACACGAGACCGAGGACGAGCACGACGTCGATCCACCAGGCCAGCTCGCGCAGTCCGCGGGCGCGTTCGACGAGGTCCTCGCTCTGGTCGGCGAAGCGGGTGAAGCCCTGGGTGAGGAAGCCGAGCGCTGCCGCAGCGGTGGCGAGACCGGTGGTCGTGAGCGGTGCGTAGCGCACCCACGCCGGGTCGAGCCGCAGCAGCACCTCCTCGTCGGCGACCGGCGCCCCGTCGAGGTCCGGGCTGCGCTCGCCGACATCGACGGGCGCACCGGTCGGCGCGGGCAGACCCGTGATCTCCGGGTTGGCGCGGTGCAGCAGCTCGGCCCGCAGGCGTCGGCCCTCGTCGACGAGGAGGGAGTCGAGCACGAGGCGGTCTCGCTGGCCCCCGCCGGTCGAGATCTCGACCTTGGCCAGCCCGAGGACCCGGTGGTGCAGCTTGGCGGTGAGATCGACGGTGCGCACCTTGTCGAGCCGCGCCGTCGTCGTCTGCTTGTTGAGCAGGCCCCGCTGCAGCTCGATCTGCCCGTCGACGATCCGATACCGAGTCGTCAGCCACTGCATCACTCCGAAGGCGACGATGAACGGCAACGCGATCACCTCCCAGCGTTCGTCGCTGTCGGAGCCAGAGCGCGCGATGAGCACGACGAGCAGGGCCGGCAGCAGGCGCACCAAGGTCTCGATCGGGTGGACGAGCAGCATCCGGGCGTTGAGCCGACGCCACGGCGTCACGTCGCGTCGCCCCGCTCGCGGATGGCCGCCGCCGTCAGTGACTCCACGAGCTCCTGGGCCACCGGGAGGTCGAGGCCGTGGATGCCCAGGGGGCCCGCCGCCGACGCGGTCGTCACGGTCACAGAGGCGAGCCGGAAGAGCTGCGCCACCGGTCCGCGCTCGAGGTCGATCGTCTGCACCCGGCTGATCGGGGCGATCCGGCGCTCCTGCCGCAGCCAGCCGGCCTGGGTGTAGATCGCGTGCTGGGTGGCCTCCCACCGGTGCACGCGGTAGCGCCAACGCGGCATGACCAGGACGTAGGCGATCGACAGCACGAGCCAGATGGCGCCGACGAGCCAGTGCGCAGTGCGCGAAGGACGGTCGTCGATGAGCCACCAGATGATCTGACCGGCGAGCAGCACGGCGACGCCGACAAGCGCCTCGACGCTCCACATGCCGATGGCGCGCGCCGACACCCGGTGGGCGGGCTCGCGTATCGGCCCCCGGGGCGGCTGCGGCGGGGGGAGCTGCTCGTCGCGCGCGTCCACGACCCCACGGTGCCACAGGCCCGGCACGGCTGGTCCACCGCCACGGTATGCCGGCCGGCGAGGTCACGCTGGACCGTGGGGGCGCGGGGTGGCACCAGCGAGGGTTGCGAGGTCCTAGGGTGCGCGCATGACGGGCATCGAGGAGCGGCTGCAGCACTACTACGACCACGAGATGGCGCAGCGCGCCCAGCGTCCGCTCGGCGAGGAGCGCGAGGCCAGGCTCGCAGAATTCGTGCGCCTCTGTGGCGACAGGGAGCTGCGATCGGTGGTCGAGGTCGGCGCCGGTGCGGGCCGCGACGGGAAGATCCTTGCTGCGGCAGGCTTGGCCTACAAGGGGATCGACCTGTCATCGGCATCGGTCGACCTGTGCCGCGCTATGGGTCTCGAGGCCGTGGCGGGCTCGGCCCAGGACCTGCCGTATGCCGATGACGAGTTCGACGCAGGCTGGTCGATGAGCACCCTCATGCACCTTCCGGGTGACGGGCTGAGGGTCGCGCTCGGCGAGCTGCACCGCGTGATCCGCCGCGGAGGAGTGCTCGAGGTGGGCGTCTGGGGCGCCGACGAGAGCCACGAATGGACGGATGCGGACGGCCGCTACTTCCGCAGCCGCACCGATGACGAGCTCTTGGCCCTGCTGTCCGACGTCGGCGAGGTCACCGGCGTCGACACCTGGTCGAGGTTCGCGGACGGCGGCCACTACCAGTGGGCCCGCGTCGTCGTGGGGTGAGGTCTGGGCCTGGCTCAGGCGGCGAGGGCCGGCTCGCGCTCGGCGGCCGATCGAGCTGCCGCGAGGCGGGCGTAGCGCCCGTCCTTCGCCATCAGGCTGTCGTGGTCGCCGATCTCGACGACGCGGCCGCGGTCGAGGACCGCGATCTGCTCGGCGTGGCGCACCGTCGACAGCCGGTGCGCGATGGAGATCGTCGTGCGCCCTTCCATGAGCCGGTCGAGCGCTGCCTGCAGCTCGCGCTCTGTCTCGTTGTCGAGGGCGCTGGTTGCCTCGTCGAGCACGAGCACCCGCGGGTTGCGCAGCAGCGTGCGGGCGATCGCCAGGCGCTGTCGCTCGCCGCCGGAGAAGCGGTGGCCGCGGGCGCCGACGACGGTGTCGAGCTGGTCGGGCAGGGTCGCGACGAGCGCCGACACCTGCGCCGCCTCGAGGGCGTGCCACAGCTCGGCGTCGCTGGCGTCGGGAGCCGCGAGCAGCAGGTTGTCGCGGATCGAGGCGTGCACGAGGTGGGTGTCCTGGCTGACGACGCCGACGATGCGGGCGAGGTCGGTCGGATCGAGTTGGCGCAGGTCGATCCCGTCGATCGTGACCCGGCCGGAGGTCGGGTCGTGCAGGCGGGCGACGAGTCCTGCGAGGGTCGACTTGCCGGACCCGGTCTCGCCGACGAGAGCCAGCGTCGTGCCCGCGGGCACGGTCAGCGTGACGTCGTCGACGGCATACCGGGTGGGGTCTGGGGACGTGTCGCGCGAGCCGGCGCTGACGACCTCGTGGCTGAAGCGAACCCGCTCGAAGCGCACCTCGCCGCGGAGGCGGTCGTGGCGCACCGGCACCGGCTGCGCCGGGGGAGCGATGTCGACGGGCAGGTCGAGGTAACCGAAGATGCGGCTGAAGAGCGCCATCGAGCTGATCCACTGCGCACCGACGTTGAGCAGTCCCATGAGCGGTCGGAAGATGCCGGCCTGGAGCGTCGTGAAGGCGATGAGCGTGCCGATGGTCATGCCGCCCGACGTCGCGGGGAAGCCTGCGGCGAGATAGATGAGGGCCGGGATGGCGGCGAAGATGATCTGCATGGTGGCCATCCGCCAGCGGCCGGCGAGCTGGGAGCGCATCTCGAGGTCGATGAGGTCGGTCGAGGTGGCGGTGAAGCGGCGCTGGGTCGTCTCGGCGGCGCCGAGGGTCTTGACGAGCGTCATGCCACTGACGGTGAGGGTCTCCTCCACCTGGCTGTGCAGGTCAGCGAGCCGGCGCTGGCGGCGCGCGGTGATGTCGCGACGGATGAGGGCGACGCGCCTGGTCATCCACACCGCCGGCGGGATGACGAGCAGGGAGAGCAGCGACAGTCGCGGGCTGAGGGCGATCATGGCGACGGCTGTGGCGACGGCCGTCGTCACGTTGCTCGCGATCGAGGTGGCCGTCGAGGTGATGACGGCCTGCATGCCGCTGATGTCGTGGGTGAGGCGCGACTGCACCTCTCCGCTGCGGGTGCGGGTGAAGAAGGCGATCGACTGCCGCTGCAGGTGTCGGAACACGTCGGTGCGCAGTCCGTGCATGACGCGCTCGCCGACCGCGGTGGTGAGCCAGGTCTGCACGACGCCGAGCAGCTGTGTGACCACGGTGACGGCGAGCATGCCGCCCACGGCCCAGAGGAGCAGGCTCACGTTCTGGTGGGGCAGGGCGTCGTCGATCACGGCGCGAAGGAGGAAGGGGGAGGCCATCGAGATGACCGAGATGGCCACGATGATCGCCGTGACGACGGCGACGGACCGCCGGTGGGGGCCGAAGAGGGCGAGGACCCGGCGCATCGGCACGGGGGACTCGGCGAGCTGCTCGCGGTCGGCGGGGTCGATCTTCTCGGCGCCGCGTCCGCCGCGCTGTCGGGGGGTGGTGGTGTCGTTCAAGGAATCACTCCATATCTCGTCTCCGATTCATATTGCTGAGGTTACCTCACTATGAGGCAGCAAGGCAAACTACATCGTATGCTGCTGCCATGCGCCCACCCGCCGATCCGTCCGTGGACCAGCCGTCCGCGGACGAAGCGCCCCTCGACGAACTGCTCCTGGGCGCGGCACGCGCGTTGCGGCGCACCTGGTCGAGCGGCCTCGGGCCCGACCTCTCCCCGCACGACGCGCGGGCGCTGCGCGTCATCGGCCATCACGGACCGACCCGGCTCGGCGTCGTGGCAGACCACCTGCGCATCGCCCCCAGGTCGGCGACGGACGTCGTCGACCGGCTGGAGGCACGCGGGCTCGTCGAGCGGGCCCCTGACCCCGACGACCGCCGAGCCATGACCGTCCGCCTCACCGAGCCCGGCCTCGTCGCGCTCGGCGAGGTCGACACGTCCCGCCGGGAGGGTGCCGCGCAGTTCTTCGGTGGGCTCAGTGCACGTGAGCGGGCCGAGCTGGCAAGGGTCCTCGCAAAGCTCGACCCCCGATCGGACTGAATCCGGTGCTCGGCCGCGCCGGGTCCCTGTCCGGCAGCATCTCGACCGTGCGGCGGTGGGACCCCCGGCACGGCGCGCGTGGCCCGTCGGTCGCAAACCTACGATGGAGCCATGAGCCTCGAACTCGGCCTTGACACCTTCGGCGACATCGCGCAGGGCGCCGACGGCGCGCCCCTGCACCCGGCCACCGTGATCCGCGAGGTGCTCGCCGAGGGTGAGCTCGCCGACCGCCTCGGCCTCGACTTCTTCGGCATCGGCGAGCACCACCGCGACGACTACGCCGTCAGCGCTCCCGACGTGCTGCTGGCCGGGCTAGCGACCCGCACGGAGCGCATCCGTCTCGGCACGTCGGTCACGGTGCTGAGCAGCGACGACCCGATCCGCGTCTTCCAGCGCTTCTCGACGGTCGACGCGCTGAGCCACGGCCGAGCCGAGATCACTGTCGGCAGAGGCTCGTTCATCGAGTCCTTCCCGCTCTTCGGTCTCGACCTCTCCGACTACGAGACGCTGTTCGAGGAGAAGCTCGACCTTCTCGCTGCCGTCGTCGCCGAGCAGCCGGTGAGCTGGCAGGGCTCGATCCGGCCTCCCGTGCAGGTCGAGAGAGTCATGCCCGCGACGGAGTCGGGCCACCTGCCCGTCTGGGTCGGCGTCGGCGGCACGCCGCAGTCGGTCGTCCGGGCCGCGCACTACGGGTTCCCTGTCGTCATCGCCATCATCGGTGGGTCTGCCCGGCAGTTCGTGCCGCTCGCCGACCTCTACCGCCGGGCCCTGTCCGAGATGGGCAAGGCCGAGCTGCCGCTCGGTGTGCACTCGCCCGGCTATGTCGCTGCCACCGACGAGCAGGCGCGTGAGGAGTTCATGCCGCATTTCCTGCCCTACATGAACAAGCTCGGCCGCGAGCGGCGCTGGGCGCCCATGACCAAGGAGCAGGCAGCCCTCCAGCTCGGTCCCGACGGGGCCGTCTACTGCGGCTCTCCCGAGACGGTCGCGGCCAAGATCGCTGACACGACAAGGGTGCTCGGACTCTCGCGCTTCCAGCTGAAGTACTCCTTCGGCACCCTGCCGCACCACCAGCGGATGGAGTGCATCCGCCTCTACGCCGAGGAGGTCGCGCCCCGGGTGCGTGCGCTTCTCGACGAGCACTGAGTGAGGGTGCTGACCCCCGCCCTTGCCATCCTCTCGGTTGTTGCGGGGGGGCGGAGCTAGATGGTCGTGGCGAGCTCGGTGGCCTGGCGGATGGCGCGCTTCGCGTCGAGCTCTGCGGCGAGCTCGGCGCCGCCGATGACATGCACGCGCACGCCGCGCGCGCTGAGTGCCGGGCCGAGGGCGTTGACGGGCTCCTGGCCGGTGCACACGACGACAGTGTCGACCTCGAGGACCTGCGGGTCGGTGCGGTCGGGGCCGTGCGTGATGTGCAGCCCGGCGTCGTCGATGCGCTCGTAGTTGACGCCGACGTGATGATGAACGCCCTTGGCCTTCAACGACGCCCGGTGCACCCAACCGGTCGTCTTGCCCAGGCCCTTGCCGATGGGCGTGGCCTTGCGCTGGAGCAGGTGCACCTCGCGCGGTGATGCCGCGGGCTGCGGTGCGACCAGCCCGCCTCGCGACGCGTCGGGTGCGCCGACGCCCCACTGCGCCATCCACTGCTCCACGGAGAGGGGCGACTCGACGTGGGTGAGCCACTCGGACACGTCGACCCCGATGCCGCCCGCCCCCATCACGGCCACACGCTGACCGACGGGGGCGCCGTCCCGGACGGCGGCGGCATACGTCACGACGGACGGGTGGTCGATGCCGGGCACGTCGGGGATGCGTGGCTCGACGCCGGTGGCGACGACGACCTCGTCGAAGGCCGTGAGGTCGTCGACCTCCGCGCGCCTGCCCAGGTGAACCGTGACGCCGGCGAGGTCGAGACGTCTGCGGTAGTAGCGGATCGTCTCGGCGAAGTCCTCCTTGCCAGGGATGCGCTGGGCGATCGCGAACTGGCCGCCGAGGTCGTCGCCCGCCTCGAAGAGCTCGACCCGGTGGCCCCGCTCGGTGAGCGCGACAGCGGCCGCGAGGCCGGCTGGGCCCGCGCCCACGACCGCGACGTGCTTGGTGCGGCGGCTGGGCGCGAGCACGAGCAGCGTCTCGTGGCCCGCGCGCGGGTTGACGAGGCAGGTGGCGGTCTTCTTGGAGAAGGTGTGGTCGAGGCAGGCCTGGTTGCAGGCGATGCACGTGTTGATCTCGTCGGCGCGTCCCTGGGTCGCCTTGTTGACCCAGTCGGGGTCGGCGAGCAGCGGTCTGGCCATTGACACGAGGTCGGCGCTCCCGTCGGCCAACACCTCCTCGGCGAGGTCGGGCATCGTGATCCGGTTCGAGGTCACGACGGGGACCGAGACCTCTGGCCGCAGCCGTGCGGTCACGCGCGTGAACGCGCCGCGTGGCACCGAGGTCACGATCGTGGGGACGCGCGCCTCGTGCCAGCCGATGCCGGTGCTGATGATCGTCGCCCCGGCCGCCTCGACCGCGCCGGCGAGTGCCACGATCTCGTCCCACGACTGCCCGTCGGGCACCAGGTCGAGCATCGAGAGGCGATAGACGACGATGAAGTCGGTGCCGACCGCCTCGCGCACGGCGCGCACCACCTCCGACGGGCAGTCGGCGCCGGCGTTCGGGCGAGCCGCCCCACTCGTCGTCGCGGTGGTTGGTGCGGGGCGCGAGGAACTGGTTGAGCAGGTAGCCCTCGGAGCCCATGATCTCGACGCCGTCGTAGCCCGCGGCGCGGGCGAGGCGCGCGCACCGGGCGTAGTCCGCGATCGTGGCGCGCACGGCCCGGCCGGTCAGGGCGCGCGGCGTGAAGCGCGAGATGGGCGACCTCTCCGCCGAGGCCGACACCGCAAGCGGGTGATAGGCGTAACGGCCGGCGTGCAGGATCTGCAGGGCGATCTTGCCGCCCTCCCGGTGCACGGCACTCGTGATGACGCGGTGGCGTCGGGCCTGCCGCTCGCTGACGAGCACCGAGCCGCCGGGATAGAGCGACCCGACGAGGTTGGGTGCGAAGCCGCCCGTGACGATGAGGCCCACCCCGCCGCGCGCTCGCGCGGCGTAGTAGGTCGCGAGGCGGTCGAAGTCGCGGGCTCGGTCCTCGAGGCCCGTGTGCATCGAGCCCATGACGACGCGGTTGCGCAGCGTCGTGAAGCCGAGGTCCAGCGGCTGGAGGAGATGGGGGTATGCCGTCGTCACGGGTCCGAGGGTAGCCGCTGGTTACCGATCGGTAGCCACGGGCGCGTCGAGGGTCACCGTGGCCGGGGGACGCGGACTCGGCGGCGAGCCGTGGGTCACAATGACCCGGTGAGCGAACATCTCGACGTCCTCGTCGTCGGCGCGGGACTCTCGGGCATAGGCGCCGGCTACCGGCTCCAGACGACGACACCGAACCGGACCTTCGCGATCCTCGAGTCGCGTGACTCCCTCGGCGGCACGTGGGACCTCTTCCGCTACCCCGGGGTGCGCTCCGACTCCGACATGATGACGCTCGGCTTCCCGTTCGAGCCGTGGACGGACCCTGACGCCATTGCCGACGGCTCGAAGATCCTCGATTACCTGCATGCGACGGCGCGCAAGTATGGCATCGACAAGCGGATCCGCTTCGGGCACAGGGTGGTCGGCGCCTCGTGGTCGACGCCCGATGCGTGCTGGACCGTGGCCGTCGAGCACGGTGCGGAGCGGCTCGAGCTGACGTGCTCGTTCCTCTACCTCTGCAGCGGCTACTACGACTACGAGCGTGGCCACGAGCCGGACTTCCCGGGGCGTGCTGCCTTCGAGGGGCGGGTCGTGCACCCGCAGCTCTGGCCCGACGACCTCGACGTCTCGGGCCGGAAGGTCGTCGTCATCGGCTCGGGGGCCACGGCCGTCACGCTCGTGCCGGCGCTCGCCGAGCGCGGTGCCGAGGTGACCATGCTGCAGCGGACCCCGACCTGGATCACGTCGCTGCCACGACGCGACCGAGTGCGCGACGTCCTGCAGCGGGCGCTTCCGATCGGTGCCGGTGCAGCGGTGGTGCGCTACAAGAACGTCCTCACGTCGATGGCCTTCTACGAGTTGACCCGGCGTCGACCGACCGCGGCCCGAGCGCTGCTGTCGAGGGGTGCGACCCGGTCGCTGGGGTCGGCCACGATGGTCGCCGACCACTTCACCCCGACCTACGACCCGTGGGACCAGCGCCTCTGTCTCGTGCCCGACGGCGACCTCTTCCTGGCGCTGAGATCGGGCCGCGCCCACGTCGTGACCGACACGATCGTGACCTTCACGCCACACGGCATACGGCTGGCATCGGGACGCGAGCTCGGTGCCGATGTCATCGTCACGGCAACCGGCCTGCGCATCCAGGTCGCCGGCGGCATCGAGATCGTCGTGGACGGGGAGCGGCGGCCGACCCGGGACCTCACCGTCTATCGGGGCATGATGTTCGTCGGCGTGCCCAACCTCGCGATCTGCGTCGGCTACGTCAACGCCTCATGGACGCTGCGCGCCGACCTCGCGAGCCGCTATCTCTGCCGACTGCTCACGCACATGGAGCAGAACGCGTGGCGCATCGCCGTGCCGCAGGCGCCCGGGGGCACGGTCGGGCGCCCCCTGCTGCCGCTGGCGTCCGGCTACGTGCGCCGGGCGGGTGACGAGCTGCCGCAGCAGGGCGACACCGCGCCCTGGCTGATGCGCCAGAACTACCTGCTCGACCGCCGCGACATGCTGCGTGGTGACGTCACCGAGGCCATGGCCTTCGCGCGCTGAGCGTGCCTGTCGCGCTGTCAGGGGAGGACGGCGGACCGGCCGACAGGACGGCAACGCCAGGCGCACCCGGATCGAGCAGGCAACGCGATATCGGTCCGGCTCCTGCCGGTGCGCACGGACAGCCTGGAACTGCGATCAGCGGTGCCTGAACCATGCGGTGACGGCAAGTCCACCCAGGGCGAGCGCCACGCCGATGAGGGCGAGGCCGATGAGGTCGAGGATCGAGCCCTGTGAGCCGGGGACGGCTCCAGGGCTCCAGCCGACGGCGATGAAGCCGACCGCGAGGAGTGCGGCGGCGAGGCCAGCAGCGCCCAAGCGGCTCGATAACGGTCCACGCCCTCTGACGGGCACGGGTGCACTGGCATCGGGCGCCGGCGGTGCTGCGACGGAGGGGGCCGGCGCCGTGTGGGTCGGCAACGGGGGCGAGTCCACGGTGCCCGGCGCGGACGGCATGTCCGCGGGAGGAGGAACGAGCGGCGCGACCCCCGGCTGACCCGGCTCGTCCCAGGGCGTGATGGGCGTGGTGGGCGTGGTGGGCGACGGTGCGACGGGCGGCGCGGGCGCCAGCGTGCCCGGCAGCCGCACGAATCGCAGCGACTCCAGCGCCGGTGGCGGCAGGCCCGCGGCGCGCGGGAAGGGCTGCTCCCAGTACAACGGGAGCACGAACCCTTCTCGGCCTGTCGCCAGGGCTTGCTCCCACTGTTGCCGGCAGGCCGAGGAGAGCATCGAGTGGCTCGACCAGAAGAGCTGGAAGATGTCGGCCTCGGCGATCAGCGGCACCAGCCAGCCGCTCGGCGCGTCGCTTCGCCCAGCCGCCAGGACCTGGTCGAGGTAGTCGTCGCCGAGCGCCTCGGCGACCGCAGCCACGCCGTCGACGACGTCCGTGTCCCGCGAGGAGAAGCACGGGAAGATCCGCCGGTAGCGCGACACTGACTGCGTCTGGGCTGGGAGGGCTGGGGGCAGGGCTGGTGCCGACGTGACCGGCGGCCCAACGGGGCCGACGAGCGCGGCGGCCGGAGCTGCCGCCGCTGCGCTTGCCCCGGATGGAGCCTCGCCGACGACGTCGAGGACGAGCGCGGGTCTCGGCGATGACGACGGGTCCGCAGAACACTCGCAGCCAACCTTCGACGGTCGAGCCGACGTCGGCCGACCGGGCGCGCAGGAGGAACCGCACCTCGGCGACTTCGCCGGACCACCGCAGGGGTGCGGAGGGCGGGTCGCAGTCGAGGTGGGCGGGCAGGTCCGGGACGACGGCGAGCTCGGCACCCCGTGGCAAAGCCAGGCTGGAGGCGTCGGACGTGGTCGTCACCGGGTCGGACCCGAAGAAGCCTGCGACCCGCTGCCGCACGTCGGCCGGCTGGTCGACCGTCCGACCGTCGGCCGCCACGAACGGCGCGCCGTGGTGGGCCAGGACGAGCATCGTCTCCCAACGCTCGGCCCGCAGATGCGGCGGCCGGGCGACCGTGAACTCGACGTCCTCGTCGAGACGTGGCAGCGGGCCCACCCGCAGACCCGGGGCCACCGACGACGACAGGTGCAGCGCGACGACAGGCCACTCGGTCGCCACCGCCGAGTCAGCCGCGGCCATCGTGGAGCGCGCCCGGGTCACGGCGTCCTCGACGGGCGCGGCTGCGGCCAAGCCTTCGTACAGCGCGCCCGCGAAGGTGATCGCGGCGTCATCGGTGATCGCGGTGCGCATCGCGACGACGGCCGGGATGCCGGCGCGCACCAGCGTCGTGCCGGCGCCGGCGAACGGGTCCCCAGGATCGGCAGGCGACCCGTGGCACGAGTTCAGCACGACGAGGCGCAGCGTGGGTGCAGTGGCGAGCACGTGGGCGAGGGCGTCGACCGTCCGAAGGATCAGGCCTCCCTGAGCGTCGAACAGGGCGAGGGCGGTCCTGCCGTCCGGCGTGAGCGTGCCGTGGCCGATGTAGTGGAAGACGTGCGTCTCGGCGGCCGCCAGAGCGGTGCGAATGCCGTCGAGCGAGGCGTCCTTGAGGACGTCGACGGTCACCGCGGCGCCGGGGGTAAGCGGTCCCAGGCGGGCTGCGATCAACTCCCGCTCCCGCTCCACGTCGAGTGCAGCCGTGCCGACCGGCGAGGAGATGGCGACCAGCACGCGAACGCGCTCGTCGGTGCCGGCCGCCGGTTCGCGCACCGCCGTCTCGGTGGCCCGCACGACCGGGGTGCGAGCATCGAGGGCGAGGAAGCGGTGGGTCTCGGGGTCATAAAGCAGTTCCCACGGCAGGACGTCGGCGCCCCCCTCGAACCGCAGCATGAGTCGGAGGCCGGCACCGGACGCCGTCGCGTGCGTGACGCTGGCCCGGAAGCGCACCAGCACCGCGTCGGGCATCAGGGCCGCGAACAACGCGGCGCCCACCGCGGGGTCGTCAGGTGCCGCTTCGCCCTCCGCGCCACCATCCGCGTCCACGTCCGCGTCGGCCGGTGCTGCGGCCACCGGGGTCAGCTTGCGGCCTCGCCGAGTCCGGTGGCCCGGCGACCAGTCGCTTGCGATCGCGGGCCAACGCGACGCCACGGCACCGGTTTCCCCCGCAGGCGAGCCCAGCACGCGCACGTCGAGGTCGTCACCGCGGCGCGTGAGGGCGACGTCGAAGTCAAGGTACGTCCCTGCGCTCACCGGCTGCCCTTCCTCACTGCCTCCAGAGTGGCACGAGCGATGCAGCAGCATGGTGGAATCCACCCTGAGGTGGGCGGGCGCGGCGCTCAGCCGATGTCGAGCTCGGGGGAGACGAGGCCGCTGTCGGCGAGATCGCGCAGCCGGGTCACGGTGCGCTCGCGCACGGCCCACGGGTCGATGGTGTTGACGTAGATCTTCGTGCCGCCCTCGAAGCCTGCGGGAGTGGACACGCGCAGCTTGATGACGGCACGGAGGGGGATCGGCAGGTCGAGCAGCGGCGGCCCGTGGTGCCACTCCTCGTTGGTCGGCACGTCGACGCCGATCGCGGCGTGGCAGGCGTGGACGATGTCGGAGAAGTCGCGCACCTCCTCGTCGGACAGCTCCCACGGGCGCCGCTCGGTGTTCGTCGTGTGCACGACGAGAGAGGGGTACCGGTGGCCGACCCCGGCAAAGGCCACGGCCGTCGGCGTGCGCGCGACCACGAGACCCTGCTCGTCGGCGAACTGGCGGCCCCAGCGCGCGAAGAGGTCGGGCTCGGCGCGCACCAGCTCCGACTCGCGCTCGAGGTCGACCCCGGGCTCGTCGATGGCGACGAGCTGCTTGTGCAGGTGGTCGAAGGACGCGCCCGCGGGCCGCAACCAGTTCTGGAAGGCGGAGACGTAGCGGGCGTGCGGGTTGCCTCGATAGAGGTCACGCATGGCTTGTATCGTGAATCGCGAGTAGTGCCAGTGCTCCTCGGGAGTCAGGGTGCCGGACCCGGCGTTCTGCCAGTCATCGAGGGCACCGTCGGTGAAGTGTCGACGAGCCACCAGCACCTGATGGTTGCCCGCGAAGAGTGCCACCGACTCCCGCTCGAGGTCGCGCGTGTCGAAGGGCTCCGCATCGCCGCCCCGGCTGTCGCGCGCTCGCATCCGCACGCGGGCGAGGGCAATGAGGTGAGCACGCCCGCCGGGCGTCGAGAGGTATGCCGTCCGGTGGTCCTGGGACTCCGGCGTGGGCTCGAAGCCGTGGGTGAGGTGCCAGTAGTCGTAGGTGAGGATCTCGAAGAGGTTGGGGAAGAGACGGAACTGCGCGACCGTGTCACCCAGCTGCTCCGCCGTGAGCCCCCGGATCTCACGCCAACCCTCGGCGTCTCTGACGAGGCGCGCGATCTCGGGGGTGGTCTCGAGGAGTCTCCCGGCACAGAAGGCGCAGTGCCGGTCGTGCTCGGCAGGGTCCAGGGGGAGCGGAGCGGGCCGCGTCAGCCCGAGGGGGCGCGCGCCACGGCCCGGGAGCGTCCAGACCTTGGTGCCGGTGACGGGGTTGACCTGCTTGACCGTGCCGTCGGGGAGCCGGGTGAGCGGCTGGACTGCTCGCACGGCACGCTCGCTCGGCCGACGACCGGTCTGCTGGCCGGTCTGTTTGCCGGTGGGCTCGGTCACCGACTCAGCCTAGGTGGGCTAGCGTCGAGCCGTGGACGACGACGACACGACCCGCCCGCCCTACCGCGACCCGGCGGTGCCCGTGGAGGCCCGGCTCGACGACCTGCTCGGGCGCATGACGTTGCCCGAGAAGGTCGGGCAGATGGTGCAGCTCGACGCGCGGGGCGACCTCGGGGAGATCGTGCAGACCAGCCTCGCAGGCTCGATCCTGCACGCGTCGCCCGAGAGTCTCGTCGCGGCTGTCGCCCTCGCCGAGCGGACCCGTCTCGGCATCCCGCTGCTCACCGCTGACGACTGCATCCACGGACACTCCTTCTGGCCAGGGGCGACGATCTTCCCGACCCAGCTGGGCATGGCGTGCTCGTGGGACGCCGACCTCGTCGAGCAGGCCGCGCGCGTGACCGCTGTCGAGGTGTCGGCGACCGGCATCCACTGGACCTTCTCGCCGGTGCTCTGCATCACCCGCGACCTGCGCTGGGGCCGGGTCGGTGAGACCTTCGGTGAGGACCCCCACCTGATCGGCGAGCTCGGCGCGGCCATGATCCGCGGCTACCAGGGCGACGGGCTGACCGACCCCACGGCCATCCTCGCCTGCGCCAAGCACTTCGCCGGCTACTCCGAGACGCAGGGCGGTCGTGACGCCAGCGAGGCCGACCTCAGTCGGCGCAAGCTGACCTCGTGGTTCCTGCCGCCCTTCGAGCGGGCGGTGCGTGAGGGCTGCCGCACGTTCATGCTCGGCTACCAGTCGATCGACGGCGTGCCGGTGACGGCGAACCAGTGGCTGCTCGACGACGTGCTCAAGGGCGAGTGGGGCTTCACCGGCACCCTCGTCACCGACTGGGACAACGTCGGGCGCATGGTGTGGGAGCAGAAGGTCTGCGCCGACGACGTCGAGGCGGCGACGGTCGCCGTGCTCGCCGGCAACGACCTCGTCATGACGACACCGGCCTTCTTCGAGGCCGCGCAGGAGGCAGTCGCGCGAGGTCTGCTCGACGAGTCGGCCATCGATGCGGCGGCTCGTCGGGTGTTGCGCCTCAAGTTCGAGCTCGGGCTCTTCGAGGATCCGCGACCGCCGGACCCGGATCGGCAGGCGGCCATCATCGGGTGCAGCGCGCATGCCGACCTCAACCTCGAGCTGGCTCGCCGCTCCCTCGTGCTGCTGACCAATGACGGCACGCTGCCCTTCGGCGCCGGACCTCTCGGTGCCGCTGGCCCCCGCGGCTCCGACCTCTCGAATGATGATGCAGGCCAGGCGGGCTCGGCGGTCACCATCGCGGTGATCGGCCCCAACGCGGACGACCCGCAGGCCAACCTCGGCGACTGGGCCGGCGCCTCGGGGCAGGTCGACTGGATGCCCGACGGCCACCCCCGCGAGACGGTCGAGACGGTGCTCGACGGCTTCCGGGCCGTCGCTCCCGCGGGCTGGACCGTCACGCATGCCCGCGGCGCCGAGGTCGAGGTGCTCGTGCCAGACCCCGAGGGCCCGCTGTTCCCGGACGGGCAGCCCCGGCCCCCGGTGTCGCAGGCAGCCGCGGTGGATCCCGAGCAGCTCGCCGAGGCTGTCGCGACAGCGCAACGGGCCGACCTCGCCGTCGTCGTGCTCGGCGACACGATCGCCCTGACGGGAGAGGGCTGCTCGACCGCCACGCTCGAGCTGCAGGGCGGACAGATCGCGCTGCTCGACGCCCTCGTCGACACCGCCACCCCCGTCGTGGTCGTGCTGCTCCACTCCAAGCCGTGCGTGCTGCCGGCCAGCGCCCTGCGGGCCGCCGCCGTCGTCGAGGCCTTCAGCCCCGGGATGCGGGGAGGTCGGGCCGTCGCCGAGCTCGTGCTCGGTCGCATCGAACCCTTCGGCCGGCTGCCCGTGTCGGTCCCCCGGCACGTGGGCCAGCAGCCGACCTACTACAACCAGGTGCGCGGCCAGCACGGCCATCGCTACGCCGACCTCACCCAGGACCCCGAGTTCGTCTTCGGCGAAGGCCTGACCTACACCACCGTCGAGTGGTCGGACCTGAGGCTGGACGGGAGCGACCTGACGCTCGACGACGTCGTCACCGCTCGGGTCACGCTGACGAACACGGGCCACCGGACGGCATACGAGCTCGTGCAGGCGTATGTGAGTGACCTGGTCACCAGCGTCACGTGGGCTGCCAAGGAGCTCAAGGCGTTTCGTCGGGTGACGGTGCCGCCGGGCGAGACCGTCACCGCGAGCGTGGAGGTGCCCGTGTCGACGTGCACCCTCGTCGACGCCGCGGGCCGGCGTGTGGTCGAGCCCGGCGAGTTCGAGCTGCTCGTCGGACGCAGCTCGCGTGACGCCGACCTCCAGCGAGCCCGCTTCACCGTCCGGGTCCGGCAGTCCGCGACCCTCACCGCCTGAAGGAGCACCATGCGCGCAGCCCGAGTCACCACCCTCGACGGGCCGAGCTCGGTCGTCGTCGAGGCCGAGGTCGCCGAGCCGGCCCCGGCGCCGGGCCACGTCCTCGTCGATGTGCACGAGGCAGGGGTCAACTTCCCCGACGTGCTCATGACGAAGGGCCTCTACCAGATGCGGCCCGAGCTGCCGTTCGTGCCGGGCTCGGAGTGTGCTGGAGTGGTGCGAGAGGCCGCTCCCGACAGCGCCTTCCAACCGGGCGATCGGGTGGCCGCCTTCCCCGTGCTCGGCGCCTTTGCGGAGACGGTGAGCGTCCCTGAGGCGATGGTCTTCCCGCTGCCCGACACCGTGACGTTCGCGGCCGGCGCGGCGCTGCCGATGAACTACCTCACGGTCCAGTTCGCCCTCGAGCGCCGGGCCCGGCTCGAGCGGGGCGAGGTCGTGCTCGTGCACGGCGCCGCCGGCGGCATCGGCACCGCGGCGATCCAGCTCGCGCGGGCCATGGACGCCCGCGTCATCGCCGTCGTGTCGACGGCCGAGAAGATCGAGACGGCGCGTGCGGCTGGCGCCCACCACGTCGTCCTGGCCGACGGATTCCTCGCCGCAGCAAAGGATCTCACCGACGGCGCTGGCGTCGACGTGGTCGTCGACCCCGTCGGGGGCGACCGCTTCACCGACAGCCTGCGCAGCCTCGCGCCGGAGGGCCGGCTGCTCGTCGTCGGCTTCACGGCCGGCCAGATCCCCGAGGTCAAGGTCAACCGCCTGCTGCTCGGCAACCTCAGCGTCGTCGGAGTCGGGTGGGGCGCGTTCTGGCAGCACCGGCCCGACTACCTGAGGTCCCAGTGGGAGGCGCTCCTGCCGCTCCTCGAGCGGGGGCTGCTCGACCCCCCGATCGGCTCACGCCACGTGCTGGACGACGTGGCCGGTGCGCTCACCGAGATCGACGAGCGCCGGGCCCGGGGCAAGGTCACGCTCACGATCCGCTCGTCCTAGATTGGGGCGTATGCCGTCCAGCTCGCGCCGCGTGTCCACCTCCCCCCGCCGGGTCCTCGTCACCGGCGCCGCCTCCGGTCTCGGGCTCGCACTGGTGCGGGCCCTGGTCGCTCGGGGCGACGAGGTGCTGGCGACCGACCTGCAGACGGACCGACCCGAGGCGCTGCCGTCGGGAGCGGCATACCTGACGCTCGACGTGCGCAGCGACGACGCCTGGGCGGCTGCGCTGGCCCACGTGCGCGACACCTGGGGCGGGCTCGACCTGCTCGTCAACAACGCCGGGGTCGCGGCCGGAGGGCGCATCGAGGTCGCGACGATGCAGGAATGGCATCGGATCGTCGACATCAACCTGCTCGGCGTCGTGCGCGGATGCCGCACCTTCACACCGCTGCTCAAGGCGCAGGGGAGCGGGCACATCGTCAACACCGCCTCGCTCGCCGGGCTCGTGCACGCGCCGGGGATGTCCGCCTACAACACGGTCAAGGCTGGTGTCGTCGCGCTCAGCGAGACCCTGTCGCACGAGCTGTCACCGCACGGGATCGACGTCTCGGTCGTGTGTCCGTCGTTCTTCCGGACCAACCTCGGGGCGTCCTTCCAGGGCGCTGACACGGAGATGGAGGATGCGGGCAAGCGGATGGTCAGCCGGTCGCGGCGCAGTGCCGACCAGGTGGCGCGGACCGTGCTGCAAGGGATCGACGCCAGGCGGGAGATCATCCTCACCGACCTCGAGGGGCACCTGGCCTGGCGCACCAAGCGCTTCGTGCGTCCGGCCTACACGGCGGTCATGAAGCGAGCGGCAGCCAGACGACTGGGCGTCTGAGCGGCCGGGACCCGTCAGCGTTCGCGAGCCTCAGACCGGTGGAGCACGACGCTCTCCGGGGAAGGTGCCCCCAGGACCTTCTCGAGGCTGTCGCGCAGGAGGCGAGCTGCCTCGGTCGCGGCGCCCGTGACCACAGCGGTGCGCGTGGCGTCATCCCCGGTGTGGCCGCGCTCGCCGGGCTCTCCAGGGTCCTCGGGGTCGGCTCGGGGGTCTCTGCGGCTAGCGGTCACGTCCGAGCCCTCGACGCCCGAGGAATCGTGCGCATAGGTGCGGTGGAAGGCCGGCTCGTGCCCGTCCTGCCCCCAGCCGAGGGCGACCAGGGCCTGCTCCTGCTCCCTGGTCAGGTCGCTCAGTCCCTCGAACTCCGTGTCGCTGATGCACTCGACCGCAAGCACCCCGCCGACGCGCCGAGCCTGGAGGAAGACGTCAGCCATCGAGTCGCGGGCGGCGCCCGAGGTCGCCGGCGAGCCGCGCCGGAGCGACCAGCGGCGTGCGCGCCCAGCTGGCTCCGCGGCAGACGGGGGAGAAGCGTCCGTGCTGCCCCGCGACCCGGACGCCACGGCTGGGGCTGCGGTCACGGTCAGCCACTCGCCGTCGGCGAGGCTCGCGAGCTCAGCGGTGACGCGCGAAGCCCACTGATCCCACGACTCGGCCGCGGTCGGGCTGCTCACGACCGCTCCGTGAGCGCCGTCTCGAGCAGCGTGCGCAGATGGTCGGGGATGGGCGTCGGCCGACGGGTGGCGGCGTCGATCTCGACGTGCACCCAGTGACCCAACGCCCTGATGCCGGCATCGTCCGGAGGCGCTCCGGCGGGATCGACGAAGAGGCCCAGCTCGTAGGTGACGCTGCTCTGCCCGAGGCGGGTCACCCGAAGCCCCACGACGAGACTCGACGGGAAGCCGACCTCCGCAAAGAACGAGCACCCTGACTCGGCCACGACGCCCTGGGTCAGGTCGGTCATCGGGTCGATCGTTCCGTGCTCGGCCTGCCAGCCGTTGATGGCCGAGTCGAAGAGCTCGTAGTAGACGGCGTTGTTGAGGTGGCCGTACATGTCGTTGTCGGACCACCGGGTCGTCACCGGTCGGTGCACCGGGAAGTCGTCGAGGGTGAGGGCTCGGGCGGCATCGGCCCGAGAGCGGGTCGTCGCGACGTCGGACATGCACCCATGGTGCCCCAACCGGACGACGGTGGATGGGCCCTGGCGGTGTCACCTTCGACACCTAGAGTCGGGGCATGGCGTGGAGCGTGGGGCGGGCGACGTGGGTCGCAGCCCTCAGCGACCCCGAGATCGCGCAGCAGGTGGGCACCCGCACCTTCGACCGGGGGGTCGCGTATGCCGCTGAGGCCCGGGTGCGCTCGATCGCCACCCGTCCGGACGGGCTGATGCTCCTCGGCACGATCGAGGGCAGCGGCTCCGAGACCTACCAGACGATCATCGAGGCCCGGCCGCACCCGAAGGGGCGAGCCCACCTGTGGAGCGGTCGGTGCAGCTGCCCGGTCGGCACCGACTGCAAGCACACGGTCGCGCTCCTGCTCGTGGCGCGAGACGTGGCCCACGGCATCCTCCCTCAGCGGCCCGGGTCCGACGGGCGCGACGCCGACCCTCCTGGCGACGGCGGGGACGGCGCGAGGTCGGCGGTCGGTGCACCGGCGAGCGAGGCGACGGCGGGCGGCGAGGTGCACTGGGCCGAGCTGCTCGGCCATGTCCGACCGCGCACGGCGACAGCCGCACCGACGACTCGCCCGCGACCGGAGCCGCGCGGAGACCTCATGCCCGCGGGCCTCTTCGTCGACACGATCTATCGCGAGCCCCGGGGCGGACGGGGCTCCAACGCCTCGCGCCTGTCAGGGCGGCACGGCGCGCTGCCCGAGCCCGGCTACGGCCTGCGACCGACCCGGTGGACCCGTGCGGGCGCCTGGCATCGCACCCTGTCGTGGCACGACGCGCTGCCGCAGTGGCGAGCCGGCATCCGGCTGCTGCCCGAGCACGAGCGCATCCTCTCGCGCATCCACGACAGCACGCGTCACGGGTCCGGCAGCACGACCTACTTCACAGCCGTGCCCCCGATCTCGCTCGACGCGAGCCCCGACGTCTGGCCCCTGCTCGTCGAGGCGATCGAGGCCGGCGTGGAGGTCATGCCGGGTGAGGGTGTCGTCGGCCCCGTGCACGTCGCGACCGAGCCGGCCACCCTGACGCTGGGGGTGATGCGGGCCGACGACGGGTCAGGCGACCTCGTGCTGCGCGTCGTCATCGAGGGACTGCCCGAGCCGGGCGGGGAGGTGCTGCATCTCGGTGACCCCGTGCACGGCATCGCCGTCGCTGCCGAGGACGGGAGCCTGACGCTCGTCCCGCTGGACCAGGATCTCGAGCTCGGGCCTCAGGCCCTCACGCAGGCCGTCACCGGCATGCGGGTGCCCGCCGCCGAGCGTGCCCGCTTCCTCGGCTCGACGGTGCCCGGGCTGCGGCAACGGGTGCGGGTTCGCTCGCAGGTGCCGCTCCCCGCCCCGGAGGCGGGTGACGCCGCAGCCGTGGGCGAGTCGGGTGGCGGGGGCGATGCCGACGGTGCAGGGGGCTGGCAGCCCCAGCGGGTCACGGTCCATGTGAAGGTCGGCAGCGATGTGCCCGGCGAGGTGCGGCTCGACCTCGGCTACGCCTACGACGGCACGCCCCGCCCCTTCACGACGCAGCGTTTCGGCGGGGTGCTCGGGGGCCGCGACCGCGACGCCGAGCTGGAGGCTCTCCGGGCAGCCACAGCGCTGGCCGAGGTGCCCGGCGCCACCCGCGGTGACCGCGGCGGCCCCTACGCGCTCTCGCCGCACATCGTGCTGCGCGGGCTTGCCGCAGCGACGTTCGTTCCCGAGGTGCTGCCGCTCCTCGACGCCGATCCACACATCACCGTCGAGGTCGAGGGCGAGCTGCCCGACTACGAAGAGGTCACGTCCGCGCCCGTCGTGCGCCTCGGCACCACGGACTCCGTTCCCACCCCCGCTCCCGCAGCGGGGGTGCTCGCAGCGGGGTCGCCCCCGCGGGGGGGTGCCGAGCCGGGCGACTGGTTCGACCTGCGCGTGACGATCGAGGTCGAGGGGGAGGACGTGCCCTTCGAGCCGCTCTTCGGGGCACTGGCCCGCGGCGAAGAGGTGATGTTCCTCGATTCGGGCTCGTGGTTCCGCCTCGACCGCCCCGAGCTGCACCGACTCCGTGCCCTCATCGACGAGGCCCGCGAGCTTGCTGATCCCGAGTCCGGCGGCCTGCGCCTCTCGGCCCACCATGCCGACCTGTGGGACGAGCTCGTCGCACTCGGCGTCGTCGACGAGCAGAGTGCGCGGTGGGCCGCCAACGTCGAGGCGCTCGGGTCGCTCGACGACGGCCCGCTCGCCGAGGTGCCGCCCGGCCTCCGGGCCACGCTGCGGCCCTATCAGCTCGACGGCTTCCGGTGGCTCGCACGCCTGTGGGACGCCCGCATCGGCGGCATCCTCGCCGACGACATGGGCCTGGGCAAGACGATGCAGGTCATCGCCACCCTGGCGCGCGCGCACGACCGCGGCGAGGTCGGTGGTGCGGCCGGACCGGTCCTCGTGATCGCACCGACAAGTGTCATCGGCACCTGGCTGGGTGAGCTCGCCACCTTCGCGCCACACCTGCCCGTCGTCGCCGTGACCGCGACGGAGCGCAAGCGGGGAGTGCCCCTCGCGACCGTGGTCGCGGGTGCCGAGGTCGTCATCACCTCGTATGCCGTCCTCCGCCTCGACGACGCGGCCTTCCACTCCGTGCGGTGGGCCGGGGTCGTCCTCGACGAGGCGCAGTTCGTCAAGAACCGGCAGGCCAAGACCCACCTCGCGGTGCGCAAGCTCGGAGCTCCTTTCACCGTGGCGGTGACGGGCACGCCCCTCGAGAACTCCCTCATGGACCTCTGGTCGCTGCTCTCGCTCACCGCGCCCGGCCTCTACCCGCGTCCCGACGTCTTCACCAAGAGCTACCGCAAGCCGATCGAGTCGGGCGAGCGACCCGAGCTGCTCGATCTCCTGCGGCGACGCATCCGGCCCCTCATGTTGCGCCGCACCAAGGAGCAGGTGGCGCTCGACCTGCCGCCGAAGCAGATCCAGGTGCTGCCGCTCGAGCCCCACCCGGTGCACCGGCACATCTACGACCGGCACCTGCAGCGCGAGCGTCAGCGAGTGCTCGGCCTGCTCGAGGACCCGGAGTCCAACCGCGTCGCCATCCTCGCGGCCCTCACCCGGCTGCGTCAGCTCGCCCTCGACCCGGCGCTCGTCGATCCGGCCCACGCCGACAAGGCCACCCCGGCCAAGGTCGACTTCCTCGTCGACCAGCTGCGTGAGCTCGCCGCCGAGGGCCACCGCGCGCTCGTCTTCAGCCAGTTCACGGGGTTCCTGCGCGGGGTCGAGGCCGCACTGGCGCGCGCGGGGCTCCACACCTCCTACCTCGACGGCTCCACCAAGGATCGCCAGGCGGTCATCGACGAGTTCCGTCAGGGTGAGGCCGTGGCCTTCCTGATCAGTCTCAAGGCCGGTGGCTTCGGGCTGACCCTCACCGAGGCCGACTACGTCTTCGTGCTCGACCCGTGGTGGAACCCCGCGGCCGAGGCGCAGGCCATCGACCGGGCGCACCGCATCGGCCAGAGCCGGCCGGTCACCGTCTATCGGCTCGTCTCGGCCGGCACCATCGAGGAGAAGGTCGTCGCCCTCCAGGAGCGCAAGCGCGACCTCTTCCAGCGGGTGGTCGACGACGGCGGTTCGCTGTCCGGCGCCATCACGGCCGACGACGTGCGCGACCTGCTCGGGGCCGTCTGACGCGAATGACAGTCGCGCACATGGAGGCCGATGACGAGGACACCCCGCCCCCACCCCTGCCGGAGGTCTCACGTCCCGGCATAGAGTGGTCGGAGCCGAAAGGTCTCCACGAAAGGAACGTCAAGTGGCTTACACGCTTCCCGAGCTCGACTACGACTACGCAGCCCTCGAGCCCCACATCAGCGCTCGCATCATGGAGCTGCACCACAGCAAGCACCACAAGGCCTACGTCGACGGCGCCAACGCGGCCGTCACCAAGCTGGAGGAGCTGCGCGAGTCGGGCGACTACGCCGCACTCAACGGGGTGGAGAAGAACCTCGCCTTCCACCTCGGCGGTCACACCAACCACTCCGTCTTCTGGAAGAACATGAGCCCCGACGGTGGTGGCCAGCCCGAGGGTGAGGTCGCCGCGGCGATCACCGAGTACTTCGGCGGCTTCGAGAAGTTCCAGGCGCACTTCAACGCCAACGCCAACGCGATCCAGGGCTCCGGCTGGTCGATCCTCGCGTGGGACACCATCGCTCAGCGGCCGCACATCATGCAGCTGTTCGACCAGCAGGGCAACATCCCCGTGGGGCAGATCCCGCTGCTCCAGCTCGACATGTGGGAGCACGCCTTCTACCTGCAGTACGAGAACGTCAAGGCCGACTACGTCAAGGCCTGGTGGAACGTCGTCAACTGGCAGGACGTCGCCGATCGACTCCAGCGCGCTCAGGCCACCAAGGGACTCATCCTCCCCGCCTGAGGTCCGTGACAGCACGAGGGGTGGCCACCCCGTGGGGTGGCCACCCCTCGTCGTGTCAGGACGCGGGCCGGGCGAGCCGGTCGACGACGCCGAGCAACAGCACCTCGCGCAGCCCTGGTGGCAGGGCGTCGAGCAGGGCGTTGACCGCGGCCATCCGCTCGGGCAGCGCGAGGCCGCCGTCACCACCGGCGAGACCCGCGGCAGCGAGCAGCCGCGTGAACGTGGCCTCGTCGAGGGTGGCGGGGTCGATGGCCGAGGCCATCGCGACGAGTTCGCGCGGTGGCGTGGCCGGACCGGCCGCCCGGGCCGCCGCAGTCGCATCGGCGAGGTCCGACGCGATGAGGTCGGACGACGCGGCCGTCGCTGCGCTGAAGGTGAGGTGCAGGGTGGCCGGCAGGTCGCGGAAGCGCATCTGCGGCTGGACGAACCAGCCCCGGTCGAGCATCTCGTCGCTGATCGTGAAGACGTCACATGTCTCATCGGTCGTCAGAGAGAGCAGCGTCGAGTCCGGCTGGGCCGCAAGGGAGAGACCCGGTATGCCGCTGACCGCGGTGGCGAGGGCAAGCGTGGCCTCACGCGCCGTGCAGGCGAGGTCGACGTAGCGGTCTGCCCCGATGTGGTGGACAACCGCCCAGGCCGCCGCGAGCGGGCCGCCGGACTTCGTCGACTGCGCGGTGGTGTTGAGCATCGTGTAGCCGGGCCAGCGAGCGGAGGCGAAGAGGTGCGGACGGCGCAGGGCTGTCGACGCGTGGAGCAGGATCGAGACGCCCTTCGGGGTGTAGGCGTACTTGTGCAGGTCGAGCGAGAGGCTCGTGACGCCCTCGACCGCGAACGTCCACGGCAGCTGGCCGGGCTCGGTGGCGCCCAGGTGCGGGAGCACCCACCCGCCGATGCACGCGTCGACGTGGCACCGGACACCGGCCGCGGAGGCCGCCGCCGCGATCGGCTCCACCGGGTCGATGACCCCGTGGGCGTAGGACGGTGCGGAGACGACGACGAGCACGGTGCGCTCGTCGATCGCGGCTGCCATCGCCTCGGGATCAGCCCGCTTGGTGACCGGGTCGACGTGGACGAAGACCGGCTCGACCCCGAGCCAGTGGGCCGCCTTGTGGAAGGCAGCGTGCGCCGTCGTCGGCAGGACCATTCGCGGTGCGGTCACATCCGGTCGTCCGTCGCGGGCGGCCAGCACCGCGAGCAGGATCGACTCCGTGCCACCGGAGGTGACGACGCCGGCGAATCCGTCTGGGGCGTCGACGAGTCGCCCGGCGATGCCGACGAGGTCGTTCTCCATGGCGAGCAGCGAGGGGAAGGCTGTCGGGTCGAGCCCGTTCGTCGAGGAGAACGAGGCGAGCACCTCGCGGCCGATCGCATCGGCCTCGGCGAGGCCCGAGTCGTAGACGTAGGCCAGCGTGCGTCCGCCGTGGGTGGGAAGGTCGCGCGCCCGGAGCGCGTCCAGGTGGGTGCGAATCTCGTCGGCGGAGAGGCTCAGGTCCGTGCCCATGGTCGACCTTTCGACATCGTTCGAGGTGATCGCGGGAGCCACGCGGGTGTCGGGATCCCGGCGAATCGGGGCGGCGTCATCGCGGCTCCTCGAGGCGGTAGCCCCGCAGCGCGAGGAGAGAGACCGCGACGAGCGCGGCCGGCACGATCGAGAAGCCGAGCACGATCGCGGTGACCGCCGAATCCGGTTGGACGACAGCCGAACCTGTGGACGACACGTAGCCGCCGAGAGCGAGCATGGCGGCATACACAGCGGGGCCGAGAGCCAGCCCGAGCGTCTCCCCGGCGGTCCACACGCCCGTGTAGAGACCGACGCGTGACTGCGCCTCTCCTGTGCGGCTCGCCACGTCGGGGAGCATCGCCATCGGGAACATCTGCGCACCGGCGTAGCCGACCCCGACGACGGCGACGCAGAGGTAGACGACGCCCGCCGTCATGGACTGCGACAGCACGAGAGCGAGCGCTCCGCCCCCGAGCAGGAACGAGGCGAGCAGATAGCCGCGCTTCTTGTCGCGCAAGGTGCCATAGCGCTGCCAGAGCGGCGTGACGACGAGCGCCGGGGCGACGAAGCAGACGAAGAGCAGGCTGGCGGCGTTGGGCGAGCGGAGCACCCACCGCGCGACGTAGTCGACCCCGGCGAGCATCGCGCCCGTCGCGAGCCCCTGGAGGACGAACGTCGTCAGCAGCAGGCGGAAGGGGCGGTCCGAGCGGATGAGCCGCAGCTGGTCGCCGAAGGAGGTGGTCGTCACGACGCCCGCGACGACCCGCGCCCGCTTCGTGCCGTGCCATGCACCCCACGCCCCGAGCGCGATGAGCGCCGCGACGAAGAAGCCCACGGCGCGGTATCCCCACACGGGGCCGAAGGCGTCGCGGATGACAGGGGAGAGGCCACCGCTGACGAGGATGGCGAGTGCGAGGATGGCGACCCGCCACGTCATGAGGCGGGTGCGCTCGTCGTAGTCGTCGGTGATCTCGGCCGGCATCGCGACGTAGGGCACCTGGAAGAAGCTGTAGGCCGTGGCGCACGCGAGGTAGGCCACCGCCACCCAGGCCGCTCCAGCCCACGGCGGTGACGTCGGGCCGAGGAAGAGCAGCGCGAAACAGGCGGCGAGGAGCAGGCCGGCGCGGATGAGGAAGGGCCGACGCTTGCCGTCGGGGTGCTGTGAGCGGTCGCTGATGCGCCCGGCGACGGGGTTGAGCACGACGTCCCAGGCCTTCGGGGCGAAGACGATCACCCCCGCGAGGGCCGGCGTGATCCCGATGCGGTCGGTGAGATACGGCAACAGCAGCAGGCCGGGCACCGTGCCGAAGGCGCCGGTCGCCACCGATCCGAGCCCGTAGCCGCGCCGGACGGCAGCGGGCAGGGCGGGGCTCGAGGCAGGCGACGTCGCCGAGGTCATGGGTCGAACCCTAGCCAGCCCGGCCCCTCGACCAGCGGGGATTGCCTGGCCGGACCCGGCCCGACAGAGGAGGTGGTCTCATGCGACGTGGTCAGACGTCGCGGTGGGCGGGGGCGCTCGCGACGACGGCGAAGGAGACCGGCGGCGTGTAGCCGTGCTCCTCGAAGGCCGTCGCGACCGCCCCCGCCACCTCTTCGACCCGGTCGGACGGCACGATCGCGATGCACGACCCGCCGAAACCACCGCCGGTCATCCTGGCGCCGAGCGCACCGTGGGCACGCGCGGTCGCGGTCGCGACGTCGAGCTCGTCGCACGACACCTCGTAGTCGTCGCGCAGCGAGGCGTGCGAGGCGTCGAAGAGCCGCCCGGCCTCGGCGAGGTCTCCGGCCCGCAGCGCCTCGACCCCGAGGGTGACGCGCTCGATCTCGGTGACGACGTGGCGCACGCGCCGCCGCTGCTCCTCGGACTGGAGCCGACCGAGCGTCTCGTCCAGGTCGGCGGGGTCGATCTCGCGCAGGGTCTCGATCCCGAGGGCTCGGGCGGCCTGCTCGCAGGCGTCGCGCCGGGCGGCATACTGCCCGTCGACGAGTGCGTGCTCGGCCCTGGTGTCGGTGACGAGCAACGCGTGCCCGGCACCGGCCAGGTCGAAGGGCACCTGCTCGGTGTCGCCGGACCGGCAGTCGAGCAGGAGGGCTGCGGCCTCGTCGCAGAGGAGCGACGCAGACTGGTCCATGCCCCCGGTCGGTGCTCCGGCGATGACGTTCTCGGCCTCGACGCACAGAGCGGCGAGCCGGGCCCGACCCTCGGTGGAGTCGAGCAGGCCGAGGCCGTGGAGGTCGCTGACGGCGGCCGCCACGGCGCACTCGAGCGCCGCAGAGCTCGAGAGCCCGGCGCCGAAGGGCACGGTCGAGTCCACGACGACGTCGACCCCCCCGACCTCGAGTCCGTCACGCCGCAGGGCCCACAGAACGCCGGCGACGTAGGCAGCCCAGCCGCCCGGACGGTCGGGCGAGATGTCGTCGATCTCGACCTCGGACGTCCCCTCCTGCTGCGCCGACGCCATGCGCACGAGGTCGTCCCCACGGCGTGAGACTGCCGCAAACGTCCTCTGCGGCAAGGCGATCGGCAGGCAGAGTCCGCCGTTGTAGTCGGTGTGCTCACCGATGAGGTTGACCCGGCCCGGCGCCGACCAGACACCGTCGGGCAACGCGGCGAAGGTCGTCTCGAAGGCGGCGGTCACCGCTGCGACGACCTCGGCCCCGCTGCGCGCGCTCACGGGGCCACCTCGCGCAGGCGGGCGGCAGCGCGCTCGGGAGCCACGTCGTTGACCCAGCCGCCGACGCCGGACTCAGATCCGGCGAGGAACTTCAGCTTGCCGGGTCCGCGCAGCACCGAGACGAGCTGCAGGTGCAGCCGCGAGACGTCGCGGCCGGTCTTGGCCGGCGCCTGCTGCCACGCGGAGATGTAGGGCAGCCGCACCGGTGCGCCGTGCTCGTCGACGTAGTAGCGGTCGAGGCGACCCAGCAGGTCGCGGTAGACGGTGGCGAGCTCGTCGCGCTCCGCGTCGTCGAGCGCGTCGAGGTCGGGCACGTCGCGGTGGGGGGCGAGGTGCACCTCGACCGGCCAACGGGCCGCGAAGGGGACGTATGCCGTCCAGTGCGTCCCCGAGACCACGACCCTCGAGCCGTCGGCGCGCTCGGCTGCGAGCAGGTCGGCCCCCAGCAGCCGCCCGGTGCGCTCGTGGTGGCGCCGCGCAGCGTCGAGCAGCTGCGCCGAGCGGGCGGGCAGGTAGGGATAGGCGTAGATCTGGCCGTGCGGGTGGGGGAGGGTGACCCCGATCTCCTTGCCGCGGTTCTCGAAGCAGAAGACCTGCTCCACCTCCGGGCGCGCGCCGAGCTCGCGGGTGCGATTGGCCCACGTGTCGATGACCGTGCGCACGCGCTCGACGGGGAGGTCCTTGAACGACGCCTCGTGGTCGCTCGTGAAGCACACGACCTCGCACCGGCCCGACGCCGGGCGAGTGCCGAAGACGCCTGCAGGATCGGGGGCGTCGGCGCCTCCGGCGCCGATCGAGTAGGACGGGAAGCGATTCTCGAAGACGACGACCTGGTAGTCGCGCTCCGGTATCTCGGACGGCATCGAACCGAGCCCGGCCGGGCAGAGCGGGCACTCGTTCTTGGGGGGCATGAAGGTGCGGTTCTGCCGGTGTGAGGCGACCGCGACCCAGTCGGAGACCAGGGCGTCCCACCGGATCTCACCGGCATGGACGCGCTCCTCGACGGGACGCGGGTCGACGGCGACCCGCTCCGGCGCGTCGGGCTCGTCGACGTAGATGATCTCGCGGCCGTCGGCGAGCTCACGCCTGGTGGTCCGGGTGTGCATCAGGCCTCCACGATCTCGAGCGAGCCCACGGCGTCGGAGAGCGCGGCTCGGGCCCGCTCGGGCAGGCCGTTGTCGGTGACGAACAGGTCGATCTCGGAGATGTCGGCGAAGGTGCTGAGGCCGATCGTGCCCCACTTGGAGGAGTCCGCGAGCACGCAGACGTGTCGGGCCGAGGCGACGAGCGCCCGGTTGGTCTCGGACTCCACGAGGTTGGGTGTCGTCAGCCCCGTGGTGGCGTCGACACCGTGGGCGCCGAGGAAGAGCAGGTCGACGTGGAGCGAGCGCAGGGCGGCGACGGCGACGGGACCGACGAGGGCGTCGGAGGGCGTGCGCACACCACCCGTGAGCACCACGGTCTGGCCCGGTGCCCCCGACTCGTGGAGCAGCTGGGCGACGGGCACGGAGTTGGTCACGACCGTCAGCTGCGGCACGTCCTTGACCGCGCGCGCGAGCTCGAAGGTCGTCGTGCCGGCGGAGATGCCGATCGCGCTGCCGGGAGCGACCCGTGTGGCGGCGGCCCGGGCGATCGACTTCTTCTGGCTGAGCTGCAGCAGCGACTTCGCCGAGAAGCCCGGTTCCTCGCTGCTGTGCGTGCCGCCGAGGGCGAGGGCGCCACCATGGACGCGCTCGAGCAGGCCGTCGCTCGAGAGCCGCTCGATGTCGCGTCGGATCGTCATGTCGGAGACCCCGAGACGCTCGACGAGCTCGGAGACCTTGACGGCGCCGGCCTCCTCGACGAGGTCGAGGATGATCGAGCGACGTTGACTGGCAAGCATCGTCACTCCTCCCGGATCACGGCCGCGCCTCCGGGCGCGAGCCGGACGGCGCCGTCGATGGCTCCGTCGGCGACGAGGTCGTGGCCTGTGGCACGGACCGTCTGCTCGGCGTCGGTGTGGTTGAGCAGGAAGAGCCACGAGCCCGAGTCGTCGCTGCGCCGGGTCGCCTCCACGCCGTGCGGCAGACCCGTGACCGTGGGCTCCACGCCGGCGGCCGACAGCACGCCGTCGAGCAGGGCGCCGAGACGCCCGTCGTCGGGCAGGGTGCTGAGATACCAGGCGGCGCCGGCCCCGACGTCACGACGCGTGACCGCGGCGCGGCCGGCGAGGGGCCCGACGGCATACGTCGACACGACCTCGGTGCCGGGGAGCACGGTGACGTCCTCGCTCCACCACGTGCCGGTGCCGTCGGCGAGCTGCACGGTGTCGTCGGGCCCGAGGGGAAAGAACTCCTCGACCCGCACGCCGAGCAGGTCGCGGAAGGCGCCCGGGTAGCCGCCGAGGCGCACGTGGTCGTGCTCGTCGCTGATGCCGGAGAAGTAGGTGACGACGACCTGCGCGCCGGCCTCGGCTGCGGCGGCGACGGCCGCCGCGTGCTCGTCCGTGACGAGGTAGAGCTGGGGCACGACGACGACCGCGTAGCCCGTGAGGTCGGCGCTCGGGTGCACCACGTCGGCGGTGACGCCGCGATCGTGCAGCTGGCGGTGGATCGCGTGCGCGGCCTCCAGGGCATCGAGCTCGGAGGAGGGCATGCACGGCCCCTCGGCCGCCCAGATCGCCTGGTAGTCGTGCAGGATCGCGACGCGCGACTCGACCCGGCTGCCGACGAGCTCGCCGAGACGGTCGGCGATGCGGCCGAGCTCCTCGACCTCGCGGAAGCGGGCGCTGTCGGCGCCGGCGTGCGGCACCACCGCGCTGTGGAACTTCTCGGAGCCGGCTCGCGACTGCCGCCACTGGAACCACGCGATGGTGTCGGCCCCGCGGGCCACGTGGGCGAGGGCGTCGCGGATCGTCTGGCCGGGTGCCTTGGCGTGGTTGGTGGGCTGCCAGTTGACCGCGCTCGTCGAGTGCTCCATGAGCATCCACGGTGCGCCGCCGGCGAGGCCACGGGTGAGGTCACCGCTGAAGGCGAGCTCGGCGCGGGGGTGCTGGAGGGCGTCGACGATGTAGTGGTCGGTGCTGACGACGTCGACGCTCGGGGTCCACTGGGTGTAGTCGAGGTGGCGGAAGTGCTCGAGCGTCATGAAGTTCGTGGTGACGGGCACACCTGGCGAGAGCTCGTCGAGCACGGCGCGCTCGCCCCGCAGGTGCTCGAGAAGAGCGTCGGAGCTGAAGCGCTTGTAGTCGAGCACGTGCGTCGGGTTGTTGAAGGTCGTCGAGCGGCGCGGGGGCAGGATCTGCTCCCAGTCGGTGTAGCGCTGGCTCCAGAAGGCCGTGCCCCACGCCTCGTTGAGCGCTTCGAGCCGGTCGTAACGCCGACGCAGCCAGGCGCGGAAGTGGCGCGCGCACTCGTCGCAGTAGCAGGGCAGGTTGTGGCAGGCGTACTCGTTGGAGACATGCCACATCGCGAGGCCGGGGTGGTCGTGGTAGCGGGTCGCCAGCTGCCTCGTCAGCGCGAGGGCGTACTCGCGGAAGACGGGGGAGGTGGGGCACCACGTCTGCCGGCTGCCGGGCGACAGCGTGTGCCCGTCGACGTCGACGGGCAGGATCTCCGGGTGGGCCGCCGAGAGCCACGGCGGCGGTGTGGCCGTCGCCGTCGCGAGGTCGACGGCGATACCGCCGGCGTGCAGCTTGTCCATGATGGTGTCGAGCCACTCGAAGTCGTACTCGCCCTTGGCGGGCTCGAGCCAGCTCCACGAGAAGATTCCGAGGCTGACGAACGAGATGTTGGCCCGTTGCATCAGGACGATGTCCTCGTCCCAGACAGGACGAGGCCACTGCTCGGGGTTGTAGTCGCCACCGAGTGCCAAGGTCTTCGTCGGCCATGAACGCATGGCACACAGGGTGTCGCCTCCGGGGCGGCAATGTCAACATTTTCAAACACCCGAAGGGGTGGCCGCGTCGGCACTCTCCCGGGGCTCGCGCCCTCCGGACCGACGGGGCGCCACCCACGGGTCGACGGGTGCGGCGGAGCGGTCAAGCCCGATGATCACCTCGGATTCGTGCTCCGCATCGCCGAATCTCATTTACAACGGTGTAAATTCGCGGCCCGCCGACACGGCAGGTCTCGGTTCGGTCGCGGAGTTCTGCGAGTCTCGCCGATTCCCTTGACAGCGACAGCCAGCACCGACATCCTCTGTTTGTTGTTGAACGTTTCTGGTGATGGATGTTGGAAACCATCGCCGCGGCAACATCCCGGCACAGCGTCAAAGGAGACAGCAATGACCCGCCCCTCGAGCGAGGCCGAGTACCTGGCCCGCATGGTTCCCCCCTCCGTCCGCGGCGTCGACCGTCGGACCCTGCTCCGCGGCGCCCTCGGCGTCGGTGCCCTCCTCGGCGCCGGCACCCTCGCGTCCTGCGGCAACAGCAACGAAGCGAGCACGGGCGTGCCGACGGGAGCCGTCTCCGGCACCGTGACCGTCGGCTCCAACCAGTCCGACGCCGTGCCGAAGGCCGCCGTCCAGTCCTACATGGACGCCTTCGCCAAGGCGAACCCCGGCACGACGGTCAAGATCAACACTGTCGACCACAACTCCTTCCAGGAGAACATCAACAACTATCTCCAGGGCTCGCCCGACGACGTCTTCACGTGGTTCGCCGGCTACCGGATGCAGTTCTTCGCCGAGAAGGGCCTCGTCGGCGACATCTCCGACGTCTGGAAGAACGTCACCGGCATGAGCGACGCGCTCAAGAAGGCGTCGACCGGAGCCGACGGCAAGCAGTACTTCGTGCCGATCACCAACTACCCGTGGGCCGTCTTCTACCGCAAGAGCGTCTTCAAGGACAAGGGCTACGAGGTGCCGAAGACGCTCGACGAGCTGAATGCCCTCGGCGCCCAGATGAAGAAGGACGGCCTTGCCCCGATCGCCTTCGGCGACAAGGACGGCTGGCCCGCCATGGGCACCTTCGACCAGATCAACCTGCGGGTCAACGGCTATGACTTCCACGTCAGCCTGATGGCCGGCAAGGAGGCCTGGACCGACCCCAAGGTCAAGAAGGTCTTCGACACCTGGGCCGGCATCCTCCCGCTCCACCAGGCGGACTCGCTCGGCCGAACCTGGCAGGAAGCGGCCCAGTCGCTCCAGCAGAAGAAGTCAGGCATGTACGTGCTCGGATCGTTCCTCGCCCAGCAGTTCGAGAAGGGTGCAGAGCAGGACGACCTCGACTTCTTCGCCTTCCCGGAGATCGACAGCACCATCGGCACCGACGCCGTCGAAGCCCCCATCGACGGCTACATGATGAGCTCCAGGCCGAAGAACGAGGCCGCCGCCAAGAAGCTGCTCCAGTACATCTCCCAGCCGGAGGCCCAGCTGCTGGCCCTCAAGGCCGACCCGAGCGTCATCGCGACGAACAGCACGGCGGACACGAGCGGCTACACGGCGCTGCAGAAGAAGTCGCTGGAGCTGGTCAAGTCGGCCAAGTCGATCACCCAGTTCATGGACCGCGACACCCGCCCTGACTTCGCGTCGACGGTGATGATCCCTGCCATCCAGGACTTCATCAAGAACCCGACTGACATCGACGGCCTCTGCAGCAAGATCGAGTCCCAGAAGAAGAGCATCTTCGGTTCCTGACCAGGAGGCAGTGCCGCCATGGCGAGCAAACGCACGTACAGAGGCATCGACCAGCTCTCGGGCCGCGACAAGATCGTGGTCTCTCTGATGGTGGTCGTGCCGAGTCTCATGGTCCTGTGGCTCGTCTGGCTTCCGGCGGTCGCCTCGGTCCTGCTCTCCTTCACCAACTGGGACGGGATCGGGCCGCTGTCCGGCATCGAGTCGGTCGGCCTGCAGAACTACAAGGACATCGTCACGATCTACCCGCCCTTCTGGCCGGCGATCCAGCACAACCTCATCTGGTTGGCCGTGTTGTTCTTCATCGCCACGCCGCTCGGGATGCTCTTCGCCGTCCTCGTCGACCGGGGGGTCGCCGGGACGAAGTTCTACCAGACGAGCATCTACCTGCCGGTCGTGCTCTCACTTGCCCTCATCGGCTTCATCTGGCAGCTGATCTACTCGCGTGACCAAGGCCTGATCAACGCGATCACCGGTGGCACGACCGACTGGTACGGCGACCCGAGCGTCAACCTGTGGGCCACCCTCGTCGAGGCGACCTGGCGACATGCGGGCTACATCATGCTGCTCTACCTGGCCGGCCTCAAGGGCGTCGACCCCTCGCTGCGCGAGGCGGCCAAGATCGACGGGGCGAGCGAGACGGCGACCTTCTTCCGGGTGATCCTGCCGGTGATGCGCCCGATCAACATCATCGTCCTCGTCGTCACCTTCATCGAGTCCCTGCGCGCCTTCGACCTGGTCTGGGTGATCAACAAGGGTCGCAACGGTCTCGAGCTCATCTCGACCCTCGTCACCCAGAACGTCGTCGGGGAGGCGAGCCGCATCGGCTTCGGCTCCGCGCTGGCGACGATCATGCTCGCCATCTCGAGCGTGCTGGTCGTCATCTACCTGCGCATCGCGATGAAGGAGGACTGAGATGACCCTGTCGTCGAACCCGGTAGAGGAGCGGCAGCGAGCGATGGCCAAGCCCCGGGAGGGCGGAGCCCGCTCCGGGCGGAGGTGGGTGATGCCGTTGGTCCTCACGATCATCTCGCTGATCTGGCTCTTCCCGCTGCTGCTCGCGCTCGTCAACTCCTTCCGCGACTACGCGTACACGGCGCAGAACGGCTACATGTCGTGGGGCGGCTTCACCCTCGACAACTACAAGAACGCCTGGGAGCAGGGCGACTTCGGGTTGCACTTCTGGAACTCCGTGATCATCACCGTGCCCGCGGTGGTGCTGACGCTCTTCCTCTCGGCCTGCGTCGCCTTCGTCGTCGCGCGCTTCTCGTGGAGGTTCAACCTGGCTCTCCTCGGCTTCTTCATGGCGGCGAACCTGCTGCCGCCCCAGGCGTTGCTCATCCCCGTCTACCGGATGTTCCGGTCGATCGAGGTCCCGTTCTGGTTCAGCGAGTCGGGCACCCTGCTCAACAGCTTCCAGGGCCTCATCCTCGTCAACGTCGCCTTCCAGACCGGCTTCTGCGCCTTCGTGCTCAGCAACTACATGAAGGCGCTGCCCAAGGAGCTCTACGAGTCGGCCGTCCTCGACGGGGCGAGCGTGTCACGGCAGTTCTTCCAGATCACCCTGCCGCTCTGCCGCCCCGCACTGGCCGCGCTCGCGGTGCTCCAGACGACGTGGATCTACAACGAGTTCTTCTGGGCCACGGTGCTGCTCCAGCAGGGCGACAAGTATCCCGTGACGAGCTCGATCAACAACCTGCGAGGGCAGTTCTTCACCGACAACAACCTCGTGGCAGCCGGGTCGGTCATCATCGCGATCCCGACCCTCGTGATCTTCTTCGTGCTCCAACGACACTTCGTCGCCGGACTGACGCTCGGCGCAACCAAGGGATGACGTGACCGACCAGAAGGCCCAGCCCACCCCGTCAACGCTCCACCTGGAGTCCGCCGGCACCGCGCTCGTCCTCGAGCCACGGGCCGGCGGGTCGGGTCTGCCCGAGGTGCTCCACTGGGGGGCTGCTCTGGACGGCGGCGCCGTGGCCTATGGGGCGCTGGGTGCCGCCACCCTCGCGCCCATGCCGCCGAGCGCCCTCGACGCGCCGTGGCCACTGACCGTGCTTCCGGGGGAGGCCGACGGCTGGTCGGGCACGCCCGGCTGGTCGGGCCATCGCGGGGGCGCAGCGGGCGCGGTGCGCTGGCACGACGTCACGTGTGAGGTCGTCGACGGGGCCGTCGTGACGCGCGCGGGCTCACCCGACGGCATACGCCTCGAGCTGCGGCACGCCCTCGACGACCACGGGGTGCTGCGCGTCGACGCGTCGGTCACCAACGTCGGTGACGACTCGGCTCCGCTCGACGTCGCCGCGCTGCGTGCCATCCTGCCGCTGCCGCTGCGCGCCGACGAGGTGCTCGACCTCACCGGCCGCTGGTGCCGCGAGCGCTCGCCGCAGCGCAGCCGTCTCGACCACGGCACGCACCTGCGGGCGAGTCGTCGGGGCCGCACCGGACACGACGCCACGTTGCTCATGATGGCCGGAACGGCCGGGTTCGGCTGGCGCTCCGGCGAGGTCTGGGCCGTGCACACCGCGTGGAGCGGCAACCACGAGCACCTCGTCGAGGCGCTCCCCGAGGGCGCCGGACGCCACCGCGCCGTCCTGGGTGGCGGCGAGCTGCTCGCGCCGGGAGAGGTCCGTCTCGCCCCCGGCGAGAGGTATGCCGCCCCGACGGTCGTCTTCGTCCACTCCACCGATGGCCTCGACGGCCTCTCGCGCCGCCTCCATGGCAGCCTTCGGGCGCGCCCGGGCCACCCGACGCGGCCCCGCCCGGTCGTGCTCAACACGTGGGAGGCGGTCTACTTCGAGACCGACCTCGACCACCTGAAGTCGTTGGCCGACACGGCCGCCCGCATCGGGGTCGAGCGCTTCGTGCTCGACGACGGGTGGTTCGGCGGCCGTCGCCACGACCGCGCCGGGCTCGGCGACTGGGTCGTCTCACCGGACGTCTGGCCACAGGGCCTCGCCCCGCTCGTCGACCACGTCAAGGGGCTCGGCCTCGAGTTCGGGCTCTGGTTCGAGCCGGAGATGGTCAACGAGGACAGCGACCTCGTGCGCGAGCACCCGGAGTGGGTGCTGCGCCCGGCTGACGGGTCACCCCGCGAGTGGCGTTGGCAGCAGCTGCTCGACCTGACGAACGACGACGCGCGCGGGCAGCTGCTCGAGCGGGTCAGCCGCCTCGTCGCCGACACCGGCATCGACTACATCAAGTGGGACCACAACCGGGACCTGCACGAGGCCGTGCACACCGTGGTGACCGCGGATGGGCGTCGGCTCGTCGACGCGCCGGCCGTGCACGCCCACACGCTCGCCTTCTACCGTCTGCTCGACGACCTGCGGGCTGCGCACCCCGCGCTCGAGATCGAGTCGTGCAGCAGCGGCGGCGCGCGCGTCGACCTCGGGGTGCTCGACCGCACCGACCGCATCTGGACGAGCGACTGCAACGACGCCGTCGAGCGCGCCAGCATCCAGCGCTGGACGAGCCTGCTCGTGCCGGCGGAGCTCATGGGCACGCACATCGGCCCCGCCACGGCCCACACGACGCACCGCACCGTCGACCTCGGCTTCCGCATGCTCATGGCGCTGCAGGGGCACGCGGGGCTCGAGTGGGACATCAGCGACTGCTCGGCCGAGGAGCTCGAGCAGCTGACGGCGTGGACGGCGCTCGCCCGCGAGCTACGACCGCTGCTCCACACCGGTGAGCTCGTCCGCGCCGAGACGCCCGACGGCACCCTCCAGGTGACCGGCACCGTCGCGCCCGACGGCGGTCGGGCGGCCTACACCGTCGCTCGTCTCGTCACGGGACGTGACGCGGTCACCGGCGCCGTGCCGCTGCCGGGGCTCGACCCGAGCCGGACGTATGCCGTCCGCGTCCGCCCCGAGGCAGGGCTCCCTGCCGTCGTGCAGTCGGCACCGGCAGCGTGGTGGGAGCGCGCGCTCAGCGCGGACGGACTCGTCGTGCCGGGGTCGGTGCTGACGGGCGTGGGCCTGCCCGTGCCGGTGCTCGGCCCGGCCCAGGGCTATCTTCTCGACATCCGGGCGGTGTGACCGGCCGCCCTTGCCTCCCAGCGGAAGTCGCCGGCGCTGGTCGCGGCTGTGGTCGGGGCTCCGCTGGGGTCCGCGCTCAGCCGCAGTCGCTGCAGGTGCCGAGCAGCGCCGCGTGCGTCGTGTCGAGCCGGAAGCCGAGCTCGTCGTGCAGCCGTGTCGCGACCGGGTCGAACGTGTCGTGCGGCACGTCGATCACGCGACCGCACGACGAGCACTGCACGTGAGCGTGGCTGTGCACCGCTGCAGCAGAGGAGCTCCCGGCCTCCAGGTGATAGACGGCGGCCGACCCGCCGAGGTGCACGTGCGAGACCACGCCCACCTCGACGAGCGAGGTCAGCGTGCGATAGACGGTCGCGCGGTGCACCGACGGCTCCGCCTCGGTGACCCGGCTGCCGATCTGCTCGGCCGTGAGGTGCTGGTCCGACACGTCAGCCGCGTCGAGGACGCGCAGGACGGCATACCTCGCGGAGGTGACCCGCTCACCGGCAGACCGCAGCCGGGCGACGGCGGCGGCCACGCGCTGACTGTCACCCCGGCGGGGATGGGCTCCCGTCTCTGGCACGGCACCAGTATCGCGGGTGGCAGACTCTCCTCGTGCGTGCACTCACGAAGCTGTCCGCGGGCCCCGGGCTCGAGCTCACCGACCGACCCGAGCCCACCTGCGGCCCGTCCGACGTCAAGATCCGGGTGCTGCGCGCCGGCATCTGCGGCACCGACCTGCACCTTGCGGGCTGGGACGACTGGGCGCAGTCGACGGTCGAGCCTCCTCTCGTCATCGGGCACGAGTTCTATGGCGAGATCGTCGAGATCGGTGAGGACGTCACGGGCCTGACGGTCGGTGACCGTGCTTCGGGCGAGGGACACATCGTCTGTGGCCGCTGCCGCAACTGCCGCGCCGGCCGTCGCCACCTCTGCATCCACACCCAAGGCATCGGCGTCAATCGCGACGGAGCCTTCGCCGACTACGTCGTGATCCCCGCGAGCAACGCGTGGGTGCAGCCCGCCGACCTCCACCCCGACCTGGGCGCCGTCTTCGACCCGCTCGGCAACGCCACGCACACGGCGCTGCAGTGGCCGATGGTCGGCGAGGACGTCGTCATCACCGGGGCGGGACCCATCGGGATCATGGCCGCCGCGATCGCCCGGCACGCCGGGGCACGCTACGTCGTCGTCACCGACGCCAGCGACTACCGGCTCGCGCTCGCCGAGCACGCGGGCGCCGACCTGACGATCAACGTCACCCGCCAGAGCCTCGCCGACGCGCAGGCTCACCTCGGCATGAAGGAGGGTTTCGACATCGGCCTCGAGATGTCGGGAGCCGCCCCCGCCGTGAGCGACCTCATCGCCAACATGAACCACGGTGGCCGGATCGCCCTGCTCGGCCTGCCCCACCAGGGCTACGACCTGGACTGGGGCAAGGTGATCACCCACATGATCACGCTCAAGGGCATCTACGGACGCGAGATGTATGACACCTGGTATGCCATGTCGCAGATGATCGCCACGTCCGAGCGCTTCCGCTCGGCCGTCGCGCAGGTCATCACCCACCGCTTCCCCGCCGAGCAGTGGGAGGAGGCCTTCGCGACCGCACAGTCGGGTCAGTGCGGCAAGGTCGTCCTCGACTGGAGCTGAAGGGTTTCCGTATGCCGTCCGCTCCCGCGCCGCGTCCGCGTCCCCGCCCGCTCGTGCTGCTGCACGGTCTCGGTCAGTCACCCATCGCCTGGCAGGACGCCGTGTCCGCCCTCGGCGCGGGCCGGCCCATGACCGCGCCGTGGATGCGTGGTCTCAAGCCCCAGGACCCCGTCGGCTTCGACCTCGCCACAGCGGCAGCCGGCGTCGCCGACGAGCTCGAGCTGCACGGCATACGCCGGGCCGACTTCCTGGCCGTCTCGGTGGGCGCGAGCGTGGCGCTGCGCCTCGCCGTGGAGCGGCCCGAGCTCGTCGGGCGCCTCGTGCTGGGCAGCCCGCTCGTGCGGCCGTCGAAGGGCGCCCTGCGGATGCAGCGGCTCGCGATGCGACTCGTGCCCGAGAGCAAGCTCGTCGACGCCGGGGTGTCGCGGCCGCGGATGCTCGCCGTGCTCGACGCGCTCAAGGGCTTCGACGGCACCGAGTCGCTGCGTCAGGTCGCGGTGCCCGTGCTGCTCGTCGCCGGTGGTCGCGACAGGGCCGGCGTCGCGGCCACGCAGCAGCTCGCCGCGCTGCTGCGCGAGAGCGAGGTGGCCGTCATCGAGGGGGCAGGATCGGTGCTCAACACCGAGGCGCCGCGCGAGCTCGCCGACCTCACCACGCGCTTCCTCGACGCCGACGCCGACGCCGATGCCGACGCGGACGCCGGTGAGGCTTCTCAGGCAGATGGAGATGTCCCTGACGGCGAGGTCAGCAGAGGTTGATGCCCCCGGAGTCGAGCAGGGCGCCGGCCATGCGTTCGTCGGCCACGAGGGGCACCATCCAGTCGGTGCCGGCGATCGACTTCACCGCCGCCACGCACTCGAAGGTGCCGGCCTGCCGGTCGAGCTCGACGGCCTCGGTGTAGAACGTCGCCCGCAGCTGGCGGCCCACCTCGTCGGCCCGCCTCACCCGTCCGGGGCCGCGCGAGAGCCGCGCGTCGATCGCGACCAGACCGTCCTGGACGGTCCGGAGGAACTGAGCCCGGCGCGGGCCTCGGTGCCTGCCATGACCAGAGGAAGTCGACCTGGTCGCGCACCTGCTCGGAGCTGCTCCTCGCTGCCGAGCTCGCTGGCTCGGCGGTAGAGATCGAGTGCCTCGAGGGCCTCGTCCTCGGTCGCCCGCGGGCTCCACAGCGCGCGAGCACCGTGCAGGTCGGCGTAGACCGCCACCGTCCAGAAGGTGCGGGAGAGGTGAGGCCTCCTCGCGCGCGGCGGCGAGCGACTCGCTCGATGAGCGCAGCGCGCGCTGTCCTGGGCGGAGCTCGCGGCCCGTCCACCGGGCGCCACCGCAGGGCGAGCTCGGCCGCGAGCCAGTTGGCCAGGGCGCCGTGCCGGCGCCGGTCGGCTGGTGCCGGAGGCGGTGCGCGCCGCGTCGTACCACTGGGCCATCTGGGTCAGTGCGTCCTGGGTCCTGGCCCAGTCGTCCGACCGCGACGCCGCTGCCTGGTCGATCCGGGCAGGTGACGAGCGCGAGCAGCTTGTAGGCGCTCGCGACCCGCCACAGCCGGTCGACGCTGACGCCGGTCGTCACCACGGGTGGCGACGACCCGTCTGCGGCGGCTGAGGTCGCGGCGCTCCGCTGCGGCGCGTGAGCTCCGAGGAACGAGCGAGCCCGGGTCGTCGAGCAGCTGCGCAGGCGGTCGATGGCCGCTCGATCGTGGTGACCGCGCGTCGACGGCGTCGTGGTCGTCCAGCTCGGTCGCCGTCGTCGTCGCGGCGACGCGCACCATCTGGTCGATCCAGACCTCGAAGTCGCGCACGGTCAGGGTCAGTCCCGCCGTGCTCCAGCGTGTGCTGGAAGTGCTGCGTCGCGCGGCGGGAGTCGCCGAACTTCGTGTAGGTGCGGGCGAGGAGCACCTGGAGCGCGTCGTCCTCGCGGTCCTCGCGGCGGAGCGCCTCGTAGAGCTCGCTGCAGGCGGTCGAGGCCCACCTTGGTGTTGCGGCTGATGTCGACCGACTGGCTGAGGTTCTCGATGTCGACCCGGGCCTGCTCGGGCGTGGCCGGTGCCTGCCGCGAACGTCCGCCCGGTGCACGACCGCGTCGGGGCGAGGCGGTAGTCGGGGTCGCCGTAGCACTGGTAGGCCCCCCAGGTGTTGACGGACTGGTGGTCGTTCCACGTCTGCCAGCGGGCGGCGGCGATCGCCTCGCCGAAGGTCGCCCCGGACAGCAGCCGGTCGTAGAACATCGTCGCGAAGGTCGCGGCAGCGCTGTCGTCGACGGCCCAGCCGCACGCGACGACGGCTCGCACGCCGATGTCGATGAGCTCGGTGGCGAAGCTCGCCGCGAGGCGGTGGTAGTTGCCCGTGGTGCGGCCGGCCGTTGTGCCCTGCAGCCCGGCCCATGGCGCCGAGGTGACAGCAGTTGACGACGACGAGCTCGGGCACCTGACGCATCTGGCCGATCTCGCCGGCCGTGAGGTACATCCCGTTGCCGAGCACCATGCCGGTCACCGTGCGCGTCCGTCCCGTCGCCGAGCGGCCAGTCGTAGACACCGTGACCCGCGAGGTGCACGACGCGGTAGGCGGAGTCGAAGAGCGACTGGATGATCTTGGTGCCGCTCTCGGCGATGAGAGGCTCCGCCTCGAACCCACTGTCGCGCAGAGCAGCCGCGACGTGCTTGGCCTCCTTCTGTGCGGCCGGAAGTGCGGCTGAGCCCGCTGGCGGTGTCGCCGACGACGAGTGCACGGTTGCTCGTCGCCGACAGGACGTGGCTGCGCATCGAGGATCCCTCGAGCTGGCGCACGAGGCCGCGCCGCACCCCGAGCGGCTCGCGGTCCTCCTCGGTGGTGTGGTCGTCGAGCAGCTCCCACGGGTAGTGCGCCGAGCCGCGGTCGACGACGAGCACGAGGTTGTCGGTGTCGGGAGCCTGCGCCTTGAGGTCGTTGGGGAAGAGCAGCTCGAAGAGCGTTCGGGCCGCCGACGGGTCGGGCGACGGCGAGTCGACGAGCGACTCGACGAGCCGGTCGACGAGCGCGCGCTGGGTCGGGACCGTGCGCGTCGGGGTGCCGGCTCGGCGGAGTGCGACGCCTCGAAGGTGAGGCCGCCGTCGGCCTCGCTGCGCACCCGCACCTGCTGCCACCAGCCGGTGGGCTCCTGGAAGAGCAGCCGTCGCTGTCGACCCGGACGCTCCTCGAGCCGCAGGTCGGCCGTGAAGGAGTCGGTGAGCTCGCCGCTCGTCAGCGACGACGCCAGTGCCTCGACCGCCTGGAGGGCGCGGTCCTGCCACAGCTCGATGATCTCGAGCTCGGCGATGTGCACCGCGAGGTCGGTGTCGGCCAGCCGGTCGTTGGCCCGCTGGATGCCGGTCAGCAGGGCCTGCACGCTGTCGCGCACGGGCAGCCCACCCGGGCCGGTGCCGATGAGCAGGCTGGACAGGCGCAGCTGCTTCACCTGGTGGTCGGAGCCGACGACGTGCCGACAGTCGAGGTTGCCGAGCGCAGCGGTGAGCGCGGCGTGGGCGACCGCGCGGGCGAGCGACGGCAGCGCTCAGGCTGCCGATCGGGCCGAGCCCCGCCACGACCGCGCCCGGCGGCCTGCGTCCACTCCTCCGGGTCGGTGAAGACCTGACACGTCTCGAGCGGTCCGGGGTAGATGCCGAGCAGTCGCCGCGCGTGAGAGCCGACCATCGAGCAGGTCGTCGAGGCCGCCTCTCGCGCCGATGAGGGTGCTGCCCGGGTAGTGCCCGATGAGGACGTGGTGCCGTGCGAAGCGCAGGTCGCCGTGCGAGATCCGCACGATCGTGCGTGGTCGTTCGGGATCTGCGCCGTCCTCCGGCACAACCGGCGAGATGCCGTGGACCCTTCCGTGCGGGTCTCCGCGGGCTTCCCCACCGGGGTCGCCGGGGGTGTCGGAGGTCGCCGGCGTGCGCCGGGCGATCGGCTGGAGTGCGCGTCGAGGCGGCATGTGCGTCGCGCGGCGGGGTGTCGGGCGCCGACTCGGCCATGGCCTCTGTCAGCCCGTCGGGCAGCCGCGGTGCCGTCGGCGGTGCATCGGACGGCGGGTCGACCTGGAGGCCGACGGCCGGCGCCGGGCCGTCGGCCCGTCGGCTCCGTCGGCTGCCGCGGTCGCCTCGGCCGACCCGGCTGGGGTCAGGTGCTCGGGACCGGCGGCGGGCCTGGAGCGGCGGCATACGACGGTCATCGAGATGCTGGTCCTCGGGAGGGGTGGGCTCTGCGGGTGCGGGACTGACCGTGGGCGTCGACATCGTCAGGCCGTGGGCGAGAGGAAGGCCTCGTCGAGGCGGGCGGCCCGACCCTCGAGCTGCGGCACCTGGTCGTAGTTGTCGTGCAGGCCGGCGAGCGTCTTCGCGTGGAGACGCCGGTAGGTCGCGCCGGGCTCGTCGCGCATGGCGCGCACGAGGTAGTAGGTGAGGGCTCCGTTGTAGGCGCCGTCGATGTCGGGCGTCGGCCGACGTCTGGTCGTCACGGCAGCCGCTGACGAGCGTCTCGGTGATGTCGACGTCGTGGACGTCGCTGCGTCGCGGCGACGACGCCGGACGCGTCTCGGGGTGCCGGTGAAGCTGCCACCGGCTCGTCTCGTCGTCGGGGTTGGGCAGGAAGCGCGAGATCGACCTCGGGCTCAGGGGCACCCGGCAGGTGCGGCTCGCGGGTGTTGCTGCCGGAGTGGCAGCAGTCCATGACGACGGTGAGCGACGCGCCGGGGTCGAGCCGGTCGAACGTCGTCCGCAGCCAGTCGTCGGTGAGCGGGTCGTTCCAGTCGAGATCGTGCGGGCACAGGATCTCGTCGCGGTGGTCGGTCGACCTCGTCGCCGTTGGTGTCGGGGACGTTGGAGCCGTGGCCCGAGTAGTGCAGGTAGAGCACGTCGCCGGGCGCCGCCGTGTCGACGAGATCGGCGATGCGCGGCCGTCATCGCGGCCTTGGTCGCGGCGTCGTCGAGGAGCATCGTGATGTCGGACTCGGCGAAGTCGTAGAGCGTCGGTGAGGGCGGCGGCGATGTTGTGCACGTCGTTGACGCAGCCACGGAGGTTGGCGCCCGGGATGGCGTACTCGTTGACCCCGATGAGCAGCGCGCGCTTGGACATGATGCACTCCTTCGACCCGAGGCCGTGCGGTTCCGCACGGCGGCCCCTGTACCAGTGTTCTCCGGTGACCGGCGTAATACACAGGCTTCGCCGAACTCACCCGAGCAGGGGCGGTGCCGCTCGGTCGGAGAGCGAGGTCGGAGTCACGTGGTGGGACTGTGGCTCCACATCGCCCAGCGCGTCGCGGTGATCTGCACCAGAGGGCCGGCGGGCGGATCCCTTTGGTACTGCTCGTACTTCGCAGCAAGGGCCTCGAGCGCCGTGCTGGCGCCGGCCTCGTCGACATGCATGACTCGAGCCTCGCCATCGATGCGCACCCACCACAACGCCGTCCAGTCATCGCTGTAGTGGTCGACGAGGAGGCTGACCCGCGGGTTGGCCCGGATGTTGTCGAGACGCCGGAGAGCGCGGCTCGCCTTCGGCTTGCCGTCGACGGCGCTCCACACGACGTCGTCGACGAGGGCGAAGACGATCGGCACGAGATGCGGCTGACCGACGGCATCCGCAGTGGCGAGACGGGCCACGCGGGCCAGGGCGAAACGGTCGCGCGCCACGCCGTGCCGGTGCGCGTCGTCGCTGCGCGCAGCTGCTGCCGCGTTCACCGCCCCGCCCAGACGCCGTCAGCCTGCGGCCTGCTCCATGGCACGCTCGAGGGCGCTGGGGAAGCGGGTCTCGAAGTCGAGCAGGGCCACCCACTCGGGCGTGACGAAGACGCGGGTCATGCTGCTCGTCATCGGCCGGAGCGTGCTGAGCCATGCCTCGCCGGCTTCGTCTCCCATCATCCGTCTGGACATCGCCTCGTACTCCGGCGCCACCCCCTCGACCGTGTCGGTGTGCACCCGGCCCCGGACCTGGAGCACGTGGTAGGGCATCGCGTCGGTGTCGATCGACACGGCCACGCGCGTCGCCGTCATGGAGTGCCTTCGTCTTCGGCGCGTCGGGCGGCGTGCCGAAGACGAGCTCGGAGCCGTTCCAGTGGAATCCGATCGGCACCAGCCGTGGGGTGCCGTCGGTCCACAGGTAGGCGAGGCGGGCCGGCAGCTTCGACTGAAGCAGCTGCTGCGCGACGGGTTCCTGCAGGAGGGCGAGGTCGCCCTGGTGGCTGGTCATGACTGGCTCCTCTGCGTCCGTTCATCCTGAGTCTCACCTCCCAGAGTCCTCCTGCCCCGGCCCGTCTGTCCCCGAATCCCCCGAGCCGTCCCCAGATCGCAGGATTCCGCCCACCGGGAGCGCGGCCCCGCCGGATCCGGCGAGCGGACCCTGCGGCATACCCTGCGGTGTCGCCCACCCCGCCGACCTGCGAAGGACACCGATGTACGGCTCAGTCAAGGACGAGATCGCCGAGACCCTGCGGAGATCGAGGACGCCGGCCTCTACAAGAGAGAGCGCGAGCTGACCTCGCCGCAGTCGGCGCACGTGACGACCCGCAAGGCGGAGGCGCTCAACTTCTGCGCCAACAACTACCTCGGTCTGGCCAACGACCCGGGCGTCGTCGAGGCGGCCGAAGAAGGCGCTCGACGAGTGGGGCTTCGGCATGGCGTCGGTGCGCTTCATCTGCGGCACCCAGACCCTGCACACCTCGCTCGAGGCCGCGATCAGCGACTTCCTCGGCACCGAGGCGACGATCCTCTACTCGTCGTGCTTCGACGCCAACGGCGGTGTCTTCGAGGTGCTCTTCGGAGCCGAGGACGCCATCATCAGCGACGAGCTCAACCACGCCTCGATCATCGACGGGGTGCGCCTGTCCAAGGCGATGCGCTACCGCTACAAGAACGCCGACATGACCGACCTGCGCGCCCAGCTCGAGGCCGCCCGCGCGGCGGGCGCGCAGCGCACGGTCGTCGTCACCGACGGCGTCTTCTCGATGGACGGGTCCTACGCCCCGCTCGACGAGATCTGCGACCTGGCCGACGAGTTCGGCGCCCTCGTCTTCGTCGACGACTCGCACGCGGTGGGCTTCGTCGGCGACGGGCGGCCGCGGCACGCCCGAGCTCTTCGGCGTCATGGACCGCGTCGACATCCTCACCGGGCACCCTCGGCAAGGCCCTCGGCGGCGCCTCGGGTGGCTACGTCGCCAGTCGCACCAGGAGATCGTCGACCTGCTGCGGCAGCGCTCGCGTCCCTACCTCTTCAGCAACTCCGTGGCGCCGTCCGTCGTGGCGGGGTCGCATGGCGGCGCTCGAGCTCGTCGAGTGCTCCGGCCGAGAAGCGCGAGACGCTCAAGGCCAACACGGCGCTCTTCCACTCGCTCATGACCGAGGCCGGCTTCGAGCTGCTGCCCGGCACCCACCCGATCCGCCCGGTGATGTTCCCCGGCGAGGACGGCGCCCGCCGGGCCGCGCAGATCGCCGACCACATGCTCGGCAACGGCGTCTACGTCATCGCCTTCAGCTTCCCGGTCGTGCCGCGCGGCAAGGCGCGCATCCGCGTGCAGCTCTCGGCGGCGCACTCCGAGGACGACGTGCGCGCGTGCGTCGACGCCTTCGTCGCGGCCCGCGACGCCGTCCGCTGACGGCCGGGGCGGTCGCCGGCGGTTGACCCCGCGCGGGTGACGCTCGGTCAGGCGGGCTCGACCCGGGCGTGCAGCCACGGCCGACTCAGGTCGAAGCGGCGCCCGGTGATCTCGTCGACCTCGATCTCGACGACGATGGACTTCGGGGTTGTCGACCCACGGCCGCAGCGGGAGCCGCTCGACGACCCACGCGGCGGAGCCGCGAGCGTGCGGGCGCGGCCGCGCACGATGACGCTCGTCGCGTGCTCGTCGACGATCTCGTCGACCTCGAAGGCGACGTCGGAGTTCATCGTGACGCCGAAGCAGCTTGCTGCCCTCGGCGGTCAGGAAGAGCAGGCGCTTGTCGTCGACCGCGTAGTTGATCGGCACGATGTGCACCTCGTCGGCGAGGTGGAAGACCGAGGCGGCCGAACTCGTGGCCGCGAAGGAAGCTCCCAGCACTCCTCAGGGTGGAGCTCGTGGACGGGGTTGTCTTGGGGAGACATGGTCGCCACCTTTCGCGATAGCTTCCCGTGGTGGTCGGGCGGGTCCGCCTGGCTACTACGGATAGTAGTAAGGATAGACCGGTGGGGCGGCGCTCAGGTGGCGAGTCTCCCGTCACACCACTCGTGCGCTTGACTGGGGCCATGGACTTCTACAGCTCCTACGCCCAGGGTTTCGCCCGCGTCGCCGCCTGCACGCTGCCGATCGTCGCTGTCGACCCGGAGCGCAACGCCGACGCGGTCATCGCCCAGGTGCGCGAGCTCGCACGACGACGGCGTCGCGCTCGCGATCTTCCCCGAGCTCGGGCCTGTCGGGGTACGCCATCGACGACCTCTTGCTGCAGGACCCGCTCCTCGACGCGGTCGACGACGCCATCGCTCGGATCGCCGAGGCCACCGCCGACCTGCGACCGGTCGTCGTCGTCGGAGCGCCGCTCGAGAGGGGCTCGCGGCTCTACAACTGCGCGCGTCGTCATCCACGCCGGCGCCGTCGTCGGGGTCGCCCCGAAGTCCTACCTGCCGACCTACCGCGAGTTCTACGAGCGGCGTCACTTCGCCCCCGGCGACGACCAGCGCGGCCAGACGATCGACGTCGCCGGCGACCGGGTGCCGTTCGGCCCCGACCTGCTCTTCCGCGCCACCGACGTGCCCGGCTTCGTCCTGCACGTCGAGGTGTGCGAGGACATGTGGGTGCCGGTGCCGCCGAGCCACGAGGCGGCCCTCGCCGGCGCGACGGTCCTCGCCAACATCTCCGGCTCGCCGATCACCGTCTCGCGCGCCGAGGACCGCCACCTGCTCGCGCGCAGCGCGTCGGCCCGCTGCCTCGCCGCCTACCTCTATGCCGCCGCGGGCGAGGGCGAGAGCTCGACCGACCTGTCGTGGGACGGCATGACGATGGTCTACGAGAACGGCTCGCTGCTCGCCGAGAGCGAGCGCTTCCCCGAGGGTCCTCGGGCCTCCGTCGCCGACATCGACCTCGACCTGCTGCGCCAGGAGCGCCAGCGCCAGGGCACCTTCGACGACAACCGGCGCACCCTCGCCGCTCGCACCGACGGCTTCCGCACCGTCGAGCTCGAGCTCGACCCGCCGACCGACGACATCGGCCTGCTCCGCAAGGTCGACCGCTTCCCCTTCGTGCCCGACGACGAGGAGCGTCTCGCGCTCGACTGCTACGAGGCCTACAACATCCAGGTCTCGGGCCTCGAGCAGCGGCTCCAGGCCATCGGCGCAGCCCAAGGTCGTCATCGGCGTCAGCGGCGGCCTCGACAGCACGCACGCGCTCATCGTCGCCGCCAAGGCGATGGACCGGCTCGACCGGCCCCGCAGCGACATCCTCGCCTTCACGATGCCGGGCTTCGCGACGAGCGACCACACGAAGAGCAACGCGATCGCCCTCATGGAGTCGCTCGACGTCACCTGGGAGGAGCTCGACATCCGCCCGGCGGCGACCCAGATGCTCGAGGCGATGGGACACCCCTTCGGCCGCGGCGAGGAGGTCTACGACGTCACCTTCGAGAACGTCCAGGCCGGCCTGCGCACCGACTACCTCTTCCGCATCGCCAACCAGCGGGGCGGCATCGTGCTCGGCACCGGCGACCTGTCCGAGCTCGCGCTCGGCTGGTGCACCTACGGCGTCGGCGACCAGATGAGCCACTACGGCGTCAACGCGGGCGTGCCCAAGACCCTCATGCAGCACCTCATCCGGTGGGTCGTCTCGTCGGGCCAGTTCGACGACCACGTCGGCGAGACGCTCACCTCGATCCTCGACACCGAGATCACCCCCGAGCTCGTGCCGGCCAAGGAGGGCGAGAAGCCGCAGAGCACGGAGGCCACGATCGGGCCCTACTCACTGCAGGACTTCACGCTCTTCCACGTGCTGCGTCGCGGCTACCGGCCCTCCAAGATCGCCTTCCTCGCGTGGCACGCGTGGCGTGACAGCGAGGCGGGGGAGTGGCCCGCGGGCTACCCCGAGGCGGAGCGCACGGCATACGACCTCGCGACGATCCGGCACTGGCTCGAGGTCTTCGTGCGACGCTACTTCGCCAACCAGTTCAAGCGCTCCGCGCTGCCCAACGGGCCCAAGGTCGTCGCGGGCGGCTCGCTGTCGCCGCGTGGAGACTGGCGTATGCCGTCCGACGCAGCGGGTGCCGCGTGGCTCGACGAGCTCGACGCCAACGTGCCCGAGGCCTGAGCGAGAGGGTCTTCGATGGCAGAGCAGCTCGTGGTCCGCGACTACGTCGACGAGGACTGGCCGCAGGTGTGGCCGCTCATCGAGGAGGTGGTCCGGGCCGGCGACACCTTCCCCTACCCGACCGACCTCACCGAGGCCGAGGCGCGCCCGCTCTGGCTCGAGAACGGCCCGGGCGGCCGCACGACCGTCGGCGACCGAGGGTCAGCTCGTGCTCGGCACCGCCAAGATGGGCCGCAACCGCCCGGGTCCCGGATCGCACGTGGCCACCGCGAGCTACATGGTCGCTGCCGAGGCGCGCGGTCGCGGCGTCGGCCGCGCGCTCGTCGTCGAGTCGCTCGAGTGGGCGCGTGAGTCCGGATTACGCCGCCATGCAGTTCAACGCCGTCGTCGCGACCAACACGAGTGCCGTGAGGCTCTACGAGAACCTCGGCTTCACGGTCGATCGGCACGGTGCCGCGCGCCCACGAGCTGCCCGTCCGGTGAGCGGGTCGGGTTGCGCATCATGCACCTCGACCTCTGAGTCTCCATCGTCAGCGCGTGGGCAGGCCCGCTGCCCGCTGCGAACGGGCACGTTGTGCGGCCATGTGCTCGTCGAACTCCGCCTGCCAGTTCTCACTCACGGCGATGCCGCGCCTGCGGGCGTCCTCGGTGGAGAGCTCGACCGGGAAGCCGAACGTGTCATAGAGGACGAACAGCTCGGCACCCGTGACACCGGTGTGGCGATAGCCGCCCAGCTGCTCGAGGCCCTTGCGCAGGGTGCGCCGGAAGGCCTGTTCCTCCTTGGCCAGCACGGCAACCACGTCGTCGGTGTGCTCGTCCACCTCGGGGTAGTGGGCCTCGTAGATGCCGGCGACGGTGGGGACGATCTGCGGGAAGAAGTTCTCCTGCAGCCCGAGGTCGAAGGCGAACCGGACGGCTCGGCGGATGAGGCGCCGCATGACGTAGCCCTGGCCCTTGTTGGTCGGGCGCACCCCGTCGATGGCGAGGAAGGTCGCGCCTCGCAGGTGGTCGGCGATGACGCGCATCGCGGGCGTCTCGTCCTCGTAGGCGCGCCCCGACAGCTCCTCGAGCCGCTGGACGATGGGTCGCAGCAGGCTGATGCGGAAGACGTCCGGCGAGTCGATGGCCGCCGCGGCGATGCGCTCGAGCCCCCCGCCGTAGTCGACGTTGCGGCGCGGCAGCGGCTCGAAGCCCGTCTCGGTGCGGCGGTACTCCATGAAGACGGAGTTGCCGAGCTCGATGAACCGGCCGCAGTCGCAGTTCTGGTGGCAGTGCGCGCCGTAGGCGGGGTCGTGCTCGACGTGCGGGAACAGGTAGAAGACCTCGGTGTCGGGTCCGCCTGGCTCGCCGACCGGCATGTCATCGGCGGTGCCCTCGCGACACCACCAGTTCTTCTTGCCGTAGAAGGCGATCCGCGCGCCACCGGTGCCGACCTCGGCTGTGTGCTCTTCGGTGTCGCCCTCGAACTGGTCGGCGGCGATGCCCGCCTCGGCGAAGAGCCGGGTCCAGATCGCGGCGGACTCCTCGTCCTTCGGTATGCCGTGGGCCGGGTCGCCGATGAAGCAGGAGACGTAGATGCGGGCAGGGTCCAGGCCCACCTTGTCGGTGAGGAAGGTCCAGAACTGCGGGAGCTGCTCGTCCTTGAAGTAGTCCCCGAGGCTCCAGTTGCCGAGCATCTCGAAGAAGGTCGTGTGCCGGTTGTCGCCGACCTCCTCGATGTCCTGCACGCGCAGGCAGGTCTGGGTGTCGGCCAGGCGGGTGCCGGCGGGGTGCTCGGACCCGAGGAGGAAGGGGATCAGCGGCTGCATGCCGCTGCCGGTGAAGAGCGTGGTCGGGTCGTCCGTGACGAGCGGAGCCCGCGGGATGATGACGTGGCCCCGCTCGGTCATGTAGTCCAGGAATGCCCCCCGGATCGCATCTGCATCCACGGGGCCAGTCGACACCACGCGCGGGAAGCCGTCCAGTCAGGTCCCGGACGTGGTCGATGTCGTATCGGGGTGCAGCCGTTCGTGGAGTCAGTGCGCGGCGGTCATCGGGGCCGCAGCACACGAGGGACCGGCACCGGCCCCGCGGGAAGACGAGGAGGGATCACGATGACCGATCTGATCAGGGTGGGCGCGGCCCACGACGGCGACGTCCCCGAGGAGAGGTGAGCCCGATGCCCCGCTACCTGCTGTCGGTCTTCGGACCCGCCGAGCCCGCCGAGTTCGGCGGCTACCCCTCACACGAGGCCATGCTCCAGGCGTTCGCCGACACCGGAGCCTTCAACGAGAGGCTCCGCGAGAACGGCCACCTCCTCTTCGCCGACGGGCTTGAGCCTGCGACGAACGCGACCACCGTCGACGGGCAGGGTGAGAGGCCGGCCTTCACCGACGGGCCCTACCTCGAGACGAAGGAGCACCTCGGCGGCTTCTGGGTCATCGAGGCGGACGACCTCGACGTCGCCCTCGCGCTTGCCGCGGAGGGGTCGAAGGCGTGTCGCGGGGTGGTGGAGGTGCGTCCCTTCCACACCGACGAGTCCGTCGAGGCCATGCTGGAGCCGTGACCGGTCCGAGCGTCGAGCAGGTGATCACCCGTGTCCACCACGAGGAGTGGGCGCGGGTGGTCGCCGGTCTCACCCGCCGCTTCGGAGACATCGACACGGCCGAGGAGGCCGCTGCCGAGGCGTTCGCCGCCGCCTCGGAGCGGTGGCCGCGCGATGGGCTGCCGCCCAATCCCGGCGGCTGGATCGTCACCACCGCGACCCGCAAGGCGATCGACCGGCTCCGCCGCGAGTCCCGGCGCGACGCCAAGCACCAGTCGGCCCTGATGGTGCACGACGACACCCCTCCCCAGCCGACCGGACCGGTCGAGGACGACCGGCTCCGGCTCGTCTTCACCTGCTGCCACCCTGCGCTGGCGATGGACGCCCGCATGGCGCTCACCCTGCGCCTGCTCGGCGGCCTCACCGTGGCCGAGATCGCCCGCGCCTTCCTCGTGCCGGAGACCACGATGGCGCGTCGGATCACCCGAGCCAAGGCCAAGATCAAGGCGGCACACATCCCCTACCGCGTGCCGTCGGACGCTGACGTCCGCGACCGGCTCGCCGGCGTGCTCGCCGTGGTCTATCTCGTCTTCAACGAGGGCTACCTCGCCGGTGCCGGTGAGGACCCGGTGCGGGCCGACCTGACCGACGAGGCGATCCGGCTCGGCCGCCTGCTCCGAGACCTCGTGCCGGACGACGGCGAGGTGGCGGGCCTGCTGGCCCTGATGCTCCTCATCGACGCGCGGCGACCGGCGCGCGTGTCACGCACGGGCGAGCTGGTCACCCTCGACGAGCAGGACCGCGGCGCTTGGGACCGTGCGCTGATCGCCGAGGGCAAGGCCCTGCTGCGTGAGCGGGTCGACGTGGTGGCCGCCGGCGGTGAACCGCCCGGTCGCTACCAGCTGCTGGCCGCGATCAACGCGGTCCACACGGACGCGCCGTCCGCCCGAGACACCGACTGGTCCACGATCGTCGCCCTCTACGGCCGCCTGTCGCGGCTTGACCCATCCCCGATCGTGCGGCTCAACCGGGCCGTCGCGATCGCCGAGGTCGACGGCCCGGCCGTCGGTCTGGCCGAGGTCGACCGGCTCGGCGAGGTCCTCGACGGCTACCACGCCCTCCACGCGGCGCGCGCCGACCTGCTGCGACGACTCGGGCGCAGCAGCGAGTCCCGGGCCGCCTATGACCGGGCCATCGGCCTGTCCGGCAACCAGGCGGAGCGCGCCTACCTCACCCGGCGCCGCGACCAGCTCGCGGGCTGAGCCGCCCGCAGCGCCGCCGCACCAACCGGGCTCGCGGCACACCGGGCCGTGCCCTGAAGGGTCGGGCGTGGGCCGGTCAGACGGGCGCGCCCTCCAGCGCCTGACGCAGCAGCTGCACGAGCGCCTCGAGCTGCAGCGTGTCGCCGGCCGCGATGTCGACGTCGCTGCCGTCGAGCGCGCGCGCGGCCAGACCCTGCTTGGCGTCGATGAGCTCGGCGATCTTGGAGTCGATCGTGCTCGCGGCGAGGATCCGCCACGCGGTGACCGGCTCGTCCTGACCGATGCGGTGCACGCGGTCGATGGCCTGGCCCTGCTCGGCCGCCGTCCACGAGAGTTCCGCGAGCACGACGTTGGACGCTGCGTGCAGGTTGAGACCGACCCCAGCCGCGGTCAGCGAGCAGACCGCCACTGCCACCTCGGGGTCGCCCTGGAAGGCGTCGATGGCGTGCTGGCGCTGCACCGAGGTCTGCTCGCCGCGCACCGACACGGTGCGCAGCCCCGCCTCGGCGAGCACCCGCTCGGCCGTGTCCATGACGTCGATGTGCTTGGCGAAGAAGACGACCTTGCCGACCGAGTGCGACAGCTGCGCCGCGTAGTCGGCGGCGAGGGTCGCCTTGGCCTGGCCGATCTTGCGCACCAGGGTGAAGACGTTCTCGGTGTTCTTCTGCCCCGTGGCGGCCTTGAGCTCGGCGGCGGCGACGCGACGCATCAGGCCCTCGTCGGGCTCGAACGCGAGCTCGGGACCGCTCACGGTGACTCCGCGCTCCTCACTCAGCAGGGCGGCATACCGCTTGGCGAGGCGGTCGCCGACGGCCCGCTCGGCCTTGCGGATCGACTGGCCGAGGGCGTCGTCGAGCTCGACGGTGATGTCGGCGATGCGCTTCTCGGGCAGGTCGCTCGCGACGTCGACCTTGCGGCGGCGCACGATGCCCATGTCGATGACGGCGCGGCGGGCCTCGGGATAGAAGCCGCGGTCGGCAGGCGAGTAGCCCGTCTCGTCGAGGCGACGGACGATCTCGGCCACCGGCTTGCCGCTCTTGATCCAGCCGAGGAAGCGCCAGATGGCGTCGAAGTCCTTGACGTCGTTGATGAGCGGGGTGCCCGTGAGCGCGAGGAGCAGGGGGTCCCCGCCCGGCGTCGTCGCCCGCATGCGGTCGGCGAGGGCGAGCACCTGCTGCGAGCGCTGCGAGGAGAGGTTCTTGATGAAGTGCGCCTCGTCGACCACCATCGAGCGGAAGCCGAAGGACGAGAGCCACGCGAAGTGGCGGTCGAGGATCTCGTAGTTGACGACGAAGACGTCGGCGAAGGCGTCGACGTCCTTGCCGTCGCCGTGGATGACGCTGACCTTGCGCTGCGGCGTCCACAGCTCGACCTCGCGGGCCCAGTTGATCTTCACGACGTTGGGCACGACGGCGAGCATCGGGTAGGCGTTCGCGACCGAGGCCGCCAGCACCGACTGGGCCGTCTTGCCGAGCCCGGGCTCGTCGGCGAGCAGGAAGGTGCGGTGGCCCTCCTGCACGCTCTGGAGGAAGCGCGACTGGTGCACCATGAGGTGCTGGCCGACGGGGGAGAAACGGTCGATGAGCGGTGTCGGTGGCAGCTCCATCGACGCCGCACTCACCGCCGGCGCCCAGCTCGAACGCGCGGTAGAGCGGGCCGAGCAGCTCCCAACCGGCAAGACGGCTCGGCAGGTAGTCGTGCGCCGGCCGCGGAGTCAGGTCGGGCACCAGGAAGGGGTTGGCGAGGGCACGTGCGGGCACCGACTGCGGCATGACCTGCTTGGCCGCGAGCTGCGGGGGCACGAGTGGCGCCGGAGGTGGCGGCGCCGCCGCGACGAGGTCCTCCTCGTCGAGCTCGGCGCCCGACTCGAGCAGCCAGTCGCGACGCAGCTGCTGGGCTGCAGCGCCGGGCCGGGCGTCGACATCGAGCAGCGGCAGCAGGCTCGTGTCGCGGGCTGCGATCTGCGCGAGGATCGTCGCGATGCCGTCGAGCCGCTTGAGCAGCTCGGCGCGGGTGGCCCCCGTCAGGGCGGTGTCGTCGCGGACCCGCGATCGCTCCGCGCGCATGAGCAGGGCGATGACCTGGAACTTCGTCCGGTTCGTCGGGCTCGCCTTGCCCTTGGAGGTGATCCGCGCCTCGATCTCGCGCACGCGGCGCGCGAGCACTGGGATGAGGGGCGCCGGGTCGTCGCGGCGGGTCTGGGCACGTCGGGCCCCGGTGTCGCTCGAGCCGTCGGATGAGCGACGGCGCACTCGCGCTGGCATGTTCCTCCTGGTCATGCAGGTGACGCTCGTCCGCCCACCTGCCGGTGGTCGTGCGTGGGCGGTCGTCACCAGGTCCAAGGCACGCAGGTCAACCCTGGACGTGCCGTTGTCCCGTTCCCGTGTGGAGGCCGAGGTCTCGACCTGCGCGTCCGGTGTGGAGCGCTCGCCCATGGGGGAGGCTGCTCCTGCGGCTCGTGGCGCCAGCTGGCACCGGGACCCCTCGACTCTACATGCCGATGCCGTATGCCGGGTGCTTGCGGGCCCGATGCGCGGCCGACTGCGGCCCGGCCGCGGATTGACACCGCGGGTCGGCAGGAGCTGTCATCCCAGGCCCGCCGTGCCTCAGGTCGTGCGTTCAGGTGGTGAGGGTCGCGCTGTCCTGGGTGCCGGAGTCGCCCGCGCCCGGGCCGTCCTGCCCGAAGGGGTCGGTCTGGCCGGAGCCACCGGAGCCACCGGAGCCGAGCTGCCCCTGCTCCTCGAGCAGCTGGAGGAGCTCGTCCGGGCTCATCTGCAGCAGCTGGTCGGGGTCCAGGCGCGTGAGGCCACCCCCCGAGTCGGCGCCGGAGTCCGAGTCCGAGCCGGAGCCTGACCCGGTGTCGGGCAGGGTGGGGAGCCGGCTGCCGTCCTGCGGGTTCGGGAGCACCTGCTGACCCTGGCCTTGCTGTCCCTGCTGTCCCTGCTGGCCCTGTTGGCCCTGCTGTCCCTGCTGTCCGCCGGGGAACGGGAAGGTGCGTCCCTGACCCGGCCCGCCCATGCGGCCGGTGTCCGCCGTGCTGCCCGAGGGCATCGCGGCCGCCGCCGCGATCGCCCCGGCAGACGTCAGGACGAGAGCCAGACCCGCCGTGACCGCGGTCTTCTTCGCCGACCACCGTGGTCCCCGGGTGGCGGCGGGTATCGCGTCCGTGCGAACGTACTGGGGAGCGGACTCGGGAGCGGAGTCGGGAGCGGACTCGGGCCCACCCGGGACGTCACCCGCGGGAGCAGCCGGCCCGCCGGCATACCGGTAGGGGGTGGGCGGAGCAGCGATCGGGATCTGCGCCGTCGGGGCCTCGGGGAGGACCTGCGTCTCGTCGCGGGGGCCGGTCGACGTCGGGTCGAACTGCGGCAGCTGCGGAGCCGAGGGCTCGGGTCCCTCGGGCCGTGCGGGGGTGGAGTCGGTGCTCATGGCCCCCACGGTCGAGCGGCAACCTGTGCCGGCACTGTGGCGCAGCCGTCGGCGTGCTGGGACTTGGTGGACAGCAGGTCCACAGAATTCACACAGGCAGGTGCTGGCGGTCGCACAGTGCTCACAGGTTCACTGGACCCATGAGCGAGAAGACCCAGACCGCAGCAGCCCGGCTCCAGCGACTCGACGGCTCCCCGGTGCGGGTGCTCGTCGTCGACGACGAGCCCAACCTGACCGAGCTGCTCGGCATGGCCCTGCGCTACGAGGGCTGGGAGGTCCGGACCGCGGGCACCGGCATGGAGGCCGTGCGCGGTGCTCGCGAGTTCGACCCCGACGCCGTCGTGCTCGACATGATGCTGCCGGACTTCGACGGCCTCGAAGTGCTGCGCCGCATGCGCGCCGACAACGCCAACGTGCCGGTCCTCTTCCTCACCGCCAAGGACGCCGTCGAGGATCGGGTCTCCGGGCTCACCGCCGGTGGTGACGACTACGTGACGAAGCCGTTCTCGCTCGAGGAGGTCGTCGCCCGCGTGCGCGCCCTCATGCGCCGCACGACGGTGGCCGTCTCGTCGAGCGACTCCATGCTCGTCGTCGGCGACCTCACCCTCGACGAGGACAGCCACGAGGTGCGGCGTGGCGATGACGAGATCCACTTGACGGCAACGGAGTTCGAGCTCCTGCGCTACCTCATGCGCAACCCGCGCCGCGTGCTCTCCAAGGCCCAGATCCTCGACCGCGTCTGGAACTACGACTTCGGGGGCCAGGCCAACGTCGTCGAGCTCTACATCTCCTACCTGCGCAAGAAGATCGACGCAGGCCGCGAGCCGATGATCCACACCATGCGGGGGGCGGGGTATGTCCTCAAGCCCACCGCCTGACACGACGCGCGCACCTGAGCGGATCTCCTCGATTTCCGCCCTGGTCGACGAACCCCGCCCCGAGGACCTCCCGTCAGCGGACGACGCGGAGGCCCCCGCGCGCGCCCCGAAGCGACGCCTCCGCGACCGCTACGCGAAGGCGCGTGCGCGCCTCGTGCCGTGGTCGGCCTGGACGCTCCGGGCCAAGCTCGTCGCCTCGATGCTGGCGCTGTTCACCATCCTCAGTCTGGCTACTGGCGCGGTGACCGTCCTCACCCTCAACAATCAGCTGACGAGCCAGGTCGACGAGCAGCTGGGCCAGTCGATCACGCGTAACCTCAGCGGCGGCCCACTGCCCGACTTCAGCGTCACGGAGGACAACGAGCGTCGCTCGGGCGGCCCCGGCGATGAGGGACTCATCGCCTTTCTCCCGACCCAACCGACGACGCTGTTCCCGAACCCCGTCGGTGCGGCTACCTCTCTCGACGCGCGTCGCCGCAACCTGACCACCGCGCAGCTGGCGATCCTCGCCCAGTCCGGTCTCGGCCGGGACGCGACCGACGTCCAGCTGGGCGGGAGCCTGGGCAACTACCGCGCCGTCGCCGCATACACGACCTTGACCCCGCGTGGCCTCCCACCCATGCAGGGCACACCCGGCGTGCTCATCGTCGGCCTACCGACGACGCCCAACGAGCACACCGTCCAGCGGATGGCTGTCCTCGCCATCAGCACGGTCGCTGCCGGCCTCGTGCTCGTCTTCGTCCTCGGCAGCTGGATCGTGCGGCGCAACCTCGAACCGCTCCAGCGGGTGGCTGACACGGCCACGCGCGTCTCGCGGATGCCGCTGTCGACCGGGAAGGTTGCGCTCGCCGAGCGGGTCGACCCGGTCGACACCGACACCCGCACCGAGGTCGGGCAGGTGGGTGCCGCTTTCAACGAGATGCTCGACCACGTCGACGAGGCGCTCAACTCCCGTCACCAGAGCGAGCAGCGGGTGCGCCAGTTCGTCGCTGATGCCTCGCACGAGCTGCGCACGCCGCTCGCCTCCATCAAGGGCTACGCCGAGCTCTCCCGACGTGAGCCCGAGGAGGTGCCGACCTCGGTCACCCACGCGATGGGGCGCATCGAGTCGGAGGCCAGCCGGATGAGCTCGCTCGTGGAGGACCTCCTGCTCCTGGCTCGGCTCGACGCCGGCCGGCCCCTCGAGCAGAAGCCGGTCGACCTGTCGATGATCGTCATCAACGCGATCAGCGACGCGCACGCCGCATCGTCAGACCACGTGTGGGACCTCGACCTACCGCCCGAGCCGATCGAGGTCACCGGCGACACGGCGCGACTGCACCAGGTAGTGGTCAACCTGCTCGCCAACGCCCGCACCCACACCCCGGCCGGCACCCGGGTCACGACCTCGATCAGACGAGATGCCGACTGGGTGCGACTCACGGTCCACGACAACGGGCCGGGCGTGCCGGTGGCGCTGCAGCCCAACGTCTTCGAGCGGTTCGCCCGTGGTGACGACGCACGCAACAGGGTGGGTGGCAGCACGGGACTGGGGCTGTCCATCGTGGCCGCGGTGGCCAAGGCCCTCGGGGGGCGCGTCGAGCTCGCGAGTCGTCCCGGAGACACGACCTTCTCGGTCCTGCTCCCCGCTGCACCAGCCGCCACCTGACGGACCCAGCCTCCGATCCAGACCCGGAATCGCGGTGATCGGGACGGCACCCGGCCGCCGCGACCACCTCGAAACGAAGTCCAGGGGGGCAGGGCAACCGGGGTCTGGGGCGGCGGACCTCATCGGGGCGGCCCAGACAGCTCATAGTCGGGGCACAGCGCAGGACCCGACGGTGGGATCATGGACACGCTGACCCTCACCTCGCCGGGCGATCCGACCGCGCACGCGGCCGCTCGCACCTCGCCGTCCCCGTCGCCCACCCCGGCTGGCCCCGGTCCCGCGGCGCCGGCGGTGACGCAGCGGCCGCCCCGAAGCCGTCGCGTGCACCGACTCTGGCGAGGTGCGGACTCCGACCCGGCATGGGCGCGCCCGGCACTGCTCGTGCTGCTGCTCGCCACGGGGGTGCTCTACACGTGGAACCTCACGTCGAGCGGCTACGCCAACTCGTTCTACTCCGCGGCGGTGCAGGCCGGCAGTGAGAGCTGGAAGGCCTTCTTCTTCGGCAGCTCCGATGCTGCGAGCTCGATCACCGTCGACAAGCCGCCGGCCTCGCTGTGGGTCATGGCGCTGTCGGTGCGGTTGCTGGGCCTCAGCTCCTTCGCGATCCTCTTCCCCCAGGTCCTCATGGGCGTCGCGACCGTCGGCGTCGTCTACACGACCGTCAAGCGCCACTTCGGTGCGGCGGCCGGCCTGATCGCCGGCGTCACCCTCGCGCTGACCCCCGTCGCCGCGCTGATGTTCATGTTCAACAACCCCGACGCGATGCTGACGCTGCTCATGGCGCTCGGAGCCTGGGCAACGATGAAGGCCATCGAGCAGGCCTCGCCGAAGTGGATGATGATCGTCGGAGTCTTCATCGGGCTGGGCTTCCTCACCAAGACCCTCCAGGTGCTCCTCGTCGTGCCGTTCTTCGGGCTCGCCTACCTCGTCGCGGCGCCCACGACCGTGCGCAAGCGGATCATCCACTCCCTCCTGGCAGTCGGCACGACAGTGCTCTCGGCCGGGTGGTGGGTCGCCATCGTCGAGCTCATGCCCGCCTCGTCGCGGCCCTACGTCGGTGGCAGCCAGACCAACTCCTTCCTCGAGCTGACGTTCGGCTACAACGGGCTGGGCCGGCTGAACGGTGACGAGACCGGCTCGGTCGGCGGAGGTGGGCCCGCGGCGGGCGGCCAGTGGGGCGACACGGGGCTGTTGCGGATGTTCTCCTCGAGCGCCGGCGACCAGATCTCGTGGCTCATCCCCAGTGCGCTCATCCTGCTGTTCGCAGGGCTCTGGTTGCGGGGGCGTCTTCCGCGCACCGACCTGCGCCGCGCGGCCTACCTCGTCTGGGGCGGGTGGCTCGTCGTCACGGTGCTCGTCTTCTCGCTCATGGCCGGCATCTTCCACGAGTACTACACCGTCGCCCTCGCGCCGGCCATCGCCGCTCTCGTCGGCATGGGAGCGATCGAGGTGTGGGAACGGCGCGACAGCGCCGCGGCCACGGTCGCCCTCGCCGCCGCCATCGCCGCGGCCGCGACGTGGGGCTTCATCCTCCTGTCGCGCACCACGGCCTACGGCGGCTGGCTGCGTGTGTCGGTGCTCGCCGTCGGCATGGCAGCGGCCCTCCTCGTGCTCGCGCTTCGCTGGCTGCACCCGCGTGCGGTGCCGTTCGTCCTCGCAGGTGCACTCCTTGCCGGCCTCGCCGGCCCGGCCGCCTACACCGTGTCCACCACCGCCCAGGCCCATACGGGGTCGATCGTGACGGCCGGGCCCGCAGCCTCGGGTGGGCCTGGCGGCGGCCCGTTCGGCGGCATGGGCGGAGGCATGGGCGGAGGCATGGGCGGAGGCATGGGTGGGCTGTTGGACGCGTCGACCCCGAGCACCGCTGTCGTTGCGGCGCTCTCGCAGGACGCTGATCAGTTCACCTGGGCCGCAGCGGCTGTCGGCTCGCAGACCGCGGCGGGCCTCCAGCTCGGCACGGGTCTGCCGGTCATGGCGATCGGCGGCTTCAACGGCTCTGACCCCAGCCCCACGCTCGGGCAGTTCCAGCAGCTCGTCGAGGGCGGTGCGATCCACTACTTCGCGGCAGGAGGCCGAGGGTTCGGCAGCCAGAACGGTGGCAGCAGTGCCTCCTCCGAGATCTCCTCATGGGTGCAGCAGAACTTCACCGCGGTGACGATCGACGGGTCGACCTTCTACGACCTGACCCAGCCCCAGACCAACGCCTCCTGACGATCGAGCAGGGGACGACGACCATGGCTGCTCCGCGGATCCAACTCTCCCAGCAGGTGGTCCGCTTCGCGGGCGTCGGCCTCGTGACGACGGCCCTGCACCTCGGCCTCTTCGCGGCCCTGGTGCGGGGTGGCCTCGGCTCCCAGCTTGCCAACGGGGTCGCCCTCGTCGTCGCGACGCTCGTCAACACGGGGATCAACCGCGCATGGACGTTCGGCGTCGCCGGGCGCAGGCGGCTGGCGATCCACCACGCGCAGGCGCTCGTGATCTTCGCCATCACGTATGCCGCGACGACCCTTGCGCTGGCCCTGCTCGGTGTCGCGGCGCCGGGCGCCAGCACGATGGTGCAGACCGGCGTCGTGCTCATCGCCAACGTGCTCTCGACGGCAGCCCGCTTCGTCGCGATGCGCAGCTGGATCTTCACCGAGCCCGCGACCCCTGTGGAGGCAGCGGCTTCCACGCCAGCGCAGACGGAAGGTGACGGACAGGCGGACCGCCACGAACCGGCATACGGCGACGAGGGGGTGCTCGGGAGCGCCGCGCCGGGGAGTGATGGCGGTCGGTTGGTCAGGTCGGTGGGTCTCGGTGGGTCGGTCAGCCCGGATCAGTCGCGGTCGGCGGGGTCCGAGCACGCCTCCCACCACGGGTCCTGATGGGCGGCCACGACGGCCTCGATGTCGTTGTCGCTGAGCTGGATCCGAGTGCCCACCCTGGGCGCGACCAGACGCACGCCGTGGTCGGCCGCTGCGCGGCGGGCCCACCGGATCGGCTCGCTCCACCAGTGCGTGGCGAGGTTGAAGGTCGCCCAGTGGATGGGGAGCATGACCGAGTCGCTCGCGCCGCGGTTGACGTCGAGGTGGGCCTCGACCGCCTCCGCCGGGTTGAGGTGGATGTCGGGCCAGTGCACGCTGTAGGCGCCGATCGGGATGAGGGTCAGGTCGAAGGGCCCCAGGTCGGCGCCGATGTCGACGTAGCGGTGGGTCGGGCCCGAGTCGCCGCCGAAGAAGACGGAGTGCCGCGGGCCTCGCAGTGACCAGGCCGCCCACAGGGTCTGGTTGCGCACGAGGCCACGACCCGAGAAGTGCCGGGCCTCGGTGCAGGTCAAGCGAACTCCGCCGATCTCGGTCTCCTCCCGCCAGTCGAGACAGGTGATGCGCTCGGACGGCACCCCCCATGACTCGAGGTGCAGGTCGACGCCGATCGGCACGACGTAGTGCGGCCTGTGGGAGCGCTCGAGCTGCCGGATCGAGGGCTCGTCGAGGTGGTCGTAGTGGTCGTGGCTGATGACGACGGCGTCGAGATGGGGGATCTCGGCGATGCTTCCCGGCGCCGGGTGCAGCCGCTTGGGCCCGACGAAGGCCGACGGTGACACGCGCTCGCCGAAGACGGGGTCCAGCAGGAACCGCCGTCCGTCGAGCTCGACGACGCTCGTGGCGTGGCCGTACCACGTGACGGCGAGGTCGGCGGGTCCGTCGGGGTGGCGGGGTCGCACGAGCGGCACGTTGCCCCGCGGTCGGCCGCGGCCGCGCTCACGCAGCATCGTGGCGACGAGGCTGCCCGGCCCCTCGGCCTCCGACGTCGCCACGATGTGGGCGGGCTCGTGGGCCCTGAACTCCCCGTCTCGGTAGTGCGGCGAGTCGGCGGCCCGACGGCGCATGGCCGCCGGGCTGGCGCCGATGCGGCGAAGGATGGGGAGCTGCACGGGTCCTCCTGGTGGGCGGTGGGTGTCGGCCGGATCTGCCGGCCCCCATTGTCGTCAGCGAAGCGTGAGGCGCAGGAGTTCCCGGCCGCGCCGACCCCGACCTGCACTCCGCCCGTGCCGGGCGGTCGACTGTGCTGGGCAGGTGCGGGTGTGGTGGGTGGCCGTGTGCGGGCTCAGTCGCGGTCCTCGGGAGCCGAACAGGTCTTCCACCACGGCATGGAGTGGGCCCGGGCGACGGTGGTGGCGTCGCCGGTCGTGAGATCCACGCGCTCGCCGACCCGCGGGCAGGCGACGGGAACGCCTGCCTCGGCGGCTGCCTTGAGGAGCCTGCGGATCGGCTCCGCCCACCAGTGCATCGACAGGTTGAACGTGGCCCAGTGGAGCGGCACGAGGAGCGACTCGCGCGCGGCGGTGTCGACCGTGCGCGTCGTGGTGGTCCGGTCACCCTCCTCGTGAGTGCCGCCGGGAGTGTCGATGCGCTGGTCGCCCTCGATGAAGCCGTCGGCCACGCCAGCCTGGTCCTTGACGAGGGCCTCGGCGTCGCTGCCGATGCGGTTCACGTCGCGGTGCGCCGCGAGGGCCTGCTCGGGATCCATGTGGATGTCGGGCCAGAAGGAGTCGTAGGCACCGATGGGCATGAGCGTGAGGTCGAAGGGGCCGAGGTCGGCGCCGATGGCGGCGAAGCGCTTGGACGTGCCCGAGTCTCCGGCGAAGTAGGCGGAGTGCACCGGTCCGTGGAGGGCCCAACCGGCCCAGAGGGTCTGGCTGTCGACGAGACCACGACCGGAGTTGTGCCGGGCCTCGGTGCAGGTCAGCCGGATGCCTGCGACCTCGGTCTCCGCCCGCCAGTCGAGTGCGGTGATGCGTGCCTCCGGCACACCCCAGGCAAGCAGGTGGGCATTGACGCCGAGGGGCACGACGTAGTGCGGCTGGTGCGTCTCTTCGAGCTTGACGATCGAGGGGTGGTCGAGATGGTCGTAGTGGTCATGGCTGATCAGCACCGCGTCGATGGTCGGGATCTCGGCAATGGGGCCGGGCACGGGGTGCATCCGCCTCGGACCCGAGTGACGGATGGGCGAGACTCGCTCGCTGAAGACGGGGTCGATGAGGAAGCGGGCGCCGTCGAGCTCGAGCACGGACGTCGCATGGCCGTACCACGTGACGGCGAGGTCGCCCGGCGTCTGCGGGGGGCGGGCCGCCACGACCGGCACCTGTCCCACGGCCTTGCCGCGACCGCTGACCCGGATCGCCGCGATGGCAGCGCTGGTCTGGGCTCGCACCCGGGGGCGGAGCGAGGGCTCCTCGCCCTCGAAGCGTCGCCCGGTGAAGTTCGGGGAGCCCTCGACGAACGGCAGGATCGCGGCCGGTGAGGCCCCGATCCGGTCGGTCACCCGAAGGAACTGGCGAGCCCGGGTGCGCGAGGAGACTGCCTCGATGACGCGGGAGACGGCGCGCACGGTGGCACGGTCGGAGGTTCCGAGGCTGCGCATCAGGACCCTTTCGAGTCAGGTGAGGGTGGGGTGAACTGCGGCTGGTGGTGGCTGGCGCAGGTCCGGCGCAGGTCAGGTGCAGGTCAGGGGCTTCTCCAGAACCTACCCCGTGCACGAGGGCAGCCATCGGGGCGCGGGACGCGACGGCATACCGGCTCGCCAGTGGGGGTGCCGTGGCATGTGGCGTCGTCATGGTGTTGACATGACGTCACTATGGTGTCATGGTGGTGCACATGGACATCACCGAGTACGTCGACGCACTACGTCGAGATCTCGCCCAAGCAGCCAGGGCGATGGGTCCCGAGACCGAGCTGGCTGCCGAGCGGATCGGCTTTGCGCTCGACTCCTCAGCACGACTGGCCCTCATGGACGCCTTGTCGCACGCGGCGGCTGAGATCACGAACGAGCTCGAGGGGGTCTCGGTCGAAGTGCGTCTCCAGGGCCGCGAGCCAGTCTTCGTCGTCATCGGGGATGGCCCCGATGCGGTGGCGGCGGCCGACACCCAGGCCATCCGCACCGATGACACCACCGTGGTGTCACCAGATGACACCGGCGACACGGCGCGCATCACCCTGCGCCTCTCGGAGCAGCTCAAGAGCCGTGCCGAGGATCTGGCAGCCCAGCGCGGCCAGTCGCTCAACACGTGGATCGTCGGCGCGGTGCGGGCTGCGACGACCCCCGGCGTGATCGGCAACCTCGGCTCGCAAGGCCCCGGGGCCCCCGGTCGCAACCGCTCCTCCAACAAGCGCATCCAGGGCTGGGTCCGCTGACCCGCCCGCAGACAACCGGCACCACCTCCGCACCACCAGACAGCCGCCTGACCCCGGCACTCCACCGAAGGGAACGATCATGACCACCACCCCCATCGAGACCAGCTTCGAGACCGCCGGCCCCATCAGCCTCCGGGTCGAAGTGCACCAGGGTGACATCAGCCTGCGCGCGACCGAGGGCACCGGCACCGTCGTGCGGCTCGTGCCGCGCGGCAAGAACGGGCGAGAGCTCGCCGAGAGCTTCACGGTCGAGTCCCGCGGCGACTCCGTCGTCGTGCTCGCACCGAAGGAGCGCGCGATGTTCTCCTTCAAGCGCGACTCCGTCGACGTGGAGGTCGAGCTCCCCGCAGGCAGCACCCTCGAGCTCAAGACCGGGTCCGGCGACGTCGTCGGCCAGGGCCGCTTCGGCGCCACGAAGGCGGGCACCGGCTCGGGCGACGTCACCTTCGAGGACCTCGCCTCGGCCGACGTGAAGTCGGGCTCGGGCGACCTCACCGCGCGCGCGGTGCAGGGCGAGGCCCGGGCCAAGACCGGCTCCGGCGACATCCAGCTCGAGGTCACCCACGGCAGCGCCGACCTCGTGTCGGGCAGCGGGGACGTGTCGGTGCGCAGGGCCGAGGGCGACGTGCTGGCCAAGACCGGCTCGGGTGACGTGTCCATCGGCGCGTCGGTGGGCGACCTCGAGATCATGACCGGCACGGGCGACGTCACGTTGGGCGCCGTGCACGGCGGCAGCATCCGGGCCAAGACCGGCACCGGTGACGTCAGCATCGGGGTAGCCGCCGGGGTGGCCGCCCTGCTCGACCTCAACACGGTCACCGGTGACGTCAAGATCGACCTGACGGAGACCGACGGCCCGGGCGACTCCGAGGCACGGGCTCACCTGTCCGTGCACTCCGGCAGCGGCGACATCAAGATCCGTCGGGCGCAGGTGACCCTCGCATGAGCACCGTCGACCGGGGCCTGCACCTCACCCTGCAGGAGTCCCTCGCCCGCGACCTCATCGTCGAGCGGGTGGCGCGGCGCCACCGTGCCTCCCGCCGCCGGCCCAGCCGGGCCGCGATGATCCTGCGGTCGCTGGCCGACCGCCTCGACCACTCCGAGCGGGTGGACTGCGCGCACCTCGCCAACTCCCCGGCCGTCCAGCCGCGGCCCTGGTCGGCCACGGCGCGCCGAGCCCCCCACCGCCACAGCTGACTCCCGCACGGAGCCCGCCGACGCCTCGTCGGCGGGCTTCGTGCGACCATCGACGCGTGTACGTGCCGCCACCGAATGCCATGACCGAGGCCGACGTCGCGGCCTTCCTCGAGACGCGCTCGGCGGGCCGCCTCGTCACCGTCGGGCCCGACGGTCGGCCCGACGCGACCCTGCTCCCCATCCTGCTCACCGGCCCGACCGTGCGCGCGCACCTGGCCCGGGCCAACGACCACTGGCGCCGCATCGTGTCCGGGTCGCCGGGGCTGCTCGTCGTCAGCGGCGCAGACGCCTACGTGTCACCCGGCTGGTATGCCTCGAAGCAGGAGCACGGGCGGGTGGTGCCGACGTGGAACTACAGCGAGGTGCAGCTGCGCGGCTCCGTGACCGTGCATGACGACCCCGACTGGGTGCTCGACGTCGTCACCGGGCTCACCGAGCAGCACGAGGGCGGCCGCGAGCGGCCATGGGCGGTCACCGACGCGCCGCCGGCCTACGTGCGTGGACAGCTGCGCGCGATCGTCGGTGTCGAGCTCGTGGTCGAGCACGCTTCTGGAGTCCAGGGCAAGGCGAAGCTCAGCCAGAACCGCTCCGATGCCGACCGCCGGGGCGTCATCGCGGGGTTGCGAGCCGAGGGTGACCCCAGGGACCCCACGGACCCCGCGGCACGCCGGGTGGCCGATGAGATGGAGCGAGCCCTGGAGGGCTGACATTCAGTCGCTCCGAATCACCCTGTCACGCAAGCGTTCCAAGACATCGGGGACACATCACGGACACATCGTGACGGCACAGACGTCTCACAGTCGGCGGTCCGAGGCTCAGGACATGGACACGACACCGACCCCCGCAGCCGCCCCGACCACCTTCTCGCGCTCGGCCCTGCGCCGTGGCCTCGGCGCCGCCGGCGCGGCGGTCGTCGTCGCCTTCGTCGGCACGGCCGGCCTCGGCGTCGCTCAGGCGCACGCAGCCGGCGTCTCGACGGGCCTGTCGTATGCCGCACAGCCCGGCACGCGTCCACCGCATCGGCCGCACCGGGCGGACCACCCGGCCAACCTGCCGGCCGCCACGACGACGGCGTACCGCTACTCCTTCCGCGACGGGCAGCTCATCGAGCTCTGAGTCCCCCGAAGGACTCGCTCAGACGGCCGAGAGCCAGGCGTGGACGAGTGGCACGACGGAGGCTCCCTCACCACTGGCGGCAGCAACGCGCTTCATCGATCCCGACCGGATGTCGCCCGCGGCGAAGACGCCGGGGAGAGTTGTCTCCAGACTGCCCGGCGGCAGGCCGTCACGCCAGTGAGCAGGCGGCACGTCACGGCCCGTGAGCACGAAGCCACGGGGGTCGCGCGCGACGGAGTCGGGCAGCCAGTCGCAGTGCGGCTCGGCGCCGAGCAGAAGGAAGAGACCCGAGCAGCCTCGACGCGTGTCGGCCCCCGTTGTCGTGTCTCGCACGACGATCCACTCAAGGCGCCCCTCGCCGCCGACCTCGACGACCTCGGAGCACGGCTGGACCGCGATGCGCGGGTTGTAGGCGATCTCGCCGATCAGATACGCCGACATCGTCGACTCGAGGTCGGGTCGGCGCACGAGGATCGTCACCGAGTCGGCAAAGCGCGCGAGGTGGATCGCCGCCTGTCCTGCCGAGTTGCCGCCACCGACGACCACGACGTCGTTGCCCTCCATCTCTCGTGCAGCGGTCATGGCGCTGCCGTAGAAGACGCCGAGACCGACGAGCGGGTCGACACCGGGCGCCCGGAGGCGGCGATACTCCACGCCGGCCGAGACGACGACCGACCGGGCGCGCACGTCACCGCCCTCGGTGCGCAACACGTGGGGGGCGCCGTCGACACCGGGCTCGAGGTGGGTCACCGGCCAGCCGCTGAAGAAGCGGGTGCCGAAGCGGATCGCCTGGTTGCGCGCCCGCTGGGCCAGGCGCATGCCCGAGATGCCACGGGGGAAGCCGAGGTAGTTGCGGATCATCGACGACGTGCCGGCCTGGCCTCCGACCGCCTCCGCCTCCAGCACGACGGTGGTCAGCCCTTCAGACGATGCGTAGACGGCCGCCGCGAGGCCGGCCGGTCCGGCTCCGACGATGGCGACGTCGACGACCTGGTCCATGTCGATGTCGGCGGGCTGTCCGTAGATGCGCATGGCGACGTCACGCACGGACCGCGGTGACGTCGGCAGCTTGTCCATCGCCTCGACGACGGGATAGCGCGGCTCGCCCTCGAGCGCCGCGAGCACCTCGCGGCCGACATCGCTGTCGGGCGGGTAGACGCGGTTGGGCAGCCCCATGCGGTCGAGGTAGTCGCGGATCGAGAGCGTCAGGGCGTCGGCCACGGGTGAGACGATGCGGACGCTCACGACCTCCGGCGTTGCGACGGTGGAGCCCCAGTCGGAGAGGAGCTCGCAGACCGCCGTGTGGAACTCCTCGTCACGCACGCCGCGGGGCATCAGCAGGTAGGCGTCGTACTTCCCCTTGGCGAGGCCCGCGCGCAGGGTGGGCGCGTCGGTGAGGAACCGGGACCAGTGCGCTGCGATGAGTCGGCGGGCGGTCGGCACGACGGTGCGCCAGCGGGCGAAGGCCTCGAGCACGCTGGCGTCGGGCAGCTGCGACTCCGCGACGAACATCGCCACCTGGCCGCCCTGCTCACGGACGGCGGCTGCGACCCGCTCCGCCTCGGCGACCGTCGTCGCGGTGCGAAGGTCGTAGTCGCGCACGTAGCGGCCGAACTCGTCGAGCAGCTCAGCGCAGCGGGTCTCGGACACGAGGATGAGGGCCGGCATCACCCGTCGATCGTAGGCAGGTCAGCAGGCTCACGTATGCCGTGCGTCCGCCCGCCCAGCGGCCGGTCGCCCTCCCGAGGGCGACCGTGGGCTCCATCACGAAGATCGGACGTCATGGTTGGGCCATCGGACGTCACGGTTCGGCCGCTGGACGTCACGGTTCGGCCAACGCCGCTTGACCGAAGCGCCAGACGGGAGCACGCTCCCATTCAGACGACCGTTGAAGTCACGCATTTGCGGCTTTTGCGACCACCTCGACGGGTAAGGGAGCGGGAGAGTGCAGACGCCGGGGTTCCGCCGTCACCTGACGCGACCTCCCTCGATCGACCACCGAAGCTCGTTCACCCGAAACAGGAGAAATCGATGTCACGCATGACCAGGCGCACGACCGCAGCCCTTGCGGCCTGCCTCACCGGAGTGCTTGCCCTCGCCGCATGCGGTGGTGGGGGCAGCTTCGACGAGGGAACGGGCACCGGCTCGACCCAGTCGGCGGCCGCCGGCCCCGTCACGATCAAGTTCCTGATCACCTCCAACGGTCCCGCCGACGTCAAGCTGCAGCAGGACACGGTCAAGCCGTGGGAGGACAAGACCGGCAACAAGGTCGAGGTGATCGCGGCCTCCGACAGGAACCAGCAGCTGACCCAGGGTTTCGCGGCCGGCTCGCCGCCCGATCTCTTCTTCACCGAGGCCACCTCCTTCCCGACCTACGCGAAGGCGGGCAACCTGGTCGCCTACGGTGACCAGCTCCCCATGAAGAGCGACTTCTACGAGGGCCTCGTCAAGACCTTCACCTACGACGGCAAGTTCTACTGCGCGCCCAAGGACTTCTCCACCCTCGCGCTCGTCATCAACACGGACCTGTGGCAGAAGGCCGGCCTCGGCACGGGCGACGTCCCCGAGAACTGGGCCGACCTCGAGTCAGTCGCCAAGAAGCTCACGAGCGGCAAGGTCAAGGGACTCGTCATCGGCGACACACGCGACCGGGTCGGGGCCTTCATGAAGCAGGCCGGTGGCTGGATCGTCAGCCCCGACCAGACGAAGATGACCGCCGACACCCCCACCAACCTGGCGGGCGTCACGGAGGTGCAGAAGCTGCTCGCGAGCGGCGCTGCCTCCTACCCCAAGGGGGTCGACGCCGGCTGGGGCGGTGAAGCCTTCGGGCAGGGCAAGGCCGCCATGACGATCGAGGGCAACTGGATCAAGGGCGCTCTCAAGAACGACTACCCGAACGTCAAGTGGCAGGCCGTCGAGCTGCCCGCCGGGCCTGCGGCCAAGGGGACCCTCTCCTTCACCGAGTGCTACGGCGTCGCCTCGGCGAGCAAGAACCAGGCCGCCGCCATCGACCTCGTCAAGTACCTCTCGACCGAGCAGCCGGCGATGGCTCTCGCCACGGGGCTCGGCGTGATGCCGTCGATCAGGTCGGCCGCGGCCGCCTACAAGGGGGCGTTCCCCAACGACGCGGCCTTCATCGCCGGAGCGGAGTACGCGCAGGGCCCGGTGACCGTTGCCGGCATGGATCCCGTGCTGAAGGACTTCGACGCACAGCTCGCCGGCCTGCCCGCCGGTGACCCCAAGGCGATGCTCGCCCGACTCCAGAAGAACGGCGAGGCCGTCCTGAAGTAAGGACGCGAGCCACCGAGCCGTATGCCGGGAGGCCACCTTCCGGCATACGGCCGCCCCACCCGTCCCTCAGGAGGACCGCCCATGCCGTCACGGACCCGAGGCAGCTCCACCCGCTCCGCCGAGACGCGCTCCGGCTGGCTCTTCACCACCCCCATCATCGTCATCCTCGGGCTCTTCCTCGTGCTGCCGATCCTCGTCGCGCTCTGGGTGAGCGTCAGCGACTGGACCGGCCGTGGATCGCCCCTCAGCTCGGGGGTGAGCTTCGTCGGGGCTGACAACTACCGCCAGCTGCTGACCGAGGACACCCTGACCCGCAGCGACTTCGCGACCTCGCTGCGCAACAACTTCTACTACGTGCTGATGGTGGTGCCGATCCAGACGGTGCTCGCCCTGGCCCTCGCCCTGCTGCTCAACCAACGCCGCCTCAAGGGGCTCTCGTTCTTCCGAACGGCCTACTACTTCCCGTCGGTGACGAGCTCAGTCGCGATCGCCAGCGTCTTCCTCTTCCTCTTCGCGGGCGGCGGGAGCGTCAACGCCCTGCTCGCCTTCCTCGGGATCGACGGGCCGCAGTGGTTCGCCGACCCGCGGGGCGTGCTGCACATGGCGCTCGGGGCGGTCGGCATCGGTGACGGGGCCGGGGCTCCGGGGCCCGAGGCCCTCACCTCGCGCGACTTCATGGGTCTGACCTGGTGGGACTGGCTCGCCGGCCCATCGGTCGCGATGCTGACGATCATCTTCCTCGTCATCTGGGTCTCGGCCGGCGGCTACATGCTCATCTTCCTCGCCGGCCTCCAGAACATCTCCGCCGACGTCTACGAGGCCGCCGCCATCGACGGCTCCTCCCGCTGGCGCACGATGCGGGCCATCACCATCCCGCTCCTGCGTCCGACCCTCTTCACGGTGCTGACGCTCGGCCTCATCGGCACGTGGCAGGTCTTCGATCAGGTCTACGTCATGAGCAAGGGCAACCCGGCCAAGACGACTCTCACCCCGGCCTTCCTCTCCTACGACCAGTCGATCAACAACGGCGAGTGGGGCACCGGCACGGCGATGTCGTTCGTGCTCTTCGCGATCATCATCGTCTTCACGGCCGTTCAGAGCTTCGCGCTGCGCGACCGCGACCGCACGCGCAAGGAGCGTCGCGGCACGCTCGGCCGCGCCCTGCGAGTCGGGAACCAACGCAACCCCCGGGCGGGAGGAATGCCGTGAGCAGGTCCACCTCGTCCGACGGCAGCGCCATCGCACTGGCACGCCCGCACGCGACGCGCACCGCGATCCTCAAGGCCCTCGGCTACAGCGCCCTGATCGTCTTCGCCCTGCTCTACCTCTTCCCGTTCATCATCCAGATCGGCACGAGCTTCAAGACCGACCCCGACGCGACGGCCCACCCGCTCAATCCCATCCCCGAGACCTTCACGACCGCTGCCTACCGGTCGCTCTTCCAGCAGGACCTCCCGCTGTGGTTCCGCAACTCCGTCATCGTGTCCGTCTTCGTGACGGCCGGTCGGGTCTTCTTCGACTCGCTGGCGGGGTACGCGCTGGCGCGTCTGAAGTTCCGCGGCCGCGGCGCCGTCACGCTGGCGATCGTCGCGACCATGGCGGTGCCCGGTGTCGTGCTGCTCATCCCGAAGTTCCTCATCATCAAGCAGTTCGGCATCTACGACACCTACACGGGCATGATCGTGCCGTTGCTGGCGGATGCGGCAGGGGTCTTCATCATGAAGAACTTCTTCGAGAACGTCCCCGTGAGCCTCGAAGAGGCGGCCAAGCTCGACGGCGCCGGCGTCTTCCGGACGTTCTGGTCGGTCGTGCTGCCGATCGCCCGTCCTGCCCTCATCACGATCACGATCATCGCCTTCCAGAGCTCCTGGAACGAGCTGCCGCACTTCCTCGTCTCCCGCCAGTCGCCGGAGACCAACACCCTGACGACGGGGATCGCGGGGCTGCTGACGGGCGCGCTCGGGTCGGGCAACCGCTACCCGCTCAAGCTCGCCGCCGCGGTGATCATGACGATCCCGATCGCCCTGATGTTCTTCGCCTTCCAGAAGAAGATCATCTCCGGCTCGCTCGAGGGCGCCGTCAAGGAGTGACCGCGGCGCGAGAGGCCCATGAGCAGATGAAGGCGGTGCCGAGCGTCACCGCGACGACCCCGGTGACGGCGAAGACGACGACCGCCAGGTTCGCAGCCGACCATGCGGCCACCCGCCCCGCTGCCGGACGCACGTCCCCCGAAGTCAGCTCCGCGGTGCCGGGTGCCCCTCGGAGGCCTGCACGACGACGATGCCCGACCCGGTGAGAGCCAGCTGGTAGGCCTCGCCCGAGCCGCGTCCGATGGCGGCCCCGAGCTTGGCGGTCTTCTTGACCGACGACTGCAGCCCGGTGGACCAGAGGACGGCGGCCTGCAGGTCGACGAAGGTGGGCACATCGACCTGCAGCACCACCGGAGTGCCGTGCGCGACGACGGCGAGCATTCCGCTGCCCGTGAAGGTGGTGTTGAACAGGCCGCCGCTGGCCATCGACGCGCCCTCGACGCGCTTGATGTCCCACCTGAGCCCGCTCTCGAACGCGAGCACCGAGCCGCCGTTGACGGTGACCGCTTCGTCCTCGAGCTCGAGGACGAAGATCTCGTCGGCCTCCTGGGCGAGGAAGACGTCGCCGCTGCCGGAGACCTTCATCAGAGCCATGCCCTCGCCGGTCAGGGCCTTCTTGAACATCTTGCCGAGGCCACCGCTTCCCTCGTAGGAGAAGTCGACCTCGCCCTGGTAGGCCACCATCGAGCCCTGCCGAGCGTAGAAGAAGCCGCCCGTGCCGCTGAGGTCGACCTTGAGCATCCGCTCGTTCTGCAACATGAACCGTCCGGGCTCGCCGGAGCGTTCGGACCTGTTGAGGAGTTCGCCGCGCATGCTCCGAACCTACCGTCCTCGTCATGGGAGTGCTCGCCGCTAGCGTGGGCTCGTGAGCTTCGAGATCAGGCCCGCCACCGGCGCGCGGTTCGACGACGTGGCGACGATGCTCGGGCCGAAGAACCCCACATCGTCGGTCTGCTGGTGCCTCAGCCATCGCATCGACTCGAAGACCAACCGTGAGCTCGTCGGACCGGCCCGGGGCGACTTCGTGCGCGCGCTCTGTGAGCGCGACGTCTCCCCAGGGGTGCTCGCCTACGACGGCGACGAGGTCGTGGGCTGGGCGGCCGTCGCCCCACGGTCAGAGCTCCCGTTCGCCCGTTCGACCAAGATCCCGCACGTCGACGAGCTGCCGGTCTGGTCGGCGTGGTGCGTGCGCGTCCGCCCGGGCCACCGTGGCCGCGGCATCGCTGTGCCGCTCCTCGAGGGGGCCGTCGACTACGCCCGCGCGCAGGGCGCTCCGGCGATCGAGGGCTACCCCGTCGACAACCGGGGCGCCAAGGTCGACCTCACGATGGCCTACGTCGGCACCCGTGCCCTCTTCGAGAGAGCCGGCTTCAGCCACGCGGCCGACACCGACGCCGTGTCCGGTGGCTTCCCGCGCGTGGTCATGCGCCGGCTCCTGCCCTAGGGTCGCGCCATGACGGTCGTTGGTGCTGACGGACTCGCCCGCCCGCAGTGGGCCGCCCACGACCCGCTCCTCCTGCACTACTACGACACCGAGTGGGGCGTGCCGATCCGCGACGAGCGCGGGCTCTACGAGCGGATCTGCCTCGAGGGATTCCAGGCAGGCCTCTCGTGGGCGACGATCCTGCGCAAGCGCCCCCACTTCCGCGCCGCGTTCGCCGACTTCGACCCCGACGTCGTCGCGGCCTACACCGACGCGGACGTCGAGCGCCTGCTGGGCGACGCCGGCATCGTCCGGCACCGCGGCAAGATCGAGGCGACCATCTCCAACGCTCGGGCGACTCTCGCGCTGCGCGAGGAGGGTGGTCTTGTCGACTTCGTGTGGGCCTTCCAGCCCTCCGACACCCCGCGGCCCCGAGACCAGTCCGAGGTGCCGACCGTCTCCGACGAGTCGAAGGCACTCTCGAAAGCCCTGCGCAAGAAGGGTTTTGCCTTTGTCGGCCCGACGACGATGTATGCGTTGATGGAGGCGGTCGGCATCGTCGACACCCACCTGGTGACGAGCCACCGCCGCGGCACCTCAGGGGTGTGGCCGGACTGAGGTCGGGCTCAGCTCAGCAGCGACCGGGCGGCGTTGTGGCCCGGGATACCGCTCACGCCGCCTCCACGTCGCGCGCCGGCTCCTGCCAGCAGCACGTTGCCGTATGCCGTCTCGACGCCCCAGGTGCCCACCTCGCCCTCTCGCTCTGCCCAGGGCCATTGCAGCGAGCGATGGAAGATGTTGCCACCCGGAAGTCCCACGCCGCGCTCGAGATCGACCGGGCTCTTGACCTCGATGCACGGGTTGCCCACGGCGTCGCGCGCCACGACGTCTGAGATCGGCTCTGCCAGAACGGAGTCGAGCGAGCGCAACGTCGCTTCGAGCGCCGCGTTCGTCGCGGTCTGGTTGTCCTCGCGGAAGAGCCTGGCCGGCAGGTGCAGACCGAAGAGGGTGAGCGTCTGCGCGGTGCTCGAGGCGAGGTCGGGGCCGAGGATGGTGCGGTCACTCAGCGTGTGGCAGTAGATCTCGCAGGGCGGCAGCTCAGGGATGCGACCGCCGGCCGCCGCGGCATACGCCTGCTCGAGCTGGGCGTAGCCCTCGTTGACGTGGAAGGTGCCGGCGAAGGCGGCCGTCGGGTCGACCGACGTGTCGCGCAGGCGGGGAAGCCGGGTGAGCAGCAGGTTGACCTTGAGCTGCGCTCCCTCCACGTCGACCTCGGTCTCGACGGGGTCGGCGCCCGACGCGGCGAGCAGCCGGTTGAGCACGGTGGGGGCGCAGCCCGCGACGAGCGCCGCACCGGTGGCCCTGCCGCGGCCGGCGCTGCCGCCCTCCCACGTGACCTCGCCGGTCGAGGGGTCGACCGACTGCACGTCAGCGCCGGTGATGATGGTCGCCCCGGCCGAGATGGCCGCTGCAGCAAGGGAGTCGGTGAGCGCCCCCATGCCGCCGACAGGCACGTCCCAGTCGCCGGTGCCACCCCCGATGAGGTGGTAGAGGAAGCAGACGTTCTGCCGCAGGGTGCTCTCGCCCATCGACGCGAACGTGCCGATCAGGGCGTCGGTGGCGATGATGCCTCGCACGGTGTCATCGCTGGTCACCGACTCGATGAGCTGGCCCAGCGGCCTCGTGGTCAGTGCGTCGAAGAGCTCGTCGTCACCGACGAGGGCGCGCACGTCGGCCCGCGAGCGCAGCGGCTCGAGCACCGTCGGGAAGAGACGCTCGGCGAGCTGCGCCATGCGGCCGTAGAAGCTGCTCCACCCGGCGTGGGCGTCGTCGCCGCCCGTCAGGGCCCGGAAGGCCTCCCGGGTCGCGGAGCGGTCGACGTTGTCGACGAGCAGGCCGCGGTCGGGGTCTCCCGGCACGGGTGTGTAGGAGGAGAAGCGGCGACGGATGAGGCGCAGGTCGAGATCGAGGTCGGTGAGGATCTGGTGCGGCAGCAGCGACACGAGGTAGGAGTAGCGCGAGAGCCGCGCGTCGACGCCGGCGAACGCCCGGGCGGACACGGCGGCGCCGCCGACGTGGTCACCCCGCTCGAGCACGAGCACGGACCGACCGGCCCGGGCGAGGTAGGCGGCGGCAGTCAGACCGTTGTGACCGGCACCGATGATGACGTCGTCGTAGCGCACGGGGGTCAATCTAGGCGACCGTCGATGTGAGGAACGGGGCACTCGACAGGGAGAGGGCCCGAACGCCTGGTCGAGTGCTCACGTCCCGACCTGCGGCGACGTCGGGAACTGGGCACTCGACCGTGGTGTGGCGTCGGGAACTGGGCACTCGACTGGGGACGTCGAGTGCCCCGTTCCTGACGGGCTCAGCCGCGGGCTGCGAGCTGGCGGGCGTCGTGGCGGCGGTCGGCGGCGTCGATGCTCGCCCGGCTCGACAGGTCGACCCCGGCCCGGGCGGCGGCCGCCTTGGCGGCGGAGCTGGTGAGGTCGGGAGCCTCGATGCGCTCGGGCGAGATCGTGCGGTCGGCGGCGGCATACCGCTGCGCGTCCTTGGCCAGCCTGGCCGCCGCCCTCTCCGCCTTGGCGGTCGTCGCAGCCGCGCCCAGCGCCGTCGTCAGGCCGAAGGCAGGCTTGGTCACGACGGCGTAGCCGTCACGGTGCCCCGCCTTGTTGGGGTGGTAGCTCTCGCTGACCGGGCTCGACAGGCCGTTGAGCCACTCGACGTCGTCACACACGGCGTGCCCGATGAAGCGGCTCGCCGGGTTGGCGAACTGGAAGCCGGCTGCTGCGGCCGCGGCCTGCGTCTTGCTGTTGAGCAGGTCGGCGGTGGCGTTGAGCCGCGACTCCTCGGTGGGGGAGAACCACGTGAGGAGGTTGCAGTCCTCGCCGTTGAAGATGCGGGGGTAGCCGACGACGATCACCCGGGCAGCGGGCGCCTTGGCCTTGATGGCGGAGTAGAGCGTCGTCAGGCGCCCCGGAAGGGTGGTGTTGATGAAGGAGTTGGCCTTGTCGATCGCGCCGTAGCAGTTGCTCAGCCAGCTCGGCTGCGCGCACGTCGTCAGCACGCTCGCGAAGCCCGCGTCGTTGCCGCCCACCGAGATCGTGACGTATGCCGTCGTGCTCGTCAGCGCTGACAGCTGGGTGTTCGTCACGTCCGCCACCGTCGCCCCGGAGCAGGCCCGGAAGGTGAGGGAGAGCGAGAGGGCGGCCGCGTCGAGGGACGGGTAGGCGTAGACCGAGCGTTGGCAGGACGTGCCATCGCTGATGTAGGTGCGGGTGCCGGTGCCGGAGGAGTACGAGTCGCCGAGGGCGACGTAGCTCGTGCCGGCCGCTGTGGCGGGCGAGCCGAGCGAGAGGGCGATGGCGGCACCCGTGAGGGCGGTGGCACCGGCGGCGGCGAGACGGGAGGACAGGCGCTTCACGACACACTCCTTTGTGGATCGGGGACTTGCGGCAGCAGGCCGTCGACACCCCTGGAGCACCTGCTCGACGCCGGGGGACCACGTCGTCCGCGCGGCATCGCGTGTCTCACGTCCTCCACCGGACAGTAGGGCTCACGGGGTGACGCCGCCAGCGGAACCGGCCGGTTCGGCCGCGGCGTCGGTGACGCTGTGGTCCCGCGGGTCACCGAGCAAACCTCCGATCCAGCGTGCCTGGGGGTCGACATCGACGAGGAACGCCTTGGCGAGCAGCGTGAGCGGGATCGCCATGACCGCGCCGATCGGGCCGAGGATGCCGGCCCAGACGATGAGCGAGAGGAAGGTGAGCGTCGCCGAGAGCCCGACGGCGTCGCCGACCAGCTTCGGCTGGATGATCGACTGGATCACGAGGTTGACGACGCTGTAGAGCACGATGACGGTGAGCGCGAGGCGCGGTCCTCCTTCGAGCAGCGCGAGGATCGCGGGCGGCACGAGGCCGATGACGAAGCCGATGTTGGGGATGTAGTTCGTGACGAAGGCGAGCAGACCCCAGAGCACCGGTGCCGGCACGCCGAGGGCCCACAGCATGAGGGTGTCGATGACGGCCACGACGAGGCCGAAGACCGAGGCCACGAGCAGGTAGCGCCGGGTGCCGTGGGTGAAGCCGTCCATCGCGACGACGAAGGTGGGCCGCTGGTGACGCAGCCGGCCGAGAGCGGTGGTGAAGGTGCCCGCGTCGATGCAGATGAAGAGCACGATGGCGAGGACGAAGACGAGGCTCATCATCGAGCCCAGCAGCCCGCTGAGCAGGTCGCCGAGGAAGCCTGCGACGTCGCCGAGGTCGAGCGAGGAGAGCATCGCCGTGCTCTGCTCGGGGGCGACACCGAGCGAGGCCAGCCAGTCCTTGAGGGAGCTCGTCAGCTCGGTGGCCCGGTCTGCGTACTGCGGGACGAGGCCCGCGAGGCGGGCGACCGAGACGACGAGCAGCGCGACGAAGACGACGACACCGAGCGTGACGACCGTGACGACGGCCAGCGACCCCACCCAGCCCGGCAGGCCGCGGGCGACGAGGTGGGTGCGGATCGGCGCCGCCGTGATCGCCAGGACGAGCGCGAGGAAGGTCGGCGCGACGACCCCCGCGATGCGGTGCAGGCCGATCGCGACGACCATCGTCGCGGCGAGACCGACGATGATGAGCACACTGCGCGGCAGGGCGGGGGCGGGAACTCTCGGGGCAGCCACGTTCGGGCTCATCGATCCTCCACAGCCGACGCCGGCCGACGCCGGCCGCCGACCTCTGGGCCAGCGTCGCAGAGCGCCTCCACCCCACCCTCACCCGCGCAGGGTGAAGGAGGGGAGGCGCCCAGGTCCTAGATTCGGTGACACACGAGCGGTGCGGCCCGCTGACGGCCGGGCGGCAGGGTCGTGCCGACGGGGAAGGGGTAGCGATCGTGAACTGGATCGAGCTCGGCTGGACTCCCCACGGCGTGGTGTTGCCGCCCCTGCCCCGCGACCGGCGGTGACGGCATGACGGACGACCCCGCCGACCCTGCGCCGTCGGAAGGAGCCGGCACCCCGCCGCTCACCCGGCGGGGCCGGCGCGCGCAGGAGCGTGCCCGCACCTCGTCACGCCGTTGGCCCGACCGCCAGCAGCTGCGCCAGGACGCGAGCGCCGGCGTCGTGCTCGGCATCGAGAGCGTCCCCGACGGGTTGGCGAGCGGGCTCCTCGCCGGGGTCAACCCGCTGGCGGGGCTCTATGCCTACCTCTACGGCTTGGTCGGCGCGGCCTTCGTCACGAGCAGCACCTTCATGGCGGTCCAGGCCACCGGAGCCATGTCGATCGTCGTGGCGGACGCCGGTCTGGGCTCGGCGCCCGACCCCGAGCGGGCGCTCTTCACCCTCGCCGTGCTCACCGGCTGCATCATGATCGCCGCCGGGCTCCTCCGCGGAGGCGCACTTCTGCGCTTCGTGCCGACTGCCGTCATGACCGGCTTCGTCACGGCGGTCGGGGTCAACATCGTGCTCGGGCAGCTCGGCTCGCTGACCGGCGCCGAGCTGGAAGGGTCCAACCGGATCGCCAAGACGATCGACCTGCTGCTGCACCTCGGGCGCATCGACATCGCGACACTGGTCGTCGGCCTCGTCACGATGGCGGGCATCGTGCTGCTCCAGCGCACCCGTCTCAAGGCGCTGGGTCTGGTCGTTGCGGTCGTCATCGGCTCGGCGCTGGCTGCGTGGTTCCGCTGGGCCTTCGGCGCCCAGGTGCAGACCGTGTCGGACATCGCGAGCGTGCCGCACTCCTTGCCGCTGCCCGTGCTGCCGTCCCTGTCTGACGTGCCCTCCCTCGTCATCCCGGCGTTCTCCCTCGCCTTCATCGGGCTGGTGCAGGGTGCCGCGGTCTCCGCCGGCATCCCCAACCCTGACGGGCGCGTCTCCGACCCGTCGCGCGACTTCATCGGTCAGGGCGTCGGCAACGTCGTGGCCGGCGTCTTCCGCGGCATGCCGGTGGGCGGGTCGATGTCGGCATCCGCCCTCGTGACGGCGAGCGGGGCGCGCAGCCGGCTCGCACTGGTCTTCGCCGCCGCGGTCATGGCGGTGGTCGTGCTGGTCTTCGCCGACGTCGTCGCCTTCGTCGCCATGCCGGCGCTCGCGGCGCTGCTCATGATCGTCGGAGCCACGGCGATCAAGCCTGCCCGGGTGTGGTCGGTCGTCAAGACGGGCCAGCTGCAGACCGTCGTGCTGGCGGTGACGTTCGTGCTCACCCTCGTCATGCCGGTGCAGTATGCCGTGCTCCTCGGGGTCGCCCTCGCGATCGTGCTGCACGTGGTCGAGCAGTCCAACCGGGTCCGCGTGACCCGGTTGCTCATCGAGGACGACGGACGGATGCGGGAGGTCGAGGCGCCGCACACCGTGCCGGCTCACGAGGTGGTCGTGCTCCAGCCCTACGGCAGCCTCTTCTTCGCGAGCGCACCCACCCTCCGCGACCGCCTGCCGGTGGCCGACGCCGGCAGCCGCGGGTCGGTGGTCATCCTCAGGTTGCGCGGCGTGGACGAGATCGGACTGTCGCTCATCGGCGTGCTCAAGGAGTATGCCGCCACGCTCGCCGCGCACGACTGCTCGCTCGTGCTCACCCTCGGCAACGACCGGGTGCTGGGTCAGCTCCAGCACGAGGGACTGGTGGCCGCCCTCGGGGAGCGCAACGTCCTCATGGGCACCGAGTGGCGTGGGGAGACGGTGCGCCGTGCGTATCGCGAGGCGCTCGACCGTCTTGACACGCCGGACGATCGGCCCCCGCCGGCACCGTTGGACCTAGGCTGACGGCATACGGGTCGTCGAGCGGCCCGCCGGTGAAGGAGGGCGTCGTGGGGTTCCCCGAGAACGTGTTGGCCAAGGGCGAGAAGGTCGAGCGCGACCTGCACCCGCACTGGCTCACGGTCGTCGTGCCGACCATCTTCGGGCTGCTGCTCACCGCGGCCTGTGTCGCCATCGTCATCCAGACTCCTGACGACGAGACGGGCAACCGGATCCAGTGGATCGCGCTGGCCGTGCTCGTGCTCGTCGCCATCCCCGCCGTCGTCGTGCCCTACCTGCGGTGGCGCACGACCCACTACGTCATCACGACCCATCGGGTGATGGTGCGGCGCGGCATCCTCACGAAGCAGGGCAAGGACATCACGCTCTCGAAGATCACCGACGTGAGCTTCCAGCAGACGGTGCTCGATCGGATGATCCGCGCAGGGTCGCTGCACATCGAGTCGGCGGGAGACAGCCCCGACGAGAACCTCACCAACATCCCCAACAGCAACCTCGTGCAGCAGCTCATCAACCGGCTCATCGACGAGGACGACCTGCGTCGTCGCACCCGCGGCCAGGGCTATGCCGCTGCGGACGCCGGTGTCGGCACCGGCGGTGACCGTGGCCTCGGCGCCGACACGACGGCGGTGCCCCAGGGCGAGAGGTCGACCAGACCAGAGCTGGCTGAGGAGCGCCGCCGCACGCCGCGCGACCTCGGCGGCGCGGGAGACGATCCGCTCTGACGGGGAGCGTCAGCGAGTGAGCCCCAGCGTGGCGATGAGGTCCTCGTGGAGCTCGAACCAGACCCGGTGGCACGAGTCGACCGAGATGCTGGTGAGCCAGGCCGGGTCCTCGTCGGCCCGGAAGACGGCTGTGGCGAAACGAGCGTGGTAGCCGGCGAACCGGCTCAGTCGCGACGTGAGCCGGGACTCGAGGTCACGCAGCTCCGCGGCCACGGCCGTCAGGTCCTGCCAGGCGTGCTCACGGGCCGTCGCGTCGCCAGGAGCCAGCTGGACCGCCGTCAACGTCGAGGCCACCCGGCTGTTGAGCGGCAGAAACGCTTCGTGCACCGCCGTGACCGCTCCCCGAGCGTCGGCGCGGTGGAGCTCCTCCTCGAGCCGGCGCTCGTTCTCGCGGCGCCCCGCCTCCGTCAGTGACCATCCCGTCAGGTCGGCGAACGTCGATGTCGTCACCCAGCCGGCGCTCGAGCCGGCCTGAAGCGCGCTGGAGACGGCCGCCGGGTCCAGTCCGAAGCGTCGCGCCACGGCCCCCGTGTCGGCGAAGCCGGTGAGGCGCACGGCGTGCAACGTCAGCAGGTCGGACGAGGACCGATACGTCATGGCTCCATGGTCTCCCGAGCCGGGTCAACAGCCTGCGACACCGTGCCGCGCGCCCCGTCGACGAGGACGGGTCGACCGCTCGGCACCAGGGCCAGCGCGCCGGCCGCGCCGACGACGGCCGGAATGCCCAACTCGCGCGCGACGATGGCCGCGTGAGAGAGCGGGCCCCCGGTCTCGGTGACGACGGCCGCCACGACGGAGAACAGCGGGGTCCAGGCCGGATCGGTGGTGCGGCAGACCAGCACGTCCCCTCGCCGCACGTCGGCGAAGCCGTCCACATCGTGCACGAGGCGTGCCGGCCCGCTGGCCCGGCCCGGACTGCTCGGGGTGCCCGTGACGAGGAGGGTGTTGCCGGAGGGGCTGGACGCGCCCTCGTCCGCCCTCATCGCCGGTGTCATGGCCGTCATGGGTGCCATCGGTCTCGTCTCCGGCGACCCGGGCCGGGTGATCGGACGCGCCTGGAGGACCCACAGCTGGTCGCCCTGCACGGCCCACTCGAGGTCGAGCGGCCCCCCGACGATGCGCTCCGCCCTGCGGGCCTCCTGCACCAGACGTCGGAGCAGCGCCCCGGACAGGCAGGGTCGCGCGCGGTCTCCGGCCGGCACGTCCGACCGCTGCAACCGGCCCTCGACCAGGTCCAGGCGGCTCGCCTTGCTGCCCAGGATGCACTCGACCTGGCCGTCGACGCCCACCGTCACGGAGTCCGGGGTCACGACGCCGTCCACGACCGAGGGGCCGAGGCCCCACGAGGCGTTGACGACGACGTCGGTCCTGCCGGTGACCGGGTCCCGGGTGAAGGCCACTCCCGAGGCATCGGCGTCGACGAGCTGCTGGACGATGACGGGCACTCGCTCCTCTGTCGGGAGGCCCACGCGGGCGGCATACCACCGAGCGCGCCGACTCCGGCCGGAGGTCGCGCAGCGCTCCACGGCTGCCACGACGGCGTCGGCGCCGACGACACCCAGGACGCTCTCGAACTGGCCGGCAAAGGAGGCGATGGCCCCATCCTCCGACCCGGCTGAGGACCGGACAGCGACCGCGCGCGAGGTGAGACGATCCAGCCATCGCGCGACCTGCTCGGCGACGGCGGGATCGTTGACGGACACGTCTGCCGTCACGACGAACCCGGGCGGCACGTCGAAGCCCGCGCACGCCAACACGCCCAGGCGGCGAGCCTTGGCGCCGCAGCTCGCGTCGGACACGGCGAGGTCGATGACACCCACGCGCACACCGTAGGTCACGTGGTCCGGCGGGCCCCCCGCTGCCCCCCGGTCGTGGCACAGTCGGACCATGACGACGCTCGACGACGAGCGTGACCGACGCCTATCGCGCCTCTCGTGACCAGCTGCTCGACCTGCGAGGAGAGCACGAGCGGGCCGTGCGCGAGTTCCGCTTCCCCGCCCTCGGCAGCCGCTGGAACTGGGGGGTCGACTGGTTCGACGCCGTGGCCCGAGGGAACGACCGCACCTGCCTGACGATCGTCGAGGAGGACGAGTCGTGGGCATCGGTCTCCTTCGACGACATGGCTCGCCGCTCCGACCAGGTCGCGGCGCTGCTCGCCTCGCTCGGAGTGCGGCGCGGCGACGCGGTCCTGCTCATGCTCGGCAACCAGGTCGAGCTGTGGGAGTCGATGCTCGCCGTCATCAAGCTCGGTGCCGTCGTCATGCCGACGACGACCGCCGCCGGGCCCGCAGACCTCGTCGACCGCATGGAGCGCGGCTCGGCGCGCGCCGTCATCACCAACGCTCGAGAGGCGCACAAGTTCGACGACGTGCCGGGGGACTACGTGCGGATCGCCATCGGCGGGACGTCGACGGACGGGACGCTCGCCGACACGTCGGGCTGGGCCGACTACGCCGCATTCCGGAATGGTGACTGGGCGCACTCGCAAGCTCGCGCTGGCCAGTCACCCCCGGCTCCACGCAGCGCAGAGGTGGGGCCGGCCGAGCACCCGGGCACGTCCCCCGACGACCGGATGCTCCTCTACTTCACCTCCGGCACGACGAGCCGACCCAAGCTCGTCGAGCACACCCAGGCGTCCTACCCCGCTGGGCACCTGTCGACGATGTACTGGCTCGGACTGCAGCCGGGCGACGTGCACCTCAACATCAGCAGCCCCGGGTGGGCCAAGCACGCCTGGTCCTCGTTCTTCGCCCCCTGGGCGGCGGAGGCGACGATCTTCGTCTACAACTACGTGCGCTTCGACCCGGCGGCGCTGCTGCGCGTCCTGCGCACCCACGACGTCACCTCACTCTGTGCGCCGCCGACGGTGTGGCGCATGCTGATCACGTCCGACCTCTCGGGTGGACCCGGGTCGCTGCGCGAGGTCATCGGGGCAGGCGAGCCGCTCAACCCGGAGGTGATCGCCCAGGTCGAGCGGGCCTGGGGGCTGACGATCCGCGACGGCTACGGGCAGACCGAGATGACCGCCGCCATCGGCAACACGCCCGGCTCGCCGGTCAAGCCCGGCTCGATGGGGCGGCCCCTGCCCGGTTGTCCCGTCGTGATCGTCGACCCGGTCACCAACGTGCTCGTGCCCGAGCCGGATGCGGCAGGTGTCAGGGAGGGCGAGATCTGCCTCGACCTGTCGAAGCACCCCTTGCCGCTCATGACCGGCTACCAGGGCGACGAGGCGCGCAACGCCGCCGCCATGGCCGGCGGGTGGTACCACACGGGTGACGTCGCCTCGATGGACGCCGACGGCTACATCACCTACATCGGGCGCACCGACGACGTGTTCAAGGCGAGCGACTACAAGATCAGCCCCTTCGAGCTCGAGTCGGTGCTCATCGAGCACCCCGCCGTCGCCGAGGCGGCCGTCGTGCCCGCCCCCGATGCGCTGCGCCTGGCGATCCCCAAGGCCTACATCGCGCTGGTGCCGGGCGTCGAGCCCGGCGAGGAGGTGGCTCGCTCGATCCTGGCCCATGCCCGCGACCATCTCGCGCCGTGGCAGCGGGTGCGCCGGATCGAGTTCTTCGAGCTGCCCAAGACGATCTCGGGCAAGATCCGCCGGGTCGAGCTGCGTGGTCGCGAGGACGACCTCGTCGCCTCGGGCGGGGAGCAGCCGGCCCTGGAGTGGCGTGACGACCAGTTCCCGGAGCTGCGCGGGTGAGCGGCGAGGCCGACCTCTCCAACCGTCCCGACCGCATCATCCTCGTGCGGCACGGGGAGTCCGAGGGCAACGTCGACGAGACCGTCTACGAGCGGGTGCCCGACCATCGGCTCAGTCTGACCGCGAGGGGCATCGAGCAGGCCCGGCAGACGGGGGAGGTGCTGCGCACCCTGCTCGACGGCGACTCCGTCGAGGCCTACGTCTCGCCCTACCTGCGCACGCTTCAGACCTTGGCGGCCCTCGGGCTCCCGGTCGCGGAGCGTGACGTCCGCGTCGAGCCGCGCCTCCGCGAGCAGGACTGGGCCAACTTCCAGGACTCCGCCGACATCGCGGAGCAGAAGGCGGAGCGTGACCGCTACGGGCACTTCTACTACCGCTTCTCCCACGGCGAGTCCGGCTCCGACGTCTACGACAGGGTCTCGACCTTCCTCGAGTCGATGCACCGCAACTTCGCCACCCCCGCGGCCCCGCGCAACGTCGTCATCGTGACGCACGGACTGACGATGCGGCTGTTCTGCATGCGGTGGTTCCACTGGAGCGTCGACTACTTCGAGTCCCTCGAGAACCCCGCGAACGGTCAGCCGATGGTGCTGCGCCGCCAGCCCGACTTCCGCTATCGGTTGGAGCGACCCTTCGTGCAGTGGGACACGACGGCCGTGCCGAGCGCGCGCGAGCGGTCGAGCTGGCTCTGACGCCGCCGGGCCGGGTCCGCGTGCCCGCGGCTCGGCGCCTCAGAGGTACTGGCCGGTGGGGCCGCCGGCCTGGCCCTGCGCGTCGGCGTCAGGATGCATGCCGGGAGGGGTGCCGTAGGAGGCGCCCGGGCCGGGCGGCAGCGCCCGCATCTGCTGGAGCTGCTGCTGGGCCGCCATCTGCTGGGCGACGAGCGCGGTCTGGATGCCGTGGAAGAGGCCCTCGAGCCAGCCGACGAGCTGGGCCTGGGCGATGCGCAGCTCGGCGTCGCTCGGCGAGTCGTCGCCGAAGGGCAGGGCGATGCGGTCGAGCTCCGCCACGAGCTCGGGGGCAAGGCCACCCTTGAGCTCGTCGATGGAGCGGTGGTGGATCTCGGCGAGGCGGCGGCGCCCGGCATCGTCGAGGGGCGCGTTGCGCACCTCCTCGAGGAGCTGCTTGATCATCGACCCGATGCGCATCACCTTGGCCGGCTCCTCGACGAGGTCAGCCGGGTTGGTCCGCTCGTGCTCCTGCGAGGAGCCTTCGCGCCTCTCGTCCTCGCGGCGCGTGTCCTCGGAGGAGGCGACGCCCATCGCGTTGGGCATGACGACGACGACACGCGCGTCGTCGGGAGCCTGCTGCTCGGGTCGGCCGGTTGCCTGCTGCTCGTCGGAGGTCATGCCTCCCATCCTGCCGCACGCGATCGGTCAGCCGCCCGGGGGGACGGGGGCACGACGGGCGCGACGGGCATGCGACGAGGCACGACGAGGCAGGGCGGGGCGCGTCGCCGGGCACCCGGCTCGGTGCGCCACGGCCCGACGACGCGGGGAGCCCTCCGCTCAGCGCGATCCCGCCGTGGCGAACCACGGGTGGTGCAGGTCGTGGTAGCTCACATCGCTCATCAACGCCGTCATCTCGTCCATCTCGGCCTGTGCCTCGGGCGGCGGGCTCTTCTGCTCGCCCTCGCGCGCGTCGGCCTCGGTGCGGAACGCCATCGTCTGGGTGAAGAAGCCGTCGGCATCGACGGCGATGGTGCCGCCGATGATGTCGGGCCGGGCCTCGTGGAGCATGTCCATCGGCCCCTCCATCATGTGGCGGAAGCGCTCAGGGTCGCTGAGCCGACCCTGGATGACCTGGACGAAGCCCGCGTCGTCACTGCCCCCGTCGAGCATCATCGTGACGTCATCACAGTCGTGGAAGCTCACCTCGCCGTCGAAGTGGCGTGAGGTCTCCTCCCACCACGCGCCCTGCTCGGGTCTCATCGAGTTCGCCTCGGCCGAGGCTCGCGAGTCGAAGCGGACGACGCCGACGAACTCGTCGTCGTCCGTGATGCCGTACGTCCCGCCGAGCCAGCCCGTTGCACTCGGCTCGAGCTGCTCGCGCCACCGGTCCATCTGCCGGTGGAGTGCGTCGGCGTCGCTGCACCGACCCTGGATGACCTGGATGAACACTGTGAACCTCCCGTTGACCTCGGGGGCCGCTTCGACCGAAGTGGTCCATCGATCGACGGTACGCCCGTCGGGTCCACGCGTCACCGGACGAATCCGACACGGCCGGATCGTCCCGTCACGAAGGGCGCCCGCCCAGCCGGCCGGCATACGGGAAGCTGCAGGGGAGGTCGTGCGGACCGTCAGGTGGTGAGCAGGATCTTGCCGATGTGGCCGGAGGCCTCCATCTCGCGGTGCGCCTCCGCCGCGTGCTCGAGCGGGTGGCGGGAGTGGATGACCGGCCGCACCTGGCCCGCCTCGATGAGCGGCCACACGTGCTCGCGGACCGCGGCGACGATGGCAGCCTTCTCCATCGGCGGCCGCGACCGGAGCGACGTGGCGATCACGGCGCCCCGCTTGGCGAGGAGCGTGCCGAGGTCGAGCTCTGCCCGTCGGCCACCCATCAGGCCGATCGTGACGAGACGGCCGCCGGGGGCGAGCAGGTCGACGTTGCGGGCGAGGTACTTCGCGCCCATGTTGTCGAGGATGACGTCGGCGCCGTGCCCCGCCGTCTGCTGGCGCACGCTCTCGACGAAGTCCTCGTCGCGGTAGTTGACGAGGATGTCCGCTCCGAGCGACGCGCAGTAGTCGAGCTTCTCGCGACTGCCTGCCGTGACGGCGACGCGGGCACCGACGGCCTTCGCGAGCTGGATGGCCATCGTGCCGATGCCGGAGCTGCCGCCGTGCACGAGCAGCACCTGGCCCGGCTGGATGTTGGCGACGAGGAAGACGTTGGACCACACCGTCGCCGCCACCTCGGGCAGTCCAGAGGCATCGACGAGCGAGACGCCGCGCGGCACGGGCAGCACCTGACCGGCCGGAGCGACGACGCGCTCGGCGTAGCCGCCGCCGTCGATGAGCGCACACACCTCGTCGCCGGGCTGCCACTGCTGCACGTCGTCACCGACGGCGATGACGCGCCCGCTCACCTCGAGCCCCGGAAACTCCGACGCGCCGGGCGGGGGCGGGTAGTGCCCGAGACGCTGCATGACGTCGGCCCGGTTGACCCCGGCGGCGGCGACGTCGATGAGCACCTCGCCCGCAGCCGGCTCGGGGGCCGGCACCTCGTCGAGCATGAGGGCGTCGGGGCCGCCCGGCTCGGGGATCGTGATCGCGCGCATGGGGCGAGCCTATGCAGTGCGACCCTTCGCGGTGACGTGTACCTCGCCGGTCGCGGCACGCGTCGTGTGCCGGACGCGGCCGGCGCCGACGACGCGCCCGTCTGGCCAGGTCCGGTCACGCCCGGGTGGCTGCCGGGCTGAGTCGTCGGGCGATCTCTGCGGCGGTGGATCGCACCCTTGCCACGAGCTCGTCCACGTGCTCGCCCGTCGCGTCGTCGGTGCGCAGGGTGACGGCGATGGCGGCGAGTGGCCGCCCTGCCCGGTCGAGCACCGGCACGGCCACCGACGAGAGGTCGGGGGTGACCGTGCCCTCCTCGAGGGCATGGCCGCCGGTGCGGACCCGGGTGAGCATGCTGCGCAGCTCGGGCAGCGACCGCGGCCCGGTGCCGTGCCGCTGCACGAAGCTCGCCCGGTCGGGATAGAGGGCGCGCACCTGGCTCGCCGGCAGCGCCGAGAGCATCGCCAGCCCGCTCGCGGTGAGGTGCGCGGGCAGGCGCACCCCCACGTCGGTGACCAGCATCGGCTGGCCCGCTGCCCGCTCCTCGAGGAGGTAGATGACGTCGCGGCCGTCGAGGGTGGCGAAGTGGGCGTTGCGTCCGACCTGGTCGACGAGCCGCCGCATCGCAGCCCGGGCGACGCGCGCGAGGGGTGCCTGGCGCTGGTAGGCCGAGCCCAGCTCGTAGGCGGACTGGCCGAGGCCGAAGCGCCGCTCCTCGACGTAGTGCGTGACGTAGCCGCGCGCGTGCAGCACCTTGAGCAGGTGGTAGACCGAGCTGCGGGGGAGTCCGAGGTCGCGGGCGATCGACGCGGCGGGCACCGGCTCGGCATGGCGCGACAGGTGCTCGAGCACGTCGAGCGCGTGGGCCGCGGCCGGCGCGTTGGACATCGGTGACCACCTCTCGTCCGCGCTGAGGGCTGACGTCTCGCATCTGAGACGATTGTGCTCCCTCGTGGTCCCGCGCACCAGCCCAGGGGCGCTTCCATGGAGACATGAACGCAACGCATCCCACGACGCAGCGTCGGGCCACCGTGACCGTGGGCGTCGGGCCGCTCGCCGTCGAGGAGATCATCGCCGTCGCTCGGCACGACGCGGCCGTCGAGATCTCGGAGCAGGCCGAGGCCGAGATCGCCCGCAGCCGTGAGGTCGTCGAGGCACTGGCCCACGACACCGTGCCGCACTACGGCGTCTCGACCGGCTTCGGCGCCCTCGCGACCCGGCACATCCCGACCGCGCTGCGCGCCCAGCTGCAGCGCTCGCTCGTGCGCTCGCACGCCGCCGGCACCGGGCCGGAGGTGGAGCGTGAGGTGGTGCGCTCCCTCATGCTCCTGCGCCTCTCGACGCTGGCGACCGGACGCACGGGCGTGCGCCTCGAGACGGCCCGGGTGTATGCCGCCCTGCTCAGTGCCGGCATCACCCCGGTCGTGCACGAGTACGGCTCGCTCGGCTGCTCCGGCGACCTCGCGCCGCTGTCCCACTGCGCGCTCGCCGTCATGGGCGAGGGGCCGGTGCGGCTCGCCGACGGGACCCTCACCGACGCGGCGACTGCCATGCGTGACAACGGGATCGAGCCGGTCGAGCTCGCCGAGAAGGAGGGGCTGGCCCTCATCAACGGCACCGACGGCATGCTCGGCATGCTCGTGCTCGCCATCGACGACCTCCGCCACCTGCTCCGGGTCGCCGACATCTCCGCCGCGATGAGCGTCGAGGGACTGATGGGTAGCGATGACGTCTTCGCCGCGGACCTGCAGGCGCTGCGACCCCAGCCGGGCCAGGCGCGCTCGGCCGCCAACATCCGCAGCATGCTCGCCGGGTCGCCGATCCGCGCCTCTCACGACAACGACGACGACACGCGGGTGCAGGACGCCTACTCGTTGCGCTGCGCCCCCCAGGTGCACGGCGGCGCCCGCGACACCGTCGACCACGCCGCGCGGGTCGCCGCCGCCGAGCTCGCCTCAGCCGTCGACAACCCCGTCGTCACCCTCGACGGGCGGGTCGAGTCCAACGGCAACTTCCACGGCGCCCCCGTCGCCTACGTGCTCGACTTCCTCGCCATCGTCGCAGCCGACGTCGCCTCGATGGCGGAGCGGCGCACCGATCGCTTCCTCGACCAGGCCCGCAACCACGGGCTGCCGCCCTTCCTGGCCGACGACCCCGGCGTCGACTCGGGCCTGATGATCGCGCAGTACACCCAGGCCGCCATGGTCTCCGAGCTCAAGCGCCTCGCGGTGCCCGCGTCGGTCGACTCGATCCCGAGCTCGGCCATGCAGGAGGACCACGTCTCGATGGGCTGGTCCGGTGCCCGCAAGCTGCGCCGGTCCGTCGACGCGCTGAGCCGGGTGCTCGCCATCGAGCTGCTGACGGCAGCACGCGGCATACAGCTGCGCGCTCCGCTGGAGCCGGCGGTTGCCACGGCGGCCGTCATCCGTGCCCTCGGCGCCCACGCCGACGTGACCCCGGGGCCCGACCGCTTCCTCGCCCCCGACATCGAGGGCGCCTGGCTGGCGGTGCAGGACCGGGCCGTCGTCACGGCGGCCGAGTCCGTCACCGGCCCGCTCCTCTGACCCCACTCCGATTCGATGTATTGGGCGGTCACGCGTGACCGCCCAATACATCGAATCGGGGAAGCCACACACCGACCTCACGAGAAGGGAACTGACATGGAAGGTGCACGACCCGTCCGCGCGGCCCGCGGCACGCAGCTGACCGCCCGGTCGTGGGCCACCGAGGCCCCGTTGCGGATGCTCATGAACAACCTCGACCCCGAGAACGCCGAGCGACCCGACGACCTCGTCGTCTACGGCGGCACCGGCCGGGCGGCGCGTGACTGGAAGTCGTTCGACGCCATGGTGCGCACCCTGACGACGCTCAAGCAGGACGAGACGATGCTCGTGCAGTCGGGCCGCCCCGTCGGCGTCATGCAGACGCACGAGTGGGCCCCCCGCGTGCTCATCGCCAACAGCAACCTCGTCGGCGACTGGGCCACCTGGCCGGAGTTCCGCCGGCTCGAGCACCTGGGTCTGACGATGTATGGCCAGATGACCGCGGGGTCGTGGATCTACATCGGCACCCAGGGCATCGTCCAGGGCACCTACGAGACCTTCGCCGCGGTCGCCGAGAAGCGCTTCAACGGCACGCTCGCCGGCACGCTGACCCTGACCGGGGGCTGCGGGGGCATGGGCGGCGCGCAGCCGCTCGCCGTCACGATGAACGAGGGCGCCTGCCTCATCGTCGACGTCGACCCGGCACGCCTGCACCGGCGGGTCGAGCACCGCTACCTCGACGAGGTGGCCGACAACCTCGACGACGCCATCGACAAGGCGCTCGCCGCCAAGCGCGAGCGGCGCGGCTGGTCGGTCGGCGTGGTCGGCAACGCCGCCGAGGTCTTCCCTGAGCTGCTCCGTCGCGGCGTCGACATCGACATCGTCACCGACCAGACGTCGGCGCACGACCCGCTCAGCTACCTTCCCGAGGACGTCGCGCTCGAGGACTGGGCCGAGCTCGCCGAGAAGAAGCCCGAGGACTTCACCGACCGCGCCCGAGCCTCGATGGCCAAGCAGGTCAAGGCCATGGTCGAGTTCCAGGACGCCGGCGCCGAGGTCTTCGACTACGGCAACTCGATCCGTGACGAGGCCCGTCAGGGCGGCTACGACCGCGCCTTCGAGTTCCCCGGCTTCGTGCCCGCCTACATCCGTCCGCTCTTCTGCGAGGGCAAGGGGCCGTTCCGCTGGGCGGCTCTCTCGGGCGACCCGCGTGACATCGCGGCGACCGACAAGGCCGTGCTCGAGCTCTTCCCCGACAACGACCGCCTGCACAAGTGGATCCGCGGCGCGCAGGACCGGATCGCCTTCCAGGGCTTGCCGGCCCGCATCTGCTGGCTCGGCTACGGCGAGCGCGACAAGGCCGGCCTGAAGTTCAACGAGATGGTGCGCACGGGCGAGCTCTCGGCCCCCATCGTCATCGGCCGAGACCACCTCGACAGCGGCTCGGTCGCGAGCCCCTACCGCGAGACCGAGGCCATGGCCGACGGCTCCGACGCGATCGCCGACTGGCCGCTGCTCAACGCCCTCGTCAACACGAGCTCAGGCGCGAGCTGGGTGTCGATCCACCACGGCGGAGGCGTCGGCATCGGCCGCAGCCTGCACGCCGGACAGGTCTCGCTCGCTGACGGCACGGACCTCGCGGCGCAGAAGCTGGCCCGCGTGCTCACCAACGACCCCGGCATGGGCGTCATCCGGCACGTCGACGCCGGCTACGACATCGCCGAACGGGTCGCGCAGGAGCGTGGCGTCCGCGTCCCGATGCAGGAGGGCTGAGAGCTCGTATGCCGTCCCCTTCGTTCGATGTATGGCGCGGTCACCCGTGACCGGGCCGTACATCGAACCGGGGGGTGCGGCGGCGCACCCGGATCGGGCCCTTGACGTGGCTCGGGTCGATGACCTGCCCGCCCTGGGTGATCTCCGCGATGCCCGCAGCGACCATCCGCCTGGCTGCGTTGCGAGCGGGCTCCACGAGCTCCTCCCAGTCCGCGCCACCCACGGCCCTGGCCGCTTCGGTGGAGTCGACGGACGCCGAGTCGGCTCGCGACTCCAGCAGCGACTCGAGCGAGTCCTGGAGCTGGAGGTCGACCTGGGTGAGACCGTGCTTGCGGCAGTTGTCGGAGCACCACCGCACCGACTCCCAGTCACGCTCCCAGGCCTTGCGCCACGTGATGACGCGCCCACAGCGGGCACACGGTTTCGTCGGCAGCGCAGCTCTTCCCATGCGCACAGTCTGCGCCCTCGGTCGCGGGGCGCGTGCAACAGACCCTGGCGCCTCCCCGCACGGGGCGTGCCGCACGGCGACCTCCGCGGGTCAGGGCCTGTCGGTCTCCTCGTCGGAGATGTCGGCGACGGTCGCCTCGAAGAGCCGGATCACGTCGTCGCCCTGCACCGTGAGGCCGACCCCGTGGGCGCCACCGCCGATCGAGATGCGGCGACCGACGAGGTGGCTGTCGGCGATGACCGGCAGGGGCGACGCCGAGCCGAACGGTGTGATGGTGCCGCGCTCGTAGCCCGTGACAGCCTTCGCCGTGTCGGCGTCGGGCATCGAGATGCGGTTGGTGCCGAGCAGCGCGCGCACCTTGGCCCACGAGAAGGTGCGGTCGCCGGGCACGAGGACGAAGACGTGCTCGTCCTCCGAGCGGCGCACCACCAGCGTCTTGATGAGGTCGCGCGGCTCGATGCCTCGCGCGGCGGCGGCCTCCTCGAGGCTGCCGACCCGACCGTGGCGCGTCACCGTGTGCGCGATCCCGGCCTCGCGCACGGCGTCCACGGCCGGGGTGCGGATGGCGTCGTCCGAGTCACTACGCTCGGCGGTGTCGTCACGGTCGCCAGAGTCCATGTCAGCCAGCCTAGTTATGTCGTCGGTGCAGCACGCCGGCGCGAGGAGCCGAGATCGTCGTGACTGCCCCCTTCGACCGGATGTGGGCCGAGCTCGAGCCCGTCGGACAGGCGCCCGAGACGGGCGGCTACCGCCGCTACGCCTGGACCCGCACCGACCACGACCTGCGCGAATGGTTCGCGGGGGAGTGCTCGGCCCGAGGTCTCGACGTCGTCGAGGACCGTGCGGGCAACCAGTGGGCCTGGTGGGGTGACCCCGACACGACCCCGGGCGTCGTCATCGGTTCGCACCTCGACTCCGTGCCCGACGGCGGGGCCTTCGACGGGCCCTTGGGCGTGGTCAGCGCGCTGGCGGTCGTCGATGAGCTGCGCGCTCGCGGTCTCGAGCCCGACGTGCCGCTCGGCCTCGTCAACTTCGTCGACGAGGAGGGCGCACGCTTCGGTGTGGCCTGCGCCGGCTCGCGCATCATCACCGGCGCGCTCGATGCCGACCGGGCACGCTCGCTCACCGACATCGACGGCGTCACGATGGCCGAGGCCTGGCGCGCCGCTGGTCGCGACCCCGACTCGCTGGGCCCCGACCCCGGGGCGCTCGCCCGGATCGGCCGCTTCGTCGAGCTGCACGTCGAGCAGGGGAAGGCCCTGGCCCTCGCTCCCGACGGCACCGACGACCTCGGCGACGACTCCCGTGCCGTTGCCATCGGCACCGACATCTGGCCGCACGGCCGCTGGCGTGTCGACCTGCCGGGCGAGGCCAACCACGCGGGCACGACCCGCCTGGAGGACCGGCGTGATGCCATGCTCGCGCTCGCCGACGTCGTGCACGCCACGCGGTCGTATGCCGTGGGGCTCGGCTGTGTCGCCACGGTCGGCAAGGTGCACGTGCAGCCGGGAGGCGTCAACGCGATCGCGAGCCACGTCACGGCCTGGCTCGACGCCCGTGGCCGCAGCGCAGCATCGGTCAGAGCCACTGTGGAGGCGGTCACGGCCGATGCCGAACGCCTCGGTGGCACCGTCCGCGAGGAGTCGTGGACGCCGACGACCGACTTCGACGCCGGGCTCGTGGGCCGGCTCAGCCGCATCCTCCCCGACGCGCCGCTCCTCGGCACCGGTGCCGGGCACGACGCTGGCATCCTTGCGGCTCATGGCGTTTCGGCAGCGATGATCTTTGTGCGCAACCCCACAGGCGTTTCACACTCGCCGGCGGAGGCCGCGACGCCCGAGGACTGCCACCATGGGGTGGCGGCCCTGACGACCGTCGTCACCGACCTCTGCACCCGGAAGGACGTCGACCCCATGAAGGACGCTCGATGACCGCCTACTGGTGCGAGAGCGCCTGGCTCACAGGCGGATTCGCTCGCCGGGTCCGAGTGGTCACGCAGGACGGCCTCATCAAGGACGTCCTCGTGGGGGCTGACGCCGAGCCCGACGACGTGCGTCTCGCCGGCGTCACCCTGCCGGGTATGGCCAATGCTCACAGCCACGCCTTCCACCGCGCGTTGCGCGGCCGGGTCAACGGCGGTGGTGGCAACTTCTGGAGCTGGCGCGAGCAGATGTATGCCGCCGCCGAGAAGCTCAACCCCGACACCTACTTCGCCCTCGCGCGAGCGGTGTTCGCCGAGATGGTGCAGGCCGGTTACACCGTTGTCGGCGAGTTCCACTACGTGCACCACCGCCCGGGTGGCCAGCCCTACCGCGACCCCAACGCGATGGGCCTCGCCGTGCGCCAGGCCGCCGATGAGGCGGGCATCAGGCTCACGCTGCTCGACACCTGCTACCTCGAGGGCGGTCTCAACGGTGGCGGCCACGTCGAGCTGCACCCCGGCCAGCGACGCTTCAGTGACGGCACCGTCGACGCCTGGGCCGAGCGCATGGCGGCCCGGCCACCCGAGACCAACCGGGTGCGACTCGGTGCGGCGATCCACTCCGTGCGGGCCGTCCGCCGCGAAGACCTGCCCCAGGTCGTCGCCGCGGCCGGGTCGCTCCCGCTGCACGTGCACCTCTCCGAGCAGCACGGCGAGAACCACGCCTGCCAGATGTTCTACGGTCGCACCCCGACCGAGCTGCTCGACGAGGCCGGCGCGCTCGGCAGCAACCTGACGAGCATCCACGCGACCCACCTCACCGAGCACGACATCGAGCTGCTCGGCGGCACGGGCACCGGCGCGTGCATCTGCCCCACGACCGAGCGCGACCTCGCCGACGGCATCGGCCCCAGCCGGGCTCTGCACGACGCCGGCAGCCCGATCTCGCTCGGCTCCGACCAGAACGTCATCATCGACCCCTTCGTCGAGCTCCGGGGGATCGAGATGCACGAGCGGCTCGTCACCAACGAGCGCGACCGCTTCTCGGCCAACGACCTGCTCCTCGCCGGCTCCTTCAATGGCTACCGCGCGCTCGGCTGGTCGGACGGCGGCCACCTCTCCAAGGGGGCTCTCGCCGACTTCGTCACGGTGCGCACCGACACCGTCAACACGGCCGGCTCGGCACCCGACCAGATCATCTACTCGTGTGTCGCCTCCGACGTGTCCACCGTCGTCGTGGGCGGCGAGGTCATCGTCAGCGACGGCCGGCACCGCATCGGTGACGTGGGTCGACTGCTCGGCCTCTCCATCCAGCGGGTCGCCGGAGGCGCGCACTCGTGAGCATCCTCGTCACGGGCATCGCCGAGCTGACGACGAACGACCCCGCGCGCGGTGACGACGCGGGCTCCGACCCCGGCGACCGGCTGCTCGGGATCGTGCGCGACGCGGCTCTCGTGGTCTCCGGCTCTGGGGCGCACGCCGTCGTCGAGTGGGTCGGGAGCGCCGCCGACGCCCCCGCCGCCGACGAGCGGCTCGACCTCGGCGGTCGCGCCGTCATCCCGGGCTTCGTCGACTCGCACACGCACCTCGTCTTCGCCGGCGACCGGTCCGCCGAGTTCGCCGCCCGCATGACGGGCACGCCCTACGACGGCGGCGGCATCGCGGTCTCGGTGGCGGCGACGCGCGCGGCCTCAGACGACGAGCTGCGCGGCCTCGTGGCGGCCCGGGTCGCCGAGATGCGGGCCCAGGGCACGACCACGGTCGAGATCAAGAGCGGCTACGGCCTCACGGTCGAGGACGAGCTGCGCTCACTCCGCATCGCCCGCGAGTTCACCTCTCACACGACCTTCCTCGGCGCCCACGTCGTGCCACGGGAGCACGCAGCCGACCGGACGGCATACGTCGAGCTCGTCGTCGGCCCGATGCTCGAGGCCGTCGTCGCCGCAGGCGGACCAGCCCTCGCCGAGAGCATCGACGTCTTCTGCGAGCCGCACTCGGCACACGCCTTCGACGGCGACGAGGCGCGCTCGGTCCTCGAGGCCGGACGTTCCGCGGGCCTCGCCCTGCGGGTGCACGGCAACCAGCTCGGCCATGGTCCCGGTGTGCGGCTCGCCTGCGAGCTCGGGGCCCGCAGCGTCGACCACTGCACCTACCTCGACGACACCGACGTCGACGCCCTCGTCGCCGCGAGCGGCACGACGGTGGCGACCCTCCTTCCGGGAGTGGAGTTCTCCACGCGCTCGCCCTACCCCGACGCCCGGCGTCTCATCGATGCCGGTGTCGATGTCGCGCTCGCGAGCGACTGCAACCCCGGCACCTGCTACTCGTCCTCGATGCCCTTCGCCATCGCTCTCGCGGTCCGCGAGATGGGGATGACCCCGGCCGAGGCGCTGCATGCCGCGACCGCGGTGTCGGCGCGCTCGCTCGGCCTCGACCGCCGCATCGCGCCGGGCCAGCCGGCCGAGCTCGCCGTCGTCGACGGCCCGAGCCACCTGCACCTGGCCTACCGCGCCGGCGTGCCGATCGTGCGCGCGCTCGATCTCTGACGGTCGCCCACCGTCAGGCCCCGGCGTCAGCCGCCGGTGGGCTCCGACGCGTCGGCGTGCTCGCAGCGCAGCACCGACCCCGGCCCGGGGTGGATCAGCCCCGTGTGCCCGTCGGCCCACTCCACGACGTAGGGCGGCCCGCCGGCCTCTCCCTTGACCTCCCGGATCGTGCCCTCTCGCGGGCGCTGGCCCACGTGCTCGCCCGCCATCGTGATGCGGTCACCCACCCGTGCCTCCACGGCACACCTCCTCCAACTCGCGGTCCCGCTCCTAGGACACCACGTCGAGGGCCGCCTGCACAGTCCGTCGGCCCGGCGATCGTCTGTCGAGCAGCCCCCGTGCGCCGCCCCGCACCCCACGGCGTACCTGTCGTCCCCGCAACACACCCGGTCACTGTCAGTCTCTGCCGGTTGCAACCGGCGCGGACTGGACGGTTCCGGGTGTGTTGCGCAAACGGGGAGAGTCAGCGGGTGTCGCCTGTTGCCGAGCCGCCCTCGGCGATCACGGCCTCGCGCGAGGGTGCGGCACGAGGTCGAGCATCGTGCGTGAACCGAGCGGAGATCCCGGCTGCCGGACTTCAGGTGGTCGGCGCGGGGGTGGGCGGCGCGTTCTCGGTGACCTCGGGCGTCGGCGCATCGACGGTGCCGACAACGGTGGCCGCGACGACAGCACCCTCCGCGAGGTTGGCGTCCACTGACTTCGTGACCGTCACGGGCGTGAGCCCGTCGTCGACGAGCAGTGGCACGCCGCTGCCGAGAGGCACCAACAGCGGCAGCTGGAAGTGTCCGGAGCGGCTCGCCAGGTCCTTGCCGCCGGCAACCAGTGATCCCTCCACGTCGCAGACTCCCGAGTGCAGCGCGACGAGGCGCCCGTCGCGCACCGTGGCCACGGCCGCCTTGAGCTCGAACGTCAGCGACAGCACGAAGTTGACCGTGGCGAGTGGCGCGCCGTCGACCTGCAGCTCGACCTTCGGCTCGTGCGCCGTAGAGATGGAGTGCGAAGCGAGGTCGAGGACCTCGCTGCTGCCGCCCGCCGCCTTGGTGCGCTGGGCCGCAGCATGCAGGTCGCCGAACTTGCGCCAGCCCTCGAGGATCATCGTGTCGAGGCCCATGTCGAGCAGCCCATGGGTGATGGCGGCGATCTGGTCGCCGACCGCCTCGAGCCCGGCCTTCGACAGCTTGCTCAGGCCCTCGGTCGCGGTGCCGAGGACACCCGTCTCCTTGAGGGCGGCCGCGAGCTGCTTGATGGAGTCCTGACCGTCGGCGCCGGCGTCGAACAGGAACGCGGCTGCGCTGAGCCCCTGGGTGGTCTCCGTCGTCGCGGTCTGCGTCGTCATCGGTCCTCCTCCGTGCTGATGTGGATGGTGCCGGGCTCAGATCTCGGCACGAGCCGGATGCCGAGCGACGGGCCCGAGTCCGGGTCCCTGCTGGTGCTGACCCTGCCCTGCGACGGCACCGGCGCCGCCACGACGTGCTGGGCGACCCAGCGCCGCTGCCGGCGGTCGCGGGCGGAGTTGGCGACGATCCCGGCGGCGATGAGGGCGAGGGCGAGCAGGAGCCAGAGCAGCCAGTTCGGGCCGGTCGCGGCTGCGACGGGCACGGTGTAGGCGACCTGCTTGATCGAACGGCCGTCGATCGCGATGACCTCGGCGGTGCCGGTGCGTTGGGACGAGTCCCGCGGGATCGTCGTGGTGGCCACGATGGTCCCGTCCTGACCGATCTTCGTGACGTCCTGCACCGCCGTGCCGTCGAAGAGCACCACGACCGGGCAGGTGGCGAACCGCGCGGCGAAGATGCCGTCGACACGGACCGCCGCCCCGCCGTCGTCCACGGGCTGGGTCGTCGCGGTGAGGGTGGTGAGATCAGGGGTCGACACGAGACACGAGCCCGGCCCGGCCTTGACGTCGAGCGAGGCCTCGGCGCTGAGAGCCTGCGCGGCCACCGCTCGCGGTGGAGTGCGGATCGCCGAGCGGGACACGGTGACACCGGCCGGTTTGGCACCGGCCGTGGCCGTGACGCCGTTGAACGTGCCGGTGACGGTATGCGGACCGGGGGTCGTGGCGACACACGAGGAGCCCGCGCAGGACCCGTCGGGCCGCATGGCGAAGGTCGTCTGGTCCGTCAGGTCGGCGACCGGATTGCCGTTCGTGTCGACCCCCGTCGCGATGTAGGTGATCGCCGCTCCCGCGTCGGCCTGGGCGATCTTCGGGCTCACCTGGATGCCGGCGATCTCGCCGGGAGCCTGGTCGGCCACGCCTCGCTTGGGAACGAGCTCGACGGGCACCTCCTCGGTGACCGTGCCGTTGGGAGTGGCCAGTGTCCCCCGCACCGAGTGCATGCCGAGCTGGCGCGCCATGCACGCGTTGGCGGAGCACTGCCCGTTGGGACTGATGCCGAACACCGCGTAGCCCGTCAGGTCGGTGACGACGTTGCCATTGCCGTCGACCCCGACAGCGGAGAAGGTCGCCTTCTGGTCGGGGCGGATCTGGGCCGAGCGCGGGTTGAGCCGGAGCCCGACGATGTCCGTCCCGACGACGAGCACCTTCGCCTTGGCCGTCGCCGTGCCCGTGACGAGGGTGGCCGACGCGGTGACCTCGTGCGGACCGACACCCGACGCCGAGCAGCTGCGCCCGGTGCACGTGCCGTCCGGCCCGATGCCGACCGTTGTGAGGCCCGTGACCTCGCCGAGCTGGTTGCCGTATGCGTCGGAGCCGTAGGCGCGGAAGGTGATGCTCCTGCCCGGGGTCGCCACGGCAGAGGGCGGGTCGAGCACGAGCCGGGTCTGCGGCCCAGGGGCCACGTCGAGAACGGCGACGCCCCGAAGCGGCACCCCGCCCGCGACGACACTGGCGGAGACGGCATACGCCTGTGCCTGGGTTGCCGAACACGAGCCGCCGGTGCACGAGCCCGGCGCCGTCATCGTGAAGGTGGCCTGATCCGTGAGGTCTGCGACAGGGTTGCCGTAGGCATCCACGGACTGAGCCCGGAAGCTCGCCGTCTGACCGGCCTGCGCGCGCGCTCGTGGGGGCGCGATCGCCAGCACGTCGACCGGTCCCGGCAGCACCACGAGGGTGGCCGCGCCCGTGATCGCACGGCCGGCCACGAAGGCGGTTCCCCGCACGGTGTAGTCCGCTGCCTTGGTCGCGGTGCAGGCGGCCCCGATGCACCGACCGGGCGCCGGCATCGTGAACGACGTGCTGCTGGTGACGTCACTGAGGGAGTTGCCGAAGGCGTCGGCCCCCGTGGCGCGGAAGGTCACAGCCCGACCGGCGACGAGGCTCGCGGTCCTCGGTATGAGCGACAGGCGGTCGATCGGCCCGGGGACCACCCGCATCGTCGTGGAGCCGCGGAACGTCCCGTCCGGGATCGTCACCGTGCCGACGACGGTGTACGTGCCCGCGCGGGTCGCCGTGCACAGGCTGCCGGCACACCGTCCGGGGGCGGTGATCCTGAAGGTCGTCGCCGAAGTCAGGTCGACGATCCTTCGCCCGGAGATGTCGAGGCCGGTCGCGGCGTACCGCACCGTGCCACCGGCGGTGACCGTCCGCACCGTGCTCTCGATGCGCACCGCGGCCACTCGAGTCTTCGTCGATCCGGGTGGAGGCGTTGGAGTGGGCGTGGGGCCCGGCGGAGGCGGAGTCGGCTTGGGAGTCGGTTTCGGCCCGGGTGGAGGCGTTGGAGTGGGCGTGGGGCCTGGCGGAGGCGGAGTCGGCTTGGGGGTCGGCTTGGGGGTCGGTTTCGGCCCGGGTGGAGGCGTTGGAGTGGGCGTGGGGCCCGGAGGAGGGGGAGGCGGAGGCGGCGGAGGCGGCGGCGGCGGCGGCGGCACGGGCTTCACGAAGAGGACGGCCGAGTCCGTGATCACGCGGTGGTGCGAGCCGACGACTCCGGTGACGGTGTGCCGGCCGGGGACCTTGGCGGTGCACCGGGCACCGGTGCACGACCCGTCGGGCTGGATCGAGAAGGTGGTGCGCGACGTCACGTCGCCGATCAGCCTGTGGTTGCGGTCGTACCCGAGCGCGACGTAGCTGATCGAGCGGCCGGCGACGATCGTGGCGGAGCCGGGTCGGATCTCGATCGTCGTGAGTGTGGGCGCCGGGGTCGAGCTCCGCGGCTTCGGCACGACCTGCAGCTCGGCGGTGCCGCGCACGGTCGCGCCGCCCACCGTCGCGACGCCCGTGACGATGTGCCGCCCGAGGTGGCTCGCAGCACACCGGGCCCCGATGCACGAGCCGTCGTTACGGCGCACCGAGCCGGACGTCGCGCTGAACGCGATGGAGAAGCTGGTGCTGCCCGTGACGTCGCCGATGCGCCGGCCGCCGGCGTCGTAGGCAACGGCCCGGTAGGCCACGCGCTGCGCCGGGGTGACGAAGATTCGTCCCGGGCTGAGGACGAGCCGGGCCGCCTGCACCGGGCGGGCGGACTGCGCCGCTGGTCGTTGGGCGGCAGGCGTGGTGGTGGGAGGTGGGGTGTGACCCGCGGCGTGGCCCGCGACCGGTGGCTTCGCCGTGCCGCCGCCGCCGGGGTCGGCCAGTGCGCTGCTCGACCCGAGCGGGGTGAGGAGCAACCCGACCAGGGCGACGAACGCGACGAGCGCGCCGAGCCGACGCAGTACTACCCGCCCGGCCGCGGACATCCGAGACCGGGTACTGGCAGATCGTCCCCCGAGGTGGTCACCGTGACGTAGCACTGGAGCCTCCTCCGTCGTTCATTGCACACCCCGGCCGCCTCGACGCGCGGCACTTCCGGTGAAACTCGTTGTGCTTCGGGCGAATTGAGATGATTCAGCGCGTCGACAGCTCCCACCGAAGCTGCCGAACGTCAGGTCGCGGCGGCGTCACCGGCCCACGGGTCGGGGCCGAGACCCTTCGTGCAGGCGCGCAGCGGGTGCCGCTCCTCGCTGAGCCGGCCCTCGTCCCACGGCTCGAACGCGTTCGAGATGTTGGCGAGCCCGGTGGACGCCAGCTCCGGAATGTTGCGGAGCAGAACGCTCTTGAAGCTCGCCTCGTCGACCCATGCGAGCCCCGCCTCGGTGTAGACCTCGGCGCGGTAGTCGTCGGTGTAGAAGCGGTCGCCGAGCAGCCGCCAGCTCGCATTGAGGATGAAGATCTGGAACAGCGTCTCGCCGAAGCCGAAGGCCGTCGGACGGTGCGCCTCGGTCAGGGTGCCGATGAGCAGCTCCATGTGGTCGACGTTGTCGCGACCCTCGCTGTCGGTGCCGTAGATGTCGCGCAGCTCGGCCACGACGTCGGGGTCGTCGATGAGCTCGTCGAACGAGTGGATCGGCTTGAGCCCGATCTCGCGACGCAGCTGGTTGTAGGTCGGCACGCCGCGCTCGCGGTCGCGGTAGAGGTCGACGGAGCCCATGTCCATGACGCCGATGCCGGGCAGGGAGAGGTCCTGCATCGACGCCGGGTAGTTGTTGTTGACCAGGGCTCCTGGTGCCTGCTCGCCGAAGGTCCGGGCGAGCGACTCCATGCCGTACTCGTGAATCATCCGCGGGGAGTTGGCGTGTCGCGTCCGGCCGAGCGGCACGTCCTCCTTGGGCGTGCCGTCCAGGTTGACGACGTTGACGACGTCGGGGAGCAGCGAGTGCATCCGGTAGACGGCCGTGAACTCCTCGCTCAGCCCGTACTTCGCGAACGTGCCCTGCGGGTTGCCGACGATTCCCCCGAGCTCGCGGCTCGTGATCGGGATGTCCTCCAGCACGTGCTTGTGCTTGCCGCCGAACGCGTTGGTCATGAGCCCGTACCAGTTGCTCATCATCCCGTCGTTGAGCGAGTGGTTCGGCAGGATCGCCGGCGTCCACTCGACGGTGTGGATCTTCGCCATCACGGCGGCGTTGATGAGCCGTGCGGTCTGGAAGAGCGTCTCGTCGTCCCAGTCCGGGTGGTGCTCGGCGAGCATGTCGCAGATGGCGTTGTGCTCACGCGCGAAGAGGGTGTGCAGCAAGCCGACCCCCACCCACCAGTTGCGGGTGAAACCGGTGAGCTCCGTCCCGGTCTTCTCGTCGGTGGGCAGCGTCGCGGCGTCTGTCATCCGCAGCTTGCCGCCCTCCATGGAGCGAAGCCGCTGCTGCGTCTCCCAGTCGCTGCCGTAGAGCTGCGACCCGTCCCACCAGTGGGTCACCTCGTTGAGGAACGTCGGCGGCAGACCCTCGTCCTCGGGGCGTCGCGTCGGGTCCGGGTCGGACGGGTGGATCTTGAGGTGGTCGATGCCGTAGGAACGCAGCGGGTCGTCCTCGGCGAGCGGGATCTGCGCCCAGCGGGTCGAGTCGTTGGAGCCGTGGCTCACCCAGTCGGAGTTCTGGAACTGGATCCAGGCCGCTGCCCAGAGGTTGAGGAACGGCACGGTCTTGCGCTCGCCCTTCGCGGAGAGCATCCGCCGGCTCACCTCGCGCACGCTCACCGGGTCGGTCGCCGGGTCGGGCGAGGGATGGATGCCGGCGAGCCCACGGTCGTCGCCGACGTTGCGGAAGAAGCGGGTGTATGCCGCCCCCACCATGGGGTCGTAGCGGCCGTCGGAGTCCTTGATCAGGTAGTTCCAGGAGCCGTCGGCGCTGCGCCAACGCTTGGCCCACTCGGGCGGCTCGAGGTCGCCCTCGACGTAGCCGGTCTTGGCGTCGTCGGGGTAGGGGCGCACGAGGTTGTTCTCGAAGAGCGTCTCGCGCATGTAGGCGAGCCGGAGGATCTGGAACCACTTGCGCAGCGGTCCGGGCAGACCCTCACCGGCGGAGTACCAGTTCGTCCAGACCTGACCGCTGACGCCGCCCCGGCCGGCGAGGGCCGTCAGTCGGTGGAAGACCGCCGAGCCACCGGCTCCGACGGCGCGGCCGACGGCCACCCGGACGCGGTCGCCCACGTCGTGGGGCGGACGCGGGTTCGCTGCCGGTTTGGGCAGGGGAGGCGGCGGCACGAGCAGCTCGCCAGACGCGACCTGGCTGTAGCGGGCGTGGAAGACAGGGGTCTGCTGCTCACCGCGGTTGACGGCGCTTGCCGCAGCGGCTTCGGCTCGCTGGAGCTTGTACTCGACTGCCGCATCGTCGACGCCGGCGGCGACGGCCTCGCGGTAGTGGGCCGCAGCCTCCTCGTAGCGCTCGGCGAGAAGGTCGAGGTCGCCGGCAGCCACGGCTTTGCCGCTGTCGGGAGCGTCGCTGGTGGAAGTCGGGGCAGTGGTGGTCATGCCGGAGTCCTCTCCGTGATGGGTGGCGGGTCGAGTGCCGGGATTGGCGCCGTCAGGACGGGCAGCGCCGCCCGGCGGGTGCGCCGTTTGAGGGAGTAGAGGGTGATCCGCCCGGCGGCGAGCACGGCTCCGACGAGGATGACCGCCCAGACCAGCAGGGCTGCCCACAGCGGCAGGGCCGACTGACGGTTGACGACTGCGAGCGCGAGGGCTGACAGCGCGATGAGCCAGACGACCGCCACGACGAGCTTCCGCCGCCGCACGGGCAGCTGTTGCCAGCGCCACGCGAGTGACGCGACCCAGGCGAGGAAGCCCGACAGGGCGCCGATGCCGCGCGGCGCCTCGTGCCTCAGCAGGGTCGCCGCCGTGGTGGCGACGTTCAGCAGGAGGGCGGAGGCGAGGGGCATGCCCACCTCTCCCGCGAGCCGCTCGACGCCGACGCGGTTGAGCGCGAGCAGACCCGCCAGGTCGTCCTCGCCGACGTCCGCGAGGCTCACCCGGGCGCCCTCGGCAACAGGCGCGGGGTTGGTGGCGTGGACCGCGTCGGCGAAGGCCCGGCCCTCGGCCGTCACGTTGGCGCCGGCGTCACCGTCGGTGTCGATCTCGGCGGCGACCACGGGCAGCAGGTCGCGCAGCACGGCCGCCTGGATGGCGCGCAGGTGGTGGTCGAGCCGTCCCGTGCGGGTGAGCTGGTGGTCGGTCGCCTCGTCGAGCAGGCGTACGAGCCGCTCGGCCGCGTCGAGCCGTCCCCACATCCAGTCGTTCGCGCGCCAGGACCGCTTGAGGAAGGCCGCGAAGTGCGCGAGCTGCACGCCGGCGAGCTTCTCGTCGGGGTCGTCGCGACCGGCGGGGTCGATGGTCACCAGCTCGTCGGCCGTGAAGTGAGCGAGCCGGATCGTCTGGTCCGGTGGCGGGTCAGCGGGCCCGAACGCCATCTCGATGATCTCGAAGCCGAGCAGCAGCCGTCCGATGCCGTCAGCGGCCGTGCCGTCGTAGAGCGCGACGAGCCCGGCCACCGTCCGGGCTGCCTCGGTCGGAGCGTCGGACACGTGCGGGCGCGCGGCCTCGACGAGGAGCCGAAGGTGCTCGCCGAGCCGGCCGACGAGACCCTGCAGCTGGTCGATGTCGTCGGCGTCGGCCCAACGCTGCAACGCGATGACGAGAGCCTCGAACGGCTGCCCCGGGAGCTGGGCGAGCTCCTCGAGCAGCAGGTCGTCGATCGAGCCGATCGATCCGTAGGTGTCTGCCACGTCGCGCAGGAGGCTGAGGCTTCGCTTCGTGCTGAGCAGCCGCGACGCGGCGGCCTCGTCGCCCGACTCGGTCAGCACGATCGCGGCCAGGTCGGTCCAGGTGAGGAGCAGTGCCGCCAGGCGGCGCAGCGGTGACCCGCCCCAGGCATCGCCGGCGCGCACGTCGTAGGCGTCGGGGACCCACGGCAGCATGACCGAGTCGGCATCCCCCGCCACCCGGACCAGCACATCGGCGAGCTCCGGGGTGAGCCGGTCGGCGAGGCGGCTGAGCATCCGGTCGATCGAGCGCCGGTGGCGGGCGGCGCGGTAGGACGGGAACAGCGCCTCGGCAACACCGGTGAAGCGCGCAGCGGCCACGGCGGGTTCGAGCTCGCCCAGCTCACCGAGGAAGGCGGCCCGGGCGGCACGGCGGCTGTTGACGTCGTTGTTGAGACTGCGCACCTCGCTGATGAACTGCGACAGCGACTGGTTGCGGGGGATGCCCATGGCCGAGCGCCCCATCGTGTGCCCCAGGAGCGGCTCCTCCGGCTCCTCCGGCCCCTGCGCCCGGCCTCCCGGGTCGGGCACCACGAGTGCCAGCGCCCGGTAGACGCGCTCGCCGGCCGGCTGGCTCGCGATGGCCTCGACGGCGTTGCGGGCGGGCAGGTTGTTGAGCACTCCGCCGTCGACGAGGTAGGTCGGCAGGACGGTGCCGTCTACCGCGAGCGCCGGGGCGTGCCGCGCCTCGAAGAGGCCGGCCGGGATCGGGCTCGCCTCGAAGGCACCCGGGAACGACGCGGTCGAGCGGCACGCCCGTGCCACCCGGGCCGACGCCTGGGCGTTCTTGCTGAAGTGGAAGTCCTCGTCGGTGAAGCGGAACTCGACGGAGTGGTCGACGGTGCGCAGCACGGACTCCCCGTCCGAGATGCGCAGCACCTTGCCCTTGAGGTCGGTGGAGGTGAGCCGGATGTCCAGCGGCGGGTCGAGCTCGCGTTCGCCGAGCCCGCTCGCCGCGACCGACTCCAGGGCACGTTGGAGGTTCGGCAGGAAGAAGGTGTCGCCCCGCAGCAGGGAGCGGATGCCGGCGGTGCGCGGCGGCTGGAGCAGCTGGGCGAAGTCGCCGACCTCGATCCAGAGGTTCTGGAGGGCCACGAGGTTCGGGGCGCCGTTCGCGAGACCGGTGGCGAGGAAGGCGCCGTTGAGTCCTCCGGCGCTCGTGCCGACGACGACGTCGATCTCGACGACGACGTCGAGCTCGTGGCACAGGTTGACCCACTCCGGCTGCGCCTCGGGATGCTCCTGACCCGCACTGACGGCGCGCAGGAACTCGTCGACGACTCCGCCGATCCAGATCGCCAGGCTCACGCCGCCGTTAAGGGCAAGGCCGAGCCGTACCTCTCGAAGCATCCAGCCTCCATCGCCGATCTTCCACGGCAACACCGTGTTTCGACGGTATCCATCACCCTGCCTCTTCCGCAGCCGTATGCTCCGAATCGTGGCTGACACTGACGTTCGGCTCGAGACTGTTCTCGAGCACATGCGCCTCGAGAACCTGCACGATTTCCCTGCTTGCGCAGCGAAATTCGCGAAGGCGAAGTACGAGGTCCCCTCCGACGACATCGTCTATGACGGTGCCGATGCGGTCTGCGGTTTCCTCGACGAGAACGAGGCGGCCTTCCCCGACTTCCACTTCGAGCCGACGCGGGTCTCGCCGTCCACCGAGGTGGTCGTCGTCGAGGGCAGGTTCCGCGGGACCCATCTCGGTCTGTGGCGTGGCCTCCCGGCGACCGGTCGCAAGGTCGACTTCCCGATGTGCCTCGTCTTCGAGTTCGAGGGCGAGGGGATGGTCAACGAGATCATCTACATGGACCTCGCGACGCCCCTGCAGCAGCTCGGCGTCGCCTTCAACCCTGACAGCATTCAGTTCAAGCTGTTCACGGCAGTGACGCACCCGATCACCCTCGGCCGCGCCGTTGTCGACGGACTCAGAGGCCGTTTCCGCCGGAAGGCCTGACGCATGGACTGGGTCGTCAGCCTCATCTACGTCGCCCTGCTGGGCTGGGGGATGTCGGTCGGCATCCGACAGATCATCCAGGGCAGGCGAACCCCTCAGCACCTGCTGAACCCGCTCTTCTCGAACCGGCTTGCGATCAACCTGTTCACGCTGCACATCGTCGTCGTGTCACTCGACCTGCTTGTCATCGGCCCGTGGTCCGTCGCCAACAAGAGCACCCTCTGGTACTGGGGGGGCCGGATCGCCCTCGTGTCGTCGTCCCTGCCGATCGCGGCGTTCTTCAACCGCAACCCGCAGTCCTTCGGCCGGCTCATCGGCACCTGGGTCGTCTTCCGCAACTTCTTCGAGTACGGCCTGCACATCCTCGTGGCCGCCATTGCCGTCCGGTGGGACCTCTACTACCTGCTCCTGTGGTGGATCGTCGCCTACCGCTACCTCGATGTCGGCCCGCGCCGGGCGCTCCAAAAGCTATACGGCACACCGGAACTCAAGGCCGCCAGGCCATGGGCGCCCGTCCTCAACTGGGTGGTCATCACGACGCTCTACGTCCTCACGTACTTCGTCGTGTCGAACCAGTGGCTCGTCTTCGCGAAGGTCCCGGGCGACGACGTGCCGACCCACGTCGCAGCGACGTGGGAGTACGTCGTCGTCTTCACTGCCAACCTCGCGCTGGCCCTCGTCGTGTGGACGCGGGTGGCGGCATACACGAAGTCACTGATGCCCCGCGCCGACACCGCCCCGGCAGTCCAGGGCGTCGCACCGCACTGAGCAGCACTGAGCGCACTGAGCCGCTGGCTCGGTGGTGCGGCGTCGACTGCCTCATCAGCCTCAGGGGGCGGCCCTGTCGATGGCTCGCCTCAGCATGAACTCGGACCGACGCTTGGTCCGGTCGAGCTTGAGGTGGGCCTTGCGGTCGGCCGGCGTGAGCTGCTGGTCCTCGAGGCGCTTGGGCAGGTGTCCGGAGCTGTTGCGGTAGTACGTCGCCGCGCCCCGCTCAGCCGCGACGCGAGCCGCCGAGACGAGCATCGAGGACAGCGCGGTGAAGAGGATGACGTCGCGGGTGCGCTCGCGGTCGTAGTCGCCCTTGACCGGCACGGGGCGGCCGGTCGCCACCTTCCAGCTCTTCTGGGCGGCGTCGGTCGCGAGCTTCGTCGCGATGATCGTCGACCCGATGCTGAGGACCTTCCAGACCGCGCCCCCGGCCGGACCGCGTCGCGGTGCCGCGGTCTCCTCAGCCGCCTTCTTGCCCTTGGTGATCGCCTTCTTCGCGTCCTTCGCAGCCATGCTGTGACTGTGCCACGCGAGGGAGGTAAAGTCACCTCCACAACTGAAGAGCACCACCATCACGACAGGGGAGCGCCCTCTAAGCGCTGAGAGTGCGGCGGTCGACACAGCGTCGACGACAGACCGCAGACCCTCGAACCTGCTCCGGTTAGCACCGGCGAAGGAAGTCGGGATTTTCTCAGGTCACCACCCGGCATGCGCCATCGACACGCGTCGACGTATGCCGTCCGGTGCCCTCCCCGAGGTATCCATCGGAACCCGGGAGATCGTCATGTCCACCACCATCACCGCCAGCGGTCCACTGACCCGCTGGCGCACCATCGACCTGCTGACCTGTGCCTTCCTCGGCGTCGCGTTCGGCGTCGCCTACTGGGCGTGGGGGCTGGCCTACGAGGCGCCCTCGACAGCCGTGTCCGCCGCGTTCCCGCCGCTCAGCGCCCTCTTCGCCTGGCCGTGGCTCGTGGCCGGCATCGTCGGCATGCTCGTCATCCGCCGTCCCGGCGCCGCCGTCTTCACCGAGCTGCTCGCGGCGGTCGTCTCAGCGCTCATCGGCACGCAGTGGGGCCTCACGACGCTCGTGTCCGGGCTGCTGCAGGGGCTGGGCGTCGAGCTCGGATTCGCGCTCTTCGGGTATGCGGTCTACAGCTGGGCGCCGCTGCTCGTCGGGGGCTTCCTCGGTGGGGCCTTCGAGGCGGTCTACGAGTGGTACTCCTACTGGACCGACTGGGGCTTCGGCTACAAGATCTCCTACCTCTTCCTGCTCGGCGGGTCGGTGGCGATCTTCGGCTCGCTGCTCGCGGTGGGACTGACGAAGCTGCTGGCGAACGCGGGCGCGCTCTCCGCCTTCCCGCCCGGCCAGGAGACCCGCGAGCGAGCGGCCGTCTGAGCCCGGCATGACGGGGACCGGTCCCATCGCGGCCGCGGGCGAGCCGACGGCACCGCCCGTGCAGGGTTGCCCGGGGGCGCGGGTCGAGGTCACCGGCCTGTCGTGGCGTCCCTACGGCCGGGCTCGGCCTGTCCTCGACCAGCTCGACCTCACCATCGCGGCCGGCGAGCGCGTGCTGCTCGCCGGCCCGAGCGGGTCGGGCAAGTCGACCCTGTTGCGGGCACTGGCGGGCCTGTTGCTGACGGCCGACTCGGGTGACCTCGCGGGCGAGGTGACGCTCGACGGCGAGCCCGGGCACCGGGCCGGCGCGGTGGGCCTTGTGCTGCAGGACCCCGGCGCCGGGGTCGTCGCCTCCACGATCGGCCGCGACGTCGCCTTCGGCCTCGAGAACATCGGTCTGCCCCGTGAGCTCATGTCGGCGCGCGTGGCTGCGGCGCTCTCGGAGGTCGGGCTGGACCTGCCTCCGGATGCCTCGCCCCTGACCCTGAGCGGGGGAGAGGCGCAGCGGCTCGCCCTCGCGGGCGCCCTCGTCATGGAGCCGCGGTTGCTGCTCCTTGACGAGCCGACCGCGATGCTCGACGCGTCCACGGCGGCCGGGGTGAGAGCGGTCGTCGCGGACCTCGTCGAGCGTCGGAGGCTGACCCTCGTCGTCGTGGAGCACCGGCTCGACGGCTGGATCGACCTCGTCGACCGTCTCGTCGTGCTCGACCCCGATGGCCGCGTGGTCGCCGACGGACCGCCGGGCGATGTGCTGGCCGACCATGCGGATTCGCTTGTGCAGCAAGGGATCTGGGTGCCCGGCGCGCCGGAGCCGCAGCCCGTGCACGTGGCTCTCACCCCGGCGCCCCAGGCCGCAGGCGGCATCCTGGCGCCCGGACAGGCCGTGGTGGCGGGCAAGGGTCTCGGGGTCGAGAGGCGCAGCAGACGGCTGGGCTCGAGCTCGCGGAGCACCACCGCGGTCGCCGGCGTCGACCTCGACGTCATGGCCGGGCAGGTCACGGCCCTCACCGGTCCGAGTGGTGCGGGCAAGACGACGCTGATGGCGGTGGTCGGTGGCCTGCTCGCTCCGACCACGGGCCGCGTCGCCTTTGCACCGCCCCTGACCCCGGCCGGTGACGGCGACAGCTCCGACGCGTCCGGCTCGCGGCCACCCCACGAGTGGTCGTCGGTCGACCTCGCCCGGGTCGTCGCCTGGGTGCCGCAGCGAGCCGCGACGGCCGTCGTCGGTCGCACCGTGCGCGACGACGTGCTGACCACGGCCCGCGCCCTCGGTCACGAGGGCACGGACGCCGAGACCCGCGCCGCCGAGCTGCTCGCGACCCTGGGGCTCACGCGGCTCGCCGGCACCGACCCCCGCCATCTCTCCGGCGGGGAGCAGCGTCGCCTGGCCGTCGCCTCGGCCATCGCGCACGGTCCTGCGCTCGTGCTCGCCGACGAGCCGACGGTGGGTCAGGACCGCCTCACCTGGGCGGCCGTCATGGGCACCCTCGAGGCCGCCAGGCGCGAAGGTGCGGGGGTCCTCGTCACCACCCACGACCCGGGAGTGGTCGCCCGGGCCGACCGTGAGGTCACGCTCCGACGCCCACCACAGCCAGCACCTGACCCCGAGCCCGAGCGCCGACCGCTGCTCGCCCGCGTCGGCCCGCTGGCGCTGCTGGCCGCTGCCCTGTGTGTGCTGCCACTCCCCGCACTGCTGGGGTCCTGGCGGCAGGGTCTCGTCGTGCTGGGGGTGGAGCTCACCCTGGGTCTCGTCGGGCTGATCGCGCCCGGTCCGGGCCGGCGGCCGCAGGGACGGCTACGCGGCGTGCTCACGCGCCTTGCCCCCGCCGTCGTCGCCGTTGCCGGGGTGGCCTGGTCCGCGTGGTTGCTCGGCGGACGCGACCTCGAGATCGCGGCCGGAGCGGCGTTGCGGGTGCTCTGCCTCATCGTGCCGTCGGCCTTCGTCGTCGGCTTCATCGACCCGGAGCGGCTCGGCGACCACCTCGCCCAGCGGCTGCGGCTGCCCGCCCGTCCCGTCGTTGCCGCGACGGCCGCCCTGCAGCGGCTGCAGTCCTTCGACGACCTGTGGACCGAGCTGATGACGACGAGGCGCGTGCGCGGCATACGGGCTGATCGGGGACTGGTGCGCCGTGGGGTCGAGGCCGTGGCCGTCACCGGCGGGCTGCTCGTCGGAGCGCTCGGGCAGGCGGCCGGGCTGGCGCTTGCGATGGACGCACGTGGTTTCGCCGAGGCACACCGGCGCTCGTGGGCGGGCCCGGCGCCCTGGCGGCTGCCCGACTCGCTCGCCGTGCTCGCGGGCCTCGTCATCATCGGCGCGGCGGTGGCCGCCCGATCCCTCGTCGGCTGACTCCGCGGGGCACAATGGCCCCGACACCCGCCCTCCCACCGGGGTGACGAGAGGAGCCGACCGTGATCGGGTCTGCAGACGAGCAGGCGAATGCCGTGGTGCGAGCTCGCGTCCGCGTCGCACCGGGGCGGACGGCAGGGCTGGTCGCCGTGGGGCTCGCGTCCGCGCTGGCCCTCGGCGCCTGTGGCCAGCCGACCCCGTCGGACGACGCGGTCGGCCCCACGGTGAGCGTCGAGGTGCAGCCGACCATCGCGCCCGAGACCCCGACCGTCGAGGCGCCCGACACCACGGCCCCGGTCGCCGGCGGTCTCTTCGACGCCTCGACGAGCCTCGTCGCCTCGACCTGCGCCCCCACCGCTGACGTGTGGAACTTCGCCGGCACCGTGCAGAACACCGACTCCGTGCCGCACACCTTCACCGTCGCCGTCTTCATCGTGCGCACCTCCGACTCGTCCGACGTCGCCGGCAAGGAGATCGACGTCACCGTCGGGGCCGGCGAGAAGGGTGACGTGGCCGCCAAGGGCTTCTGGCGCGGCCCTGCGGCCGGCGTCGAGTGCCTCACCGGTGTCACCGTCAAGGAGCAGTGAGGTGCGCTTCTTCCTCGTGCGCCACGGCCAGACCCATGCCAACGTCGCCCGCCAGCTCGACACCGCGGTGCCCGGGCTCGATCTCACCGACACCGGGCACGAGCAGGCCCGGGCGCTCGCTGAGCGACTCGTGGGCGAGGACCTCGGCGCGATCTACACCTCCGACCTCGTGCGCACCCAGCAGACAGCCGCACCGCTCGCCGAGCGGCTCGGGCTCGAGATGGTCGTGCTGCCCGGACTGCGCGAGATCCAGGCGGGCGACTACGAGATGTCGACCGACTGGCAGCCCTACGTCGATGCCGTCATCCGGTGGGGCGACGACCCGGGCCACGCCATCCCCGGCGGCGACACCGGCGTCGGCTTCCTGACCCGCTACGAGGCCGCCATCCGGCAGATCGCCTCGGACGGGCACGCCGCGGCCGTCGCGATCAGCCACGGGGCGGCGATGCGCACCTGGTGCACGGCGCGCCTCGGCCTGCCGCCGGACTTCTTCGCGAGCCGCCGGCTCGACAACACCCATGTCGTGACGCTCGAGGGTGACCCTGATGCGGGCTGGCGCCTGCTGGCCTGGGGCGACGAACCCATCACCCACTGACATCAAGCGCTCACGTCCCGACGCCAACCCCCCGTCGAGTGCTCACGTCCTGACTCAGGCGGTCCGGGTCACGGAATGGCGACACTTGGGCGTCGGGGCCACCCCGGCCCGGCCGGTGCTCGACACTGTGCTGCGTGACCGACTTCGGCTTCAGCGACGAAGCCCCGGATCGGCAGCGCTCTCCCCGCGGCAGGAGGTCGCGCCGACCGACGGCGACCGGAATCCTCTTCACCATCGGTGTGCTCGCCCTCGTCGTCTTCGGCCTGTGGGCCTGGTCGGTGCGTAGCCACGCCGACGACCTCGCTGCCTGGGACACCCTGGAGACGACCATCGAGGTCATGGACCGGAGCCTGACGCCGCTGGGCCACAGCGAGGCGCAGCCGTGCGAGGACGAGCAGGACGGCAGCGTGACGCGGACCTACCCGCCCTCGACCGGGCCGCAGGCCGCGGCCGTCATCGGCTACCTCACCCAGCTGGGCTGGTCCCAGCAGCCGACGTCCGACAGCTCCGAGGTCGACGCGTCGGTGCTCGCCCGACTCACCCAGGACGCCGGTGGCCGCGACCTGACGATCATCGTGAGCGGACCAAGCCTCAACCAACTCGTCGGCTCCGTCGCGGGCCGCAGCCCGGGGTCGATGATCGGCTGCCTCGGACGCTGACCGAACGGGTCCGGCTGTGGAGGAGACCGACCCCACAGGCCACATGGTGGGAATAGCCGGGCTCACGGCATACCGGAGTGTCACGCTGGGGCCCATGCGCGTGGTCACCCAGTCCCGGAAGCTCCGATCGGTCTGTTACGAGATCCGTGGACCCGTGCTCGCCGAGGCCAAGCGGCTCGAGGACGAGGGGCACCGCATCCTCAAGCTCAACATCGGCAACCCGGCGCCGTTCGGCTTCGAGGCGCCCGAGGACATCCTCGTCGACGTCATCCAGGAGCTGCCGACCGCGCAGGGCTACAGCGACAGCAAGGGCATCCTGTCGGCGCGACGCGCGGTGAAGCAGCACTACGAGGTGCGTGACTTCCCTCCCGTCGGGGTCGAGGACATCTACCTCGGCAACGGCGTCAGCGAGCTCATCGTGATGGCCATGCAGGGGCTGCTCGACAACGGCGACGAGGTGCTCATCCCGGCGCCCGACTACCCGCTCTGGACCGCGGCCGCGAGCCTGGCCGGCGGCACGGCCGTGCACTACGTGTGTGACGAGCAGGCGGGCTGGGCGCCTGACCTCGACGACATGCGCAGCAAGGTCACCGACCGCACGCGCGCCATCGTCGTCATCAACCCCAACAACCCGACCGGCGCGGTCTATCCGCGAGAGGTCCTCGAGGCAATCGCGCAGATCGCCCGCGAGCACGAGCTCATCGTCATGGCCGACGAGATCTACGACAAGATCCTCTACGACGACGCGAAGCACACCTCGGTCGCGGCCGTTGCTCCCGACCTGCTCTGCCTCACGTTCAACGGACTCTCCAAGGCCTACCGCGTGGCGGGCTTCCGCTCCGGGTGGCTCGCGATCACCGGGCCGAAGGAGCATGCGCGCAACTACATCGAGGGTCTCGACATCCTCGCCAACATGCGCCTCTGTGCCAACGTGCCCGCGCAGCACGCGATCCAGGTCGCGCTCGGCGGCTACCAGTCGATCAACGAGCTGATCCTGCCCGGCGGGCGACTGCTCGAGCAGCGCAACGTCGCGTGGGAGCTGCTCAACCAGATCCCCGGCGTCTCGGTGACCAAACCGGAGGGGGCCCTCTACCTCTTCCCCCGCCTCGACCCCACGGTGCACCCGATCGTCAACGACGAGAAGTTCGCGCTCGACCTGCTTCGCGAGCAGAAGCTGCTCATCGTGCACGGCACGGGCTTCAACTGGCCGACGCCCGACCACTTCCGCATCGTCTTCCTCCCCCGCGTCGAGGAGCTCGAGGATGCCGTCGGCCGCCTCGAGAAGTTCCTCGCGACCTACTCGCAGTAGCCGCGTCGGCGCCCGCCCAGCCCCTGCCCGTCCCCCGCTCAGGTGGTGGCGTTGGAGGCCCACCACTTGAGGACGAGGCCGAGCGCGACCGCCCAGACGACCGTCATGGTGAGGCTCACGGCGATCGCGATCGCCGCCGCTCGCCGCCCGCCCCGCTCGCGATGGGCGAGGCTCAGCCCCGCGAGCGCGAGCCCGAGCAGCTGCGGCACGAAGACGAAGCCCAGGACCACCGACGCGAGCGACGCGACGACCGCGCCGCGCGCGAGCGGAGCCTCGTTGGCGAGCCGAAACCCCGCTGGCTCGGCGTCGACGTCGTGCGTCCCCGACAGGGGATGATCGGGGTCCATCACACGTTCAGGATAACGATGAGTCCCTCCACCACCTCCCCGTATGCCGTCCGCTCGAGTCGGGCGGGGGCCCGGCGTCTCCAGGTCGGTCCCCCGCTCCGACGAGTGGTGGCCGGCGCTGCCGTGCTGGTCGCCGTCGTCGCGCTGGGCGCATGCAGCAGTGACGACCCAGCCCTGACCGACCTGCCCTCGGACATCGCGAGCGCCCGGCCGACGATCTCGGCGGAGGAGGCGAGATTCGTGCTCGCCGCGGAGAAGCTCGGCGCCACCGTCACCGGCGCGACGGTGGACAACGACATCGAGACGGGCACGACGACCTGCTGGGTGCTGCGCAACGGGGGGATCGGACTCGACCAGGTGGCCGTCGACGAGAGCGACGCACTGCTGCCCAACACCGGCGAGGCGCTGCGCACGAAGCAGCTGATGGCCGCCGGGGTGCAGACCTTCTGCCCCGATCATGAGGACCAGATCGCCCTGCTCAAGCTGCCCTGAGGATTGCCCCGAAGCCCGGGCCCCCAGGGGCGTCAGATCCAGCCGGGCGGGGACGGCACGACGATGCCGACGAGGCCGGGCAGGCTCTCGAGGTCGACGACCGGGCCCGCTCCGGAATGCGCCGCGATCTCGCGGCACTCGGCGCCGATGCACCAGCGGGGCACCCGGCCGTCCTGCTCGAGGCGGACAGCCATGAAGAGCGTGCTCGCCATGAGCCGACCCGAGCGGGTGTCCTTGTATTGAGGGTCTTGGTAGACGACGACGGTGCGGGGGGTGGTCCCAGTCGCGCGCGCTGTTGCGGCCTCGGCGATCGCGGCGTACTGCCTGCGGGTTTCCTGGTGCTTGCCGATGTCGGCGCGCCACGCCAGCACCCCGCACACGGCGACCACCGCGAGCAGCGCCGTCGCGACGCGCGCCGTGGGGGGCACCCCGGGCCGCGCCGTGGGCGCTGAGCCGGCCTGCGCTCCGGCCTGCGGGCCTCGGTCGACGAGGAGCAGCGCGACGGCGAGCACCGCGACGAACCACGTCCACAGCTGGCCGCGGGCCTCGGTGACGAGACCGGTGGCGAGGGTCTGTGCGGCGTCGACGCCGCACGCGACGGCGAGGGCGAGGAGGAGGCGCTGCATCCGGGGCCGGACGACCGTGTCCCGCCAGCCGAAGGCGACGGCGACGACCCCGACGACCCCGACCCACCACTGCGCCGCCCAGAGCGAGCCGACAGTCGACAGCCACCGACCGGAGTTGACAGCGAGCGCGTCGCTCGAGGTCAACGGGTTGGCCCCACGCCAGGCGGCGACCTCGATGCCGACGTGTCCGTTGACGACCCAGTTGAGGGCGTAGGCCACGGCGACGCCGGCAGCGAACCCGACGGCCCACCCGGCGATGACGAGCAGCACGCGGCGCCACGGGGCGTTCCGCAGGGACACGACGGCCAGGACGAGAAGCACGAGGGCGACCGGCGGGTAGGTCAGCACGGAGGCGATCCCGCTCAGGACGAGCCAGGCCGCGAGCCACCGCGTCGAGCGACCAGCTCGGGGCAGGAGCCAGACCGCGCCGGCGGCCACGAGGACCGAGGGCGTCAACGCTCCGGGCCAGTAGAGCAGCTGGACCCAGACGGACGAGGCGAAGAGCGCCACGCCGAGAAGGGCGTCGACGGCGGGCCGGGGCCGCACCCCGGCCCTGTGGAGCACCCGCCACACGCCTGCGACCAGCAGCGCGTACCCGGTGGCATAGGTCAGCGCGGCGGTCGTGACGGTGCCGTGCTGACCGACGAGCCACCACCAGCCGGAGTTGAGCCAGCGTCCTTCGCTCACGTTGTAGTACGACGGCGGGACCGCCCCCGGAGAGCCCTCGGGCAGCAGGAACGCCCAGTCGTCCTGGCGGATGAACGGAGTCACCGCCTGAGCGACTCCCTCTGTCACGAGGAACGCGGCGGCGATGACGGCGACGGCGCGCAGGCGCACGCCGAGCCGTGGTGTGGCGCCCGGCAGGCGCATACCTCGGCCTTCGGACGCGGGGGCGAGGGTGTCGGTCGACATGGGGTGGTGACGCTCACGGGGGTCGGGGCGTTAGGGAGGGCGGTCCGTGCCTGGTGGAACCATAGGTACCCGAACCACGCGGCCACCGCATCCAATGCCCGACTCGCAGACACTCGTCGGGTGGACCCGGGCGCCTCGCGGAATACCGCGGCCCGGGCGTCCCGTTGGCACCCACGTGAGTCCTGCCCCGAAAGCCCAGCTGAACATCCTCGACCTCGTCCCCGTCCTCGACGGTGGCACCGCCGGTGAGGCGATCGCCGCAACCGTCGACGTCGCCCGGCACGCCGAGAAGTGGGGTTACGGTCGCTACTGGATGGCCGAGCACCACAACATGCGCGGCGTCGCCTCGAGCTCGACCGCGGTGCTCATCGGTCACGTCGCCGACCGGACCGAGACGATCCGGGTCGGCGCCGGCGGCATCATGCTGCCCAACCACGCGCCCTACGTCGTCGCCGAGCAGTTCGGGACGCTCGAGACGATCCACCCCGGTCGCATCGACCTCGGCCTCGGCCGCGCCCCGGGCACCGACCCGTCCACCACCCGCGCGCTGCGCCGCAACGAGGCCGCGGCGATGAACTTCGCCGGCGAGGTCGAGGAGCTCATCGGCTACCTCGCCGACCCCGACCCCGACGCCAAGGTGCGCGCCATCCCCGGCGAGGGCACGCACGTGCCGATCTGGATCCTCGGGTCGAGCCATGGCGGCGCCCAGGTCGCAGCAGCTCTCGGGCTGCCCTACTCCTTCGCCTCGCACTTCGCGCCCGCCGCGCTCATGAGCGCGCTCGAGGTCTATCGCTCCCGCTTCACCCCGTCGACCGAGCCCGGGGGGCTCGACGCTCCGCGCAGCATGGCGGGCGTCAACGTCATGGTCGCGGACACGACGGCCGAGGCCGAGCGTCTCTTCACCAGCGTGCTCGCGCGCTTCCACGGCATCGTCACCGGCCGGCGCACCGGCGTCACCGAGCCGCAGGGCGACATCGCCGGGCTGATGGCCACATGGTCGCCGGCTGAGCGTCAGGCCGTGTCCGACATGACCCGCGTCTCGCTCGTCGGCACCCCCGACGAGGTGCGAGACGGCCTCGCCGGCTTCGTGGAGGCGACCGGAGTCGACGAGGTCATCGTCACCTGCGGCGCGCACGACCACGAGGACCGGCTGCGCAGCTTGGAGCTCCTCGCTGACGCCTGGAGCTGACACTCACCACCCCCGGGGTATGCCGTCCGGCGGGCCCGGCCGGACGGCATACGTCCCACGCGATCTGAGAGGCTGCCCCCATGAGCACCGACGCCCCCGACCTCCGCTCCATCACGCTGTCGCGAGACAGCCTGGGCCGCTACACGGCGCGCAACCGCCGCGGCGGCTCGCTCACCGTGAGCTCAGGCACTGACGAGCTCTCCCCGGTGGAGCTGCTGCTCGCGGGCATCGCGGCCTGCACGGCCGTCGACGTCGACACCGTGACGACCCGGCGGGCGGAGCCCGAATCCTTCGAGGTCGAGGTGACGGCCGACAAGGTCAAGGACGAGCACGGCAACCACCTGCAGGACATCACCGTGAGCTTCCGGGTGCGCTTCCCCGAGGGGGAGGGCGGGGACGCCGCGCGCCAGATGCTCCCCAAGCTGGTCCAGCGTTCGCACGACGAGTGGTGCACCGTCAGCCGCACCATCGAGCTCGGCACGCAGATCGAGACCACGGTCGAGTAGGCGACCCCGTCGCGGTCCGGCGGGCCAGCGCGGCAACGGACCCGCGACGGTGGTCACTTGTGGACGACGACCTTGTCGCCGATCCGCGAGGCGAAGTAGAGGGCCTTGACCTGGGCGTGGTCGGCGATGTTGACGCACCCGTGGCTGGTCCCGGCGTAGCCGATGCGGGCGAAGTTCGACGAGTAGTGCACGGCCTGGCCGCCGGAGAAGAACATCGAGTACGGCATCGGCGTGAAGTAGAGGTTGGACACGACGTACTCGTACCTGCGCAGGACCTTGAAGGTGCCCTCGCGGGTCTCGAGTCCGGGTCCGCCGAAACGGGCCCACATGACCGAGGTCGGCTTGCCGTAGACGACCCACGTGAGGGTGCGAGTCCCCTTGTCGATGCACATGACCCTGCCTGTGCGACAACGGTAGTCGAGCGAGGCGAGGGTGGGCAGGAGCGGCCGCAGCCCGGCCTCGTAGCGGTAGCGGTCGAAGGTCCCCGGGGTGTAGGTGACGGCCACGAGCCGGCTCCACGTGCGCCGGTCGACCACGCCGGACTGGGGGAGGTTCTGCACGCGCTGGAAGGCCAGCACCTTCTGACCGAGCGTCCAGCTGTAGGTGCCCGAGATCGAGGAGGTCCAGAGGCCCTTGGCCCGGAGGCGCAGCTGGAGCTCCTTGACCGTGCCGCCCGTGGCCGTGCTCGCGATGGCGATCGGTGTGGCGGTGAGCCCGACGAGCCGGTTCCACGTGCGCTGGTCGACGACGCCGGACTGGGGGAGGTTCTGGTCGCGCTGGAAGGTGAGCACGCGCTGGCTGACCGTCCAGCCGTACCAGCCGTCGATCGATGCCGTCCAGTAGGCGGCCTTGACGAGCCGCAGTCGCACCTGGAGGTCCTTGACGCGATCGCCGGTGCTGCCCCTGGGGATGACGGTCGCCGACGCCGTGCGGGCGTTGAGCAGGTCGCGCGCCTGCGCCGTCAGCGTGGTGCCATCACCGGGCAGGCTGCTGGCGCCTAGGAAGGAGCCGAGTGCCGTGGCCACGCCGGAGTCGTAGATGCCGTCGATGGTGCCAGACGCCCTGCCGAGGACGAGCAGCCGAGACTGGAGGTCCTTGACGGCCCAGCCGGTGGCGCCGACCCTGAGCACCACCGGGCTGCCTACCGGGGGGGTCGTCGTGAGCGTCGGGGTCGCCGTCGTGGGAGTCGCCGTGCCGGTGGTGGTGGTGGTCGTGCTCGACGTGGGGCTCGACGTGGTGGTCGTCGTGGCGGGTGAGGTGACCGTCGACGTGGTGGTCTCCGTCGCGGTCGGGTCTTCCGTGGACGCGCCCGATGCCACCGAGCCTGACGACGGGGGCGGCGACGGGGTGCCGGTGTCGTCGGCGAACGCCATCGGCGTGACGAGCATCCCCGCGATCGCGAAGGTCGCCGCCACCGCGCTGCTGCGCCGGCCCATGTGGATCGTCTTCATGCTCTCCCCTGTCATCACGACCGTCACTCGCCGCCTCGGTGCGCGCGAGCGCGCGCCTCATTGTGGCAGGAGCGTGACGATCTGGCTGGTTGTGCCGACGAAGTCCTGACGCGGTGGGGCCCGGGAAGGTTGTCAGGCGCCCAGACGTCGCACGGTCAGCATCTGCTCGGCCCTGCCGACCGGGCCCTGCTCGTCGTGCAGCGTCGTCGACGTCAGACCGAGCCCCGTCGTGCCCATCGAGACCCGGGTGTCGAAGCCGACCCACCCGCGCACGGGCTCGCGGAAGAGGTGGATGGCGAGGTCGACGTTGGGAAACATCCACTCGTCCGGCGAGACTCGCACGGCGATGCCGTTGGCGGTGTCGACCAGACGCACGAGATCCGCTGTCGGAGAGCAGGACTCGCCGTCTATCAGGGTGTTGGGCGTGCGGATCCACGCGATCGTGCGTCCCGGTCGCCGCCGCGGGTCGACGCGGAACTCCAGGCCGCGGATGTAGCCTCCGCGCCACGTGTCCGTGCCCTCCCACGGCTCCAGCTCGTCAGGCCCCGGTATGCCGTCGAGCTCGACCCCGGCCACCGGCGCCGAGTCGTGGGTTGCCAGGCGCCACGCCTGTGCCTGCACGGCGACGCGGTCGTCGACGCTGAGGGTGGCCTCGACGAGCTCGATGGTGCGGCCGGGTCGGGTCGTGCGCACCTGCACCCGGCTCTCTCGTGCCGGGATGACGCCGAGGATGTCGAAGCTGAGCCGCGCGAGCTGCATCCCCTCCCGCGGCTCGTGGGCGTCGATGGCGTGGGCGAGCAGGCCGCTGACGGGAGCCATGTGCTGCTCGTCGTCGCGCCAGGCGCCCTGGGTCTGCAGGGTCGGCAGGAAGAGGTCGTCGTCGAGCCGTCGGTAGAACGCACGGGTGTGGGGGTCGAGGCCGCCGGGGTCGGTCGTGACGGACTCGGTCCCGATGGCGTCGCTGCTCACGCCGTGCACTCTAGGCGGCACGCCAGGCACGCTAGGCACGGTGGTCTGCGGGCCCGTCCGCGTGCGGGGAGTCAGACAGCGCGGGGGCAGCCGGCGGTGAGTCCGGCGCGGCGGCCGGCGGTGAGTCCGGCGCGGCCGCCGGCGCACCGCCTCCGAGCCCCAGGCCGAGGTCCACCATCCGCACGAGCCGGGGGGCCAGCTCGTCGACGGCACCAGGGGGCAGGTCGCGCAGCGGTCCCTCGAGGGCCAGCATGGCGAGCCCGTGCACCGCCGACCAGGCGAGCAGCTCGGCGCCCGGGCGCTCCGTCTCGGACAGCACGCCTGCCTCGGCCATGTCGTCGAGGGTGTCGCTGAGCAGCTGGAAGGGGGTGCGGCCCGAGGCTCCCGCGGCGTCGGGCGACGCCGCGCGGCGCAGGTCGACGGGCACGGCGAAGGCGGTGCGGAAGAGGCCCGGCTCGTCCACCGCGAAGCGGAGGTAGCCCACCCCGACGGCGCGGAACCTCGCCCGCGCGCGGTCACCGGACGGCATACCGCCCGGCACGGCCTCGATCGTCGCGGAGATCACGTCGGCCGCGCGGGCCTGGGCGATCGAGACGACCTCGTCGAGGAGCGCGTCGCGGTCGGCGAAGTGCCGGTAGGCGGCGTTGGCCGAGACGCCCACCCGCCGGGTCGCCTCGCGCAGCATGACCTTGTCGGGGCCGCCCTCGCGGGCGAGCTCGGTGCCGGCCTCCAGCAGCGCGCGGCGCAGGTCGCCGTGGTGGTAGGTCGAGCGGGGCGTGAGCAACGAGTCCTGCGGGCCGGGTGCGGCGGCGGCGGCAGAGGAGGTCACGCTGACATCATCCTCCCAGCCGTTCGGATGCCGCAGGGGTGTCCGCTCAGAAGCCGAAGCGTCGGGCGGTCGCGCGGACCGCGTCGGCGGAGGCCCTCAGGCCGGCAAGCTCGGCATCGGTCATCGGCACCTCGACCCGGGCGCCCACGCCACCGGCGTGCACGATGGCGGGCACCGACAGGCAGACGTCGCTGACGCCGTAGTAGTCGTCGAGCAGCGATGACACCGGCAGGATGCGGCCCTCGTCGTTGACGACGGCCTCGAGGACGCGCGTGCCGGCCAGGCCGATGGCGTAGTTCGTCGCCCCCTTGCCCTCGATGATGCGGTAGGCGGACTGCACGACGTCGCTCGCGATCCGCTCACGGGTCGCCTCGTCGAGGGCGATCCTGCCGTCCTCGCCGAGCCATTGGAGCAGCGGCACCGACCCGATGGTGGCCGACGACCAGAGCGGCAGCTCGGAGTCTCCGTGCTCGCCAACCACGTAGGCGTGGATGCTCTGAGCCGCAACGCCCGTGTGCTCTGCGAGCAGGAAGCGCAGCCGTGAGGAGTCGAGCACGGTGCCCGAGCCGAAGAGCTGGTTCGGAGGCAGACCGGAGACCTGGAGGGCGGCATACGTGACGACGTCGACGGGGTTGGTCACCATGATGTGCACGGCGTGGGGGGCGACGCCGACGAGCTGCGGCAGGACCGTCTTGACGATGCCGATGGTCGTCTCGGCGAGGTCGAGGCGCGACTGCCCCGGCTTCTGCTTGGCGCCCGCGGTGAAGACGACGACGTCGCTGTCGGCCAGCACGGCGACGTCGTCGGAGCCCTCCACCTTGGCCATCGGCATGAACTGGATGCCGTGTGCGAGGTCGAGCGCCTCGGCCCGCACCTTGGCGCCGTTGGTGTCATAGAGCGCCACGGTCTGCGCCGCGCCCCGCATGAGCGAGGCGTAGGCGAGCGTGGCACCGACCGCCCCCGCCCCGACGATGCCGAGCTTGGTGCGACGCCGGCGGGGAGCCGGGACAGCCGACCCCACCGTCGCGTCGTGGCTGTGGGTCGTCTGGCTCTCGCTCATCGGCTCTCCCGCGCTCGTGACTGTCGCGGCAAGGCTATCGACACCGCGACGCCGCCCGGGCCGGTCAGGCAAAGAGCTCCTGCACGCACTCCAGGAACATCACGCCGTGCACGTCGATGTCGGCTGCGCTCGTGTCGGCCCACGCGTCGGCGAGGGCACCATGTGCTCGACGGCGGCAGGGGTCATGACGTGCTCGACGGCCGCCGCGGAAGTGAGGGGCTGAGGCTGGTCCCCTTCGGAATCCGTAGGCAATGGAACCGCATTCCATCGAAAACTGTGGCGCCCCCAGCCTTCACCGGGCACGTCGGACGTGCATACTTCCTCGCATGCTCGCGAGCGGATATCGAAGTCTGAGCCTGTGGCACGACACGATGGACGACGACTTCACGCCTCGGCCGGCCCTCGATCGAGACGTCGAGGTGGATGTCGCGATCGTCGGCGGCGGCTACACCGGGCTGTGGACGGCATACCACCTCGTCCTGAACGACCCCACCGTGCGGGTCGCCGTCGTCGAGCGTGAGGTGGCCGGGTTCGGGGCCTCGGGGCGCAACGGGGGCTGGTGCTCAGCCCTCTTCCCCGCCTCGCTCCAGCGGATGGCGAGGGAGCGGGGGCGCGACGCCGCCGTGCGCATGCAGCAGCAGCTGCACGACACCGTCGCGGCAGTCGGCACGACCACTGCCGCGGAGGGCATCGACTGCCACTTCGACCAGGGCGGCTACCTCTCTGTGGCGCGCAACCCTGCCCAGCTCGAGCGGGTGCGCGCTGAGGTCGCGGACTTCCACGCGTGGGGCTTCGGGCCCGACGACCACCGGCTGCTCGACGCCCGCGAGGTGGCCGAGTTCGCCCACGTCGCGGGCTCGCTCGGCGGCTCCTGGACGCCGCACTGCGCAGCGATCCACCCGGCCCGGCTCGTGCGCGGGCTGGCCGCCGCCGTCGAGCGCCGAGGTGTCACGGTCTACGAGCGCACCTCGGCGGTCGACGTCGGCAGCCGGCGGGTCGTCACCCCGCACGGCACCGTGCGGGCGGAGCACGTCGTGCTCGCCACCGAGGGATACACGCCGACCGTCGCAGGTCGTCGGAGGTCGATCGCCCCGGTCTACTCACTCATGACCGCCACCGAGCCGCTGAGCGACGACGTCTGGGCGCAGATCGGTCTCGAGAGCCGCAGCACCTTCGCCGACAACCGTCACCTCGTCGTCTACGGTCAGCGCACCCGCGACGGCCGCATCGCCTTCGGCGGCCGGGGCGCGCCGTATCACTACGGCTCGCGCCTCTCGTCCGCCTACGAGCGGGACGACCGGGTGCACGCGATGCTGCGACGGATCCTCATCGAGCTCTTCCCCGTGCTCCGTGACGTCACCTTCACCCACGCCTGGGGCGGCAACCTCGGCGTGCCGCGCGACTGGTTCCCTTCCGTGCGCCACGACAAGCACACGGGGCTGGCCTTCGCCGGAGGTTACGTCGGCGACGGGGTGGCCACCTCGGCCCTCGCGGGCCGCACCCTCGCAGCGATGATCAGCGGTGACGACCCCGACGACCTCGCGTCGCTGCCGTGGGCGGGGCGCACGTCGCGGGCGTGGGAGCCCGAGCCGCTGCGCTGGCTCGGCGTCAACGCTGTCACCGCCCTGATGACCTCGGCCGACTGGTCGGAGCGCCGCACGGGCCGCAGCTCGCGCGCCGCGTCGGCCTTCTGGACGGCGATGGGCCAGTAGCACCGACCCATCCGACGCGGGGGTGGTGTGAGCCGGGGCCGTTCGACGTCGAGGACTGCTGGGGTTTCAGGCCGGACGGAACGCGCCGTCGCGCAGCACGGGAACGGCGGTCGACGTATCGAGCTCGGCTGCGATGGCGACGTCGTCGGGCCAACCCTGCTCGACGAGCTCACGACCGCTCGCTGTCATCGAGAGGGCAGTGCCCACGTCACCCTCCACGGCGCGCCAGGCCGACATGGCTGCCGTCGCCTCAGGACTGAGCAGGAGCGGGCCCGCCTGGTGCTCGAGCCGCTCGACGAGGGACGCGATGACGGCACCCGCGCCCCAGAGGTCCTCGACGGCCGGGCGAAGCGAGCCGTCGGGCCATCGCTCGCCGGCCGGCACGACGACCACGACTGCCGGCGTGCGTCCTCGTGTCGAGACCAGGCCGTGTGACGATCCATCCTGCGACTGCATCGCGGTTGCGCAGCGAGGCCGCGACAACGTCAGCTCCGGCATCGGCGAGCAGGTGGCTGATCGCCCCGCCGTTGGGCGAGGGCAGCACGAGGTCCGCCACCCCCGACATCGCACGAATCGAACCGGGGGACAAGCTGATCGGTGCATCACCGCCCACACCGACGCTGGACGCCCCATCACCGGATGCAGCCGCGCGAGCCTCTGATCGGGGGACCGCCAGCGCCGCGCCCAGCTGCTGGGCGCGGGCCGTGGCCGACACGTCCTGCCAGCGGAAAGGGTGCACGGTGGTGCCGGCATCGGCCGCCACCGACACACAGGTCGTGAAGCTCAACACGTCGATGACGATGGCGGTCACGGCGGCGCCCGACGCGACGGCATACCGCGTCAGGGACTCAGCGCCGGTCGGCCCCCACTCGAGACGCACGACGTGTGCATCCTGGCTGTGCCAGGGGCGCGGGGACCCGTCGCCATCGGCTGCGCTCACGAGCCATACCGCCCCTCGAGCTCTCTCACGAGCCGTGCCGGCGCCGTGAGGCGGTAGGAGGCGTCGACGAGCTCGGCCACCTCGTCCCAGGCGACGCGAGTGACCGAGCCGACGCGGCCGAAGTCGAACCCCAGCCAGCCGTAGGGGCCGAGGTAGGCCGGCTCGAACACACGGGCGTCGTCGAGCAAGGCGGGGCGGTCGGCCGCGTCCGGCAGGAAGACGACGGAGTGGGCGTAGGGCTGTGGGTCATGGTCGCCCCGGATGGTGGCGCCGTAGCCGGCGAAGACCTTCTTGGTGAAGAAGTTCGGACGTCCGTGCGAGACCTTCTCCTGCGCCTCGGGGAGCGCGAGGCAGATCTCGCGCAACCTCATCAGGTAGGGGTCGGAGTCCTCGAACATCACCGGGTGGGCCATGCCCTCCACGGTAGGGCCGCGCAGGTGATCAGCGCGCGCAGACCCCGCCGCCGCAGCCGTCGGCGCCGCATGCCCCACCGCACCCGCCACCAGCGGCGACGGGCTCGGGCTGCTCGTGCCGCGTCGACCACGCGGTCTCGAGCGCCTGGGCGAAGACCTCGACGGGCTGGGCGCCGGAGACGCCGTACTTGCGGTCGAAGACGTAGAAGGGCACGGACTCGATGCCGAGCATCTTGGCCGTGGCCTCGTCGCTGCGCACGTGGTTGCCGAAGTCGTCGGACTCGAGCATCGAGCGCACCTCGGACTCGTCGAGGCCGATCTCGGTGGCCAGGCCCACGAGCGTGTCGCGGTCACCGACCGCGAGCCCGTCGGTGAAGTAGGCCCGCATCAGCCGCTCGTGGGCAACGTCGGCGAGGCCGTGCCCGGCGGCGAGGTGCACGACCCGGTGGGCGTCGAAGGTGTTGCCGTAGCGGGCCAGCTCCCAGTTGAACTCCAGCCCGAGCTCAGCGGCTGCCGCCGCCATGGAGCGGTGCTGGGTGACGGCCTGCTCCTGGCTCGTGCCGTACTTCGCGGCGACGAGATCGACGAGGGGGAGGTCCGAGACGGCCGGGGCGTTGCGGTCGAGCTCGAAGCTGTGCCACGTCACCTCGATGGCGTCACGGTGCTCGAACGCGCTGAGCGCTGCCTCGAGCCGCCGCTTGCCGAGGTAGCAGAAGGGGCAGACGATGTCGGACCAGATGTCGATCTTCACGCTCCTGCAACCCAGCGGCGGGCCGGCTTCTTCCCCCGCATCGGCGTCGCCTTCGTCACGCAGCCACCTGAGGCCCACGCGTCACTCAGCCGCGCCACGCCTCTCACGCATCACCGGCACGCACCCGGGCGATCACCGCCGCCGCGCACTCCTCCGGCCGCCGCTCGGGCAGCCAGTGGTTGTCGTCGAGCTCGATGAAGCGGTAGTCGCCACGCACGTGCTCACGGGTCAGCTCCGCGGCCGCGCGTCCGAGGAAGGAGTCGCGCGACCCCCACACGTAGGTCGCCGGCACGGACACGCGGTGCGCGGGCACGTCCGAGGAGCGGCTCGCCCGATACCAGTCGATCGGCCCGGCGAGCGCGCCCGCGCGAGCCAGGTGGGCGGCATACCGGCGAGCATCCTCCGGCGGCATGCCCGTGCCCACCACGACGGAGTTGAAGAGCGCGCCGAGGACACGCTCGGGCACCCACGGCACCTGGAAGGCGGCGACGTACCACGACTTGAGGCGCTGACCTCGGTCGGACTTCCAGGCGCGCGACAGCGCGGCCGGGTGGGGCGTCGAGAGCACCGTCACCGACGCGACCCGGTCGGGTGGTTGCCCGCGAGCAGCCATGCGACCGCACCGCCCCAGTCGTGGCCGACGACGTGCGCGCGCTCGACCCCGGCGGCGTCGAGCAGCGCGAGCACGTCGGCGAGCAGCTCCTCCAGGCGGTATGCCGCCCGGCCGGGTGGACGCGCGCCCGGCGAGTAGCCGCGCTGGTCGGGTGCGAGCGTGCGCAACCCGGCCGCGTGGAGCAGCGGCGCCATGCGGTGCCACGACGTGCGGTCGGTGGGGAAGCCGTGCAGCAGCACGACCGTCTCCCCGCCGAGCGGTCCGGCGTCGTCGAGCTCGAAGGTGAGGTCGCCGCGGGTGAAGGTCGACAAGCGTGCTGCGTCGGGAGCCACCCGCTCATCATGTCGCGACCGCCGCTTCGCCGGTTTCAGGGGTCGCTCAGGGACAAACCTGAGGTCGGGGAACGTGCGGGGACCTACCGTGGAGACATGCCCGACACCACTGCCCACCTGCGCACCGGTCGCCGGTGGTGGCACGTGTCGGGCACGGGGGTCTTCTTCGCGGCGGCCTACGTGCTCATCTCGATCTCGCCGAGCCTGCTGCCCCGCACCTGGTACTACCAGGGCATGATCACCGGCCTGTGCGCGGCGGCCGGCTATGCGCTCGGGGTCGTGCTCGCGTGGTTCGTGCGCACGCTGGCGCGGGTCATCGACCTGCGGGTCACGGTGAGCGGTGAGGCCCGACACTGGCTCCTCGTCGCGGCACCGGTCTTCGCCGGGGTGGCCGTGGTCGCCGTGACCGTGTCGAACGTGCGCTCGCAGGCGCGCACGGCCGCGGTCGTGCGCCTGACCCCGCTCAGCCCGATCGACTGGGCGCTGGCGCTGCTGCTGGCGGGCGTCATCGCTGCTGCCCTGATCGCGCTGGCGCGTGGCCTGCGCGGCATGACGCGACGGCTCGCCGTGGCGGCAAATCACGTCGTGCCCAAGACGATCGCGTCGGCGATCGCCGTCGTCGTCGTCGTGCTCGCGAGCGCGTGGGTGACCGACAGCGTCGTCTTCCACCGGGGCATGCAGGCCTTGGCAGCCATGGCGACCCAGGTCAACGCGAGCCAGCCTGCCGGCCGTTCCGCCCCGACGTCGGCGCTGCGCTCCGGTGGCCCCGGGTCGCTCGAGAGCTATGCCGACCTCGGCTACCAGGGGCAGATGTTCGTCACGAGCGCGCCGACGCCGGAGCAGATCACCGCGGCCACGGAGCGCGGCGCGATCGAGCCGATCCGGGTCTATGCCGGCCGGTCGCCCGACGAGTCGGTGACCCAGGTGGCCGACACCGTCGTCGCCGAGCTGCGGCGCACCAACGCCTTCAGCCGCAGCGTGCTGGCCGTCTTCACGACGACGGGCACCGGCTGGGTGGACGACTGGTCCGCCCAGTCGATCGAGTACCTCAGCAACGGCGACAGCGCGATCGCCGCGATGCAGTACTCCTACCTCCCGAGCGCGCTGTCGATGATGACCGACCGGGAGACGCCCCGCGAGGCGGGCAAGGCGCTCTTCGACCGGGTGTATGCCGTGTGGCTGACGCTGCCCAAGGACAGCCGCCCTCAGCTCGTGGTCGGGGGTGAGTCCCTGGGGTCCTACGGCGGTCAAGCGGCCTTCGCCGACGCAGCCGACATGCTGAGGCGGGCGCAGGGCGGCGTCTGGGTCGGCACCCCGAGCTTCACCGAGATCGCCATGTCGTTGACGGCGAGCCGCAACGAGGGCTCGCCCGAGATCGCGCCCGTCGTCGACGCGGGACGCCACATCCGTTTCGCCGCCGCCAGCGACCAGCTGACCCGCGACTACTACGGGCGTGACTACGCCACGTGGGAGTTCCCCCGCTTCGTCTATGCACAGCACCCGTCCGACCCGGTCGTGTGGTGGAACCCGGCCCTGCTCGGTGGTGAGCCCGACTGGTTGCGGGAGCCGCGGGGCCGTGACGTCAACCCCGACGTCACGTGGATCCCCTTCGTCACCTTCTGGCAGCTGACGACGGACATGGCCGTCGGGCACGACCCGCCCGACGGCTACGGCCACCGCTACGGCCCGGAGCTCGTGCCGCAGTGGGGAGCGGTGCTCGGCGGCTCGCCCACCGACGACTACTCGGCGATCATCTCGGGCATCGAGGCGACCGTGACCCGGGTCGAGTAGTCGCGGCGTCGCTGACCTACGCTCGGAGCGTGCCAGCGCAGCGATTCCACGGTCAGATCGCCGGCGTCGGGTCCACGTCCGGCGTCCGGGTCGTCATCGGCGCGTGGCGGCGCACCCCCCTGGGGACCTTCGGTGACGCGATGGTCGAGACCCCGGATGGGCACCGGGTCCTGCTGGCGCCGAGTGCGGAGGTCGCGGCGTTCATCGAGGCGACCTACGTCTTCGACGAGGTGCGCGTCGAGCCCATCTCTGTCGCCCTCCGAGCCGGCCGGTGGCACGTGGAGTCGCCGTCCCTGACGCTCGACCTCACCCTCGGCGGTCGTATGCCGCTCGGCCGGCTGCTGCGGCTCGTGCCGGGTCGCGTCGCGGCCAGTCCCGCATGGGCCACGCTCGTCGACCCGCTCGCGCGGATCGCCCTGCGAGGCGTGCGGACCCGCGGCACGGCGCTGGCCGGACGGCGGGAGTACTACGGCGCCACCGACCTGCACGCCGTGACGTCCGTGGCTGGCTCTTTCGACGGCGTGCCGCTGGGCGCACTCGCCCCCGTCGACCCGCCCTGCCGGTTCGGCTTCTCCTCGACCCCGCGTCGCCCCGCGGTGACTGCCGTCGTCACGACGGTCGTCACGCCGAGCGAGTCGAGCTCCCACGTCCTCACGTAGTCGACGGGGCAGGTGGCGGGAGTGCACTCGACTCCATGACGGTGCGCGCCTCACGAAGGTGCTTGGCCGAAGCGCGCGACGTAGTGCCACACCCGCTTGAGAGCCTGTTCGTCGTGCCGTCCCGAGCGTGCCCCGGCGCCGATGACCTGTGGCGTGACGACACCGCCCTCGGCGAGCGACTCGCCGAGCGCGACGATGTCTGTCCCGCGGTAGCCCGGGTGGGCGCGCAGGGTCGCGACGTCGAGCCGGTAGCCCGGGTGCCACTCGATGGGCACGCCGAGCCCGAGCGCGTCGACCTCGACGTCGGTGCCCCGGTAGCCGGGGTCGAGCACGAGGGCCTCGACGTCCTGCGCGAGGTCGACGACGCCGTGGACGTGTGCCTCGACGTAGTCGTCGAGCAGGTCGTGGTCGGCAGCTGCGGCAGGCTCCGCGAGCGCGAAAGCCGTTGCGGTGCCGAAGAGCTCAGGCTCGAAGACGCTGTCCGGGAAGCAGAACGTCGTCCGCTCGAGCGTGTGCGCGGCCAGGCGGACGTGGGCCGACCCGAAGCGGGGAGCGGCGCCGTAGGCCCGACGGTGCAGGTCGAGGGCGCCGTACTTCGGTCGCAGCGCCGGCTCGGCATCGTCGTAGGCGCCGCCGAAGATCCGGCTCTCCCAGCGCCACCGGTCGCCGCCGGCGTGCGCCGTCAGCCCGCCGTTTCCCGTGCCCGTCTCGAACTGGGACCGGTAGACGCCGTCACGGGCCATGACGGCGAGGATCGGCTCGCCCCGCACGAGTCGGTCGGGGTGGAAGTTGAGCGTGACGCGCAGCGTGCGATCGAGCCGCGGCCCGTGGGACAGCCCGCGCACGTGCGCGAGTGCCCGGCGGACGGCATACGGCTCATCGTGCAGCAGGTCGGCCATGCTCGGTCACGGACCTATCCTCACATCCGTGAGCAGGCCGTCACCGGTCGGAGGCTGCGTTCTGGCTGCGCGCGGGGTGGACGCGCGACTGTCTCGTCATCGGACCCGCAGTCGCATCAGCCCGTCGCGCCTCACACTTCGCTGGTATGACAGGGAGATGGGATCGCTGATCGAGCTGCCTCAGCACGAGCTGACCGCCTACCGGGCCGACCCTCCGGGAGAGGTGCGCGGGGGCATCGTCGTCATCCAGGAGATCTGGGGCCTGGCCGACCACATCAAGGACGTCGCCGACCGCTTCGCCGAGCAGGGCTACATCGCCGTCGCCCCCGACCTGCTGGGGCACATCGGCCTCACCCCCGAGGTCGGGGCCGAGCTGCAACGGCTGATGTCGGCCGACGAGGCGACGCGCACTGCGGCCCAGCCGCGCATGCGAGAGGCGACGGGAGGTGCCCGGTCGGCGGAGTTCGCTGCTTGGGCCGTGCCGGCGCTCCGGTCCGTCGTCGACCTGCTCCTCGAGGAGCCGGAGGTCGACGGGTCGGTGGGGGTCGTCGGATTCTGCTTCGGCGGCTCCTACACCTTCAGCCTCGCGCTCGCCGAGCCGCGGTTACGGGCGGCGATCGCCTTCTACGGTGGCTTCCCCGAGACGGGCGACCCCGCCGCGATCGCCTGCCCCGTGCTCGCCTTCTACGGCGAGGAGGACCACGGCATCACCGACGGTGTGCCAGAGCTCGAGCAGCGAATGGACGATGCCGGCGTGGACTTCACGGCGCGCGTCTACCACCGGGTCGGGCACGCCTTCTTCAACGACACCTCGCCGTCGCGCTATGACGCCGAGGCCGCCGCCGACGCCTGGCAGCGCAGCCTCGACTTCCTGGGGCGGCACCTCTGATGGCCGGGTCGCGGAGCCCTCTCGTGCTCGGACCGATGCTTCGCCACATCGGTGAGACCGATGCCACCGTCTGGGTCGAGACCGCCAGGCCCGGCGTCGTCACGGTCGAGGCCGACGGCCGCGAGTGGCGGGCACCGACCTTCGGCGTGAAGGGTCACCACTACGCGCTCGTCGTCGTCGACGGGCTCGCCCCCGGTGACGAGCTGCCGTATGCCGTCCGCATCGACGAGAGGGTCGTGTGGCCCCCCGCTGACCACGCCTACCCGCCGCCCCGGATCCGCACGATCGACCGGTCGCGACCGACCAAGCTGCTCTTCGGGTCCTGCCGCACGAGCGTGTCACATGACCGAAAAGGCAACGACAGCAACGGGGTCGACGCCCTGCGTGCCCTCGCGCTCGCCCTCGCCGCGGGCAAGACGGACTGGCCAGACCTCGTCGCCTTCGTCGGTGACCAGGTCTACGCCGACGAGACGTCCGACGAGATGCAGGAGTTCATCGCGGCCCGCCGTTCGCTCTCCGAGCCGCCCGGCAAGGAGATCAAGGACTACGAGGAGTACGCCCACCTCTATGGCTTGGCCTGGAGCGATGAGGCGATCCGCTGGCTCCTGTCGACCCTGCCGAGCTGCATGATCTTCGACGACCACGACATCCGAGACGACTGGAACACGTCGTGGACCTGGCACGAGGAGATCAACCGGACGCCGTGGTGGCACGAGCGGCTCATGGGTGGGCTGTCGTCCTACTGGGTCTATCAGCACCTCGGCAACCTGCCGCCGAGCGAGCTGGCCCGCGACGAGGTCTACGCCCGAGCGCTCGCGGGGCCCGGCTCCGGGTCCGGCTCCCACGGTCGGCCGGGAGCCGACGAGGTCGACCTCACCGATGCGGTCTTCGACCTGTCCCGGCGCGTCGACCGGCACCCGGAGGTCTACCGCTGGAGCTACCGCCGCGACCTCGGCGACTGCCGTCTCGTCGTCGTCGACTCGCGCGCTGCCCGGGTGCTCGAACCCGACCACCGCTCGATGCTCGACCCGGACGAGATGGCTTGGCTGGATGAGCAGCTGACCGGAGACGTCGAGCACCTCTTCATCGGCACGTCGCTGCCCTTCCTCCTGCCCCCGGGACTGCACGACTTCGAGGCCATCGACGAGGTGCTGGCCGAGGGTGCGCACGGGCGTCTCGTCGGGACGGTGGCCGAGCGGGGCCGCAGAAGCATCGACCTCGAGCACTGGGCAGCCTTCAACGAAGGCTTCGCCGAGGTCTTCGACATCGTCATGGACGTCGCCCGCGGCAACCGCGGCCGGGCCCCGTCGACGATCGCCTTCCTCTCCGGAGACGTGCACAACTCCTACGTCGCGGAGGTGACCGACGCAGCGGCGCAGCACGGGGCACAGTCGCGCATCGTGCAGGCCGTCTGCTCCCCGATCCGCAACCCGATGCCGCGCGCCGTCAGGGTCATGATGTCGGCCTTCGCCCGCAGTCTCGTGCGGCCCATGCGCTTCATCGCGGAGCGCTCCAAGCGCGTGCCCGACCCGGCCTATCCGTGGCTCGTCACCGACGGGCCGTGGTTCGACAACTGCCTCGCGGAGGCGACGGTCCAGGGGCCCGACCTCGCGATCGTCTGGCGGGGCGGGGAGGTGCGCGACGGCGACGACCTGCACCCCGTGCTGACGACCGTGGGCGCCGTGCGCATCCCCGGCGGCCTCGACGTCGGTGTCCGTGTCGGTGAGAGTGCCGGCTGACGAACGGCAACCCGTCACGCGATGATGCCCGTATGAGCACGATCGACCCGGTCGCCCGACGCCTCCAGATCGCCCGGCGAGCAGCCGACACCTATCGGGCCAACGATGCTGTCGCCGCGGTGCTCGTGGCCGGCTCGGTCGCGCGTGGCCTCGCCGATGACGCGTCCGACATCGAGCTCGACGTCTACTGGTCGCGACCGCCGACCGAGCAGGAGCGGCGGGCAGCCGTCGAGGGGGCCGGCTGGCACCGCGTCTACGCTGAGGAGGACGACCACGAGTGGGCCGACGGGCTCATGGTCGACGGGGTCAAGATCGACGTCAGCGGCTTCGTGACGACGACGATCGACGACTACCTCGACCGGGCCACCCGGGGTGACACGGACGCCGAGCTCCAGGTGCGCATCACGGCCCTGCTCGACGGGGTCACCGTGCACGGCGAGCCGGTCATCGACGCGTGGCGGTCGCGGTGCCGCCCCTACCCGGAGGCGCTCGCGAGGGCGATGGTCGAGCACGGGCTCGACCTGCGCTCGCAGGAGCGGCTCGCGATGCTCGCCGCCCGCGACGACGTCGTCCTCCTGCACCGCGACCTTGTCGACGGGGTCCAGGGGGTGCTCGACGCACTGTTCGGAGCCAACCGGGTCTACGCGCCGCACCCCTTCCACAAGTGGCTCGAGTGGGAGGTCACGCTGCTCGCCCAGCAGCCCGACGACCTCGTCGCGCGCATCCGCTCACTCCTGGTGGCGGAGCCGCCCGTGGCCGCCGCCACGTTGGGCGCCCTCGTGCACGACACCTTCGACCTCGCCGCGCGACTCGTCCCCGCAGCCGACCTCGAGCCGTTGCGGACGGCATACGGCCTGCGCCGCGTGAGCGGGAGCTAGGGCGCGCTCACGACGCAGTGGGTGCGCGCCGCCACCGGTTGGGCGCGGGTGGTGCCGCCGGTATGCCGTGCGGGTTTCCGAGCGCCTCGGGCTCGTCGCGCTCGAGGGCGTTCTCGTTGTCGAGCGGGCTGAGGCTGCCCAGCCCCTGGGCGACGACGACGGCATCGTCGCCGGGCTGGAGGCGGAAGTCGGCCGTGGGGTTGGTGACGGTCAGGCCGTCGCGCACGACGGCCAACAAGGTCGCCTCGTGGTCCCGGCGGAGCCTCGACGAGAGCTCGTCCGTCGTCAGGTCGACGTAGTCGTCGGGGAGGGCGACGCGATAGAGCTCCGACCCGTCACCGCCGGAGACGATGTCGGTGACGAGCTCCGCGAGCCCGGGGTAGAGCGCCGACCGCGCGAGCAGGCGTGAGGCGAGCGTCGAGGTCACGAGGATCTCGTCGGCGTGGGCGCGCTCGAAGTGCTCGACGTGCTTGGGGTTGTTGACCTCGACGACGGTGCGCACGCCGGGAGCGAGCGACTCGATGGCGAGGACAGCGAGGATCGAGCGCATGTCGGCCTCGTTGCTGCCGTCGGCCGGGAAGACGATGGCGGCACTGGCCTGGGCGATGCCGGCGCGCTCGAGGTCGTGCGAGTTGGTGACGTCACCCTTGACGAAGTAGACGCCCATCCCGGCGGGGTTGGAGTCGCTGTCGTGCACGAGCACGATCTTGGAGGTGAACTCGTCGCCACGCAGCTCCTCGATGAGCTCGCGCGCGGTGGAGTTCCAGCCGCACACGACGATGTGGTTCTCGTAGCCGGCAGCACCCATGCCCTGGCCTTCCTTGAGCAGGTAGTCGATGACGAAGCCGACGAGCGCCGCCGTGAGCGCGGCGACGATCGCCACCCCGAAGAACGCGAGGACCCAGCCGATGACGAAGCCTGGCGCCGAGGCGACATAGCTCGAGTCGCCGGAGCCGATGACGGTCGTCACGGCCCAGTAGAACGAGTCACCCAGGCCCTCGAAGGACCGCTTCTCGGCCTCGAAGACGGTGACGAGGAATGCTGCGACGAAGACGAAGCCGATGATCGCCAGGAGCAGCGTGCGGAAGAAGTGGAGGTCCACCCCGCCACCGACCCGGTTGAGGTGGAAGGAGATCCGCCTGACGACGGGAAGCACGGTGACGTGGCTGAAGGGCGCGACGAGCACGCGCTTCACCGCTGCGCGCATGGCCACCGCCCTCCGCCGAGCGCGGGCCGACCCCGCTGGACTCCTGAGACATGGTCTCGCGAGGGACGCGGCGGCGCAGCCGAATCCGCAACGACGCCGGTGAGACGTCGCGACCGCAGGTGTCAGGCGGGGTTCCGGACCGCGTGGCGGACGTAGACCACGCCGTTGCCGAATCGTCGGTGGTCAAGCAGCTCGAGGTCGAGTCGCACGCCTCGAGGCAGCGCCGGCTTGCCGCCGCCCACGAGGGCCGGGCACAGCAGCAGCACGCACTCGTCGACCAGGCCGGCCCGGAAGGCCTCGGCCGCGATCCCCGGGCCTCCGATGCTCAGGTCGGAGCTGGAGGTCTCCTTGAGACGGCGTACCGCCTCGGGCTCGAACCGCCGCTCGATCCTCGTGCGCGCGGTCGACACGTCGGCGAGTGAGGTGGAGTAGACGATCTTGTCGGCGTCCCGCCAGATCCCGGCGTACTCGCGGACCACCGGCGGCTCGTTCGTCAACCAGTCGTCGCTCTCCCACACGCGCATCGACTCGTACATGCGTCGCCCGTAGAGCGACGTGCCGATGTGCCGCTCGTGCTCGTTCCAGAACGCGTGCACGTCCTCGTCCGGCACGGCCCAGTCGAACGAACCCTCCTCGTCCTCGAGGAAGCCGTCGAGCGAGACGTTCGCCGCGTAGATCAACTTGGCCATGGAGCCCTCCGCCCAGAAGCGCACACCAGCGTGCAACGTCACACGGTCACAGTCAACAGCATCGTCGACACGTCGGGAACATTCCGTGCCCACGCCAAGTTGAGTCGGGTGAACGCAAGATTTGCGAGTCCGGCTTTGACAATCGTCGGTCGGTCGAGCAGATTTGTCGCGAAGCCCCATCCCAGCACCACCACGCAACGAGGAGTTACCCATGGCACGTGCGGTCGGAATCGACCTCGGTACCACCAACTCGGCTGTCTCCGTCCTGGAGGGCGGCGAGCCGAGCATCATCGCGAACGCCGAGGGCGGGCGCACCACCCCGTCCGTCGTCGCGTTCTCCAAGAACGGCGAGGTGCTCGTCGGCGAGGTGGCGAAGCGTCAGGCCGTCACCAACGTCGACCGGACGATCCGCTCCGTCAAGCGCCACATGGGCACGGGCTGGAAGTCGCCGGAGATCGACGGCAAGACCTACACGGCGCAGGAGATCAGCGCCCGCATCCTCCAGAAGCTGAAGCGCGACGCCGAGTCCTACCTCGGGGAGACGGTGACCGACGCGGTCATCACCGTCCCCGCCTACTTCGACGACGCCGAGCGCCAGGCCACCAAGGAGGCCGGTGAGATCGCGGGCCTCAACGTCCTGCGCATCGTCAACGAGCCGACCGCTGCCGCGCTGGCCTATGGCCTCGACAAGGGCAGGGAGGACGAGCTCATCCTCGTCTTCGACCTCGGTGGCGGCACGTTCGACGTGTCCCTCCTCGAGGTCGGCAAGGACGCCGAGGACGGCTTCGCCACGATCCAGGTGCGGGCCACCAACGGTGACAACCACCTCGGTGGCGACGACTGGGACGACCTGCTCGTCCAGCACCTCATCACCCAGGTGAAGAACAAGACCGGCCAGGACCTGTCCAAGGACAAGATCGCGATGCAGCGCCTCCGTGACGAGGCCGAGCGCGCCAAGAAGGAGCTCTCCACCGCGACGAGCACCAACATCTCGGCGCAGTACATCTCGATGACCCCCGAGGGCCCGATCCACCTCGACGAGAACATCACGCGCGCGCAGTTCGAGCAGATGACGAAGTCGCTGCTCGACCGCACCAAGGCGCCCTTCCACAAGGTCATCGAGGACGCCGGGATCAAGGTCGCCGACATCGACCACGTCGTGCTCGTCGGTGGTTCGACCCGCATGCCCGCCGTCACCGCGCTCGTCAAGGAGATGACCGGGGGCAAGGACCCCAACAAGGGCGTCAACCCCGACGAGGTCGTCGCCATGGGCGCGAGCCTGCAGGCCGGAGTCCTCAAGGGTGAGCGCAAGGACGTCCTGCTCATCGACGTCACGCCGCTCTCGCTCGGCATCGAGACCAAGGGTGGCCTCTTCACCAAGCTCATCGAGCGCAACACCGCCATCCCGACGAAGCGCTCGGAGATCTTCAGCACCGCCGACGACAACCAGCCGTCGGTCCTCATCCAGGTCTTCCAGGGTGAGCGTGAGATCGCGCAGCACAACAAGTCGCTCGGCACCTTCGAGCTGACCGGCATCGCGCCGGCGCCGCGCGGTGTGCCGAAGATCGAGGTGACCTTCGACATCGACGCGAACGGCATCGTCAACGTCTCCGCCAAGGACCAGGGCACCGGCAAGGAGCAGAAGATGACGATCACCGGAGGCTCGGCCCTGTCCAAGGACGAGATCGACAAGATGGTCAAGGATGCCGAGGCGCACGCCGACGAGGACCGTCAGCGTCGCGAGGAGGCCGAGGTGCGCAACCAGGCCGAGCAGCTCATCTTCTCGACCGAGAACTTCCTCAAGGAGTCGGGCGACAAGATCCCCGCCGACGTCAAGACGCCGGTCGACGAGTCGCTCGCCGACCTCAAGGCCGCCGTCGCAGAGGGGTCCGAGGCGAGCGCCGACGACATCAAGGCCAAGATCGAGGACCTCAACACCAAGTCGCAGGCCATGGGTCAGGCGCTGTATGCGGCGGAGCAGGCTTCTGCCAGCACCGCGGGCTCCGCTGGGGCACAGGACTCCTCGGCTGACGCCGGCTCCTCGGCCGGTGCGGGCGACACGGCGGCAGACGACGACGTCGTCGACGCCGAGGTCGTCGATGACGACGAGCCCAAGGACGACAAGTGACCGACACGACCGGCACCCCGACCCCCGAGGGCGCACCGCCCGAGGGTGTCGAGTCCGAGTCGGCCGCGGCGGCCCCCACCTCGTCCACGGACGCCGGCAGCGGAGACGCTGCCGGCGCGCCGGCCGGGGAGTCGGCAACCTCTCCGGGTCGCCACCGCTACTTCGAGGGTGGCCCCGGAGCCTCGTCCGAGCCCGGTGGCGAGGACGAGTTCGACCACGGTGCAGGGGAGACCGAGCGCGAGGTGCTGGCCCGCGAGGACGCGCTCGCGGCCTCCTACCTCGCCGACCTGCAGCGGCTGCAGGCCGAGTACGTCAACTACAAGAAGCGCGTCGACCGCGACCGTGACGTCATCCGCACCACCGCGGTCGGCAGCGTCGTGGAGTCGTTGCTGCCCGTACTCGACGACATCCACATGGCGCGTCAGGCGGGCGACCTCGCGGAGGGTCCGTTCGCCTCGATCGCCGACAAGCTCGAGTCGATCCTCGGCCGCTACGGCGTCGAGCGGCTCGGCGAGGCAGGTCAGGAGTTCGACCCCAACGTGCACGAGGCCCTCATGCACGTCGAGGCCGAGCTGCCCGAGGGAGCCTCCGGCACGCACGTCGTGCAGGTGCTCCAGCCCGGCTACCGCATCGGCGAGCGGCTCGTCCGCGCAGCCCGGGTGTCGGTTGCCGACGCGGGCTGAGCGTGTCGGCTCCCGGCGCGGGGTGAACCGCATGAACCGCGTGAACACCTCGGCGCCGGGAGACATGCAGCATGATGTGAGGATCCAGCCACCCGACCAGAAGGAGGTGCGCCGTGGCTAGTCAGGACTGGTTCGAGAAGGACTTCTACGCCACTCTCGGCGTGCCCCAGGACGCCGACGGGGCCGCGATCAAGAAGGCCTACCGCAAGCTCGCCCGGGACCTGCACCCCGACCACAACGTCGGCAACGCCAAGGCCGAGGACCGCTTCAAGGAGATCGGCGAGGCGTATGCCGTGCTGTCCGACCCCGAGCAGCGCCGCGAGTACGACGCCATCCGTGCCATGTCGCACGGCGGAGCCCGCTTCACCGCCGGTGGCCCCGGGGGCGGGGCCGGCTTCGAGGACATCTTCTCCGCGTTCGGCGGCCCCGGTGGCCCCGGCGGGGGCCAACGGGTGCGCTTCGACACCAGTGGCGGCGGCCAGCCCAACATCGAGGACCTGCTCGGCCAGATGTTCGGCGGCGCCGGGGCCACTGGTGGCTTCGGTGCCCGTCCGGGCGGGGGCGGCTTCGGGTCGACGGCCGGACCTCGTCCGGGCGCCGACGTGCAAGCCAGCACCCGTATCGGCTTCCGTGACGCCGTCGAGGGGTCGACCGTCACCCTGACCTCACCCGACCTCGGCCGGGTCAACGCCCGCATCCCCCCGGGGGTCAAGGACGGTCAGCGGATCCGCCTGCGCGGCAAGGGTCGTCAAGGTGACCCGGGTGCCGCCGCCGGCGACCTCATCCTCACCGTGACGGTCGACAAGCATCCCGTCTTCGGTCGCGACGGCGACAACCTGACCCTCGACCTGCCCGTCACCTTCGCGGAAGCGGCGCTCGGCGCGACCGTCGCGGTGCCGACGCTCGACGGCGCCTCGGTCAAGGTCAAGGTCGCCCCCGGCACGCCGAGCGGACGCGTGCTGCGGCTCAAGGGACGCGGCGTCTCGCGTGGCGACCAGCAGGGCGACCTGCTCGCCAAGGTCCAGGTCGTCGTGCCGCAGCGCCTCACCGACGAGGCCCGCGAGGCGATCGAGACGATGGCCGCGGCCGAGGACGGCCACGACCCGCGGGCCGAGCTCTTCCAGCGCGCCCGCGCCTGACGGCATACGGCAAGAGACCACCACGGCAGAGGACGGTGACGACGATGACACGCAGGAGCTCCCGGCCGGGTGGCCACGACGACGACGCACCCGTCTTCGTCATCTCCGTCGCCGCCGAGCTCGCCGGCATGCACGCGCAGACGTTGCGCCAGTACGACCGGCTCGGCCTCGTCACGCCTTCTCGCACCCGTGGCGGCGGGCGTCGCTACAGCACCCGCGACGTGGCGTTGCTGCGTGAGGTGCAGCGACTCTCGCAGGAGGGGGTCTCGCTCGCGGGCATCCAGCGCATCCTCGAGCTCGAGACACACGTCGACGCCCTCCAGGGCCGGGTGAGCGAGCTGACCGCGGCCCTCGACGATGCGCGCTCCGCACTCGCATCCGGCACGCGCGTCTTCGCCGTGGGGCCGATGGGAGAGGTCGTCCCGATCCGTCCGGGGCAGCGGCCGCCTCGTCACCCGTCGTCGCAGGCCCTCGTGGTCTGGCGGCCTGACCGCTAGGAGCGCGAATGGTCAATCAGGTGTGTCAGACTGCAGGGCAGCCTCGAGCCAAGGGGCGCATGGAACGCACGAGATGGATGCCCCCGGAGGCTGCACGTGATTGACATTCCGGAGGTCGCGTGAGCCCGCATCGCCCCGACGGCGAGCTGCCGGTCGACGTCCTCGCCGGCCCTCTGACCGAGGCGTCCGAGCCCTGCAACGAGATGCAGGAGCTCTTCGCCCTCACTGACTGGAGCGCCACCCAGCTCGGCCCGGTCGCGACCTGGCCCGCGCGTCTGCGCACCATCGTCGACATCTGCCTGACGTCGCGCTTTCCCATGCTCGTGTGCTGGGGCCCCGACCTCGTCATGATCTATAACGACGGCTATCGCGAGATCCTCGGCGAGAGCAAGCACCCCGGCGCGTGGGCTCGTCCCGTGTGCGACGTGTGGCCCGAGGTCTGGGACGAGATCGGGCCGCTGTTCGAGGGTGTCGTCGGGGGAGGGCCGGCGACGTGGGTGGAGGACGGGCTCCTCGTCATCGACCGCTTCGGCTTCGCCGAGGAGGCCTACTTCACGTGGTCCTACGGCGCCATCCACGACGATTCGGGTGAACGCGTCGCCGGTGTCCTCACCGTCGCCACGGAGGTGACCGTCAAGGTGCTCGCCGAGCGCCGCGCCCAGGTGTCGGCTGAGCTCGTCGCGGCACTGGCTGACGCCACCACCCCCGACGAGGTGCGCCGCACCACGCTCCGCGTGCTCGGCTCGCACACCGACGACCACCTTGGCGTCGACCTCGTCTGGGCCCAGGGCGGCGGAATGCCGGGAATGCCCCCCGGCCCCGCAGACGTCGACGAGCCGCTCGGCTCCATCGGCGACGGCGCCGTCCACGTGCTGCCCGTCCTCGAGCCCGGGCTCCACGAGCCCACGGCACACCTTCACCTGACGGCCAACCCACGGCGTCCGTGGGATGCCCTGCTGCAGACGTATGCGCAGCTGTGCTCGGCACACGTCGCCATGGCGTTGAGCGGGCTGCGACGTCTCCACGAAGTGCGGCACCGGGCCGAGGTGCTGACCGCGCACGACACGGCCAAGTCCGACTTCTTCGCCAACGTGAGCCACGAGCTGCGCACCCCGCTCACCCTCATCGCCGGGCCTGTGCAGGACGCCCTCAGTGATCCGGATCTCGCGGAGGAGTCGCGGGAGCGCTTCGAGCTGATCCGCCGCAACACCGATCGGCTCGTCGGCCTCGTGGACCGGATCCTCGATCTCACCCGGGTCGAGGCGGGAGTCGTCGAGGCGCACTGGGTGCGGGCCGACGTGGGAGACCTCATGCGCGGCCTCGCCGCCAACTTCCGACCCGCGATCGAGCGACTCGGTCTCGACTTCGACGTCGATCTCGACGACCTCGAACGCGACACCTTCGTCGACGTCGACATGCTCGAGCGCATCGTGCTCAACCTGCTGTCGAACGCGCTGAAGTTCACGCCGCGCGGGCGCATCCTGTTGCGCCTCCGCGCTCGTGACGGCGGCTATGAGATCTCCGTGAGCGACACCGGCATCGGCATCGCCGAGCGCGACATCGACTCCGTCTTCGACCGCTTCCGCCAGCTGAGCCGCACCGACGAGCGGCGGTCGAGGGAGGGCGCGGGCATCGGCCTGTCGCTCGTCCAGCAGCTCGTGAGCCTGATGGGTGGCCGGGTCGTCGTCGACTCGACCGAGGGCAGGGGCAGCACCTTCGCCGTTCAGCTCCCGTGGGGCGAGCCCGCCGCGCGGTCGGCCACCCGTCCCTCGATCACCCCGCGTCCGGTGGAGTCCTTCATCTCCGAGGCGAGCGGCTGGGCACTGCGCTCGATCGACGCCGCCCACGTCCCTGCCGTCCGGGTCTCGCAGGTCGCCGAGGTCGCGGGCTCCGGTTCGTCGGAGGCTGACGCCGATGCGGCTGACGGTCCGGCAGCCGCATCGGGCGGTATCACGGTGGCGGCCGAGCGGCCGCGCCTGCTCCTCGTCGAGGACAACGCCGACATGCGCGACTACACCGCGCGTCACCTCGCCGCCGACTACGACGTGGCGCCGGTGACCGACGGTCTCGAAGCCCTCCGTCGGCTGCGCCAGGACCCACCGGTCGACATCGTGCTCGCCGACGTCATGATGCCGCGCATGGACGGTCTCGAGCTGGTGCGCGAGATCCGGGGCGACGAGCGGCTGCGCGGGGTCCCCGTCGTGCTGCTGTCGGCCCGCGCCGGGGTGGAGGCCAGCACGACCGGTCTCATCGAGGGGGCCGACGACTACGTCACCAAGCCTTTCCATCCCGACGAGCTGAGAGCCCGCCTCGCGGCCAACCTCGTGCGCGCCCGCTCGCGGTCGCGCGACGCGGCCTGGCTGCGTGCGATCCTCGGCTCGATCCAGGAGCCCTTCGTCGTCGCCGACACCGAGGGGCGGGTCCTCGAGATCAACGAGGCCTTCACCCGCGCCTACGGCTGGTCGCTGGCCGACGGCCCGTTGACGCCGCCCTACCCGTGGTCGGTCTCGCCCGAGCAGCTCCCCGACGAGAGCCCCAGCTCCGAGGGACGGATGGACCTCGTGCTCGCGGGGCAGCCCGTCATGGAGGACCACTACCGCATCCTGCGCAAGGGCGGTGGCGAGGCGTGGATCCACATGCGCGCCGCGACGGTGCCGGCGTCCGCCGAGCATGCCGGCTTCGTCATCGTCGTCGCCCGCGACGAGTCGCGTGAGCGTGAGTCGCGGATGAGGCGCGAGCTGGCTGCCCGCATCGCGGTCGACCTCTCCGCGGCCGACGACCTGGAGGCGGCGCTTGCCACGGCGGTCACCGGCTTCACCGTGCTCTTCGACGGAGAGGTCACCCTGCGGGTCGCGCCCCAGCGGGGTGACGCCGTCGTGCTGAGCCCGCGGGGACAGGTGCGCGCCGACGAGCTGCCGCCTGTGGTCCGGCAGGGCCTGCTCGCGCCATCCGGCTTCGACGTCCGCACCGGCGAGAAGCGCGAAGGGCTCCTGCTGGCGCCCACCTCGCAGCGGTCGGACTGCCGCGCATGGGTGCAGTTCGACGCCCCCCGCCTGGTGCCGCCCGACGAGCTCATCGTCGGCGACCTGCTGGCGCAGGCGCTCGGCCAGGCGGTCGACCGCGTCATCGACCGGCGTGACAGCGCGGCCAAGCAGGACCAGCTGGCGCAGGCCATCGAGAGCCACCGGCTCATCGGACAGGCCGTCGGCATCCTCATCGAGCGCCACCGCACGACGCCTGCCGAGGCGTTCGAGATGCTCCGTCAGGCGTCGTCGCACCGCAACATCAAGCTCCGAGAGATCGCGACACGCGTGATCGAGTCAGGCGAGGACCCGGCGACGGCGTGACCCGAGGCCACGGTCTCCTAGACTGCGGCCGTGGACACGGAGCACCTCCTCGTCTTCCCCGACCGTGACGCCGCCGACCTCGTGGCCGCGCAGCTGACCGCCGCCGGGCTGTCCGACGTCCGAGTGGTGCGCGAGGCCCTCGCAGGCGAGGACGACTCCGAGGCCCACGAGTGGGGCGTCTACGTGCGCACCCCCGAGGAGCCGGCGTATGCCGTGGAGTTCCGTGCGATCGCCGAGCGACACGACGGGTGGTACGACCCCCACCCGCACGGCTGAGCCGGTGGCCGCCCGCAGTGGCGTGCTGCCGCGCGTGCACCCGGACGCACAAAGTTGAGTGGAATAGACTCAAGTAGACCCCGGTTGTCGACAGGGAACCCACCCTCTCACCAGGAGACCGTATGGACCTGCAGCTGACCACCAAGGCGCAAGAGGCCTTCGCCCAGGCCGCGACCACCGCGACGGGCAAGCACCACCCCGCCATCGAGCCCGCCCACCTGCTCCTCGCCCTCGCAGCGCAGAACGGCACGACGACGCCCGCCCTGCTCACGGCGGGCGGCTCCAGCATGAGCGCTGCCACTGCAGCGGCCGAGCGCGGCATGGCGTCCCTCCCGCAGGTCAGCGGCGTTGCCCAGCAGCCTCAGCTCTCACCGGCGTCCCTACGGGCCATCCAGCAGGCGCAGCAGTACATGACCGCGATGGGAGACTCCTACGTCTCCACCGATCACCTGCTGCTCGCGCTCGCCCGCACGGGACAGTTCGGGCTCGACGCCGACGCCATCGAGACGGCGATCCCCGGTCTGCGCGGCGGACGGCCCGTCACCACCGACAACCCCGAAGGCACCTTCGAGGCGCTGGCGAAGTACGGCACCGACCTCACGGCTCGCGCCCGCGAGGGCAAGCTCGACCCCGTCATCGGACGCGACGCCGAGATCCGCCGCGTGGTGCAGGTGCTGAGCCGCCGCACGAAGAACAACCCCGTGCTCATCGGCGAGCCCGGCGTCGGCAAGACCGCTGTCGTCGAGGGACTCGCCCAGCGCATCGTCGAGGGCGACGTGCCCGAGAGCCTGCGCGACAAGACCCTCTACAGCCTCGACCTCGCTGCCATGGTCGCCGGGGCGAAATATCGCGGCGAGTTCGAGGAGCGCCTCAAGGCCGTGCTCGAGGAGATCCAGGGCTCCGACGGCCAGATCGTCACCTTCATCGACGAGATCCACACCGTCGTCGGCGCCGGTGCCGGCGGCGAGGGCGCCATGGACGCCGGCAACATGCTGAAGCCCATGCTGGCCCGCGGTGAGCTGCGCCTCGTCGGTGCCACGACGCTCGACGAGTATCGCAAGCACATCGAGAAGGACGCGGCCCTCGAGCGGCGCTTCCAGCAGGTGTTCGTCGGGGAGCCATCGGTCGAGGACACCATTGCCATCCTCCGCGGGCTCAAGGAGCGCTACGAGGGGCACCACAAGGTGACCATCGCCGACGCCGCCCTCGTCGCCGCGGCGAGTCTCTCCGACCGCTACATCAGCGGCCGGCAGCTGCCCGACAAGGCCATCGACCTGATCGACGAGGCCGCATCGCGGCTGCGCATGGAGATCGACTCCAGTCCGGTCGAGATCGACGAGCTCCGCCGTGCCGTCGACCGTCTCAAGATGGAGGAGTTCGCGCTCGAGCAGGAGACGGACGCCGCCTCGCGCGAGCGTCTGGAGCGCCTGCGCAAGGACCTCGCGGACCGATCCGAGGAGCTCGCCGCCCTCAATGCCCGGTGGGAGGCCGAGAAGTCGGGCCTCAACGCCGTCGGCGAGCTCAAGGCCCGCGTCGACGACCTGCGCACCCAGGCCGACCGCCTGCAGCGTGAGGGCGACCTCGGTGCAGCGTCCAAGATCCTCTACGGCGACATCCCCGCCCTCGAGAAGCAGCTTGCCGACGCCCAGGAGCGTGAGGCTGCGGCGAGTGCCGGCGGCGAGGAGCCGATGGTCAAGGAGGAGGTCGGCGCCGACGACATCGCCGACGTCATCTCCGCCTGGACCGGCATCCCGGCCGGTCGGCTGCTCGAGGGCGAGACCGAGAAGCTGCTGCACATGGAACAGCACATCGGGGGGCGCCTCATCGGTCAGGCCGAGGCCGTGCGCGCCGTCTCCGACGCCGTCCGTCGCACCCGGGCGGGCGTCTCCGACCCGGACCGCCCCACCGGCAGCTTCCTCTTCCTCGGCCCCACCGGTGTCGGCAAGACCGAGCTCGCCAAGAGCCTCGCCGACTTCCTCTTCGACGACGAGCGGGCCATGGTCCGCATCGACATGTCGGAGTACTCCGAGCGGCACTCCGTCGCGCGCCTGATCGGAGCTCCCCCGGGCTACGTCGGCTACGAGGAGGGCGGCCAGCTGACCGAGGCGGTGCGCCGCCGGCCCTATTCGGTGATCCTGCTCGACGAGGTCGAGAAGGCCCACCCCGAGACGTTCGACATCCTCCTGCAGGTGCTCGACGACGGCCGCCTCACCGACGGGCAGGGCCGCACGGTCGACTTCCGCAACGTCATCCTCGTGCTCACCTCCAACCTCGGGTCGCAGTTCCTCATCGACCCGCTCCTCACTCCGGAGGCACGGCGCGACTCGGTCATGACCGTCGTGCGCTCGACCTTCAAGCCGGAGTTCCTCAACCGGCTCGACGAGGTCGTCGTCTTCGACGCCCTGAGCCGCGACGATCTGGCCCACATCGTCGAGCTCCAGGTGCGTGCCTTCGCGGCGCGGCTCGCCGACCGGCGCATCACCCTGACGGTGACCGACGAAGCCCGGGAGTGGCTCGCAGACCGCGGCTACGACCCCGCCTACGGCGCCCGCCCGCTGCGTCGCCTCGTGCAGCGCGAGATCGGCGACCGCCTCGCGCGGGCTCTGCTCGCGGGCGAGGTCCGCGACGGCTCCACCGTCACGGTGGGCGTCGACGCCGACGGCCAGGCCCTCGTCCTCTCCTGAGGCGCGTGCCTCAGCGGGTGAAGAGCTCCGCGTCCCAACCGAACTCACGGGCCGCCGCGACGTTGTCGCCGCGGTCGTCGGTGAACCAGACGTCACCTCGGGGCACCACGCGCCCGAGGTCCGCTTCGATTGCCCGGTGTGCCGCGGCATACGCCTGCGGATCGGGTTTGGCGACGCCGAAGTCGGCGCTGTTGAGCAGGCCGTCGAAGAGCCGGTCGAGGCCCAGCAGCGCGAGCTCCGTCGGCACGTAGTCGGTGCCGTTGGTGAAGACATAGGTGCGGTGGCCGTCCGACCGCAGCGCCTCGAGCCGCTCGACCGTCTCGTCGACCGCGGTGCCGCGATGGGAGCGCCACGCCTCCATGTGCTCGCGCACCCGCTCCGGCTCGGGCACGACGTGCTCGAGCTCTGAGCAGATGGCGGCAAACCACTGGTCGAACGTGCGCCGGCCGGTGATCGTGGGCAGCAGCAGCTCGCTGCGGAAGGCGGTCGCGGCCACGTGGCCCGCGGGCAGACCGAGGGCTGCCTCGATCGCGGGGTTGGCGTCGCCCGGGGCGAAGTCCCGGACGACGCCGTCGAGGTCGAAGACGTATGCCGCGTGATCGGTCACGCGTTGGTGCGGCGCTCCGTGGCCGGGACGGTGTCGTCGGCCCGCTCGGTCCGCTCCGTCACCTCGGCCTGCTCGCCTCGGTGGGTGCTGGCGTCGGAGCGCTCGGACCCGTCGGCAGTGGGGTCGGTCCACGACGCGGTGCCCTCGTGGACGTTGCCCTCGGCGCGGCCGGTCACGACATCGGCCACCGACGGGCCCTGACGCTCGCGCCACTCGGCCTCGCGCCGGGCCAGCTCGGCCTCGCGGGTGTCGAGGTCGTCGTGCCGGGAGGTCAGCTCGGTCTCGCGGCGGCGCAGGTCCTCGTCACGCAGGCCCGACTCCTCCACGCGGCGCTCGTGGTCGAGGCGAGCCGTCTCGGCCTTCTCCTCGACCTCGGCCAGACGGGCGGCTTCCTTCTCCTCGCGACGCGCGCGAGCCCGACGGCGAGCGGCGGCCGAGAGCAGCGCCCAGCCGAGGGCGAGCAGCAGCACGGAGACCGCCGCATAGAGCGCGAGCTCGACCGGGGTGACGGTGCGGCTGAAACCGAGGGCCGTGAGGGCGATGGTCCCACCGGCCGCCTGCGCTCCGATGTAGGTGAGGACCGCGGCTCCGGCGCCGATCAACAGGAGGATCACTCCGATGAGGGCCATTCTGACTCCTTGGGATCTCGGGGCGTGCTGCCGCCCCAGTGCATCTGTCGACAGTGCCATACCCGCATTGCGGCGCGTGTCGGACGACGTCAGCGTCCTCGTTCGGGTCGTGCGGTTAGCCTGACCTCCATGCACCTTCTGGGAAGGCTCGCGGCCGCTGCTCTCGCCGCCCTGTGCCTCGTGACGACGGCAGCCTGCTCCGGCAACGGCAGCGACGACACGCCGAGCCCGACCCAGTCGACCCCGTCGGCGGCCGAGCGACTTGCCACCTCCAAGGCAAAGGTCGACGCCGCGCCTTCCGTGCACCTCACCCTGGCGAGCAAGGACGTGCCCGAGGGCACCAACGGGATCATCTCCGCCGACGGCTGGGGCAAGCACCCGCCGGCCTTCAAGGGCACGTTCAAGGTGCGCCTCGGCGGCATCGAGGCCGATGCCGAGATCACCTCGGTCGACGGCGCCGTCTACGCGAAGCTGCCCTTCATCCCGGGCACTCGGAAGGTCGACCCCGCGACCCTCGGCCTGCCCGACCCGGCGACCCTGTTCTCGCCCGATGCCGGACTCACCAGCCTCATGACCAAGACCACCTCGCCGACGGTCAGCGGCCAGGTGCGCGCCGGCTCCGAGGTGCTGACGACGATCACCGGCACGATCCCGGGCGCGGCCGTCGTCGACCTCTTCAAGATCGGCGACCGCAACGGCACCTTCGACGTGACCTACGGCCTCGCCCAGGGCGACGAGCTGCGTCAGGTCACCCTCACCGGCCCGTTCTTCGGTGCCGGCACGTCGTCGACCTACGTGCTCACCCTCGACCAGTACGGCGAGCCCGTCACCATCACGGCCCCGTGAGCGCGACCGGCGGCCGCCTGCCCCTGCTCGCCGCAGCAGCCGCGGCCGTGGCGCTCGCTGCGGCCGACACCTACATCGTCGTGCTCGCGCTGACCGACATGATGGCGGGTGTCGGCATCGGCATCGATGCCCTGCAGCGGGCCACCCCGATCATCTCGGGCTTCCTCCTGGGCTACATCGTGGTGCTGCCCCTCATCGGCCGCCTGTCCGACCTGCTCGACCGGCGCCGCATCCTGCTCGGCTGCCTCGTCGTCTTCGTCATCGGTTCGGCGATCACTGCCCTGGCCGTCGAGATGCCGGTGCTCGTCACGGGTCGCGTGCTCCAGGGCGTCGGCGGTGGCGGGCTCGTCCCGGCGACCCTGGCGCTCGTCGCCGACCTCTGGCCCGCCGACCGGCGCGGCACCCCTCTCGGTGTGGTCGGGGCCGTGCAGGAGCTCGGCGCCGTCCTCGGCCCGGTCCTCGGCGCCGTCATCCTCGCGTGGGCCGGCTGGCGAGCGATCTTCTGGGCCAACGTCATCGCCGGTCTGTTGCTGTATGCCGTCATCCGCCTGCTCGGGGCACGTGCCCTCGGGCCTCCGCCGGACGGCATACCCCCTGAGGGGTCAGGGGCGCGCCGCGGAGGGCGTGCGCTCACAGTGCTCGGCTGGGTACTCGCGGTGCTGGCGCTGGGCCTCGGTGGCCTCGCGCTGGCCGCCCCGGAGTCGCTCGTCACGGATGTGGCTCTCGGGGCCCCCTTCGTGCCGTTCGGCGGGGACTCCCGGGTCCTGACGCCCCTCGGCGTGACCGCCCTCGCGCTGCTCCTGGCCCTCGCCGCCGTCACGGCGCCGCGATGGTGGCCGGTGCTGCGGCGGTCCGACCTCTTCGGTGCCGTGCTCGTCGCGATCGCACTCGGCAGCCTCGTGCTGACCTTCGCCTCCTCGGACCCGGAGCGTGAGGTGGTTGGTCCCCTCGGCTACTCGCTGCTGCCCGTCGGTGCCGTGGCGCTCGGGGTGCTCTGGTGGTGGCATCGGCGGGCGGACGCCCCACTCATCCCGCGCGGCGTGCTGCACGCACGCGGCGTGCGGGCACTCCTCGTCAGCCTGCTCGTCGGGGCGGCGCTCGTCGCCGTCGTCGTCGATGTGCCGCTGCTGGCTCGACTCACCGAGGACTACGACGCGACGGGCGCGGCGCTCGTGCTCGTGCGCTTCCTGCTCGCCGTGCCGGTCGGGGCGCTGCTCGGCGGCTGGGCCCTGCGCCACCTGGGTGACGGCGCGGTGGCCGGTCCGGGTCTCGCCCTCGCAGGGGTGGGCCTGTTCGCCATGTCGCGCTGGACGCTCGACTCGCTGGGTGAGGCCGTGCCGACGACCCTCGTGCTCGTGATCGTCGGTCTCGGCGTGGGGCTTGCCCTCGCACCCGTGAGCAACGCCGCGCTCGCCGACTCACCGGCCGACGCGCACGGCGTCGCGAGCTCGCTCGTCGTCGTGGCGCGCATGGTCGGCATGGTCGTCGGGCTGGCGCTGCTGACGACGGTCGGGCTGGCCCGCTACTACGACGCCGTGCGCCTGCTGCCCGACCCTCTCGACACCACCGCGCTCATCGGGGCGGGGGTGGTGCAGGTGCAGACGGTGTTTCTCGGCGGCGCGCTGGCCGCCCTCGTCGGCGCGGCGGTCGCCCTCACGCTCGGGGTCCGGCGACCGGAGCGGGCCCGCAGAGCCGGGCTGGGTCAGTCGGCGATCTCGACCACGACGGGGGCGTGATCGGACGCGCCCTTGCCCTTGCGCTCCTCACGGTCGATCGCCGCACCGACGACCCGCGCCGCGAGAGCGGGGGAGCAGAGCGCGAAGTCGATCCGCATGCCCTGCCGCTTGGGGAAGCGCAGCTGGGTGTAGTCCCAGTAGGTGAAGGTGCCGGGCTCGGACGTGTGGGGGCGCACGACGTCGGAGAACCCGGCGTCGACGACGGCCTCGAAGGCGGCGCGCTCGGCGGGGGAGGTGTGCGTCCGGCCCTCGTAGTAGGGGACGCTCCAGACGTCCGCGTCGGTCGGCGCGATGTTCCAGTCGCCGAGCAGTGCGATCTGCGCGGCGGGGTCGTCGGCGAGCCAGGTGCGGGCGGACGCCGCGAGTGCGGCCAGCCACTCGAGCTTGTAGGTGAGGTGCGGGTCCTCGAGAGAGCGGCCGTTGGGGATGTAGAGCGACCACAGCCGCACGCCCCCGCAGATGGCGCCGATGGCCCGCGCCTCGCTAGCCGCGGGCTCGCCCCAACCCGGCATCGCGTCGAAGCCGACCTGCACGTCGGACAGGCCCACGCGAGAGGCGATGGCGACGCCGTTCCACTGGTTGAGGCCGTGGTGGGCCACCTCGTAGCCGAGCGCCTCGAAGCGGTCGAACGGGAACTGGTCCTCCCGGGCCTTCGTCTCCTGGATCGCGATCGCGTCGACCTCGTTGCGCTCGAGCCAGGCAGCGACCCGGTCGATGCGGGACCGGATCGAGTTGACGTTCCACGTGGCGATGCGCACAGTCGGCCACCTTAGATCACTCACGTCAGGAACGGTTGCTGCGGCTCGACCGACGACGCGCCGTGGTAGGCGGTCGCTGGGCATCCTGCGTCAGGGCCGCGGGCGTGGGGCCGGTCCGTGTCGTGCTGTCGGCCGTTCGGCTGGTTCTCGGGCTCGCCGGCCCCCTGGGTCTGCGCGAGCCCGGTCGCGTCGCCACCACGAAAGTTCGCGGCCTACGCCGACATCAGCAACGAATCCGCCACGGACGCAGGCGCATCGGAGATTGCTGGGCAAGGCGATGGCGCAGGCCCTCGCCCACGAGGTGGCATGGGGGTGCGCCACCACCGGACCCCACGGCCGCACAGCAGTCGGCGGGCTCACTGCGCCCATGTGGACGCGCGCCGCCACATAGGCACTATCCTTCCCAGCGCTCGGAGCCGTCGACTATGCTCCCAGCGAAGCAATACCCGCATGGGAAAGGCGGCGCCGGATGAACGAGCCCCCGAAGGGCGAGCCCCTGGGACGTCATCAGACGTCGCACCATCGCCAAGGGCATGCAATGGGCCGTGCCCGTGATTGTTGCTGCCGCTTCGGCACCCGCATGCGCGGCATCCGAAAGCCCGATCCTCTCCGGCAACGGGGCCGCGTGCAAGCTGCCCGGCAACTCACAGAATCTGTACAAGCGGCTACGCCCTCGGCTTCAGCGCCCACAATCCATTGGCGTCCCGTCGTCGTCTCGATCCTTCGAAATGACTTTGAACGGCGTCCCTCGGGCGATCTGCGGATCATCAACCTCGACCGGCTTGCCTCAACCTCGGCCTCAGCCTCATTCACCGTTCCCGCGAACACTCGACTACCCGAACCTCGTCGTGCTCACGCAGCGGCTCGGGCGACCTAGCAAGGCCGGAACGCTCAGCGTCACGTACACCATTTCGGGCGGTCCCGGCGGGACTGTCAGCTGTGAGCACTGAGGCCGGTACTGCGCCCCTCGCGAGCGTCGGCGAGTGCACGGGCTTCACCCCGGCCGAAAAGGACAGCGTGCATCGCACACCTGCCAGAACCTCGCGGGCGACGGCGCTGATCGGCAAGCGCTCCAGCTGTCGGGTAGCTCGCGCGGGTCGGTGACCGTCAGCGGCTACGGCTCGAGGACCGAGCGGCGTCACCGCGGGTAGGACCATCGACCCGGCCAACGAGCTGTGCTGCCGTCGCGTGGTCGACCGCGCACCGACGAGACGCTCGGGTCCTGCAACGCCCGTCCCGGACGACGGTGACGCGACTCAGCGGCCACGGTCAACGACGTTCCACGCCCTAGCCGGACCCGGACGGCGCCGACCGCCTCGCGATCCTGACTCGGAACGAATCCGATAACGCACCTCGCGCTCCCGCCGCCGACCGCGAGCCTCGACCCAATCTCCCTGCCGCGAACGACACTCGAGCCGCCAGGCCGACGACATGGCTGCCGCATCGAGACCAGCGATCGAGTCCGTGAAAACCGCCTGCGCCGCATGGCCGACGGCGCAGATCGAGGTACTCGGCGTCGGGCTCGGACCAGACGGCCCACGCGGCGCCCGAAACCTGTTTATCCACAGCTTGATTCAGACTCAACGCGTTCTCGCCAGGTGTGCACCAACCCGCGCTGGGCGACTGTGACGGGAGGGGAGACGCCGCCGTCGCCCTGGCCTCCTAGGGTGAAGCCATGCAGACCCCCGACACCGTCACCTCCCGCCCCACGGCCCTCGTCACCGGGGCGAGTGCCGGCATCGGCCGAGAGTTCGCCCGCGAGCTGGCAGTCCGCGGCCACGACCTCGTCGTCGTCGCCCGGGATGCCGCCCGCCTCGAGGAGCTCGCGACCGAGCTCACGGCCTCCCACGGAGTGCGGGTCGAGGTGCTCGTCGCCGACCTCTCGGACCGGGTGGCGCTGGGCCGCGTCGCCGAGCGTCTCTCCGACGAGGCCCGCCCCGTCGCCGTCCTGGTCAACAACGCTGGCTACGGACTCAAGGGCAGCTTCCTGCGCAACGACGTGGCCGACGAGGAGCGCATGTTCGACGTGCTCACCCGGGCCGTCCTCGTGCTCTCGCACGCTTCCGCCCGGGCCATGGCCGCGCGAGGCAGCGGGTCCATCATCAACGTCTCGTCGGTCGCGGGCTGGCTCGCCTCCGGCACCTACTCAGCGGCGAAGTCGTGGGTGACCGTCTTCACCGAAGGACTGTCGAGCGAGCTCGCGGGCAAGGGAGTGACGGCAACGGCCCTTTGCCCCGGCTTCACGAGGACGGAGTTCCAGCAGCGAGCAGGCATCGGCACGCCAGGCCCCGCCTTCCTGTGGCTCGATGCCCAGCGCCTCGTGCGCGACTGCCTCGACGACGTCGATCGCGGGCGCGTCGTCTCGGTGCCCGGGGCGCAGTACAAGGCGATCGCCGCGCTGCTCCGGGTCGCTCCCCGCCCGTTGCTCCGGCGCCGGCTGCGTGCCTCCGCCGGACGGTGAGGTGTGCTGCCCAGCCGCCTCGAGCACACGGCATACCATCGGGGCGTGAACGCCGTGACCCCTGACGTCGAGTCCGCCCGAGCCCGCCTGCTCGAGATCATCCGGGAGAAGGCGATCGTCCACGGTCGCGTCACCCTGAGTTCCGGCAAGGAGGCCGACTACTACGTCGACCTGCGCCGCATCACGCTCGACGGGGAGGCCGCACCGCTCGTCGGTGTCGTCATGCGCGACCTGACCAAGCACCTCTCCTATGACGCCGTGGGCGGGCTCACCCTCGGCGCCGACCCCGTCGCGACGTCGATGCTCCATGCCGCGGCGGCCGGCGGTGAGCGGCTCGACGCCTTCGTCGTGCGCAAGGCCGGCAAGGCCCACGGGCTCCAGCAGCGCATCGAGGGCCCGTCGATCACCGGCCGCCGGGTGCTCGTCGTCGAGGACACGACGACGACTGGAGCCTCGCCCCTCGCCGCCGTCGAGGCGGCGCGCGAGGACGGCGCGACCGTCGTGGCCGTGGCGACCATCGCCGACCGGGCCACCGGGGCGGGGGAGCGGATCAGCTCCGAGGCCGGGGTCGACTACCTCCACGCCTACTCGCTCGAGGAGCTCGGGCTCGCCTGAGCTGTGATGCGCTCGACCTCGTCGGGCAGCCGGGCACCCCGACGACGGTGCCCACGAGCGCTCGCACCGATGGCGTGACTGACGGCTACTCGAGGACTTCCAGGAGGACTGCGGCATCGTCGCCCTCCTCGAGGTCCTCGGCGCGCCGCACCGCCTTCTTGACGGGCAGGACATAGGCGCCGCGCGTGCTGTCGGGGAAGACGGACGTCGACCACGTCGTCGACCCGATGGTCGCCTTCACCCGCACCGAGCCGAAGCCGCGCGGCGGTCGAGGCCGCTCGCGGATGACGGCTGACTCGCGCGCCGGCACGGTGACGAAGAACCAGGCCCCCTGGGCCTCCCAGCGCCAGAGCTCGGCCGTGAAGCGACACCTGCTCATGGCGCCAGCCTAGGACGACGTGGCGACAGCCGTCGGGGGGCGCACCGCGCCAGTAGGATCGGGCTCGACGGCCACGGTGGCCGCACCCTCATCCCTCGGGAGATCGCATGCTCATCGTCTGGATCCTGCTCGGCCTCGTCGTGCTCGCCGCGGTCGTCGGGGTCGTCATGTACAACGGCCTCATCGGCCTGCGCAACCGGGTCGAGGAGGGCTGGCGCCAGATCGACGTCGAGCTGAAGCGCCGCCACGACCTCATCCCCAACCTCGTCGAGACCGTGAAGGGCTACGCCTCGCACGAGCGCGGCACGCTCGAGGAGGTCATGCAGGCCCGGTCGGCGGCGATGAGCGGTGCCTCGACGCCGGCGGTCGCAGCCCAGTCCGAGGGCCAGCTGAGCCAGGCCCTCGGCCGCCTGATGGCCGTCGCCGAGGCCTACCCGGACCTCAAGGCCAACCAGAACTTCCTCGCCCTGCAGCAGGAGCTGTCGAGCACCGAGGACCGCATCGCGAGCTCGCGCCGCTACTACAACGCCCTCGTGCGCGACCTCAACACGAAGGTCGAGAGCGTGCCGTCCAACATCGTCGCAGGCATCGCCAAGGTGCAGCGGGCCGAGTACTTCGAGACACCCGCCACCGAGGCGGTCGCCCCCACCATCTCCTTCGGCGGCAACGCTCCCGGTGGCGCCGCCCAGACCATCGCTCCTTCGACCCAGCCGGGGGCCGTGGGCGGCGCCTCGACCCAGCCCGGAGGTGCCCCCGGCGCGCTGCCGCAGGCGCAGGCGCCGAGTGCGGGCGCTCCCGACCCGAGCACCGACTCGGGCACCCCGAACCCGTAGGCCTCCCCTCGCACCGGCGCAGCAGGTGCCCGCGGCGCGTCCGGCTCCCTTCGGGTCCGCCCCGAGCAGGTCGCCGTCGAGGCTGTCACCGACCTCCTGGATCGTCGCCCCGCCGAGCAGTGGGACAGTCCAGAGGTCGCCCGTCGCTGGTCCTCCGGGAGTCGTCAGCTGGCTCATCCTGACCTCGGTCCCCCCGCACCTCGGTGCGCGTCACCCGCGCGTCCCTGCCCCTCCCGTGTGCGCCGGGGTGCGCCGGGGTGCGCCCCGAGGTTGCCCTTCTCGCCAAAGCCGAGCGGGCGGCATACGGCAAAGGCCCGATCCGCGAGGGATCGGGCCCTTTGCGCAGGGCGTGCCTTGGCGGACGGTCAGCGCCGCTCGCCGCGGGCCGGGTCCACGACGTCGGCGCCCTCGGCCGGGTCGATGATGTCCTCGGTGGCCTCGCCGAACTCCTCGACGATCGCGTTCGCTTGACGACGGTGCTTGAGGTACTCGTAGAGCATCGGCAGGACCGAGACGGCGACGATGAGCAGCACGGCCACCTCGAGCTTGTCCGACAGCCACGGGAACGCCGCCCCGAGGAAGTAGCCGAGCAGGGTCAGGCTGGTGACCCACAGGACGGCCCCGACCGCGCTCCAGGTGAAGAAGCGCCGACGGTCCATCCGGCTGACGCCGGCGACGACCGTGATGAAGGTGCGCACGATCGGCACGAAGCGGCCGATGACGAGGGCCTTGTTGCCGTGCTTGTCGAAGAAGAGGGTCGTCTGGTCGAAGTACTTCTTCTTGAGGATGCGCCCGTCGCGCTCGTAGAGCGGTGTGCCGATGGCCCGGCCGATCTCGTAGCCCACGACGTTGCCGAGGAAGGCGGCGACGCACAGCGCCACGATCGCGACGACCGAGGTTGACGTGGATCTGGCCGGTCGCGATGAACAGCCCGACGGCGAAGAGCAACGAGTCGCCGGGCAGGATCGGGAAGAGGAGGCCGCACTCGATGAAGACGATCGCGATCGCGATCCAGAAGAAGGCAGCGCCGTACTGCTCGAGCAGGTAGGCGGGGTCCATCCAGTCGGGTCCTAGTGACGGGACGGCGGCCGGAAGGGCGGCGAGTGCATTCATGCCGAACAGGGTATGCCGTGAGGCGGGTCCCGCTGGAATCGTCGGCTGGGTGCCCGGACGGCAGGTCGGGACGTCAGGCGACCGGCAGGTCGGCGAGGTTGGCCGCGGCGACGGCCACGGTCGCGATCGCGGCCACGACGAGCAGGACCCTGGCGGGCACGAAGGAGAAGCTCGTCATGACGCCGGAGAAGAAGAGCGCGACCGCGAGCAGGATCGTGTTGATGATGTAGTCGTGCGAGTTCTCCCCGGCCTGCAGGGCGACCTTCGTCGCGGCGTCCGCCTTCGCTGTCTGGGCTCGGTAGGGCCCGAGCTGGGCGTCGACGTAGGAGGCGTCCTCGATGAGCCGCGTCGGTGTGCCGCCGGTTTTGATCTCAGCCTCCCACCGGTCGATGACGGGCAGCATCTCCTCGCGGATGAGTGTGGCTCGATAGAAAGCCACGAGCGCGGAGTTGCCGGCCTGCACCGCTTGGGCGTACTGCACGATCATGCTGCTGTCGTAGGAGGCTTTCTGCGTGGCGAGCCCGAAGAGCCGGCTGGCCTCGACCCGCGCGTCGGTCGACGCGCTCGTCGCGGCGCTCTGGACCCCGTTCCACTGCGCCGCCTGGTAGCCGCACCAGGCGGTGCCCACCGTGGCCAGGCCCAGCACGACCACGGCGACCATCTCGATCAGCCGGTTGAAGCCTGAGCTGTGGTGGTTCATTGCGGCTCGGTGACGCCGGGGTCGGTGACATTCGGGTCGGCGCCGGCGGGGTCGTCACGGACCGTGAGACCCAGTCGACCGGGGGCGGCCCCGGGGCGACGCGCGACCTGCACGCCGTCGGAGCGCTGCACGAGCTCGCGCCAGAGGTCCGTCTCGCGATAGCGCCACGCACCCTCACGCAGGCTCGTGATCTGCTGCTCGAGCTCGCCGTCGTTCTGCGCGCGGGCCAGCCGGGTGGCCGCCTCGGCCTCCTCGAGCGTGCGCTCGAAGCCGGCTCGCACCGTGGCCTGGATGACCTCTCCGGTGCGGCCGAGGTCGACGGGGCCCAGCACGAAGCCGGCGACGCGGATGCCGTGCTCGGCCAGGGCCGCCGTGACGGCCTCCTGGAGGCGCGCCTCGGTGTCGCTCCGGGCACTGCCGAAGAGGCTCTCGACGGTGATGGCGGGGTCGCTGAGCGCTCTGCTGATCGCGCGACCGCTCTCGTCACGGACGAGCCCGTTGATGCCCTGAGGCCCGAAGCGCTCGTGCACCGTGCGCAGCTGCTCGTGGATGATCGCGTAGCGCACCGTGTAGGCGACGTCGACCATGGCGCGGTCGCCGAGGGCGCAGCTGAGGCTCGGACCGGTCCGGTCGAGCTCCGACACCGCCGACGAGGCGTCCTCGCCGGCTCGGTAGGCGAGCTCGGTGGAGGGGTACTCGACGACCATCGTCTTGCGCAGGAGCGGCACCCAGTGCCGGCCGGGGGCCAGGGCATTGTCGGTCGCCTTGCCATTCTTGAGCACCAGCCCGAGCGCGCCGGAGGGCACCTTGATGACCGAGGCCACGACCACCATCCAGCCGAGGATGCCGAGGATCGGCACCAGCAGCACCAGCAGGATGACGGTCCCCGCGGTGCTCATGTCGGCCTGCCGGCACGCGTCGGACGGGTCGGACGGGTCGTCTGGGTCGTCTGGGTCAGGCGGGTCGTGGCTCGCATGGCTGGTCTCCTGTCACCCACGCGTCGGTGCGGCCTGGGCCGTCGCCCGGGCTCGCGACCCGGTCGCTAGTCTTCCGGGCAGTCCGACGTTGGGACCAAGCGTGGACCGGAGGGAGGCGCGGTGGCATCGCACGAACGGGGTGAGACGGCCGCTCGATCCGATGTGGAGGTGGGCGTCGGGCCGTGGGTGGGGCTCTGGCCGACGGGTGGGCACTGGGACCCCGACCTGCTGCGCGAGGGAGATCGGCGCAACGTCGTCGACGCCTACCGCTACTGGCGGCACGAGGCGATCGTCGCCGACCTTGACACCAGGCGGCACGAGTTCCACGTCGCGGTCGAGAACTGGGGTCACGACTTCAACATCGGTTCGGTCATCCGCACGGCCAACGCGATGGGCGCACGGGCCTTCCACATCGTCGGCAAGCGGCGGTGGAACCGTCGCGGAGCCATGGTGACCGACCGCTACCAGCACGAGCACCATCACTCCGATGCCGCGGCGCTCGCGACCTGGGCGCACGCCGAGGGGCTCGTGCTCGTCGGCATCGACAACCTGCCGGGGTCGCTGCCGCTCGAGACCCACGACCTGCCGCGCGCCTGCGTGCTCGTCTTCGGCCAGGAGGGTCCCGGACTGTCGGAGGCGATGCGGGTGCAGTGTGACGTCGTGCTCCACATCGAGCAGTTCGGCTCGACGCGCTCGATCAATGCAGGGGCCGCCGCGGCGATCGCCATGCACGCCTGGGTGCGACGCCACGTGTTCGACCAGCACCCCTGACGCACACCCTGACTCCGCAACCACAGGGGTGGGTCACGTGATCGGGTCGCGGCCGCGCCAGCGCAACGGCTCCTCCGCATACTCCTCGACGACGTGCGCGGCGACGCCGAAGGACCGCGCGGCCTGGAAGACGACCTCGCCCGCCTCGGCCGGCAGGTCGAGCGCGTGCAGCGCTGCGGCGCTCGCGAGGTCGATGTTGGGCAGCGCCCCCGTGCGCTCGGCGACGAGGCGAGACAGGGCCCCGACCCGACGCCTCAGCGGCCGCGTGCCGGGCAGCCGCCACACGGCCTCGAGCACGACGTCCGCGCGGGGGTCGCCGCCGGGATAGAGGAAGTGGCCGAAGCCGGCGACGGTGCGGTGGTCGCGCACCATCCGTCCGACGGCCGCGGCGGGGTCGAGTCCAGGTGCCAGCAGCGCGTGGGCGGCGATCGGGGCCGCGCCGTGGAGCGGCCCCGACATGGCGGCATACGCGGCCGCGAGGCAGTCGTGCAGCCCCGCCCGCGTGGAGGCAGCGACGCGGGCGGCGACGGTGGACGCCGTGAGGCCGTGGTCGAGGAGCGCGACGATCAGCACGCGCGCCAGCGCGAGCTCGACCGGGGACCCGTCCCGTCCGCCGAGGGCGCGCAGCAGGTCTCGGGCGAGGTCTGCGGGCCCGGGGGTATGCCGTGGGGCCGGGGCAGTGCCCGCAGCCAGTGCCAGCGCCGCGGGCACCAGGGTCAGAGCAGTCGCGCGCACCCGGTCGGGGTCGATGTCGCCGGCGAGGGGGTCGGCCACGGCGAGCAGCTGCACCGCCACGGGCAGGCGCCGCTCGAGGGGGAGTCGGGCGATGCCGGTGGTGAGGGGGCGCAGGCTGCGGGGAAGGGCAGTGGTCGATGCCGGGCTCACGTCGATGCCGACATGCGAGATCGATGGTGGTGCAGGCGATCCCACGACGAGCTCCGCAGCGTGCTCGACGGAGTCCATGGCGATCACGTCGATGAGGGGCACGCCCCGATAGAGCAGGTCGCCGTCGAGCTGGGTGCTGACGGCGGTCGCGATGCTGCGGAAGCGCAGCACCGGCTGCGGCGAGCCGGACGGGCGCGACGTGGAGGCAAGGGCGTCGATCTGGGCCCGGTCGAAGAGGCTCTCCTGCTGGCCCGGCCGGCGCTGGCTCTGCAGGAGGCCACGACTGACGTAGGCATAGAGCGTCGCGCGTTTGACCCCGAGTCGTTGCGCGGCTTCGGTCGTCGTGATCCAGCCCTGGGGCGTGGGGGTCATCGGGCCTCCGTGTTGATCGGGTCAACGTTGAGGCGATCAACATTGACGATGTTGATCAATATCGCTGACAGTGAGGAGTCAACCGAAAGGAGCACGCCATGTCCACCACGTCAGCACCACGCACCACGGCGTCCACGTCCCCGTCCGACGGCCTCATCAACGTGCCGCCCGGCCTGGCCAAGGTCGTCGTCACCGAGACCGCCCTCGGGGACGTGCGCGGCGACGAGGGTTTCTACCACTACCGCCAGTACTCTGCCGTCGACCTGGCCGAGCGGGTCTCCTTCGAGGAGGCCACGCACCTGCTCCTCGTCGGCCACCTTCCCGACACTGACGAGCTCGCCACGTTCCGCAGCGAGCTGGGGAGTCGGCGCTCCCTGCCTCCGCGGCTCGCCGCGCTCCTGCCGGAGATCTGCCGCACGACGAGCGACTCGTTGCAGGTGCTCCGCACCGCGCTCTCGGCGTGGGGCGGCATCGCCGACCTCCGGCCGCTCTACGACGCGGGCGAGCAGGAGCGCCACGAGGCAGTGCTCAGCGCCATTGCCGTGACACCGACGGTCCTCGCCGCCGCCCACCGTCTCCAGCGCGGACTCGAACCGCTGGCCGCCGATCCGTCCCTCGGCCACGCCGTCGACTACCTGCGCATGGTGACCGGTGAGGTGCCGGGCGAGCACGAGGCCCGCGCCGTCGAGAGCTACCTCGTGGCGACGATGGACCACGGCTTCAACGCCTCGACCTTCACCGCTCGCGTCATCGCGAGCACCGGAGCCGATCTCGCGGCCTGTCTCGTCGGAGCGATCGGCTCCTTCTCCGGACCGCGGCACGGCGGCGCCCCGAGCCGGGCCCTCGAGGCCCTCGACGAGATCGGGTCGCTGGACCGGGCCGCCGGCTGGGTGCGGCAGAGGGTCGAGGCCGGCGACCGCATCATGGGCTTCGGGCACGCGGTCTATCGCACCCTCGACCCGCGCTCGGAGATGCTCAAGGGCCTGGCCCGGGGCTGGGATGACCCACTCGTCGACCTGGCCGTCGGCGTCGAGCACGCCGTGGAGCAGACCTTGGCCGAGCTGAAGCCCGGCCGTGAGCTGCACGCCAACGTGGAGTTCTATGCGGGTGTCGTGATGAAGCTCGCCGGCCTGCACCCCAGCATGTTCACGCCGACCTTCTGCGTGGCGCGCGTCGTCGGGTGGGGTGCCAACGTGCTCGAGCAGGCCCGTGACCCGAAGATCATCCGCCCGGCGGCCCGCTACGTCGGCCCGCCGCCACCGCAGCCCCTGCCCGGGCCGCTCGGCACCCCCGGGCCGAGGTGATCCTGCACCCGACGTGGGTGCCGGGGTCACCTCGACCCGGTTGCGTGGCGGGTGAGTCAGCTGCCGTAGAGGGCGCGCACTCCCGTGCGGTCCTGGTCGGTCATCGACAGGTTGCTCGACGTCCCGTTGCACTGCGGGTAGTGCATGATCGACGACGAGTCGTACGGGGTCAGCGGACGCCAGTTGTTGTCCTCGAAGCAGGTGCCGGCCTCGGGGCGGGTGTGCTCGTGGCGGAAGCCGAGGGTGTGGCCGAGCTCGTGGGCCAGGATGTTCGACGGAGTCCAGGAGCCGGAGTTGTAGAGGGACTTGGCGTTGACGAGGATGTTGCGCCCCGACTTCGCCGTGCTCGGGAAGAAGGCGCGCGCGATGTACTGCGTCGTCTTGGTGGGCTCGACGGAGAAGACGACCGAGCTGTTGCGGGTGGTGCAGCTGCCGTCCTGGCTCGACACGTAGGTGTAGTTGATCTTGGACGACGCGGCCTCCCACTGCCCGGCGCCGGCCGCCATGGCCTGCACGACGCGGGTGTAGTCGGCACCGAACCTCGTGCTGACGCAGTAGGTGAGGTTGGCGACCTGCGTCGCCGACCACTTGTCGTCCTTGCCGCTGACGACGTTGACGATGAGTGAGTCCGGGTCGACGTGCTTGGGCGTGCTCACCATGGAGTCGTAGAACTGGCGCAGGCCACCGATGCTGCTCTCGGGCTCGTCGCCGTTGACGACGTAGACACCGCCCTCGTCCTGGTAGGTGCTGGCCGCGAACTCCTGGAACGTCGGCACGTCGCCGGAGACGGGCGCGGCGCTCGCGCTCGTGGCGGCCAGACCGGCCGCGAAGGTGGCGGCGACGGCGATCGACAGGGTTCGGGTCTTGGTGAGATGCATGGAGACGCTCCTGGGTGTCGGGTCACTCTCTCGTGGTGGGTGACTCAACGAAACGTAGGTTGGCGAGGGTCACCCGTTGTCGAGAAGTTGGTCATGACTCGGTAGGAGCCGGTCAAGGAATGGTCGCGGCGGCGGTGGTCCCTCACCTGACGTGGGTGGCGGGATCACCTCTGCCGCGGTCGGCGGTCGGCCCCCTCACTCCGGCGTCGTGTACGCCTCGCGCCAGGAGAGCCGGCCTCGCGTCTGGAGCAACGAGCGGCGATAGATCCGCTCGCCGATGACGACGGTCACCGCCGCGAAGGCGGCCATGATGCCGAGCGACAGGATCGGCTCCCACCACGCGGTCTCACCGGCGAGGATGCGCGCCGGCATCGAGACGACGGAGGCGATCGGCACGTAGGACGCGATGACGGCGGCGGTGCCGGACAAGCCGAAGCTCGCGAAGTAGACGAGCATGAGCGCCGTTGTCAGCGGGGCCGTCGTGCTCTGCAGGTCCTCCATGCGGGACGCGAGCGCCCCAGCGACCGCGAAGAGGCAGGCGAGCGCGAAGAACCCGACGATGAAATAGAGCACGAACCAGACGACGGCCGTGGAGAGCGCAGGCAGGAGCATCGACCACTCGGAGAAGGACACCGCGACGAGGCCAACCGCTGCGAAGAGGACCACCTGCCCGAGGGCGATGACGGAGTTGCCACCGACCTTGCCGGCCAGCAGGTGTCGCAAGGAGATCGCCGTCGCGATGATCTCGACCAGCCGCGACTGCTTCTCCTCCACGACACTCGCGGCGATCTGCTGGCCGAACATCATGGCGGCCATGAAGAAGAGCAGAGCGAAGGCCACGGTGGCCACTCGGACGAAGCCGGTGTCGATGGTCTGCCCGTCGAAGCGGGCGACGGCGACCGTGGTGCCCCGCTCGAGGGCCTCGACGCTCGTGCCTGCCGAGGCGGCGTTGGACTCGAGGGCAGCGGATCGCACCGACGACTCCACGGCCGTCCGGAGGCTCAGCGGCACCTCGTCGGCCGACGTGAGGGTCCACCCGTCGCCACCTGTGTGCAGCCAGGCTGCGGCGTCGCCGCCCTCGACGAGGGCCCGGGCGGCGGCCTCACCCGTCACGGTCCGGGCCTCGATGGCCACCGTGTCGTCGGACTGTCGGGCCGTCGCGGCCGCGTCGCTGACGAGTCGCTCGCCCTCCGGTGCGCTCACGGCGACGGTGTAGGTCGTCGTGCGGCTGCTCTGCCACAGCGAGAACGCGCCGAAGCCGGCGATGAGCACGAGCGTGAGCAGGGTCGAGATGATGAAGGCGCGGTTGGTGGCGCGCACGACGATCTCTCGGGTGGCGACGATGAGCCACGGCGGGGTGTCGGAGCGCGAGGCATCCGGGTCGACGGTGTGCGGGTCGTCGGCCGGCCGCGGTGGTTGCTGTCGCGGCAGTCGGGTCGGCGGGGTGGGCTGGGTCGTGGTCATGCCGTCACCTCACGGTAGATCTGGGCCAGGGTCGGCCGCTGGGGAGAGAACTCGCGGACCTCGCCGCGGCGCAGCGCCTCGGTGAGCAGGTCCCGCTCCGCTCCGGGGCTCAGGATCTCGAGCAGCGCGCTCGAACCGTCGACGTCGACCGCGTGCACACCACCGATGTCGCGCACCCATCCGGCGTCGCCGGACAGGACCAGCCGGTGGCGCGCCACCGACGTCGAGCGCAGGTCGTCGGGAGTGCCGGTGGCGACGACCTTGCCCCGGGCGAGCACGACCAGGTGCTCGCACAGCCGTTCGACGAGGTCGAGCTGGTGCGAGGAGAAGAGCACCGGCACGCCCTGCGCCGTGTGCTCGCGCAGCAGGTCGGCCATGCTGTCGACCGCCTGCGGGTCGAGTCCGCTGAACGGCTCGTCGAGCACGAGACCCCGGGGGCGGCCCATCACCGCGGCGATGATCTGGACCCGCTGCTGGTTGCCGAGCGAGAGCTTCTCGACATGGTCGCGGGCTCGGTCGGCCAGGCCGAGACGCTCGAGGTGGCTCAGCACCGAGGAGCGCGCCGCGGCGGTCGACATGCCCCGGAGCCGTCCGAGGTAGACGAGCTGGTCGAGCACGGGCTGCTTGGGATAGAGGCCGCGCTCCTCGGGCATGTAGCCGAGCTGGCGGCGGTCGGCCTGCGTGATGGGACGGCCTCCCCACAGCACCTCGCCCGCGGTGATCGACAGGACGCCCATCACCATCCGCATCGTCGTGGTCTTGCCGGCGCCGTTGCCGCCCACGAACCCCGTGAGCGCGCCCGCCGGCACCGTGAAGCTGACTCCGTCGACCGCCCTCACCTCGCCGAAGTCGCGTCTCAGCTCGCGCACCTCGAGATCGGCCCACTCTGCTCTGGTCATCTGGTCCAGGTCCCCGTGATCTGCCATGCCACCCACGCTAGGCGGCGCCCGGGTGCCCGCGGATCAGCCCGCAGGGGGAGCCGGGCCGTCCCCCGGCAGGATGAGGCCCGCCTCGTAGGCGAGCACCACCGCCTGCACCCGGTCGCGCAGCCCCAGCTTGCGCAGCACGCTCGACAGGTGCGTCTTCACGGTGGCCTCGCCGAGGAAGAGGTGCCGGGCGATCTCGGCGTTCGACAGCCCCCGGCCGACCAGCCCCAGCACCTCCAGCTCTCGCGGCGTCAGCTCGGACAGCCGCGGGTGGACCGCGCCCGTGGCCGCGCCTGGGCCGGCGCCCGAGGCAGCGGCGTCGTCGGGGAGCCCGCCGGACGGCATACCGGCTCGGTCGTCAGCCGTCATCTGCGCGATGACCCGCAGGGTCACCTCGGGCGCGAGGAGGGCGTGCCCACCCGCGACGGCGCGCACTGCCTCGATGAGGTGTTCGGCGTCGGCGTTCTTGAGCAGGAAGCCGCTCGCGCCCGCGGCGAGCCCGGCGAAGACGTAGTCGTCACGGTCGAAGGTCGTGAGGATGAGCACCTTGGACAGGCCTGCACCGACGATCCGGCGGGTCGCCTCGATGCCGTCCATGACGGGCATCTGCACGTCCATGAGCACGACATCGGGCTGCAGCTCGCGCACGAGCCGCACGGCCTCGGCGCCGTCAGCCGCCTCCCCGACCACCTCGAGGTCGTCCTCCACCGAGAGGATGAGCGAGAAGCCCGACCGCACGAGCTGTTGGTCGTCGACGAGCAGCACCGTCGTGCGCGCGCCCGCCGCGTGCGCCTCGTCCGCAGTCGCAGGCGCCGGTATGCCGCCGGGCCGGGTCGCGAGCCCGTCGCCCGACTCGCTCGGAGACGTCACGCGGGACCCCCTGGCAGCGGCATCCGCACGCGGACGCGGTAGCCGCCCGTCACGCGGGGACCGATCTCGCTGACCCCACCGTGGGTCGCCAGCCGCTCGCGCACGCCGAGGAGTCCCAGGCCGGTGCCGGACGTGCCCGAGCGGGGGCGGCCGTCGTCGATCACCTCGACCTCCGCGTAGCCGTGGGCGAACCCGCGCTCCGGCCGGCGATCGACCCGCACGACGACGCTGGCCGTGGTCGCGGTCGAGTGGCGGCGGACGTTGGCCAGTGCCTCCTGCACCGTGCGATAGAGCGAGAGGCCGACGGGGCCGGGCACCGCACCGACCGCGCCCGGGGCGTCCTCGACGACGCGGCAGGTGGCGAGCAGCCCCTCCGACGAGCTCGACTCCACGAGGCGGGGCACGTCGGCCAGCCCGGGCTCGGGGGCGCGGGTCTCGTCTCCCGGAGCATCGTCGCTGCGGAGCGTGCCGAGCAGGCCGCGCATCTGGGTCACCGCCTCGCGCGATGACGTCTCGATCGAGCGCAGCGACTGCTCGGCGACGTCGGGGTCGCGGCGCAGCACGCGCCGTGCGGCCGCCGCCTGGATGCCGATCACCGACACGTGGTGGGCGACGACGTCGTGCAGCTCGCGGGCGATGCGCAGCCGCTCCTCGACGACGGCCTGCCGTTGCAGAGTCGTGGCCTGCTCGTCGATCGTGCGGGCCAGGTCGGCCAGCCGATCCCGTTGGTAGGCAGACCGCCACGCGGTCTGGCCGCCGATGACCGCCCCGCCGAAGTAGACGACGTTGATGAGCAGCGTGTAGATGACGTAGGCGCTCGTGGGGGAGAAGAGGCCCCGACGCTGCATCGGGCGGCCGTCCGACGACAGCGCCTGCTCGATGCCGCTGCCGACGGCGAACTGCCACGTCAGCCACCCGAACATGAGCAGGAGCACCCCGGCGACGACGCCGAGCATGAGGCGGCGGTCCCGGGCCCAGGCGACACCGGTGAACAGCGCCACGAAGTAGACCGCCTGGAGGGGGAGCGACACCGCGACCGCAGGCATCATCACGCCGAAGGCCAAGAGGTGGAGCGAGAGCAGGGCGGCGACGAGGAGGGGGAAGCGGCGGCGCCAGGCGAGCGGCACCGTGCCGACGAGCACGGCGACGTGCGGCCAGAACCACGAGTCCTGCACGTTGCCGAGGGCGTCGATGCTGCGCAGCAGCTCGACGCCGAGCGAGCCGGCGACGAGGAAGGCCAGCGCGAGGAGCGCGTCGGAGCGGCGCGCCCGGGCCGGGTCGGCCGGCACGCGCTCCCAGTCCGTCTCGACGCCGAAGTAGTCGCGTGCGCGCGCCACCAGCGCCTGTGGGCCCCCGTGCATGCCGACAGCCTAGGCAGAGGATGCGCCACCTCGACTCCCCCTGGGGGAGGAGGGGCGCTGCGCCTGAGGTGAGCGGCCGCTCAGGCGACGTGGGTCGGACGCTCCGGCGCGAACGGCCGGATCTCGTCCTCGCCCTCCTGGATGACGCCGCACGACGACTCGGGCACCTCGCGCCAGGCTCCCGGCAGGTCACGGAGCGGCTCAGAGACGACGAGTCGTGCGTCGTCGCCGACGGTCTGGAGCACCTCGACCTCCGGGTGAAGCCTGCGCAGCTCGGTGACCGCGGTCGAGTGGAAGAGGGTGCGGCTCTGGTGCTGCGACGAGTAGCGGAAGGCCCAGACCGAGCGGCCGTCGGTGGTGGCGATCGTCGCCTGGATCGGGTGCTGCACGCCCTTGCGCTCCGCGAGGTCCTCGACGAAGCCGACGGCCCGGGCCACCCCCCCGATGGGGTCGTCCTCGAGTCCGAAGGTCAGCGCGAGGAAGAAGAGCACCTCGGAGTCCGTCGACCCCTCGATGTCGGGATAGAGCGAGGGGTCCACGGCGAACACGAGGTCGCGCTTCAGCTCGTGGAAGCCGAAGACGGCACCGTTGTGCATCCACAGCCAGTCGTCGTGGCGGAAGGGATGGCAGTTGCTCCGCTGCACGGGGGTGCCCGTCGATGCTCGAACGTGCGCGAAGAGCAGCCCGGTGCTCACCTGGGCGGCCAGCTCGCGCAGGTTGCGGTCGTTCCAGGCCGGGTCGACGCTCTTGAACACGGCAGGGGTGGGGCCGGGGCCGTACCACCCGATCCCGAAGCCATCGCCGTTCGTCGTCGTCGCCCCCATCGTCGAGTGGAGGCTCTGCTCGATGAGCGAGTGCTCCGGCTTGAAGAGGAGGTCCTCGGCGAGGATCGGGTCACCTGAATACACCATCCACCGGCACATGCCCCCAGCGTGGCAGCGGGCGCGAAGCGCGGCATCGCACGGACGGGATGACTCCCCCTGTGGCCGACGCGCGCTCCCCCGCGACCGAGAATCTGGTCGAGTGCTCCCGTCCTGACGGGCCGGCTCAGGAGTCGAAGCCGACGCCGATCCTGTCGAGCGCCCTGAGCCACAGGTTGCGCTTGCCGGTGCGGTCCTCGGCAGCGAGCGATGACCGGGTCGCCCGCACGGCGGCATACCGGATCGGCTCGGGAGGGAAGGGGATCGGCTTGCGCCGCACCATCTGCAACCGCGTCACCTCGGTGTCGCTGCCAGCGAGCAGATCGAGAGCCACCCGCGCGCCGAAGCGCGTCGAGGCGACCCCGAGCCCGGTGTAGCCGACGGCGTAGGCCATCCGTCCGCCGAGGGCGGTGCCGAAGACCGGCGTGAACCGTGAGGTCGTGTCGATGACCCCGGCCCACCGATGGGTGAACCTGATGTCCGCGAGCTGCGGGAAGATGTCGACGAAGTGGTCGGCCAGCAGCCCGTGAGAGGCGTCCGACTGCTCGAGTGCCGGGTCGATGCGGCCCGGGAAGTGGTAGTTCGCGTCGTAGCCGCCGAAGAGCACGCGATCGTCGAGCGTCCTGCGGTAGTAGTGGAACTGGTTGCCTGCATCGGTCAGCCCCTCGCGCCCCTGCCAGCCGATGGCGTCGAGCTGCGCCGCTGTGAGTGGCTCCGTCATGAGCACGTGGTCGTAGACGGGCAGCACCCAGGCGCTGAGACGCTTGAGCACGCCCTGGGCCGCGTTCGTGCCGATGACGACGCGCCGGGCGTGCACGCTGCCACCTTCGAGCGAGACGCGGACGCCCTCGCCCTCGGTGTCGAATCCTGTGGCGCGCGTGTGCTCGTGGATGCGGACACCCAACGACTCGGCTGCCCGCGCAAGGCCCCAGACGAGACGGGCGGGGTCGACCAGGCCGACCTCGGGGTCGAACAGTCCGGCGCGATAGAGCGGCGAGTCCACCCGGCCGCGCGCCCCCGCCGCATCGAGCAGCTCGACCCGGTAGCCGTGGGCCCGATGCAGCTCGAAGGCCTCGCGCACGGCGGGCACCTGATGCTCCGTCAGCGCAAGCGTCAGCTCGCCGGGCACGTGGAAGTCGGCGTCGATGCCGTGCGCCTCGAGCGTCGCCCCGATGGCCGCGAAGTTCTCGGCCGCGAGCCGCTCGAGCGTCTCCATCTCGTCGGGCCAGCAGCCGAGGCCCTGCGCCAGGCCGTGAGTGAGGCTCGGGCTGACGAATCCGCCGTTCCGGCCGGAGGCCCCGTCGGCCAGGCGATCGGCCTCGATGACGACGACGTCGCGGGAGGGGTCGTCCTCCTTCGCCTGGATCGCGGCCCAGAGCCCGGTGAAGCCCCCGCCCACGACGAGCAGGTCGGTGCGCGTCGCGAGGCCGGTCAGGGGCCCTCGGGGGTCGGGGCGCTCGGGCCGGTCGGTCCAGAAGGGGGTCGGCGCGGCGTCCGCGAGGGCGCGCCCGGCGCGCGGGCTGAGAGTGGCGGGTCGGTTGCTCATGTCGTGGCGATTCGACCACGACGGCGGGCCCGAGCGGAACCGCACATCGCACCATGACGAAGCACTCCCGCTCGCGGTCCGGCCACCGACCGGCCCGAGGGATGAAACCCGTTGCGCCGCGCTCGCCGCTTTGGTTGTGTCAGCCCATGACCCCTGAGGAGCTGCTGCGCGTCTTCCACGACGAGACTCGTGCACGGATCGGGCTCGGCACGGCGCAGCGGCCGATCGAGGTCGACGGCCTCATCCGGCGCGAGTACGACGTCGACGGCGGTCCGTGGAACATGGTGGAGAGCCCCGACGGGCTTGGCCCCGACCCCGATGCCTACGACGCGGTCATCGCCCGCCAGCGCGACTTCTTCGCAGCGCGCGGGCAGCAGGTCGAGTGGAAGACCTACGACTACGACGAGCCGGCCGACCTCGGCGAGCGACTGCTGCGTGCCGGCTTCGTCAAGGAGGACGACGAGGCGCTCATCCTCGGTGAGGCGGCCCCCCTGGCGGCGCAGGACATCAGGCTCCCCGAGGGCGTGACCGTCCGGGCGGCCGAGACCGAGGACGACTTCGCCCGGATCCAAACGATGCTCGAGGCGGTCTGGGGCAAGGAGCAGTCGTGGGTCACCGCGTCGCTGCTGCCCAACTGGCAGCGTGACCCGAGGGCCATGGACGTGGTGCTCATCGAGGAGTCGCAAGGCGGTCCGGTGCTGTGCGCGGCTCGGAGCGAATACGACGAGAGCAGCTTCACGGGCCTGTGGGGCGGCTCGACCCTCGCCGAGTGGCGCGGCCAGGGCCTCTATCGCGCGACCCTGCTGCACCGCGCCCGGCTCGGCCTCGACCGCGGCAAGGACTTCGTGCGGGTCGACGCCTCGCCCGACTCCGAGCCGATCCTGCGCCGTCTCGGCCTCCATCGGGTGGCGACGACCACCCCCTACGTCTTCGAGCCGGCGGCGAGCTGAGGCCCCATGGCGGCCCGCGCCGCATCCCCCGTGCCACACTCCACCGATGACCACCCGCACGCGGGGCGTGACATCACTCTGGTGGCGGGCAGCCGCAGCCGCGCTCGTTCCCGCGTGTCTCGGCCTGGCGGCCTGCACCTCGGACGCATCAAGCCAGTCCTCGTCCGCGACTGGTCGAGCCTCCGTCACCACCGCCGGCAGCGACGCACTGGGGTCGAAGTCGGTGGGAGTCCCCTCCGGAGTCCCCGTGCCCGGGGCGTCGCCCGGGCCATCAGTCGCACCGGCGGCCCAGCCTGACCCAGGCATGACGGCCATCGAGGAGGCGGCCCGCTGCACGATCCGGCGGCCGCTCGATGGCGCGCTGGGGGCTGTTCCCGGTGACGCCGTCTTCCCTGGAGCGGCCGCAGGGCTCATCTCGGAGCCGTTCGAGGTGATTCAGGGGCCTGATGGCGGCGACCCGGTGCGCTGCCCCGGCGAGCTCCCTCCCGAGCCCTACTGCACCGAGGCGCTGCCGTGGACCGGGCTCGGGTTCGGCGCCTTCGTGACGGCGAGCGGGGCAGAACGAGCCGTCGACGGATTCCTCCTCGCGATGCCCCCGCAGGCGGACAAGGCGGCGCCGCCCGAGAGCACGCCCGGCACCAAGGTCGTGTCCTACCGCCTCGTGGACCTGCCGCCGGGCGACCCCAAAGGGCTCGGCGACTACCTGGACCGGTCGTTCCGGACCTGCGCCAAGGCCCGCGACGACGGGACGGCGGGGGCGGGCGCGCTCGTCGGGACAGTGCCTTCGGAGTATGGCGCCAGCTCTGCCCAGGTGGTCCTGATGCGTCGCGGGACGCACCTGCTGTGGGCCACGTTCGACGGGGGCGGCTGGAAGAAGGGTGAGCAGCAGCGGGCGGCGGCGGTGCTCGTCGCCCGGCTGCTCTGAGCGGGTGCTCACCGGCTGGTGGGACTGCCGCCCCACCGATCAGCGGACGTGGCAGGATCGACGGCGGATCGTGAACCCGCTCATTCGACTGCAGGAGTAGCAATGCCCATCGCCACCCCCGAGGTGTATGCCGACATGCTCGACCGCGCGAAGGCTGGCTCCTTCGCGTATCCCGCCATCAACGTCTCGAGCAGCCAGACGCTCAACGCGGCCCTCAAGGGCTTCGCCGACGCCGGCTCCGACGGCATCATCCAGGTCTCGACCGGTGGCGCCGAGTACCTCTCCGGCCCCAGCATCAAGAACATGGTGAGCGGGTCGCTCGCCTTCGCGGCGTTCGCCCACGAGGTGGCCAAGAAGTACCCCGTCAACATCGCCCTGCACACGGACCACTGCCCCAAGGACAAGCTCGACGGCTTCGTCCGCCCGCTCCTCGCGGCGAGCACCGAGCGCGTGCAGTCCGGCGGCACCCCGTGGTTCCAGTCGCACATGTTCGACGGGTCGGCCGTGCCGCTCGAGGAGAACCTCGAGACCGCACGTGAGCTGCTCGCCCTCGCCAAGGCAGCCAACGTCATCCTCGAGATCGAGGTCGGCGTCGTCGGCGGCGAGGAGGACGGCGTCGCCCACGAGATCAACGACAAGCTCTACTCCACCCCGGCCGACGCCATCGCGACGATCCAGGCGCTCGGCTCCGGCGAGAACGGCCGCTACCTGACGGCCCTCACCTTCGGCAACGTGCACGGCGTCTACAAGCCCGGCAACGTCAAGCTCCGGCCTGAGGTCCTCCTCGAGGCCCAGCAGGCTGGTGCCCACGAGCTCGGTCTCTCCGACGACGCGCGGCCCTTCGACCTCGTCTTCCACGGCGGCTCGGGCTCGCTGCCCGAGGAGATCTCGGCGGCCGTCGACTTCGGCGTCGTCAAGATGAACGTCGACACCGACACGCAGTACGCCTTCACTCGCAAGATCGCCGACTGGATGATCTCCAACTACGCCGGCGTGCTCAAGGTCGACGGCGAGGTCGGCAACAAGAAGCAGTACGACCCGCGCGCCTGGGGCAAGGCTGCCGAGGAGGCCATGGCCGTGCGCATCGTCGAGGCCTGCGACGCGCTGCGATCGGCGGGCACCCACCAGTGAGCGACAACCTGCTCGGCATCCCCGAGACCCGCCTCGCAGTCGACCCGGCAGCCGAGAAGCTCGCCGCCGGCGTCGACCCGGTCCAGGTGGCAGCCGCCTACCCCGCGAGCTCGCTCGCCTGGGCGGTGCTCGCCGAGGACGCCCTCGCCGACGGTGACCGCGACGTCGAGGCCTACGCCTACGCCCGCACCGGCTACCACCGCTCCCTCGACTCCCTGCGGAAGTCGGGCTGGCGCGGACAGGGCCCGGTGCCGTGGTCGCACGAGCCCAACCGCGGTTTCCTCCGCGCTCTCGCTGCGCTCGCCCGGGCGGCCCGCGCCATCGGCGAGAGCGACGAGGAGGCCCGCTGCACGCAGTTCCTTCGGGACAGCTCTGTCGAGGGCGCACGCGAGCTCGGCTTCTGAGGTCGGCCCGGCCGGACGGCATACCGCCCTCATGACGCTCTTCTGCTCCGACGTCGACGGCACCCTGCTCGACCACCGTCGCACCCTGTCCTCCCGCACCGTCGCCGCCATCCGGTCGGTGCGGGAGTCCGGCCACACCTTCGTGCTGTGCAGCTCGCGCATGCCGGCCTCGCTCGAGGGGCTCGAGCGCCTCTGCGGCGTCGCGCCCACCCCGCTCATCGCGTACAACGGCGGGCTCGTGCTGCGCGCCGACCGCACGGTCGTCACCGACGTGCCGATCCTCCCCGATGACGCCCGAGCCGCGTATGCCGCCTGCTCGGGTCTCGGCCTCCACGCGAGCTTCTTCGTGGGGGACGACTGGTACGCCTGGGCGCTCGACGAGTGGACCGAGCGCGAGGCGGCGATCACGGCCGTCGACCCGCGTGCGGAGTCGGCGCACGACTTCGTCGCGAGCGGGCGTGTCGACACCCAGCCGCCGCACAAGGTGATGGCGATGGGGGAGCCGGGCCTGGTCGACCAGCTCGAGGCGGCGCTGGCCGGGCGTGCGGGTCTCGTCACCTACCGGTCCAAGCCCACCTACCTCGAGATCGCCAGCTCCGCCTGCTCCAAGGGCGACGGGCTGCGGGCCCTCGCCGCAGAGCTGCATGTCGACCTCTCCGACACGGTCTTCTTCGGCGACAACCACAACGACGTGTCCGCGTTCGAGGTGGCAGGCACGGCCGTCGCGGTGGCCAACGCCGTCGACCCGGCACTCGATGCGGCGGCGGTCGTCACGGGCCACCACCGCGAGGACGGCGTCGCGGCATACCTCGAGGGCTGGCTGGCCTCGCGCTGACGCGGCTGGCACGGGGGTCCAGTGCCGGCTGCGGCGGTCCTGCTTCGGTCCCGTGGTCTGTCAGGCGACCGGAGCCGGATCGCCCGACCGAGCCGTTGTCCCCACCCCACGCGAGCCGACGCCCGCTGTCCACAGCTGCGTGGGGGAGGGCTCGCACCGCGAGCGATCCGCGGCGAGCGTTGGACCATGCAGCTGTCCCTCATCGCCCAGGACGACGTCTTCCCGCTCGGGCGGGCCCTCGCCGTCGGCATCGACCGAGCCGAGCTGAGGCGCCTGATGCGCGACGGTCGGGTCCACCGGCTGCACCACGGCTGGTTCGCCACCCGCGCACCCGTGGACGAGGCGGACCGCCACCGGCTGAGGCTCGCCGCGCTCCTGCAGCAGTATGCCGGCCGCGCCGTTGCGAGCGACGCCTCAGCCCTGCTCCTGCTCGGGTTGCCGACGTTCGAGCCAGACTGGACGGTCGCGCACCTCATGCGCACGGGGCCGACCGGCGCGAGCCGGGCCAAGGCGCATCGCAAGGCGGACCTCGTGGTGCGGCCCGCACTCGAGCGTGAGGAGGCTGCACGTCTGCCGTCGACGGGGCGGGCGGTGCATCCGGCCGTGGCCGTCGCCCTCGCCGGTGTCAGCGACCCGTGCGCCTTCCTCGTGCCGGCCGATGCTGCTCTCCGCGAGCACCGGGTCACGGTGGACCAGCTCCGGCTCGCGGTCGAGGCCATCGGGCGGCGGCCGGGCATCGAGCGGGTTCGGGCCGCCCTGACGAGATGCGAGGCGCGGCACGAGTCACCGGGCGAGACGGTCACGGCGTGGGTGCTCCACCACCTGGGCTACCGCACCGTGCCGCAGTTCATCGTCCCGCGTACGGAGCCCTTCACGCCCGGTGGCCTGGGCTACCGCGCTGACTTCGGGATCGTCGGCACGCGGGTGCTCGTCGAGTTCGACGGCCGGTCGAAGTACGCGTCGGGCCAGGACCTGTGGGAGGAGAAGCGCCGCGAGGACCGCATCCGATCCCTGGGCTGGGAGGTCGTCCGCCTGACCTGGGCCGACGTGCATCGGCCGGAGCGGGTGCGGGCCTTGGTCGAGGCGGCCCTGCGACGGGCCGAAGCGGTGCGCAGGGCTGGCTGAGACGCGGTTGAGCCCGGCGACCGGTGTGGAGACACCCGGATCGTCTTCGGCCCCACGACATGTCGCCCGACCGAGACCGGGTCGGCGGCCCCAGGACGGATCCCCGGCTCCAATGTGCGTCGGGGGCACGCGTCACGAACCGATAACCTTGCCGGTGGCTGACCCAGCGAACGGAAGGCGGAGGGATGCCGGCAATCGTGCTCGTCGGAGCGCAATGGGGTGACGAGGGCAAGGGCAAGGCGACCGACCTGCTCGGCAGCAGCGTCGACTATGTCGTCAAGTTCAACGGCGGCAACAACGCCGGCCACACCGTCGTCATCGAGAAGGACGGCAAGCGCGAGAAGTACGCGCTGCACCTGCTGCCCTCCGGCATCCTCAGCCCGAACTGCGTCCCAGTCATCGGCAACGGCGTCGTCATCGATCTCGCGGTCCTCTTCGAGGAGCTCGACGGGCTCGAGGCACGCGGCGTCGACACCGGCAAGCTGCTCGTGAGTGCCAACGCCCACATCATCCCCAGCTACAACCGGACCATCGACAAGGTGACCGAGCGCTTCCTCGGCAAGCGGCGCATCGGCACGACGGGACGCGGCATCGGCCCGACCTACGCCGACAAGATGAACCGCATCGGCATCCGCATCCAGGACCTCTACGACGAGCCGATCCTGCGCCAGAAGGTCGAGGCGGCGCTGGAGTTCAAGAACCAGGTGCTTGCCAAGATCTACAACACCCGAGCCTCCGCCGTCGACGACGTCGTCGACGAGCTGCTGTCGTATGCCGACCGGCTCGCTCCCATGGTCGCCGACACGAGCCTCGTGCTCGGTCAGGCGCTCGACCGGGGAGAGACGGTCCTCTTCGAGGCCGGGCAGGCGACGCTTCTCGACGTCGACCACGGCACCTACCCCTACGTCACGTCGAGCAACGCCGTCTCGGCCGGTGCCTGCACGGGCTCCGGCGTGCCGCCGACCCGCATCGACTCCGTCATCGCGATCCTCAAGGCCTACACGACCCGCGTCGGCGAGGGCCCCTTCCCCACCGAGCTGCACGACGACTCGGGCGAGTTCCTGCGCAAGACGGGAGCCGAGTACGGCACGACGACCGGCCGTCCGCGCCGTTGTGGCTGGATGGACACCGTCGTCGGCCGCTACGCCACGCGCATCAACGGCGTCACCGACTTCGTCATCACCAAGCTCGACGTGCTGACCGGCCTCGAGACGGTGCCCGTCTGCGTCGCCTACGACGTGGGCGGCGTGCGCCACGACGAGATGCCGGTCAACCAGACCGACTTCCACCACGCGACCCCGATCTACGAGGAGCTGCCCGGCTGGTGGGAGGACATCACCGCCTGCCGCTCGTTCGAGGAGCTGCCCGCCAACGCCCAGGCCTACGTGCTGCGTGTCGAGGAGCTCATCGGCGCGCGGGTGTCGGCGATCGGCGTCGGACCGGGTCGCGACGAGATCATCGAGCGCCACCCGCTCAAGCCGGCGGTGGCCGGCTGACCTCGCTCAGCGGCATACCCCATCACCCCAAAGCGCTTGGAGCAGAAGGACAGTCATGACTGACAACGTCGTCGAGCAGAAGGTCGAGCTCGACTGGGTCACCCGTCTCGCCGACGAGGTCGTCGCCGAGGCGCAGCATCGCGGGTTGGACGGCCCGATCGTGTGCGCGTCGGGCATCAGCCCGTCGGGGCCGATCCACCTCGGCAACTTCCGCGAGCTCATCACGCCGCACCTCGTCGCCGACGAGCTCAGGCGGCGCGGCATCGACTGTGAGCACATCCTCAGCTGGGACGACTTCGACCGCTTCCGACGGGTGCCCAAGAACCTTGCGGGAGTGGACGACTCGTGGGAGCAACACATCGGGAAGCCGCTCACTGCCGTCCCACCGCCCGCGGGGTCACCGCACGCGAGCTGGGCCGACCACTTCAAGGCGCCGCTGCTCGAGGCCATGGAGGCCACCGGCATCGAGGTGCGCGAGATCAGCCAGACCGAGCAGTATCGGGCCGGCGCCTACCGTGAGCAGGTGCTGCTGGCGATGCGCGAGCGTTTCGCCATCGACAAGGTGCTCGACCAGTACCGCACGCTCGAGGCCGCCGAGAACGCCCGCCAGAAGGCCACCGGAAAGGGCCGCCAGCAGGGGGGCGGCAAGGGGGCCAAGCTGACCGAGGACCAGGCTGCGGCGGCGACCGAGGCCGAGCGCGGCTCCGGCGCAGCGGCCGAGGACGACGGCAGCGAGGGCAAGGCCGGCTACTACCCCTTCAAGCCGTTCTGCTCCGTCTGCGGCACCGACTTCACGACCGTCACCGCCTACGACGACGACAGCCACGACCTCACCTACGACTGCACGAGGTGCTCCCACACCGAGACCGTCGACCTCGACACCTTCACCAACGGCAAGCTCGTGTGGAAGGTGGACTGGCCGATGCGCTGGGCCCGCGAGCACGTCGTCTTCGAACCCTCCGGGGTCGACCACCAGAGCCCGGGCAGCAGCTTCGTCGTCGGCAAGGACCTCGCGCCGATCTTCGGGTGGGAGCGGCCCGTCGGCCCGATGTATGCCTTCGTCGGCATCGCGGGCATGGCCAAGATGAGCTCGAGCAAGGGCGGGGTGCCGATCCCGACCGATGCCCTCGAGGTCATGGAGGCGCCGGTGCTGCGCTGGCTCTATGCCCGTCGCCGGCCCAACCAGAGCTTCGACGTCGCCTTCGGCCCTGAGCTGCAGCGGCTCTATGACGAGTGGGATGCGCTGAACCGCAAGGTCGCCGACGGCTCCGCGCAGCCCGGCGACCTCGCCGCGCACCTGCGCGCGACGTCGACGGCGTCCCGTGTGCTGCCGGCCACCCCGCGCCCGATGCCCTTCCGCACCATCGCCTCCGTCATCGACGTGACCCAAGGCGACGAGGAGCAGGCCGTGCGCATCCTCAGCGACCTCGATCCCGACAACCCGGTCGGATCGACCGACGACCTGCGGCCGCGCCTGGACTGCGCCGAGCGCTGGATGCTCGGCTATGTCCCGGCCGAGGACCGCACGATCGTGCGCGCCGAGCCCGACACCGCGCTGCTCGGCTCGCTGGAGGAGTCGCAGCGTGAGTCGCTGCGCCTGCTCGCCGACGGCCTCAGCGGGCACTGGTCGCTCGACGGCCTGACCCACCTCGTCTACGCCGTGCCCAAGATCCAGCGCGGCGTCGACCCCGAGGCCAAGGTCAAGGACCCCGAGCTCTCGGCCGCGCAGCGAGCCTTCTTCGTGCTCGTCTATCGGCTGCTCGTGAGCCGCGACACGGGCCCGCGGCTGCCGACGCTCCTGCTCGCCGTCGGCGCCGACCGGGTGCGCACCCTCATCGGCCACTGATCCCGCGACTGATCCCAGCGTCGAGAACGGAGCACTCGACGGTGAGGACGCGGGCACTCGACTCACGAACGGTCGAGTGCCCGCGTCCCGGTCGAGGCGGGCAAAGGGGCGGGCGAGGGGCGAGACGCTGGGGGGGTGCGTCTCGTCCCTCGCCCGAGCGCGTCCTCATGGGGGCGGGACGGCGCCGGACGTCGACTGGGTCTGGGGGGATAGACCGGCGGGGAGGGTGGTTTCGCACTGCCGTCGACGTCCTGACCATCATCGCGCGCCAGAGGGCCGGATGCGCTCCAACACGGCATTCCTTGAACAAGTCTTTACCTTGCTCCACCAGGGCTCAGGGCAGCGGAGACAGCACCGTCATCCGGTGGGCGGCGCGGGTCAGTGCCACATAGAGCACACGCACCCCACCGGGTGACTCGCGCACGATCTCGCGCGGGTCGACGACCACGGTCGCGTCGTACTCCAGACCCTTCGTCGACATCGGGCCGACGACCTGCACGCGACCCTGGACGCCCTCGTGAGCGAGCCCTGAGAGGGGAGCGAGCCGGGCGGCATACGTCGCCGGGGTGATGACGGCGACCGAGCCGTCGACCTGCCCGAGCAGCTCCTCGACGGCAGCGCTCACCGCCGCGACAGGGTCGGCGCCGAGGGACGCCTCGACCGGGTGGATGCCCGTCTCGCGCACCGCCTGCGGGATGTCGGCGTCCGGCACCTCACGGCGCACGATCTCTGCGGCGTAGTCGAAGATCTCGCGGGCGTTGCGGTAGTTGGTGTCCATGTGGAAGAGCTGGCGCGCCTGCCGCCCGAAGGCCTCCTCACGAGCTGCCGCGGCCTCCGTGGGGTCGGGCCAGGACGCCTGGGCAGCGTCGCCGACGACGGTCCACGACGCGGTGCGACCCCGCAGGCCGATCATCCGCCACTGCATCGGCGAGAGGTCCTGCGCCTCGTCGACGAGCACGTGGGCATAGTCGTCGGGCTTGCCGATGCGTCCGGCGAGCAGGCGCTCGCGGGGGTCGGCCGAGCGGGTGTGCGATGTGTCCTCGCGCTCCGGACTGCTGACCGGTTGCACCTCGGTGACGCCGTACTGGGTGAGGTCGTCGAACTCCTCGATCTCGTAGAAGCCGCGCTCCTCGGCTTCCTTCTCCTTGACCGGGCCGACCCGCCCCGCGAGGTCGTCGACGAGGGCGACGTCGGCGACCGACCACGTGCCCGTCTCGAGTGCCACCGCGAACGACGCGGAGAGCAGGTCGCCGTCGGCGTCGGAGATCGAGCCGCGCGCGTGACGGCGCATCAGCTCCGCGTCGGCCAGCCACAGCAGCACCTCGCGCGGGTCGACCTGTGGCCACCACTGCTGCATGAACGCCTCGACGTCGAGGTGGTCCTCCCACTTGTCCATGAACTCGGCCTTGGCGTCACGCTCACCCGTCACCCCGAGGCTCGACCACGCAGCCTCGCCGAGGGCGGCCTGGGCGACGGAGGTCGCGGTGTTGCGCTGGTGCTGGCGCAGCACCTGTGCTCGGACCCGGTCGAGCACGCGCGCGTCGAGGCGCACCGCGCGCCCCGCGACCATGGCCCGGAACTCCGTCGGAGCGTCGGGCACCCGCCCGCGCGCCGCGGCGGACAGCAGCGACCGGATCCGCATCGAGCCCTTGAGTCGCGCCACGGGCGGGGCGTCGAAACGCTCGGCGTGCATCACGTCGATGACGTCGCCGAGCGCACGCAGGGTGACGCTGTCCTCGCCGAGTGACGGCAGCACCCGCTCGATGTAGGCGGTGTAGGCCCCGGAGGGGCCGACGACGAGGATGCCGCCCGACTCGAACCGGCGCCGCTCGGAATAGAGCAGGTATGCCGCCCGGTGGAGTGCGACGACCGTCTTGCCGGTGCCGGGACCTCCGGTGATCTCGGTGACACCCCGCGCCCCGGCGCGGATGGCCTCGTCCTGGTGGGCCTGGATCGTCGCGACGATGTCGCGCATGCGCTCGCCGCGGCTGCGCGTCAGGGCCGCCATGAGGGCGCCGTCCCCGACGACGACGAGGTCGTCGGGAGGCTCGGGCACCATGAGGTCGTCCTCGATGCCGATGACCGTGGCGCCTCGGCTGCGCAGCACCCGGCGGCGGAGCACGCCCATCGGCTGGGTCGGCGTCGCCCGGTAGAAGGCGGAGGCCGCCGGCGCGCGCCAGTCGATGACGAGCGGCTCGTAGTCGTCGTCGCGCACCCCGAGGCGGCCGATGTAGCGCACCTCGCGGTCGTCGGGGCGGACCCGGCGCTCGCCTCCATCCTCGCCGTCCCCGCCAGGCCCGCCGCCCTCACGCTGCAGGCCGTGGTCGAGGTCGAGACGACCGAAGACGAGCCCTTCGTACTGCGTGTCGAGCGCGGTGCGCCGCTTGGCGGCGTGGAACATCAGGGCGTCCCGCTCGAAGAGGCCCGCCGCCTCCTCCATGCCGACCTCGGCCGACTTGGCGATGTGGCCCCTGGCCAGGCCCTCGGCCTGCACGACGTCGGCGCGCCGGCCCGCCTTCTCGAGCTCCTCGTGGACCCGGTCGACGTGCGCCTGCTCGACCGCGATCTCGCTCGCGACGTCGTCGGTCACGGGGGTGCCGTTGCGGCGCGGCGGCGTGGCGGCAGGGGTCACGGGGCGGAGGTCACCGGTGGTGCTCGACCGGTGCGGTGCTGCATTGGAGGTGCTCACTGACGTCCCAGCGTTCGGCGGGCGCCGCAGAGGCGGCGCGGGAACCATCGAGTCTACTGTCATCGCATGCCCATCCCCGCCTGCATCCCGCCCACCGGCGAGCCTCTCGTGGGGCGCTGGGTCCGACTCGACACGATGCAGCCGGACGACGCCTCCGGACTCTTCGCCGTCTACTCCGACCCGCGTTGCTACGAGCAGGGATTCGCGATGATGACGCCCCACGCATCCCTCGCCGAGACGGAGGGCCTGGTCGCGGACTCCATCGCGGCGCGCGGGGCCGGCCGGACGGCATACACCGTGCGTCTCGTCGGCGACAGCGCCCTCGGCGCGGCGGGCACCGTCGTGGGGTCGAGCAGCCTGGGCGACGTCGACACGGTGCGCGAGCACGTGCATCTCGGCTGGACGATGATCGGCTCCCGATGGTGGGGCACCCAGGTCAACCCCGAGTGCAAGCTGCTGCTCCTCGGGCACGCCTTCGACACGTGCGGCTTCGGCCGCGTCAAGCTCCAGACCGACGTCATCAACGCGCGGTCGCGCGCCGCCATCCTCAAGCTCGGTGCCGTGCCCGAGGGGGTCACCCGGCGAGACGTGCGACGCCCTGACGGCACGTGGCGGGACTCGGCGGTGCACTCGATCCTCGTCGATGAGTGGCCCACGGTCCGGGCGGGCCTGCTGGCGCGTCTCGCGTCGCCCTAGGCTGGCGCCGTGAAGGTCCTCATCCTCGGGTCAGGCGCCCGCGAACACGCACTCGTCAAGGCCGTTGCGGCCGACCCGGAGGTCGACGCGGTGATCGCGGCCCCGGGCAACCCCGGCATCGACGCGACAGCCCTCTGCGTCCCCGTCGACATCCTCGACGGTGCCGCGGTCGCCGCCGTGGCCCGCGAGCACGAGGTCGACCTCGTCGTCGTGGGCCCGGAGGCCCCCCTCGTCGCCGGCGTCGCCGATGTATGCCGTGCGGCCGGCTTCGCGGTCTTCGGACCGTCCGCCGAGGCGGCCCGTCTCGAGGGCAGCAAGTCCTTCGCCAAGGAGGTCATGGCCTCGGCCGACGTGCCGACGGCGCTGGCCCACGTCTGCACGACGATGGCCGAGGTCGAGTCGGCTGTCGACGCCCTCGGAGCGCCCTACGTCGTCAAGGACGACGGACTCGCTGCGGGCAAGGGCGTCGTCGTCACCAACTCTCGGGAGGAGGCGCTCGAGCATGCCCGCGGCTGCCTCGCCAAGCCCGACGGGCGCCTCGTCGTCGAGGAGTACCTCGACGGCCCCGAAGTCTCGGTCTTCTGCATCAGCGACGGCTCGAGCGTGGTGGCCCTCTCGCCGGCGCAGGACTTCAAGCGCGTCGACGACGACGACGCGGGCCTCAACACCGGCGGGATGGGCGCCTACTCGCCGCTCGACTGGGCCCCGGAGGGGTTGGCCGACGAGGTGGTGCGTCGGATCGCGCAGCCGACGATCGACGAGATGCGCCGCCGCGGCACACCGTTCGTCGGGGTGCTCTACGTCGGTCTTGCCCTGACGACGCGGGGTCTGCGCGTCATCGAGTTCAACGTCCGTTTCGGCGACCCCGACGGGCAGGCGTCGTTGGCTCGACTCGAGACGCCCTTCGCTCAGCTGCTGCTCGCGGCGACGACGGGGCGGCTGGCGCAGTTCGGGCGGCTCCGGTGGTCGGACGACCGGGCGGTCGTGGTCGTCGTCGCCTCCCACGGCTACCCCTCCTCGCCGCACACGGGCGACCCGATCACCGGTCTCGACGCCGCCGCCGAGGTGCCCGGCGTGCTCGTGCTCCACGCCGGCACGCGCCTCGACGAGAAGGGCGCGCTCGTCTCGGCCGGCGGGCGCGTGCTCGACGTCGTGGCGGTCGCGCCGACCCTGGCGAAGGCCCGCCGGGCCGCCTATGACGCGGTGGCCGTCATCGAGCTCGAGGGCTCGCACCACCGCACCGACATCGCGCTGCGCGCCGAGCGTGGCTCCATCACGATCGGAGGGGCGCCGTGAGCGCACTGGACCTGCCCGGCTTCGAGCACGTCTACTCCGGCAAGGTGCGTGACCTCTATGTGCCGGTCGGGTCCGACGGGAAGGTGGTCGACGACCAGCTGCTCCTCGTCGCCTCCAACCGCCTCTCGGCCTACGACTGGATGATGTCCCCCGAGATCCCCGACAAGGGAGCGGTGCTGACCCGCCTCTCGCTCTGGTGGTTCGACCAGCTGTCGGACCTCGTGCCCAACCACGTCGTCTCGACGGACGTGCCCGACGAGGTCGCCGGCCGGGCCGTGCTCGTGCGCAAGCTCGAGATGCTCAAGGTCGAGGCGATCGCCCGCGCCTACCTGACCGGCGGCGGGCTCGAGGAGTATCGCGCGACGGGCGCTGTCTGCGGTGTCGTGCTGCCAGAGGGGCTCGAGGACGGGTCGAGGCTTCCGGAGCCGGTCTTCACGCCGACGACCAAGGCGCCGGTGGGCGAGCACGACCTGCCGATGTCGCCCGCCGAGGTGGAGGCGGAGCTCGGCGCGGAGGTCGCGGCCGAGGTGTCGCGGCTGACGCGGGCGATCCTCGCCCGGGGCAACGAGATCGCTGCCGAGCGCGGCATCCTCATCGCCGACACCAAGGTGGAGTTCGGGGTCTCCCCGGACGGATCGGGTGGCCTCGTGCTGGCCGACGAGGTGCTCACCCCCGACTCGTCGCGCTTCTGGCCCGCTGCGGCCTGGCAGCCGGGGCGCACCCAGCCGTCCTACGACAAGCAGTTCGTGCGGGACTGGCTGACCTCGCCGGAGTCCGGCTGGTCGAAGTCGAGCGGCGAGGCACCACCGGAACTGCCCCAGCGCATCGTCGAGCAGACGCGGGCGAAGTACGTCGAGGCCTACGAGCTGCTCACCGGCGACACCTTCTGACCTCAGGCGGTGAGCTCGACCTCGAGGCCGTGGTGCCGGTAGAGCTCGATGACGATGGCGCCCGTGCCCGCAGGCCGGCCGGAGCGGCCGACGTCGACCTCGGGTGCGGTCGTCTCCGACGAGATGGTGGGTGACGCGGGCAGGGGAGGGGGCTGGGAGCAGGACGGGCGGCGCGGTCGACCTGTAGCGGTGGCCGGTCGGGGTCGTGATCTCGACGGTGTGCGGCTCCTCGTCACCGTGGCCGCCTGCCGATCCGCTCGCTGCGTGCGGCGGGCCGCCATGGAGCACTCTGGCACTCCACCCGCGCTCCTCCTTGACGAGGTTGCATCGGACGCAGAGGCCCTGCCCGTTGGGCACGCTCGTCGGTCCACCCGATGCGTGGGAGGTGACGTGGTCGGCGTGGGCGATCGGCGCGTCGCACCACGGGGTGCGGCAGGTGCCGTCGCGGGCGACGATGAAGCGGCGCAACCCGGCGGGAAACAGCCGACGGGTGCTGTCCATGCCGACGAGGGTGCCGGTGACGGGGTGGGTGTAGAGGCGGCGCAGCCAGGTGGAGGCTGTGCGTGCCCCTGCTTCGCCAAGCGTGCCGTCCTGCGCCGGAGGTGACGCGTGAGCAGGTCGCGGACCCAGGCCGAGGGCACCGGCCCGTAGCCGGCGACGTGCGCGGGCGTCTCGACCCCGGCGACGAGCGCGTGGTCGGAGATCACCACCTGCACCTCGAGCGCGACGTCGTCGGCTGCGGTCTGGCCGGTGACCCGCTCGACGAGCGTGTCGGCCATGAGCTGGCCCTTGCCTCGTTCGTCACCGGCCGCCTTGCCTGCCAAGGCCGCCTGGGTCAGCGCGGCGTGCACCGCCACCGCCTGCGCGACCGGCAGCAGGGCCGTCACCGTCGCCATGGCGTCGGGCACGGGACGGATCGAGACCCGCCGCTGGCTCTCGGCGAGGCGGGTGCGCTCCACGGCTGCGGCGGCATCGAGGTGGTCTGCGCAGGCCCTGACCCGCCGCTCGACCTCGCGATCACCCCACGAGGCCACGCCACCGGGTGCCATGTCGTCGTCGGGGTCGATGTTGGCGCCGATGACCTCGGCGTCGACGAGGCTGCGCATCTCCGGGGTGAGGTGGCTCGTGCCGCGCACCACCAGCTCGGCCCGCCGCTCGTTGAGGATGCCGGCCGAGAGGGCCGCAAGCGTGTGCGGGAGGTCGCGAACGAGGGCGACCGAGGCATTGGCGAGCCGGGCTCCACGAGACGGCGACTCGTGCCGCGCGAGACCGACCTGCGCCGAGACCCCGGTGCGTGACAGGGTCGCACGCCGAGCAGACCGGGAGCGCCTGCGTGCGCGACCCGGCTCGTCTCGAGCTGTCGGCGCGAGCTCGCGCGCCCGTGCCTCGTCGCGGGCGGCCACCCAGCCGTCGAAGTCTCCGGCGTCGGAGCAGGCCTGGGCCGCGTCGCGCAACCGGGCGGCGGCAGCAGCCTGCGAGGCGACGAAGCGAGCGGTGAGGCGTGCCTGCTCGGCGGCGCAGGCGGCTTTGGCTCGCTCGAGGTCGCCGATGCGGGAGATGAGGTGGGCGCCGTCCAGACCGGATCCGTCGTCGAGCAGTGCGGTGCAGCGGGTGGGGTCGGCGGCGGATGGACCACCAGCGCGCGCCTCGGCGGCTCCGCCTGACCGTTCCTCGAACATGTGTTCTATCCTACCGTGAGGAGAGGCGGTGGACAAGGGTTGTCCACCATGAAAGCCATTGTGGCTCAACGTATTCGGTGGTCCGGCGCCCTACCCCGGCGACCTCCTACTGCAGGCACCGGCCGTCCCGACCGGACGGCATACCGGGTGGGCAAGTGGTGGGCCGCGGAGCGCGGACGGTGGGAGGCGGGGCTGTGCCCGGCCGATAGACTTCCTTCGGCCCGGCCGGGTCTGTCACCCGGCCCTCGAGCACAGGGAGAACCACCGATGGGAAGCATCGTCGTCGACGTCATGCTCAAGCCCGAGATCCTCGACCCCCAGGGGCAGGCCGTCGGAGGAGCCCTGCCACGGCTCGGCTTCGACGGCTTCACCGACGTGCGGCAGGGCAAGCGCTTCGTCCTCACGGTGGAGGGCGAGGTCACCGACGCCCACCTCGCGTCTGCCCGCGGGGCCGCGGAGACGCTCCTGTCGAACCCTGTCATCGAGGACGTCGTCTCCGTCCACGTGCTCGACGAGGCCACCCCCAGCGACGACGCGGCAGGCGACAAGGAGGCAGGGGACGACGCCCAGGCGCACCACGACGGTGAGGGCGACGCGAGCGAGGACGGGTCCCAGTGAGGATCGGGGTCGTCACCTTCCCCGGCTCCCTCGACGACCGTGACGCCGCCCGAGCCGTGCGCGAGTGCGGCGGCGAGTCGGTGCCGCTCTGGCACGGCGACGACGACCTGCGCAGCGTCGACGCGGTCATCCTCCCCGGCGGCTTCTCCTACGGCGACTACCTCCGTTGTGGCGCCATCGCCCGCTTCGCTCCGATCATGGACGTGCTCGTGCCGGCCGCCCGGGGCGGTCTGCCCGTGCTCGGCGTCTGCAACGGCTTCCAGGTGCTCACCGAGAGCCACCTGCTGCCCGGGGCACTGATCCGCAACGACCACCGCAAGTTCAACTGCGTCGACTCCCGCCTCGTCGTCGAGAACGCCTCGACCGCGTGGACCTCCGACTACGAGGTGGGCCAGGAGATCACGATCGTCCTCAAGAACGGCGAGGGCGGCTTCGTCGCCGACGACAACACGCTCGACCTGCTCGAGGGCGAGGGCCGGGTGGTCGTCCGCTACGTCCCCGACGCCGACGACCGCAACCCCAACGGCTCCTACCGCCACATCGCCGGCATCACCAACGAGCGCGGCAACATCGTCGGCCTCATGCCGCACCCGGAGCACGCGGTCGAGGCGGGCTACGGTCCGAGCCTCGACGGCGTGGGCTTCTTCACCTCGATCCTCAAGCACACCCTCGAGACCGCAGCGAAGGCCTGACGTGATGACCACCACCGACGAGCAGACCCAGCCGGGCGCGACCCCGGGCGCGGCACGAGCGGCTGAGTCCCTCGAGGGTCTCGACACCGTCGAGCACGCCGCCCGCACCCCCGACGTCGACCAGCCGTGGTCCGAGCTCGGCCTCAAGGGCGACGAGTACGCCAGCATCCGCGAGATCATCCAGCGCCGCCCCACGATCTCCGAGCTCGCCATGTACTCCGTCATGTGGAGCGAGCACTGCTCCTACAAGTCGAGCAAGGTCCACTTCAAGCTGTGGAGCGAGAACACCACCGACGAGATGCGCGAGAAGCTGCTCGTCGGCATCGGCGAGAACGCCGGGGTCGTTGACATCGGCGACGGCTGGGCGGTGACCTTCAAGGTCGAGTCGCACAACCACCCGAGCTACGTCGAGCCCTATCAGGGCGCCGCGACCGGCGTCGGCGGCATCGTGCGCGACATCATGTCGATGGGCGCCCGGCCGATCGCGGTCATGGACCCTCTTCGCTTCGGCAACCTGCACCACCCCGACACCCAGCGCGTGCTGCCCGGCATCGTTGCGGGCGTCGGCGGCTACGGCAACTGCCTCGGTCTGCCCAACATCGGCGGCGAGGTCGTCTTCGACGACTGCTACCAAGGCAATCCGCTCGTCAATGCCCTGTGCGTCGGCGCGATGCGCGTCGAGGACATCCACCTCGCCAAGGCGACGGGCGTCGGCAACAAGGTGATCCTCTTCGGTGCCAAGACCGGCGGTGACGGCATCGGCGGCGTCTCGGTGCTGGCCTCCGAGACCTTCGAGTCCGGTGGCCCGGCCAAGCGACCGGCCGTGCAGGTCGGTGACCCCTTCGCCGAGAAGGTGCTCATCGAGTGCTGCCTCGACCTCTACGCCGCGCACGTCGTCGACGGCATCCAGGACCTCGGCGGCGCCGGGCTCTCCTGTGCCACCAGCGAGCTCGCGTCCAACGGTGACGGCGGTATGCGGGTCGAGCTCGACCTCGTGCCGCTGCGCGACGCGACCCTGCAGCCCCACGAGATCCTCATGTCGGAGTCGCAGGAGCGCATGATGGCCATCGTCGAGCCCGACAAGCTCGACGAGTTCATGGCGATCACCGACAGGTGGGACGTCGAGGCCACCGTCATCGGTGAGGTCACCGACGGCGACCGGCTCGTCATCACCTGGCACGACGAGGTCATCGTCGACGTGCCGCCGCGCTCCGTGGCCCACGACGGGCCGACCTACCATCGCCCGCTCAGCCGGCCGGCATACCTCGATGACCTCAACGCCGACAGCGCCGCCTCGCTCGAGCGCCCCGAGACGGGCGACGACATCAAGGCGCAGCTGCTCACGCTCATCGGCTCGCCCAACCTCTGCGACAAGTCGTGGGTCACCGACCAGTACGACCGCTACGTCCTGGGCAACACGGCCCTCTCACAGCCCGACGACGCCGGGGTCGTGCGGGTCGACGAGGAGACCGGGCGCGGCGTGGCCGTGTCCACCGACTGCAACGGCCGGTTCACCAAGCTCGACCCCTACACCGGTGCGCAGCTCGCGCTCGCCGAGGCCTACCGCAACGTCGCCACCGCGGGCGCCGCGCCGCTCGCCGTCACCGACTGCCTCAACTTCGGCTCGCCGGAGGACCCCGGCGTCATGTGGCAGTTCCGCGAGTCGATCCGCGGCATCGCCGAGGGCTGCAAGTTCCTCGGCATCCCGGTCACGGGCGGCAACGTCAGCTTCTACAACCAGACCGGTGACGTCGCGATCCACCCGACACCCGTCGTCGGGGTGCTGGGCGTCATGGCCGACGTGTCGAAGCGCTCGCCCTCGGGCTTCCGCAGCGACGGCGCCCACATCTACCTCCTCGGCACGACGCGCGACGAGCTCGACGGCTCCGAGTGGGCGCACGTCATCCACAAGCACCTCGGTGGGTTGCCGCCCCAGGTGGACCTCGCCGCCGAGCGGGCACTGGGCGCGGCCCTCGTCGCCGCCGCCGAGGCCGGGCTCGTCGAGGGGGCCCACGACCTCTCGGAGGGCGGGCTCGCGATCGCCCTCGCCGAGGCGTGCATGCGTCACGGCGTCGGGGCGACGATCGACGGGCTCGACCAGGTGGGCGTCGACTCCTTCACGGCGCTCTTCTCCGAGTCCAGCGCGCGCGCCGTCGTGGCCGTGCCGGCCGGCAGCGCCGCCGCCTTCGAGGCGCTCCTCGGCGAGGTGCCGCACCGCCGCATCGGCGCCACCGGGGGCCGCGACCTCGAGCTCGCCGGGCTGTTCTCCGTGTCGGTGTCCGAGCTCACGTCGGCCCACACCTTCACGATGCCGGCAGTCTTCGGCGCCTGACGGCCCACCCCGAGCCATCAGGTCAGCGGGCTCGCCATCGGCCGGCTTCGGGCGGCGGTGGGCTCTGCATCCCCTTGTCGTCCAGCGGTTTTGCCCCGGCGAGGAGTCGCTCCAGAGCAGGGCCTTCTCGGAGCCCGGTCGGGAGGTTGGCCCGGGCGACCTCCCGACGCAGGGTCTCCACGGGCAGGGGCGCGGCACTCGGCCACGACGACCGAGTTGCCGAAGCGCTTGCCCTTGAGCACCTCGTGGGTGGCGATGAGCGCCACGTGCGGCAGAGAATGACGCACCGTGGCGAGTGCCCTTGCGACATAACGCATGCCGGGCTCGTCGGCGAGGTTCCACAGGGCCACGCCGTCATGCTTGAGCACCCGGGCGATCTCGAGCACGTATGCCGCAGAGGCCAGTTCGGCTGGCACGCGCCCTGCCGCGTAGGCGTCGGTCACGACGACGTCGGCGGAGTCGTCACCGAGCGCGCGGATCCCGGTGAGCCCGTCGACCGCTCGGACCCGGATCCGGTGGCGCCGTGGCAGCGGGATCTCCTTGCGCACCAAGGCCGTCAGTGCCTCGTCCGGCTCGAGCACGATCTGCGGCGAGCCGGGACGAGTCGCCTCGACCCACCGGGGCAGGGTGAGGCCGGCGCCGCCGACGTGGGTGACGGCGAGCGGCCCCGGCGGCAGCGCGCTGATGGCGAGGGCGAGGTGCTGGACGTACTCGAAGACGAGCAGCGTCGGGTCGTCGGGCTGCACGTGCGACTGGGGCGACCCGTCCATGTGCACCGTGACGCCGCCGCGCTCGTCCCACTCGAGCGTGACGTGGTCGTCGCGCATGCGGTCGTGGCGCACGCGGTCGCTCGCTCACGGCACGGGCGGCAGGTCGAGCACGAGGGTGCGCTCCTCGCCGTAGCGGGTGAATCCGATGCGGCGCAGGATCGGCGACGACGTGTCGACGATGCCGTGGGTCAGGGCGAGGGACGCCCCCGCGGCGCGCGCCGCCTCCAATCGGGTCGCGAGCACCGCGCGGTAGGCGCCGCGACCGCGCAGCGTCCCGTGCGTGCTGCCACCCCAGAGCCGACACACGTCGCCGGCGAGCGTGTAGCCGCCCGTGCCGGCGGGACGGCCCTCGACGTAGGCGACCCAGCGACCGCTCGAGTCGTCCGCGAGGCCACGCTCGACCTCGGCCAGCCCCGACGCCACCTGCTCGGCCGTCGGGTCGTCACCCCCGAAGGCGTCGTTGCCGATGACGATCGCGTCGCGCATCGTCGGCTCGTCGGTGACCCGCCGCACCTCGACGTCCTCGGGCACCCCGAGGTCGGGCACGCCCGCTGCGAGGGGGAGGGCGAGCACGTCCATCCGGTCGACGAGACCCGCTCCGCGCGCGAGGAGCTCCGGCTCGAGACCAGCGGGTCGCGTGAACTCCGACAGGCGCCACCACAGCCGGTCGCGACCCCACCCGCGCGCGACGGCGCAGATCTCGTCGACCAGCTCGGCCGCGTCTCGGTCGGAGCCGAAGACCCGGGCCGAGGTGGGGGTGATGAAGTAGTCGGGATAGGCGACGACGAGATACTCCTCGCACTGCACGTGGGGGGCGTCGTCGGGCACCCAGGCCCACGCGTTGGAGGCGGCCAGCACGGACGCGGCGTCCCAGATCGGTGTCACCCCGACAGGCTACGGTCGGTCGCATGCGATTCGGCCTGACGATCCTGCCCGAGCACACCTGGTCGGTGGCCGAGCCGCGGTGGCGCGAGGCCGAGGCGCTGGGCTTCGACCACGCGTGGACCTTCGACCACGTGACGTGGGGCGGGCTGCCGGACTCGCCGTGGTTCGCCGCGGTGCCCACGCTCGCGGCTGCTGCTGCCGTCACCGACCGCATCTGCGCTCGGCACCTTCGTCACCTCGCCCAACAACCACCACCCCGTGCAGCTCATGCGCGAGGTCCTCGCCCTCGACGACATCTCCGGTGGCCGCTTCCTGCTCGGCATCGGCAGCGGCGGTGACCTCGACGCGCGCATCATGGGTGAGGACCTGCCGCTCAAGGCGCGCGTCGACCGCTTCCACGAGTTCACCGAGCTGCTCGACCGGCTGCTGCGCGAGGACCACGTCACTGCCGAGGGCCGCTTCTACACCGCCCGCGACGTGCGCACGCTCCCCGGACCGGTGCGCGGCGCGGCCGACGGCAACCGGGTGCCCCTCGTCGTCGCGGCCAACGGGCCCCGCTCGATCCGGCTCGCCGTCGAGCGCGGCGACGGCTGGATGACCTACGGCGGCACCGCCGACACCGACGACGCGTGGTGGGCCCTCATCGCCGACCTCTCGAGCCGCGTCGACGCCGCGCTCGAGGCCGCCGGGCGCGCGCCCGAGAGCCTGACCCGCTACCTCAACCTCGACTCGGCCCCGACCTTCTCGCTGACGAGTGCCGCTGCCTTCGAGGACGCCGTGGGCCGAGCGGCGGCGCTCGGCTTCACCGACGTCATCACCCACTGGCCCCGTGACGACGAGCCGTACCAGGGCACGCGCGACGTGCTCGAGCAGGTCGCGAGCGACGTCATGCCCGGCCTGCGCTGAGGCCACGGCCGGGTGGCGCCCGCGGCACGGCATACCGGCTCGGGTCGGTCGGCGAGCGGGGCTACCCTGCTGGGCATGCCTCCCCGCCGTCGCACCCCCGTCGCGGAGGGCCGCGCCGCCCTCGAGGTATGCCGCGAGGCCGGCTGGAGCGCCGACCGTCGCACCACGGGCACCGCCGTCCGCTACACCCTCGACGAGCTCGCCACGACCGCGCCCGGCCGCACGGTGGAGGTGCGGGTGCCGCCGCACGGAGCCGTGCAGTGCATCGAGGGTCCCGTGCACACGCGCGGCACCCCACCCAACGTCATCGAGACCGACGGGGCGACCTGGCTGCGGCTGGCCGTCGGTGACCTCACCTGGGAGGAGGCGCTCGCGAGGACGCTCGGTGCGGGCGAGCGGCCAGCGGGCCCACCTCGACGGACTTCTTCCGCTCGACTCGCTTAACCTTGAGCAGTGACCACCTCCCCCGACGGGCGCTCCGCGCCGCGCATCCCGAACTTCAAGCGCTTCCTCATCACCGGCGCGCTCCTCGGCTTCGTCATCGGGGCGGTCATCTCGCTTCCTGGGTGACGACGTGCGCGGCTACTCCGCGACGACCGGCGCGCTCTTCCTCGGGGCCCTCGGCGCCATGCTCGGCGCCGGTCTGGCCGGCATCCTCGGCATCCTGCTCGACCGATCGGGTCGCGACCGGTCGTGACGGGCAGCGGCCCGCTGGCGGGCGTGCGCGTCGTCGAGCTCGCCGGCATCGGTCCGGCGCCCTTCGCCTGCATGCTCCTCGCCGACCTCGGTGCCGACGTCATCCGGCTCGACCGTCCGGGCACGCCGCCGCTGCCGGTGCCGATGCCGCCGGAGGCCGACCTGCTGCGCCGCGGCCGGCCCTCCGTCGTGCTCGACCTCAAGCATCCCGACGGGCTCGCGACGGCGCGGCGACCTCGTCGCGCAGGCCGACGTGCTCGTCGAGGGCTACCGGCCGGGCGTCGCGGAGCGCCTCGGGCTCGGCCCTGACGACTGCCTCGCGCTCAACCCGGCGCCTCGTCTACGGCCGGATGACCGGGCTGGGGCCAGGACGGCCCGCTCGCCCACGCCGCCGGGCACGACATCGGCTACGTCGCGATCACCGGTGCGCTCGGGGCGATCGGTCGGGCCGGCGGACCACCGCAGGTGCCGGTCAACCTCGTCGGCGACTTCGGCGGGGGAGCCCTCTACCTCGCGGTCGGCGTGCTTGCCGCCCTGCTCGAGGCGCGCACGAGCGGCCGGGGGCAGGTCGTCGACGCCGCCGATCGTCGACGGCACGGCCCACGTCTCCGCGCTCGTCGTCGGACTCGTCTCGGCCGGCCTCTGGTCCGACCAGCGCGGCACCAACCTGCTCGACACCGGCGCGCCCTTCTACGACGTCTACGAGACGAGCGACGGCGGCTGGCTCGCCGTCGGGCCGCTCGAGGACGCCTTCTACGCCGAGCTGCTGCGCCTGCTCGGGATCGACGACGCGGCACCCGACCGCCTCGACCCGAGCCAGTGGCCGGCGCTGCGTGCGCTGCTGGCCGGCACCTTCGCGACGCGCACCCGCGACGAGTGGACCGCCCTCCTCGAGGGCACCGACGCCTGCGTGGAGCCGGTGCTCAGCTATGCCGAGGCCCCGCACCACCCGCACCTCGCCGCCCGAGGCACCTACGTCGAGCACCACGGCGTCGTCCAGCCGGCACCCGCGCCCCGCTTCTCGCGCACGCCCGGTGCTCGCTCGGCACCCCGCCTCCCCGCGTGGTCGGCGTCGACACCCGCCGCGCCCTCGAGGCCTGGGGCGTCACGGACGTCGACGCGCTGCTCGCCTCGGGCGCCGCGATCGAGGCCGCCCCCGAGGCCCCCGACCAGGCCCCCGAGGCCCTGCAGCGATGAGGCTCTTCGTCGCGGTCGTGCCGCCGGACGAGGTGCTCGACGACCTCGACGAGCACCTCGAGCCACGCCGAGACGCCGGGGCAGACGTGCGGTGGACGGACCGGCACCAGTGGCACGTGACGCTCGCCTTCCTCGGCGACGTGGCCGAGCGCCGGCTCGACGACCTCACCGAGGCCCTGACCCGCTCGGCGGCCAAGCGCAGCCCGCTCGTCCTGCGGCTCGCGGGCGCCGGTGCCTTCCCCAACCCGTATGCCGCCCGCGTCCTCTGGGCGGGAGTCGAGCAGGTGCGCGGTGACCTCACGACCGTCGCACACGGCATACGCTCCTCGGCGAGCTCGGTGGGGGCGTCACCCGACGGCACCCGCTTCCACCCCCACCTCACGCTGGGGCGCTTCGCCCGGCCGACGGAGGCGACCCGGTGGATCCGCGCGCTCGATGCCCTCGAGGGGCCGGCGTGGGTGGCCGACCACGTCACGCTCGTCGAGTCGCACCTCGGCGAGGGACGCGGTCGTCGGCCGCGCTACGAGGTCGTCGCCGAGCTGCCGTTCGGCCGGTGACACGGCGGCGGGTCGCTCGGCCATCCGTGTGGGAGACTGCGGTAGTGGCACGTGGCGATGGACGACTTGGTCATGATCTCATCCCCGGCGAGAAGGGCCCGCAGGACGCCTGCGGGGTCTTCGGCGTCTGGGCCCCGGGTGAGGACGTCGCCGAAGCTGACGTACTTCGGGCTCTACGCCCTGCAGCACCGCGGGCAGGAGTCGGCGGGCATCGCGACCGGTGACGGGGAGAAGATCCTCGTCTACAAGGACATGGGCCTCGTCTCGCAGGTCTTCGACGAGACCGCGCTCGAGCTCGTTGCGCGGTCACCTCGCGATCGGCCACACCCGCTACTCGACGACCGGCGGCTCGACGTGGGAGAACGCCCAGCCCACGCTCGGGGGCACACGGCCACAGCACGATCGCGCTCGCGCACAACGGCAACCTCATCAACACCGTCGAGCTCAAGGCCCTCGTCGACGAGCACTTCGGCACCGGTCGCATCACCGGCGAGCTGGCCCGCGGCAACACCTCCGACACGGCGCTCGTCACGACACTGCTCTCGGCCGACGAGGACCGCACCCCCGAGCAGGCCGCCCTCGAGCTGCTGCCCAAGCTCAAGGGCGCCTTCTCCTTCGTCTTCATGGACGAGCAGACGCTGTATGCCGCCCGCGACCCCTGGGGCGTGCGTCCCCTCGCGCTCGGCCGCCTCGAGCGCGGCTGGGTCGTCGCCTCCGAGACCGCGGCGCTGCAGACGATCGGCGCCTCCGTCATCCGCGAGATCGAGCCCGGTGAGCTCATCGCCATCGACGAGAACGGCCTGCGCTCGCACACGTTCGCCAAGGCGCAGCCCAAGGGCTGCGTCTTCGAGTACGTCTACCTCGCCCGCCCCGACGCCGTCATCCGCGGTCGGGTCGTGCACGAGGCGCGCGTCGAGATGGGCCGGGTCCTCGCCCGAGAGCACGCCGTCGACGCTGACCTCGTCATCGGTGTGCCCGAGTCGGGTGTGCCTGCGGCTGTGGGCTATTCGCAGGAGTCGGGCATCCCGTTCGGTCAGGGCTTCGTCAAGAACGCCTATGTCGGCCGCACCTTCATCCAGCCGTCGCAGACGCTGCGCCAGCTCGGCATCCGGCTCAAGCTCAACCCGCTGGAGCACACGATCCGCGGCAAGCGTCTCGTCGTCGTCGACGACTCGATCGTGCGCGGCAACACCCAGCGCGCGCAGATCCGCATGCTGCGCGAGTCCGGTGCTGCCGAGGTGCACGTGCGCATCAGCTCGCCGCCCGTGCAGTGGCCGTGCTTCTACGGCATCGACTTCGCGACGCGTGCCGAGCTCATCGCGACCGGCCTCAAGGTCGAGGAGATCCGCGCCTCGATCGGCGCCGACTCGCTCGGCTACATCTCCGAGGAGGGCATGATCGGCGCGACCAACCAGGCGCCCGACCAGCTCTGCTCCGCCTGCTTCACCGGCCGCTACCCGATCGAGCTGCCCGAGGACGGCCACATCGGCAAGCACGTGCTCGAGACCCTGCCGCTGACGGTGCGCACCGGTCACGACCGGTCGGTCGACGTCGACGGCGTCACGCTCGGGGTCGGGCCTCGGCGGCGACAACGCCCTGCAGCACCCCTGACCCACCCCCGATTCGATGTATTCGGCGGTCACCCGTGATCGCGCAAAACATCGAATCGGGCGTTGGAAGGACTGCGGAGGCCCTGCTCGACCTGATCGAGGAAGAGATCTGCCTCGAGTCGGAAGCCGATGACGTCGATGCGCAGCACTCTGTCTCCCTGCAGCGTGACGGCGTTCTGGCGGAGGTTGTCGAGCATCACGTTGAGTCCCTCGCGGTGGTGGGCACCGTCGATCTCGACAACGAGGTCGAACTCGTCCCAGCCCACGTCGAGATAGATCCTGCCGCGCGGCCCACGCCGGACCACCTGCCGGGACGGCTCCGGCAGACCACGTCGGCGACAGTGCGCGGCGAAGTCGAGCTCGCCCAGGGACTGGATGCCGAAAGCGATGTCCCGCACGACGGAGCGGATGAAGGCGCGGCGGGTCCGTCCTCGCACCGACTTCTGCGCGGCGGCGAGATGCGATGGGGTGGTCAGGCGCTGCTGCACGACCATGAGCAGGATCAGTGCTGCTTGGCGGTTCGAGCGGGCCCAGTGCGCCGCCCGGACGGCGGCCACGGCGGGGCGCGTCATCGGAAGGCCGTTGCTCGTCGCCTCGCCCGGCACTCGGCGGATCACCTTGTGGATGGACACACCGCCGACAGGCACGGTGTTGTGATTGTGCTTGACCGAGACATGGATGATCTCGTCGTCGTAGCCACGCAGGCCCTGAGCCTGCAGAGCCGTGACTCCGTCGACCAGCGCGATGCCCTCCCCGACCTCCCACACCGCTCGCCACCGCTGGGCGGTGACGTCGAGTGGTGCGGTGTGCACGGCCACGGTCTGGCGTCCGTGCACCTGCCAGCGCCCCGACTCGGCTGCGCGTCGCACGTGGATCTCGTCGATCCCCGCGGCACGCAGCTCTCTGCGCGAGACGACCCCTCCGTGCTCGCTCCCGAGCTCCCTTGCCAGTGCCAGTCGTCGTGTGTCCATGAGCCGAGACTCGCGTCCGGTCGCCGGCTCCGAACTCTGGCGACTCCCGCCTGTGGACAGCTGGAGGAACAGGCGTCGGCTGTGGACAACCAACCCGGGACTCGATGTATTCGGCGGTCACGGGTGACCGCCGAATACATCGAACCGGGGGAGAGGGGGAGGGGGAGAGGGGGAGGGGGCCGCGAGCGCGCCGGTAGGGTGGCGGGGTGAGCGATGCCCCCATCACCTACGCCTCTGCCGGAGTGGACGTCGAGGCCGGTGACAAGGCCGTCGAGCTGATGAAGGAGTCGGTGCGGCGCGCGACACGGCCCGAGGTGCTCGGCGGGCTCGGCGGCTTCGCCGGCATGTTCGACGCCAGCGCGATCGCCCGGATGACCCGCCCGATCCTCGCGACGAGCACCGACGGCGTGGGCACCAAGGTCGCCATCGCCCAGGCCCTCGACAAGCACGACACGATCGGCTTCGACCTCGTCGGCATGGTCGTCGACGACATCGTCGTGTGCGGGGCCGAGCCGCTCTTCATGACCGACTACATCGCCACCGGCAAGGTGGTGCCCGAGCGCATCGCCGCCATCGTCGGCGGCATCGCCCGAGCCTGCGAGGAGGCAGGCGTGGCCCTCGTCGGCGGCGAGACCGCCGAGCACCCCGGCCTGCTCGAGCCCGACGAGTACGACGTCGCCGGCGCCGCCACCGGCGTCGTGGAGTATGCCGCCCTGCTGGGTCCGCAGCGTGTCGCCGACGGTGACGTCGTCGTGGCCCTCGCGAGCAGTGGGCTGCACAGCAACGGCTACAGCCTCGTGCGCCGGGTCATCCAGAGCGCCGGTTGGGCGCTCGACCGGCACGTCGACGACTTCGGCCGCACGCTGGGGGAGGAGCTGCTCGAGCCGACCCGCATCTACACCCGCCCCCTGCTCGACCTCATCGCTGCCGAGGGTGTCGACGTGCACGCCCTCAGCCACGTCACCGGTGGTGGGCTCGCGGCCAACCTCGCGCGCGTGCTGCCGGCGGGCACCTACGCACGGCTCGACCGCTCGACGTGGACCCCTCCGGTGGTCTTCCGCACGATCCAGGACCTGGGGCGCGTGCCGCGGGCCGACATCGAGCGCACCCTCAACCAGGGGATCGGCTTCGTCGCGGTGCTGCCCGAGGCCCAGGCCGACCGCGCGATCGAGCTGAGCCAGGCGGGCGGCATACCGGCGTGGCGGCTCGGCGAGGTCACGACGCTCGAGCGTGCCGACATCACGGCGGAGGTCGAGGTCGTCAGGGGCGCCAAGGGCGTCGACGGCGGCTCGGTTCAGGTCGTCGGGCAGCACCCGACGACCTGAGGACCGGCGCAGCCGATCGCGGGACGAGTGTCAGCACTCGACTCACGAGGTTGAGCGGAGAAGGGGAAGGGACGAGCTCAACGCTCGCCCGACGCCCACTTCCCGTATTCGTCGTACTCGTCAGGCTCGGTGACACGTGCTGGCTCACGAACCGGACTGGACGTGTCGCGGTGCAGCTCTCGCTCCAGCGCGCTCAAGTCCGTTTCAGGTGTGTAGTACTTGAGCTGCCGTGCGACCTTGGTCTGCTTGGCTTTGGCTCGGCCGCGCCCCATGGCGTGACCCCCTCGTGCGTCGTGCCGGCACGGCATCGCTCGTCGGAGAACCGGGTGGTTCTTCGATGTCCGCGTAGCGGCCCCGGGAATGTGTGTGTTCTCGTGGGGCTAACGCTACATGAGCGGAGGCACTCCTGCGTGCCACCACCTCCCGGCCCGTCGCTGGAGGTCGTCGCGACCGCGACGGCGCCCAGCGACGACAGCGCCACGCCCCCCGATCGGAGCCCCGCATGGCCCCTGCCAACATCCGCAACAAATCGTCTCTTTTCGGCGTTTGGACGGTAACGGGAGGCGCGGGACTTTACTCTGTCTTTACCTAAGCCTCTCCCTGGGGCTGGATGCGTGTCGCTGCACGAGCGACAGGGTGGTGGGGAAATGACAATGACGACGCAGGATCGACACGAGACCGAGAAGCTGCTGACACCAGCCGAGGTCGCAGCGCTCTTCCGGGTGGACCCGAAGACGGTCACCCGGTGGGCGAAGGCGGGGAAGCTGACGTCGATCCGGACGCTCGGCGGCCACCGCCGATACCGCGAGTCCGAGGTCCGCGGACTGCTCGGCGGCAACTGACCGCAGCCGCCACGGCGGCTCGGAACACCGCAACGGGGGAGGGGCGCCGATGGCGCCCCTCCCCCGTAGCACTCGGTGGGAGCCGGACCCTTCGCGCTGTCGTCGCACGGTCCTACGGTGAGGACATGACCACCGGACCGACCATCACCGCCATCACGCTCGGGGTGCGCGACGTCGAGGCCGCGCGCGGCTTCTACGTCGATGGGCTGGGCTTCCGCCTCGTGCTGCACCAGCCCCCCGAGATCGCCTTCGTGCAGTGCGCGCCGGGCCAGCTGCTCGCCCTCTGGGATGTCACGCAGATGCCCAGCGAATACGGCGCCGTCGCGCACGGGCCCGAGGCGCCGCCGCTGTCACTGGGCCACAACGTGCAGTCCCCCGGTGAGGTCGAGCAGCTGTATGCCGCCGCGCTGGCCGCCGGCGCCACCTCCGTCTCTGCCCCGCAGGAGCGGGAGTGGGGCGGGGTCAGCGCCTGCGTGGCCGACCCCGACGGCTTCCGGTGGGACTTCGTCTCCAACCCGGGCTTCCGGGTCGACGCCGACGGCACCGTGCATCTCGGGGCGGGCTGACGGCGGTCTCGCGCGGCTCAGATCCGCTCGCGCCACGGATGCCCAGGGGCGTGCCGCCGCAGGAACCCCGCCAGCCACACCCGCTCGGTGTCTCCGAGCAACGGCAGGGCGGCGGCGAGGTCCGCCTCGTCCTTGGGGCGGCCCAATCGCACCTTGTGGGCGAGCACGAGCTCCGGGCGCAGATAGCGAATGCCGTCGCGCTCCCACGTCGCCTCGTTCACCGACAGCACGACCGACAGGTCGCGCTTGAACTGCCAGCGGTCACCGACGTGAGGGTTGAGCAGGATCTCCCCGCGCCACGGGGCCAGGGCGTGCTCGCGCACCCAGAGCTGTTCGGAGTGCTCGGGCACCTCACGGCCCGGCCGAAGGTGGAGCAGTCCGGTCTCGCTCGCCGACCACAGGTGCCAGTCGGACTCCAGGTGGGCCCGGATCGCGTCGACGTCGCAGCGCAGCACCGAGAGGTCGAGGTCCTCGTGCTCACGGGCGACCCCGGTGAACGCCTCGAGTGCCCAGCCTCCCGCCACCCACCACGCCACGTCGAGGCCCACCAGCAGGTCGCGGGCCTCGGTCGGCGTCCACGGCTGCTGCGGACCATAGATCCGCTCGAACTCGGCCGGCTCGAGCCACTGCTGCCCGCCGGTCCTCGCCGTGTCTTGCTCGCCCACACGGGAAGGCTAGCGATGAAGGACGCCGAGTCGCGGCTCATCGCCGAGGCTCATCGACCGAGTGCCCGCAGCTGCAGACGAAGGGCCAGACGCGTCTCGGGGTCGTGCAGGTCGAGGTCGACGACGTCACTGAGACGGGTCATCCGGTAGCGCAACGTGTTGGGGTGCACGTGCAGCCGACGGGCGGCCTCACGGGGGTCGCCGGGATGGTCGAGCCAGGCCGCGACGGTCTCGAGGTAGGCGCTCTCGTGAGCCTCGTCGTGGGCGCGCAGGACGGAGACCGGGCCGAGGAGCTCCTCCGTCCAGATGCCACCGAGGGCGCGGGCGTTGGTCACCGCGGCCCACGCGTGCTCGACCGTCGTCGTCGTGCCGGCGATGCGCCCGGCGTCGCGCAGGCGCTGCACCTCGGTCGCCTCCCGGCGCGACCGGTCGAGCGCGGCGGGGCGGCTGACCGAGCCGCCGGCGCTCGCGGTGGCGGTGGGCGTCGTGGCCGCCACCTCCTCGACGACGGCGAGCAGCCACTCCCACGTCCCGGGCGACCCGTCTCCGGGCACGTCTCGCACGAGGGTGAGGGGCACCCCGTCGAAGATCGACAGCAGGGGCTGGCGCCACGACCGGCGCCGGGCGGCCGACTCCCACACGTCGAGCTCGCGCTCCGGGTCGGCGGGCTCGTCCGACCCCAGCCCGTCGTGGGCCCCTGCGAGCACGACCACCCGCCACGGGGGTGGCGGCAGCCAGCCCTCGGCTTCGACGACGTCCCCGCTCAGCACGGCGCGCAACCGGTCGCTCGTCACCCGGCGGGCCAGGTCGGCCTGCGAGCGCAGGCGCAGCAGGTGGAGGGCGACGACAGAGGCGGTCTGGCTGAGCGACCGCAGCACGTCCGCGGCAGGCTCGTGGTCGACGACCGCCCAGATCGAGCCGAGCCACTCGGTGCCGGCCCGCACCGGCACGACGAGGCGGGCACGCAGGCCCCGTCCGGCAGGGACGAAGAAGGGCTGGTCGGAGCGGGCGAGCCGGCGAAAGACTCCTCGGCCCCGCAGGGAGGCGATGACGTCGTCGGGCACGCGACGGCCGACGATGGTCGAGACCCGAGCCGGGTCGGCGACGTCCTGGGTCGAGGAGTAGGCGAGCACCCGCGACGCGGTGTCCTCGATGGTGATCGGCGCACCCACGAGGGTCGCGCAGGCGTCCGCAAGCGCGAAGAGCTCGTCGAGCACCGGCCCCTCGGCCCGCAGGGATGGGCCGCTCGCCGCGCGGTCGAGCACCCCGCGCAGCAGCCACACGACGTGTGCCCACGAAGCGTGGTCGGCCAGCTCGACGAGCCCCACGCCGTACCGTGAGGCCGCGGCGCGCACCTGCGGGTCGCGCGCGGCCACCCGCCGCAACACGACGGCCCGGCTGCCCACCGAGGCGGCTCCCTCGAGCAGGGCCGCCGCCTCGGCCGGACGGTCCACCCCGACACCGAGGAGCAGGTCGCCCGACTGTCCGTAGACCCCCGACCCCGGCTCCGCGAGCGTCACGTCGTCGACCGTGGCCGGGCCGGCATCGACGACGACGGTGAGCAGCCCCCCACCCAGGGTCCCCACGAGCTGACTGATCGGCAGGCCGACGGGGGTGGTGGACGACGTCCGCGTCGCAGCCTGAGCCGAAGCGCGTGACGAGGATCGTGACGGGGAGCGCGGGGTGGAGCGTGAGGTCGGCGGCGGCATACCTCAATCGTGCATGCCATGGTGCCTGCAGCACAACAACTGCCCTGAACATTGGCGCCCTCGCACTACGACAGTCACCTCAAAGGTCGAGACCATGGAACAAGCACGATCCCCGACACACCCACCTGACCAGGAGTCGACCCCATGCACGTTGCCACCCCCGCCGGCTCGCCGGCCCCCCAGCGCGTCGCCGTCGTCGGCGCCGGCATGGTGGGTCTCGCCACCGCCTGGTTCCTCCAGGAGCGCGGCGTCGAGGTGACCGTCATCGACCGTGACGGTGTGGCCGCGGGTGCCTCCTGGGGCAACGCCGGCTGGCTGACGCCCGGCATCGCGACGCCGCTGCCCGAGCCCGCCGTGCTGAAGTACGGCCTGCGCGCGGTGCTCAGCCCGAGCTCGCCCGTCTACGTGCCGCCGAGCGCCAACCCCGACTTCCTCAAGTTCGTCACCGGCTTCACGCGCAACAGCACGATGAAGGCGTGGAAGAAGGCGATGGGCTCGCTCGTGCCCGTCAACGATCTGTCCCTGCAGAGCTTCGACCTGCTGCGCGAGGGTGGCGTCGCCGCCGAGACCTATGAGGCGAAGTCCTTCACCGCGGCCTACCGCACCGCCGACGAGCGACAGACCCTGCTCGAGGAGATCGAGCACATCCACGCCTCGGGCGGCGACATCACCTTCGACGTGCTCACCGGCGACGAGGCCCGCTCGATCGAGCCGGCCCTCTCCGACAACATCGGTGCGGCGATCGTGCTGCACGGCCAGCGCTTCATCAACCCGGGCGCCTACGTCTCCGCGCTCGCGGACTCGGTCATCGACCGCGGCGGCAAGATCCTCACCGGTGCTGCGATCACGCGCATCCGCGAGGCAGGGAATGGCGTGCTCGTCACGAGCGACTTCGGGGTCAGCGAGCACTACGACGCCGTCGTCGTGGCGACCGGCGCATGGCTCAGCCAGATGGCGCGCGAGTTCGGCGTCAAGCGCGTCGTGCAGGCGGGCCGCGGCTACTCCTTCAGCGTGGCCGTCGACGACCTGCCCAACGGCCCGGTCTACTTCCCGGCCGCCCGCGTGGCGTGCACGCCGGTCGGCGACCGGCTGCGAGTGGCCGGCATGATGGAGTTCCGCAAGCCCGAGGCCGCGCTCGACCACCGCCGCATCCAGGCCATCGTCGAGGCCGCCCGCCCGCTCCTCAAGGGCGCCGACCTCGACCACCGCCAGGACGAGTGGGTCGGCTCGCGCCCCTGCACCTCCGACGGACTGCCGCTCATCGGCGCGACGAAGAGCTCGAAGGTCTTCGTCGCCGGGGGCCACGGCATGTGGGGCATCACGCTCGGCCCCGTCACCGGTCGCCTGCTCGCCGAGCAGATCGTCACCGGCGTGGCCCCGGCCGAGCTCGCGCCCTTCGACCCGCTGCGCTGAGCGCGCCCCCGCACGACGCCGACGTGCCCACCCGACCGATGCGGCCGGGTGGGCACTGTCGTGCGCGCCCGAGGCTCGTGGCGGGCACTCGACAGGGCCGACGGGGTATGCCGTGTGCCGGGCGACCGCGACCCGCCCTCCTCAGGCGCGGGTGAGCACGACGAGCGAGTAGGCGCCCACCGAGACGGTGCCGTGGGGCGGTTGGTCGTCGTCGGGGTTGTCGATGGCGTCGAGGTCATGGGTCTCGTGCCCGGCGAAGAGGGCGCTGTAGGTCGAGGCGTCGGAGTTGAAGCGCACCGCCCAATGACCGGCACTGGGCAGGGGCAGCGTGACGTCGCGTGGCTCGGCACTGAGGTTGACGACGACGACGGCTGCCTCGTCGCCGCGGGCGCGGGCCCAGGCGAGGGTCTTGGCCTCGTCGTCGAGGGAGAGCAGGGCGAAGTCGTTGCCGGTGAGGCCGGCCGACGTGCCCTCAGCGTTGCGTCGCAGGCAGATGAGGTCGCGGGCGAGTCGCACGATGTCGCGGAACTGCTCGGCACGCTCCCAGTCGAGGGGCACGTCGTCGCGGAACCACTCGTCCTCAAGGAACTCCTGCCCCTGGAAGATCATCGGGATGCCGTGGCCGGTGAGGGCGATGCAGAGCCCGAGGGTCGCCCGCTTCTGCGCGGCCCAGCCGCCCGGGTCGCCGCCGTCGATCTCCTGCGTGAGCCGCAGCTTGCCGTTGGCGACCTCGTCGTGGCTCTCGGTGTAGATGATGCGCGCGAACGGGTTGTCGTCGGCGCCGATGGCCTCGGCGAGCTGGGTCATCGACCGCTCGCTGTCGTCGACGGCCGTCAGTGCCCGACGCACCGGGTGGACGAAGCCGGCGTCCCACTGCGAGTGGAAGCCGGCGCCGCCCTCGCCGAAGGTCGTCAGGGCCGCGTCGTTCTGCAGGTCCTCGGCGATGAGGATCTTGTCGGGTCGGGTCTCGCGCACGCTCGCGGTGATGGCGCGCATGAGGTCCCAGCCCTCGGGGATGTCACCGGTGCCGAGCCCGTCGATGGTGCGGATGTAGAGCGTCGCGTCGAAGCGCAGACCGTCCATGCGGTACTCGTCGAACCACATGAGCGCGTTGTCGTGCAGGTAGGCCCGCACCTGCTCGCGGCCGTAGTCGGGTCGGGTGTCGCCCCACGGCGTCGAGGAGCGCTCGTCGTTGTAGAAGTAGATGCCGCCCTTGTCGTTCTCGCTCCAGCCGTCGAACTGCCAGAGGGCGAGGTCGCTCGGGCCGAAGTGGTTGAGCACGACGTCGACGATGACGGCAATGCCGTGCCGGTGGGCCTCTCGCACGAAGGCCTTGAGCAGGTCGGGGCCGCCGTAGGTGTGCTCCACGGCGAAGGGGTTGGAGGGGTTGTAGCCCCAGGAGTAGTCGCCCGCGAACTCGGCGACGGGCATCAGCTCGATGGCGTTGATGCCGAGCGCGACGAGGTAGTCGAGCTTGCCCGCGAGCCCCTCGAGGTCTCCGGCCTCACCGTGGTGCGCCATGAAGGAGCCGATGTGGGTCTCGTAGATGACGAGCTGGTCGTGCGGCGGACACGCGAAGGAGTCGCCCTGCCAGTCGAAGGCGTCACGGTCGTAGACGAGGCCGTTGCCGGAGGAGTTGGTGACCGCCCGGGCCCGCGGGTCGATGCGCATGAGCCGCTCGTCGCCGTTGTGGATGACGAACTGGTACTCCGCACCCGGCTCCACGCCGTCGACGTCGACGTACCAGTGGCCGTTGTCCTCAGCCTCCATCGCGTGACCGTCGCCGGACCAGTCGGTGAAGCTGCCGGTCACGGCGACCGCGTCGGCGTGCGGCGCCCAGACGCGGAACGCGGTGCCGCCCACGTGGGGCATCGAGCCGAGGCCGGGACGGTGGGGCGTGTCGTTCATCGGCTCTCCTTGTCGCGCGGGCAGCCGGACAGGCTCCCGCTCCGACCCTAGTCGTGGGGTGTCAGACGCTGACGGGTGTCGATCTCGGCGCCGGTCACCCGTGCAGGCGCCTCTAGTCGATCACGTGGTGGCTGCCCACCGCCCGACGGGTCTCGGCCACCGCCTTGCGGGCTCGCCCCAGGTCGCGCTGGGCGACGGCGAGATAGAGGCAGTCGACGACGGTGAGGGCGGCGATGCGACTGGCGGTGGCGCCGGACCGGAGGTTGGTCTCGCGGGCCGAGGTGGTCAGGAGCAGGTCTGCGTCCGCGGCCAGGCGAGACAGCGGGAAGTTCGTCAGGGCGACGGTCGTCGCCCCGGTGGCCCGCGCCGCAGCGAGCGACTCGATGGTCTCCGTCGTGGTGCCGGAGTGAGAGATGCCGACGGCGACGTCGCCCGGTCGCAGCAGCGCCGCGCTCGTCAGGGCGATGTGGGGGTCGTTCCACGCGAAGGCGATGACGCGGATGCGGTGCAGCTTCTGCTGCAGGTCGGTGCCGACGATGGCGCTGGCGCCCATGCCGTAGATGTCGACGCGACCTGCCGTCGCGATGGCCGCGGCGGCACTCGCGAGCGCCACCCGGTCGAGCTGGTGAGCCGTCTCCTCGACGGCGCTCGCGTCGGTGAAGGCGACCTTGGCGATGATGTCGTCGATGGAGTCACCGGCGTTGATGTCGGTGCCGCTGCCGCCCAGCGTGCGCGGCTGGGCCGACTCCTCGGCGAGCGCCAGCCGCAGCTGCGGGTAGCCCGGGAGCCCGAGGCGCCGGCAGAAGCGCAGCACCGTCGTCTCCGAGGTGCGCGCCGCCGATGCCAGGCGCTGATCGTCAGGCCTGCCGAGCGCCGCGGGTCGGCGAGCACGACCTCGGCGACGCGCTCCTCCGCCGGTGTCAGTGACGGACGGATCGCGCGCAGCCGCATGAGCACCGGGGCAGCGCCACGTGGCGGGTGCGGCAGCTCCTCCGGGATCGACATGCCGCCTACGCTACGGCGCCACGGCGCGGCGGTCGGTGAGCACCCACCCATCGGCCGTGAATGCCTGCGGCGCCTTCTCGCCGTCGAGCAGCACGCCGCCGGGTCCGTTGACGAGCACGTCGTCGATGAGCACTCCCCGGCCGAGGTATGCGCCGTCGGTCGTGTGGCGCCAGCGCAGCTGTTGGGTGCCGCCGGGCAGGTCGGCGCGCACCTGGACCCAGCGACGGTCGCCCGCCCCGGAGATGACACCGTCGGATGACGTCGCCTCGCCGCGGTCACTGACGTCGAAGGGGACCGGGGTCCAGGTCGCGCCGCCGTCGCTCGAACGTTCGAGGTGGAGCAGATCGGTCTCCTCCGTGTCGAGGAAGAGGTCGAAGCCGAGCCTCGCCCCGGACCCGGTGGCGGTGAAGGGGACGGTCGTCAGGGTCGTGGTAGCGGCGTTCTCGCCACCGGTGGACCAGGCGGTGTCGCCGTGCTTGGGCCGGACGGCCATGGCCGCTCCGAGCCCGTGCGCCCACTCGCGGCGGGCGATGTTGACCGATCCCCAGTCACGAGAGGGATGGACGCGGTTGGTGAGCAGGATCGCGAACGACCGCGAGCTGAAGTCGATGACGATCGACGTCCCCGTGTAGCCGGTGTGGCCGGCCGTGCGCGGCCCCGACAGGGTGTCCATGTACCAGCGCTGGTTCAGCTCGAAGCCGAGACCGTGGTCGTCGCCCGGGAAGGCGGCGTTGAAGTTGGTGATGAGGGCTTCGACGCTCTTGCGGCTGAGGATGCGCTCGCCGTCGTAGGTGCCGCCGTTGAGCAGCGCCTGCGAGAGGACGGCGAGGTCGTCAGCCGTGGAGAAGACGCCTGCGTGGCCTGCGACGCCACCGAGCGACCAGGCGTTCTCGTCGTGGACTTCGCCACGGACCATGCCGCGAGGGGGAGACGTCTGGTATTCGGTGGCCGCAGCGCGCTCGCGGTCCGTGGGGTTGTAGCCCGTGTCGACCATGCCGAGTGGCGCGGTGATGCGGTCGTGCACGACGACGTCGAGTGGGGCGCCACGCAGCTTCTCGACCATGACACCGAGGGTGATGAGGTTGAGATCGCTGTAGAGGTAGGTGGACCCGGCCGGGTTGGTCAGCGGCTGCTCCATGACCGCGTTGATGCGCGAGCTCTTGTCGGGGTACTTGCTCCAGAGCGGCAACCACGACGTGAAACCCGACGTGTGGGTGAGCAGCTGGCGCACGGTGACCGACCCCTTGCCGGCAGCCGCGAACTCCGGCAGGTAGGCCGCGACCGGGCTCTCGAGGGCGACGCGGCCCTCCTCGACGAGCTGGACGACGGCGATCGAGGTGAAGAGCTTGGACACGGACGCGAGGTCGAAGACGGTGTCGTCGCGCATCGGCACCCACTGGTCGCGCGGCAGCTCCGTCGTGGCGGTCGCATAGCGCAGCGCCCAGCCGCTCGCGTCGCGCTCGACGACGCGCCCGTCATGGCCCATGATCCCCACCGCGCCCGCGAAGAGCGGGTGGCTCCCGGCTGGCGCCTCCTCGTGGGCGTGGATGAGTCCGACGGCCTCGGCGATCGGTGCAGCGTCGAGTCCCACCTCGGCTGGAGCGGCATCTCGCAGCACGGTGTTCGCCGGCGCGAAGCCGCGATCGGGCCTGCTGAAGTCGTCGGCGCTGGCGGGCACCGAGATCATGAGGCTGCCGGCCAGCGCAAGAGCGCCCAGTGCCGCCGGGACGAGGGTGGGCAGGCGCATGTCACTCCTTGATGGTGCAGCAGTCGGGTAGCTCGGTCAGTGCGACGGGCCGTTGTAGAGCAGGTACTGCTGGCGCCGGGCGTCGAAGGCGGCGAGCTCCTCGCGCCAGGCACCGACGACCTCGTCGGCTGACGCGCCGGCGGAGATCTGGGTGCGGAGCCGCTGCGAGCCGGTCAGCTTGTCGATCCAGTAGGGCCGGGCCGGGTCGTAGGAGTCGTAGCGCCACGCGAAGTCGCTGTAGAGCGCCTTGGCCGCGACAAGCATCTCGACGCTCGAGCGGATCGGGTCGAAGGTCGACGGGTCGGTGACGTGCACCTGCACCCCACCGCAGACGAGACCCGTGTGCTTGTTGAAGGTCGGAGAGAAGTAGGCCTCGCGGAAGCCCACGCCCGGAAGGTCAAGAGCCGCAAGGCGTTCGGCCCACTTGTAGTCGACGTAGGGCGCCCCGATGAGCTCGAACGGACGCGTCGTGCCGCGGCCCTCGGAGAGGTTGGTCCCCTCGAACATCCCGGTGCCGGGGTAGACGAGCGCGGTGTCGGGCGTCGGCATGTTGGGACTCGGCATGACCCACGGGAGCCCGGTGACGGCATACGGCACATCGCGGCGCCAGCCCTTGATCTCGACGACGGACAACTCCGCGAGGCGACCGCCGGCCTCGGCGGGGAGGAACTCGCCGTCGAAGTAGCGGGCGAGCTCACCCACGGTCATGCCGTGGGCCTGGACGATCTCCTTGGCGCCGACCCCGGACGTCCAGGGCGTCGTCATCATCGGCCCGATCGCTCTGCCGCCGATGGGGTTCGGCCGGTCGAGCACGACGAACCGCGCCCCGACGGCGACTGCCGCGCGCATGGCCGTGTACATCGTCCAGATGTAGGTGTAGAACCGCGACCCGACGTCCTGGATGTCGAAGACGACGGTCTCGACGCCGGCCGTGCGGAAGAGCGTCGTCATCTTGGCCGCATTGGCGCCGTAGGCGTCGTAGACCATGAGCCCGGTGCGCGGGTCGGTGTGGTTGCCCTCCGAGTCACCCGCCTGAGCGGTGCCGCGGAAGCCGTGCTCGGGCCCGAAGACACCGACGATGTCGACGTCGCCGGACTCGTGCATCTCGTCGACGATCGTGCGCAGGTTGGTGAGGATGCCGGTCGGGTTGGTGATGATCCCGACCTTCTGACCGGCGAGGGTCGACCAGCCGGAGGCGGCAGCTCGCTGGGCGCCTGTCGTGACGGCGTTGCCGGGGTAGCTGCCGGCGTATGCCGTCGGGCTGGCCTGTGCCCCAACGGAACCCGCGGCGGTGGCCGGGATGGCGACGGCCCCGAGGGCGCCCGCGGTGAGCAGCTGTCTGCGGTTGAGATGGGTCATCGGTTCGCTCCCTGTCGTGGCGGTGTCAGGTCCTGAGGTGTCAGGTCGTGCGAGGGTCAGTAGGTGAGGCCGTGGCCGAACGGGTAGAGCACCGTGGCCGGGTCGCCGGCGACGGGGATGTCGACGGGCAGCGAGGCCGTCGGCGCGACCTCGCCGACGAGCACGCGGGCGGCCGCCTCGATCGCGACGGGGCTGTAGGAGTAGGTCGCGACGTAGGTCGGCGCGCTGGTGAAGTAGGCGATGTCGTAGGGATCGCGGACGGCGACGACCACGACCGTCCTGCCCGTGGCGAGCAGCTGCTTGACGAGCTTCTGCTGGCCCCCGCGCGGGTCGGTGACGCTCGTGTCCCACGCCTTCATCGTCGTGACGACGACGACGTCCTTGTCGGAGGCGGCGGCGACGGCGGATGCCACCGCCGCATCGGTGGGCGCCGCGCCGGTCTGGATCGTCTGGACCGTGGCGCCCTTGGCGCGTCAGGGCGGCCGCGAGCGTGGCGGTCGTGGAGACGCCATAGCCCGTGACGAGCACCTTCTTGCCAGCTCGGGGCGATCGGCAGGGCCTTGACGTCGTTCTTGACGAGAGTCGTCGTGCGGTCGGTGACCGAGGCCGCGGCGGCGAGGTTGGCGGGAGTGCCGACGACGGCAGCGACCCGCGCCGGGTCGGCGTACGGCTGGGCCACGACGCCGCGGCGGTGCTTGAGCCGCAGCACGCGACGCACCTTCGTGTCGAGCTCGTGGGGCTGGATGCGGCCGCTGCGCGCGGCGGCCAGCACGGCGGCATACGCATCGTCCATGGCCGGGGTCATGAGCAGCTGGTCGACCCCGGCGAGCAGCGCGCGCACTGCCACCTCGGCGTCGCCGTAGAGGTCGCGAACACCCTGCATGGCAAGGGAGTCCGTAACGATGATGCCGTCGAAGCCGAGCTCCTCGCGCAGCACGCCGGTCATGATCGGCTTGCTCAGGGTGGCGGGGTTGCCGGAGTCGTCCAGCGCCGGGAAGGCCAGGTGGGCGGTCATGATCATGTCGATCTGCTCGTGGATCGCTGCCTTGAAGGGCGGGGCGTCGATCGACTCCCACTCCGCGCGCGTGTGCGTGATGATCGGGAAGGCGACGTGGCTGTCGGTCGCGGTGTCGCCGTGCCCGGGGAAGTGCTTGGCCGACGACGAGACGCCGCCGTCGCGCTGGTAGCCGGCGACCTGGGCGGCCACGAGCTCGGCGGCGACGTCGGCGTGCGAGGAGAAGGAGCGCGTCCCGATGACGGGGTTGAGCGGGTTGACGTTGACGTCGCAGACCGGCGCGAAGTTGGTGTTGACACCCATCGCGAGCAGCTCGCGGCCGGTGATCGCGGCGGCGGTGCGCGCGTCCGGCGCACTGGCCCCCGCACCGAGAGCCATGGACCCGGGGAACTGCGTCGCGGGCGGTCCGATGCGGGTGACGACGCCCTGCTCCTGGTCGATGGCGATCTGCAACGGCACGCGGACCTTCGACTGCTGGGTCAGGGCCGATCGCTGGAGGCCGTTGGACAGGCCGACGATCTGGTCGGGGTCCTGCACGCTGTCGGTCCACGCGAAGTAGATGACCCCGCCCAGGTGGTACTTCTGCACGACCTCGGCCGGGCTCGCCACGCCGTAGAGCGGCAGGTTGCGGGTGTCGGGCGTGGTGGCGTCGCGGCCGTAGACGTTCTGGATGAAGAGCTGGCCGACCTTCTCCTCCAGCGTCATCCGGGCAAGGGTCGAGGTGACCCAGCCGGTCTCGGCGGCGAGGCCTCCCTGTCCCGCGCCCGCGGCGTCGGCACGGCCGCTGACGGCGGCCACGGCAGCGGTGGCGAGGCCTCCCGCGAGCACGGTCCTGCGGGGCAGCTCTGACGTGGACATGACGCCTCCCTGGCGATGTGAGTAATTCACGCAATGTGTCATCAGGGCGTAACTTACCTACATCGAGAGGGGTCGGCAACAGATGGACCAGCCGATCTGACGGCTTTCGCCCCTCCCGGAGCGGCCCGTCACCACCCTGCGAGGGAGCGCACGGTCTGCACGGTGTCGATCTCGGAGACGGGCTTGTCGTCGCGGTAGCGCAGCACCCGGGCGAAGCGCAGCGCCATGCCGCCGGGGTAGCGGGTCGAGCGCTGGACGCCGTCGAAGGCGATCTCGACGACCTGCTCGGGTCGCACGTGCACGACCCAGTCGCCGCGCTCGGTCGCCAGCTCGTCGAAGCGGCGGGTCTGCCACGCGAGCATCTCGTCGGTCATGCCCTTGAACGTCTTGCCGAGCATGACGAGCTCACCCGTCTCGGCATCGCGCGCACCGAGGTGGATGTTGGACAGCCAGCCCTTGCGGCGGCCGCTGCCCCACTCGACGGCGAGCACGACGAGGTCGAGGGTGTGCCGCGGCTTGACCTTGACCCACCCGGGGCCGCGCCGGCCGGCGGCATACGGCAAGGAGGGGTCCTTGACGACGACGCCCTCGTGGCCGGCCGCGACGAGGTCGTCGAAGAACTGCTGGGCCCGCTCGGGATCGTCGGTGAGCTCGCGCGGCACGAGCCACGCGGGTGGCACCGTCTGGGCCAGCCGGGCCCAGCGGGTGCCGGCCGGCTCGTCGAGCAGGTCGTCACCGTCGACGTGCAGCACGTCGAAGAAGTAGGGCGTGAGCGGCACCTCCTCACGCAGCCGCGCGACGTCGGCGCTGCTCGCCGTGCGCGCTCCGGTGACCTGGAAGGGCTGCGGCCGACCGCCCTCACCGAGCGCGATGACCTCACCGTCGAGCACGAGCGTCTCGACGTCGAGTGCCTCGAGGGCTTCGGTGATCTCAGGCATGCGGTCAGTGACCTCGTCGAGCGTGCGCGTGAAGAGGCGCACCACGCCGGGGGTCGTGCGGTTGTCGACGTGGGCCTGCAGCCGTATGCCGTCGAGCTTGGTCTCGACGACGGCCTCGCCTCCCAGCGTGGTGAGCGCGGCCGCGACGTCCGGCGCGGAGCCGGCGAGCATCGGCCGCAGCGGCCGTCCGACCTCGAGCGTGAGCGCGTCGAGGGCCTCGGCGCCACCGGCGAGAGCAGCGCGGGCGACCGGTCCGGCGAAGCCCGCGAGCATGACGGCCCGGCGCACGGCGGCGTCGGGCACCTCTGCAGCCCTGGCGATGGCCTGGAGCATGACGCCGTCGCCCGCACCCTGCCGGGTCTCGCCCGTGATCAGCCCGCGCAGCCACGCCTGCTCGTCGGCCGTGGCTCGGCCGAAGAGGTCGCGCACGGCGGCTGAGCGGGCCACCGCTGAGCCCGATCCGGTGATGCCCGCGATGCGGCTCGCGGCGGCGTCGACCTCCTCGACCGTGAGGCTCGACTCGGTGGCCGGCTCGGGAAGGCTCTGCAGGCCGCGCCAGCTGACGCCGATGCGCCGCTGCGGCAGCACCCCCGACAGATGGGCGGTGACGACCTCGATGACCTCGGGACCGTCGAGTGCCGCGCGCCGCAGGCAGGCGGCGAGCGCCTCGACCTTGGCGGTGCGCGAGCTCGTCGCGGCCACGGTGCGCGCGGTGTCGACGACGTCGGAGAGCTGCATGCCCCTGATCCTGCCTGCCACCACCGACGGACTCCACCCGGCGTCAGCCCGTGACGCGCTCCACGAAGGCGACGGCGCGGTCGAGGGCGAGCCGGCCGGCCTCGGTGTCGAGGTCGAACTGGAACTCGTGACCCAGCCGCGGCTCGTGGTCGCCCTCGAAGAAGAGCGTCTCGTGGTCGATCCCCCCGCGGTCGAGCGCGGTTGCCAGGCCGAGCGAGTGCGACAGGAGCGGGTCGGCGTTGCCCGCCGCCACGAAGGCGGGCGGGAAGCTCGACGACAGGTTCTGCGGCACCGACGCGAGCGCGCAGGCGGGGTCGGAGCGGTGGTCGCGGGTGCCGAGGTAGGACCAGAGGGCGGTGTCGATGAGCCAGGCGCCGAGCCTCGAGCTGCCGTGCGACAGCTCGAAGTCGAAGGCGCCACAGAAGAGCACGACGCCACGCAGGCTGGCGGGGGGCAGGTCCACCGCGATGCCGACCCGCGCGGCGTAGCCCGGGTCGGTCACGAGGCTCGCGACCTGTGCGGCGATCTGCGCCCCGGCCGAGTCGCCGCCGAGCACGATCCGCCCAGGGTCGACGCCCAGCCGGTCGGCGTGGTCGACGAGGTGAGCGAGGGCGGCGGCGACCTGACGCACCGGGGTGGGGTAGCGCTTGCCCGGGGCGATCGAGTAGTCGACACCCACGACGGTGAAGCCACGCCCGGCGAGCACGCGCAGGTAGTTGGCGACGTCGCCCTTGGTGCCCGACACGAAGGCCCCGCCGTGCACCCAGACGATGGTGGGCAGTGCCTCCTGACGGTCGGGGCGGAAGACGTCGAGGCGCCCGTCAGGGTCGGAGACGGCATACGCCTCGTCGATCACCTCGACGAGGTCGGTCGGTGCGTGCGGTAGCAGGGCGGCGCTCGCTCGGGCGGCGCCCCGGTCGAAGAGCGCGCGGATCGCGAGGGCCGACGGCCACGGCGAGAGGCGCAGCGCGGCGCCCGCTGCCAGCACCGCGCCCACGGCTGTCGCGCCGACCCGGCCGGCCCGGTCGACGATGCCGCCGAGGTCGCTGCCGACCACGGTGGCTCGCCGGCGCTCACTCATGGCGCCGAATGTACCCGTCCAGACAGACGCGCTCCGCACAGTGGGCACTTGACGTGGGGCGGCCTGAGTGGCCAAGGTAAGCAAGCGCTTAGTCACGCACCCGCCGAGCCGGAAGCAAGGAGAGCACCGCATGGCCGACACCGCCGTCGTCACCGGGGCAGCCCGGGGGATCGGTCGCGCCATCGCCACCCGCCTCGCGCACGAGGGGTGGTCGGTCGTCCTCGCCGACCTCGACGCCGCCGAGCTCGCCTCCGCCGCGACGGAGCTCGGTGCGCTCGCCGTGCCGGGCGACACGTCGACCGACGCGGGCGTGCGTGAGCTGCTCGACGCGGCCTACGCCCACCTCGGCCACGTCGACGCCTTCTTCGCCAACGCCGGCATCGGCACGCTGGCGGGGATCGAGGCCACCGACGAGCAGTGGCAGCGGGTGCTCGACACCAACGTGATGGCGCACGTGCGTGCGGCTCGCCACCTCGTGCCGCGCTGGCTGGAGGCTGGGGCGTGGCCGCTTCGTCGTCACCGCGTCTGCCGCGGGCCTGCTGACGATGCTCGGCGACGCCCCCTACTCCGTGAGCAAGCACGGGGCCGTCGCCTTCGCCGAGTGGCTGAGCGCCACCTACCGCCACCGCGGCATCGTCGTGCAGGCGATCTGCCCGCAGGGGGTGCAGACGAGGATGCTCGAGGAGTCGGGGCCGCTGCAGGCGCTGCTGACGCTCGACGCCGCCCTCACTCCCGACGAGGTCGCCGACGCCGTCTGGACGGCCCTCGGCGGCGACGACTTCCTCGTCCTGCCGCACCCCGAGGTGCGCGACTACTACGCCGGTCGCGCGGCCCACCCCGACGCCTGGCTCGCCGGCATGAACCGGCTCCAGCAGAAGCTCGACAGCCAGCCCACCCCGACACAGGAGAACGCATGACAGACCAGCCCACACCGGCAACCCCTCAGCGCACCGCCATCGTCACCGGTGCCGCCCGCGGCATCGGGGCCGCCGTGGCCAAGCGCCTCGCCTCCGACGGGTATGCCGTCGCCGTCCTCGACCTCGACGAGTCCGCTTGCGCTGCAGTCGTCTCCGAGATCGAGGCCGCGGGCGGCAAGGGCCTCGCCGTCGGGGTCGACGTGTCCGACGAAGACGCCGTGCAGTCGGCGGTCGACCGTGTCGCGGCCGAGCTCGGTGCACCGACGGTGCTCGTCAACAACGCGGGCATCATCCGCGACAACATGCTCTTCAAGATGAGCGTCGACGACTGGGACGCCGTCATGAACGTCCACCTGCGCGGCTCCTTCCTCATGACGCGCGCGACGCAGAAGCACATGATCGAGGCGAAGTTCGGCCGCATCGTCAACCTCAGCTCAACCTCGGCCCTCGGCAACCGGGGGCAGGCCAACTACTCCGCGGCCAAGGCCGGTCTCCAGGGCTTCACGAAGACCCTCGCCATCGAGCTCGGCAAGTTCGGGGTCACCGCCAACGCCATCGCCCCGGGCTTCATCGCGACCGACATGACGCGTCAGACGGCCGAGCGCATGGGCATCACCTTCGAGCAGTTCCTCGAGGGCGCGGCGAAGGAGATCCCGGTCGCCCGCGTCGGGCAGCCGGAGGACATCGCTGCCACCGCGTCGTTCCTCGCCAGCGAGGAGGCCGGCTTCGTCTCCGGTCAGGTGATCTACGTCGCCGGCGGCCCGAAGGCCTGACGTGCCAGACCTCCCCGACGCAGATCCCTCCCGGCAGGACCCTCCCGGCCTGCCCCTCGACCGGCTCAGAGTCTTCCTCGACGAGGAGGCGCCGGGGCTGCTCGAGGGCGGCCTGACCGGCCGCGTCATCGCCGGGGGGCGATCCAACCTCACCTACGAGGTCGGCGACGGGCGGCGCACGCGTCATCGTGCGCCGCCCGCCGCTCGGCCACGTGCTCGCCACCGCCCACGACATGGTGCGCGAGCACCGCGTCATCACGGCGCTGCGTGACACTCCCGTGCCGGTGCCCGAGACGTATGCCGTGTGCCCGGGTGACGAGGTCATCGGCGCCCCGTTCTACGTCATGGAGCGCGTCGAGGGCACGCCCTACCGTCTCGCCCGCGACCTGGAGCCTCTGGGCCCCAGCCGGACCCGCGCCATCGCCGACCGGATGGTCGACACCCTGGTGGCGCTGCACGACGTCGACCCGGTGGAGGTCGGGCTGGGCGACTTCGGCCGGCCGGAGGGCTTCCTCGAGCGGCAGGTGCGCCGGTGGAAGCAGCAGCTCGACGCCTCGCGCAGCCGCGAGATCGAGGGGGTCGACGAGCTGCACGCCCGGCTCGCCGCGCTCGGTGCCCGAGCAGGGCCCGCCTGCAGTGGTGCACGGCGACTTCCGCCTCGACAACCTCCTCGTGCTGCGAGCGAGACGGCCGCGACGAGGTGACCGCGGTGCTCGACTGGGAGATGGCGACGATCGGCGACCCGTTGACCGACGTCGCGCTGCTCGCCGCCTACCAGTCGCTGCCGCACATGATGCAGACCAACGCGGTCTCCGATGTCGCACTGGCTCCCGGATTCCCCACGGCCGCAGAGCTGCTCGAGCGCTACGGCGCAGCGAGCGGCCGCGACCTGTCGAGCCTGTCGTTCCACCTCGGGCTCGCCTACTTCAAGCTCGCCGTGATCCTCGAGGGGATCCACTACCGCTACACGCAGGGCCAGACCGTCGGCGCGGGCTTCGAGTCGATCGGGCAGGCCACCGGCCCGCTCGTCGCCGCCGGTCTGCGCGCACTCGAGGAGGACTGAATGGACTTCGGATTCGATGCCCACACCGAGGAGCTGCGCCAGCGGCTGCTCGGCTTCATGGACGAGCGCATCGCGCCCTCGCTCGCGTCCTTCGACGAGCAGGTGTCGGCGCTGCCCGACCCGTGGGCCTGGAGCACGTCGCCGGTGCTGCAGGACCTCCGCCAGGAGGCCCGCGACCTCGGGCTCTGGAACGCCTTCCTCCCCGGCGAGCACGGCGCCGGCCTGACCAACCTGCAGTACGCCCCACTCGCCGAGATCACCGGCCGCTGCATCCGGCTCGCCCCGGCGGTGCTCAACTGCGCCGCTCCCGACACCGGCAACATGGAGGTGCTCGCGCAGTTCGGCAACGCCGAGCAGCAGGAGAGGTGGCTGGCGCCCTTGCTGCGCGGCGAGATCCGCTCGGCCTTCGCCATGACCGAGCCCGACGTCGCGAGCAGCGACGCCACCAACATCGGCATGAGCATCGTGCGCGACGGTGACGACTACGTCATCAACGGCCGCAAGTGGTGGATCACCGGGGCGATGAACCCCGAGTGCGAGATCTTCATCGTCATGGGCAAGACCGACCCCACGGCCGACCGGCACCGCCAGCAGTCGATGATCCTCGTGCCCCGTGACGCGCCCGGAGTCGAGATCGTCCGAGGCATGGAGGTCTTCGGCTACGACGACCACGACCACGGTGGCCACGCCGAGCTGCGCTTCACCGACGTGCGGGTGCCGGCGAGCAACCTCATCGGCGAGGAGGGCACGGGCTTCGCCATCGCCCAGGCCCGGCTCGGGCCCGGGCCGCATCCACCACTGCATGCGCTCGATCGGCATCGCCGAGGTCGCCATCGAGGCGATGTGCCGGCGGGCCTCCGAGCGGGTCGCCTTCGGTCGGCCCCTCGCCGAGCAGGGCGTCGTGCGCGACTGGATCGCCGAGTCGCGGGTGCGGGTCGAGCAGCTGCGGCTGCTCGTGCTCAAGACGGCCTGGCTCATGGACACCGTCGGCAACAAGGGCGCGCACAGCGAGATCCAGGCGATCAAGATCGCGACACCACAGACCGTCGAGTGGATCCTCGACAAGGCGATCCAGACCCACGGCGCGGCGGGGCTCAGCCAGGACACCGAGCTCGCCGTCGCCTTCGCCGGCATCCGCACGCTGCGCTTCGCCGACGGCCCCGACGAGGTGCACAAGAACGCCCTGGCCAAGGCCGAGCTGCGCAAGCACGCCCCCGCGACAGCCCACCCCGAGAGAGAAGAGCTGAGATGGACCTCAACCTGTCGACCGAGGAGCGCGACATCCGTGACTGGGTGCGCACCTTCGTCACCAAGGAGCTCATGCCGCTCGAGCAGCAGGTGCTCACCCGTGAGCGCCGCGGTGAGCGGGGCGTCACCGCCGATGAGCTGAAGGCCCTGCAGGACAAGGCCAAGGCGGCCGGCTTCTTCGGCATCCAGACGCCCGAGAGCCACGGGGGCATGGGCCTCGGCGCGGTCATGTCGGCGCTCATCCAGGTCGAGCTCGGTCGCACCTTCGTGCCGTTCCGCTTCGCCGGCGAGGCCGACAACATCCTCTTCAGCGCGACCGAGGAGCAGCAGGAGCGCTACCTCGTGCCGACCATCAACGGCGACAAGGTGTCGTGCTTCGCCATCACCGAGCCCGGTGCGGGCTCGGACGCGCGGGCCATCCGCACCAGCGCCCGGCGCGAGGGTGACGAGTGGGTCATCAACGGCGAGAAGACCTTCATCACCGGTGGCAACGAGGCCGACTTCGTCATGGTCTTCGCCGTCACCGACAAGGAGCTGGGCGCCGACGGCGGTGTCACCTGCTTCCTCGTCGACCGCGACCGCGGCTGGACGAGCACCCCGATCGACACGATGGGCGAGTGGGGCCCGGCAGCCCTCGTCTTCGACGACGTGCGCGTGCCGCACTCGGCCATCCTCGGCGAGGAGGGCAAGGGCTTCGAGCTGGCGATGCGCTGGATCGGCAAGGGCCGCTACATGCTGCCCGCCCACGCCATCGGCTCCTGCGAGCGGCTCGTCGAGATGGGCATGGAGTGGGCCCGCAACCGGGTGACCTTCGGTCAGCCGATCGCCGAGCGCCAGGCGATCCAGTGGATGGTGGCCGACTCGGCCGTCGAGATCGAGGCGCTGCGCTGGCTCGTGCTCGCCGCCGCGTGGCAGGTCGACAACGGCATCGACTCGCGGCAGTCGCAGTCGATGGCCAAGCTCTTCGGCGGCGTCAAGGCCAACGAGATCGTCGACCGCGTGCTGCAGATGCACGGCGGCATGGGCTACACCCGCGAGCTCCCCGATCGAGCGCTGGTATCGCGAGCTGCGCCTGCTGCGCATCTACGAGGGCACCGACGAGATCCAGCGCCGCACCATCGCCCGCAACCTGCTCAAGGGGCACGCCTCCGTGCGCGGCCACCTCGGGTAGACCTTCTGACCGGACCGGCTGGGCAACGGTCCCGGGGCGTCCACCGGACGGCATACGGCCGATCGGCGGTCTGGCGTCCGGCGGGCGCCCGCGCCCCTTGCGCCATCCGTGACCCCGTGGCAGGGTCGGGGGAGCTGAGCGGTTCAACAACAGTGCCGACTCCGTCACCGATCCTCGGAGATGAGTCATGGCACAGGTGCGTGCATTTGCCGCTGCTAGCCCTCACGAGCGCCACGCGAGACCGCGTCCGGTGGCCGGGCCGGAGCTCGACACGGCCCGCCCCGAGCGTCCACGCCGAGCGTGACGCCGAGACCGCCGAGCTCTTCGCGGCCCTGGCCGCAGCCCCCGACGGGCGCTCGCGGGCCGTCGCCCTGGAGCGCATCGTGCTGCTCTACCTCGACCTCTGCGGGTCGATGGCCGTCGCGCTACGACGGGCGGGGGATCGAGCACGACGACCTCGTGCAGGTGGCCCGCCTCGCGCTCGTCAAGGCGATCGACCGCTACGTGCCGGGGCAGGGCCCGTCGTTCGCCGCGTTCGCGGTGCCGACGATCTCGGGCGAGCTCAAGCGGCACTTCCGCGACCGGGGCTGGATGGTGCGGCCGCCCCGCCGGCTGCAGGAGATGCGGGTGCAGGTGCAGTCCTGCCGCAACCGCCTCGAGCAGGAGGTCGGGCACACGCCCACGCGACGCCGAGGTGGCACGCGAGCTGGGCGTGACGCGAGCAGCCGTCAAGGAGGCCGTCGCGGCGTCGAGCAGCTTCCACCCGACCTCGCTCGACGCCAGCACGACCGACGACGACTCCGGGCTCGGTCGCCTACGTGCTCGGCGACGACGACGAGTCGCTGGCCCGGGTCGAGGACCGGATGTGCCTCAACGCCGCCCTGTCCGGCCTCGACGCCGACGAGCGGCAGCTGCTCGCGCTGCGCTACGTCGACGAGCTGACCCAGCGTGAGATCGGCGTGCGGCTCGGGATGAGCCAGATGCAGGTGTCGCGGGCCCTGCGCCGGCTCGTCGCGCACCTCCGGGAGGCCCTCGCCGACGACCCGACGACGGGTCGCCGCCGGCTCGGCCAAGCCTCCTGACGGACTGTCCGATCGACTGCTGCACTTCCCGACGGGGTAGGCGTGTCAGGAGTTGGGCACTCGACGGGCAGCTAGGTCGAGTGCTCGGTTCCTGACGAGTGTGCGTGCGGCGACGCGGCCACTCGAGCGGGCGTCGTGATCGAGGGAGGGGGTGGACACCGCCCGACCCGCGCTGTTGGAGCCGGACGATGCCATACCTGAGGTCTACCCAAGTGGCCGCGGCGAGTCGTGTCCGAGTCGGCCAGTGAGACGACCGGTCGTCAGCCGAACGCGGGCACGGTGCTCAGCCACTGCTCACCGGCTCAGGCCTCGCGGCGGTCGTCGTCGCGGTCGGTGCGGCCGCGGTCGGTGCGGCCGTGCGGTCGGTGCGGCCGTGGGCGGTGCGCCGGGCCGGCAGGGGGAGCTCGCCGGACTCGGCCACCTCGACGGCGACGTCGCGCAGCCTGCGGTTGGAGTTCTGGCTTGCGATGCGCAGCAGGTCGAAGGCCTGGTCGCGGGTGACGTGGTGGCGTGTCATGAGCACGCCCATGGCGGTGCCGATCTCGCGGTTGCTGAGGAGAGCCTTCTGGAGGTTCTCGACCTTGCGGGCGTTGACGATCGACTGGGCGGCGAGCGCACCGTGCGTGGCGACCATGAGCCCGACGAGCACGTCGTCGTCGTCGAAGGCAGCCCGGCCGCGGGAGTAGATGTTGAGCCCCTCGATGACGTCGTCGTCGCCGCCCTCCTTGAGCAGACGGTAGGAGAGCATGCTCTCGACGCCCACCTCCCGCGAGACGCGCCGGCCGAACTCCGGCCACTCGTCGCAGTGGCTCAGGTCGCTCGGACGGAAGACGGCGTTCTGAATGATCGCGTCGAGGCAGGGTCCGGAGCCGACGGCGTACTGGATCGCGTCTGCCTCCCCGGCCTTCTCGTCGGTGAGCGCCGCCGTGGAGAACTCCCCATCGGCGTAGCGCGTGACGCTGGCCCACTCCGCACGGTCGATGAGCTCGACGGCCATCCGAGCCACCGCCTCGAGGGGGTCGCGATGGGTCATCTTGCGCAGGTGGTCGCCGATGTCGCGGAACCGCTCGGCCACTCGCGCGAGGTCGCTCATCGTCGCCGTGTCGCTGTCGCTGACCTGAGCACCCCTTTCGCCCTCCGAGCCAGACCATAGTCTTGGCCTCAGCCAAAAGCGACGGACCCCGGGTCGGCAGGAGCAGCAGCGGTGGGCGGCCAGCGGTGGGCGGCGCGCCCACCACGTCCGTGACCGGGCCCGCCGTGATCGGCCGCGCTCGCGCTGGGTAGGTGCACGCGGCATACCTCTGGAAGGACCCCACGCTGTCGATCGACCTGATCTATCTCATTCTCGGCATCGCCCTGCTGCTCGCGGCGGTGCTGCCCGGGGCTCCTCGAGCGCTATGCGGTCTCGGCCGCCATGGTGCTGCTCGTCGTCGGCGTGGTGGTGGGCCTGCTGCCCATGCCCGAGGGGCTCTCCCTCGACCCGCTGGAGATCCGGCCCCAGATCGACCGCATCACCGAGCTCGCCGTGCTCGTCGCGCTGATGGGAGTGGGGCTCGCCATCGACCGGCCGCTGCGCCTGCGCGACCGCGCGAGCTGGGCGCGGTGGTCGCCGACGTGGCGGCTGCTCGCGATCGGCATGCCGCTGACGATCGCCGGGGTGTCCCTGCTCGGCTGGGGCCTCGGGCTCGCGCCCGCTGCGGCGCTGCTGCTCGGTGCGGCGCTGGCGCCCACCGACCCGGTGCTCGCGGGGGACGTGCAGGTCGGGGGGCCGCACGTCGGGCCGGCCGAGCCCAAGGCCGAGGGCCACGGTGAGGGCGAGGTCGAGGGCGACGATGCTGGCGGGGGCGGAGCTGGCGGCGCCGGATCTGCCGACGCCGGATCTGGCGACGGCTCCGCGGGGCAGGGCAGCGAGCATCAGAGCGGCACGGTCGACGAGGAGGAGGCCGAGGCGGTCGACGAGGAGGACGACGTCCGCTTCGCGCTGACCTCGGAGGCCGGCCTCAACGACGGGTTGGCGCTTCCCCTTCGTCGGGGCGGCGCTGCTCATCGCCACGGGCACCGCCACGTCGCTGGGGTCGTGGGTGGGCTGGCTGGCCTGGGACCTCGTCGGCAAGGTCGTCATCGCGCTCGTGCTCGGCGCGGGCCTCGGCTGGCTGCTCGGGCGGATCGCCTTCCGCTCGCGCCAGCAGACCCTGCGCCTCGCCGAGCAGGGGGAGCCGCTGCTCGCGATCGCCGCGCTCGTCATGGCCTACGGCCTCGTGCAGGTCGCCCACGGCTACGGCTTCCTCGGGGTCTTCGCCTGCGGGCTGACCCTGCGCGCGGCGGAGCGGGGGCACGAGTACCACCGCTCGATGCACGACGTCGTGCAGCGCCTCGAGCGGCTGCTGACGCTCATCATCCTGCTGCTGCTCGGGCATGGGCCTCAGCAACGGGCTGCTCGGCTCCCTCGACTGGCGGGGCGTGCTCGTCGCGCTGGCGCTCGTCTTCCTCATCCGTCCGTTCGCCGGCGTCGTGAGCCTGCGGCTGCGCCCCCGCTCGCCCGACCTGCCGGGCGGGCTGGCCCGCAAGGAGGCGCTCGCCGCGGCCTTCTTCGGCGTGCGCGGCGTCGGTTCGCTCTACTACCTGGCGTATGCCGCCGGCCACGCCTACTTCCCGGAGGAGCGCTGGCTCTGGTCGACCGTCGCCTTCGCCATCGTCGTCTCCGTCGTCGTGCACGGCGTGCTCGCGACCCCGGTCATGGGCTACCTCGAGCGGCGCCGCTCGCACGCCTGACGGTCCACCGTTGGTCACCGGCAGGGCGGCGACGTCACTGACCGAGCCCACCACTGCCCGAGCGTGTCCTCGGGAGCCGGCCTCACGGCATACCTGCGCCTTGGGGTCGATGGTGAGGCGGAGGGGAGCAACCATGGCTGGCACAGAACGCTCCGGCACGCTGGAATGGGGTCATGCCCCAGAAGATGGCACTGCGTGCCTACATCGACCAGCTGCGTACCGAGGGATATACGGTGCGCGACGACCACGGCGACGACCCCATCCTCATCGCCCCGGACGGCAGCGCCGTCGAGACGTGGCGCGACGACTATCCCTACGACGAGCTGATGTCACGCAACGGCTATGAGGTCGAGAAGTACCTGCTGCAGATCGAGCTGCTGAAGTTCCAGTACTGGACGATGGATTCGGGTGCGAAACACGTCATCGTCTTCGAGGGTCGCGACGCTGCGGGCAAGGGCGGTGCCATCAAGCGGTTCACCGAGCACCTCAATCCCCGGGCGGCGCGCGTGGTGGCCCTCACCAAGCCGACGTCGACGGAGAGCGGGCAGTGGTACTTCCAGCGCTACGTGGGCCACCTCCCGACCGCGGGCGAGATCGTCATGTTCGACCGGTCCTGGTACAACCGCGCCGGCGTGGAGCGGGTCATGGGCTTCTGCACGGACGAGGAGTACGACGTCTTCAGGGCGCAGGCGCCGACCTTCGAGCGGATGCTCGTCGAGTCCGGGACGACGGTCACCAAGCTGTGGTTCTCGGTGACCCAGGACGAGCAGCGCACGCGGTTTGCGATCCGGCAGATCGACCCCGTCCGGCGCTGGAAGCTCTCGCCGATGGACCTCGAGAGCCTCGACCGGTGGGAGGCCTACACGGCTGCCAAGGTCGCGATGTTCGAGCACACGGACAAGAAGTATGCGCCGTGGCTCACCGTGAAGAGCAACGACAAGAAGCGGGCCCGGGTGAACGCGTTGCGTGCCTTCCTGCACCAGTTCGACTACGAGGACAAGGATCCCGACGTCGTCTTTGCGCCTGACCCGAAGGTCGTGAAGCGCGCCAAGCACACTGCCGGCGACTAGGGCGCGCCGAACCGCACGCGCCGCGTGCTGCCCGGGGTGCCCACATGCGGTCAGACCCAGCCACGGCGGAAGGCGTGCCAACCGAGCTGCATTCGGGTCGTGGCGCCGGTCGTTCCCATGAGAGCGCGGAGGCGGCGCTGGACCGTCCGGGGCGAGGTGCCGAGCTGGTGAGCGAGCGCCCCATCGGTGAGGCCCGCGAGCAGCAGCTGCAGGATCTGCCTGTCCATCGGGTCGAGCCCGGTCCCTGTGACGACGAACGGGCGTGCCGAGGCCCAGATGGCCTCGAAGAGGTCACCTGCCAGCCCAGCGAGCGGCCCGCGCAGCATCACCGACGCGTTGTCGCTGATCTGCACCATCGCCGTGGCGTCGTCGGCGATGGCGATCTTGCGTAGTGGCTCGTCGGCGACCCGCACGTGCGCTCCCTCTTCGAGCCTTGTCTGCAGAGCGCGGGCGCCCACAGGCTCCTGGAGAAACGCCGTGTCGACCACGAGGCGATAGATGACGCCGGCGACGGCATGGTGGCGAACTCGTGCCAGCCCGTCGCCCTCGTCTGCGACGTCCTGGCCCGTTGCCTCCTCGAAGGTGTCGGCGGCTGGGATCGCCCGGTTGGCGCCCGACTGAAAGGCGCGGATGGTGCGCTGGGCGCCGTACTCCAGCTGCAGCAGCCGGTGGGCGACCGACTCGGGGCCCTCGATGAGCTCGACGAGATCGTGTCCTCGGGCCGGCGCCATCTCTCGGTGGTAGGTCTCGGCGAACTGGGCCAGCACTTCCTCGGAGCGGCGCAGCCGCTCGCGGGACCGGGCCAGCCGCGGGCCGAGGACCAACTCGGGCGGGGAGGCGATCGCCGCGCGGTCGGGTCCGGAGTGGACCAGGCCGATAGCGGCCAGACGGTCCAGCGACGCGGTGGCCATCGCGACCGGCCAGCCGAGCTCGTCGGCGAGCCGGTCGACGCCGGCGTCCGGCAACGAAATGACGGCGCGGTACACGGCCTCGTCCTGTGGCAACAAGTCGTCGAGCACGCGCGTTCCTCCTGCCGCTCGCCCAGTGTCGCCCGGTGTCGATTTCCCGCCATGTCGCCATCTCGCCATGCGAGAGTCGATCGCAGGCGGCGACGCTTCGGCGAGACTACGGCACGACCACCCTCACCGCTCACCCCGGAGTCATCCATGTCAGATCACCGCCGCGCCCTCGGCCCGGTCAGCGCCCTTGCCGCTCTGGCCTTGGTCGCCACCCTTCCGGCGCTAGGGACCGAGGCCGCTCGAGCCGCTGACCAGCCCACCGCTCCCACCGTCGCCACGGCGCCCGAAGGTCAGGCACGGACCATCACACTCGTGACCGGCGACGCGGTGACGGCGCACGTCACGACCAACGGCCGCCTGGCGGACGCACGCCTTCGGGACGCGTCAGGACAGGAGGCCCTGTTCACGACGTTTACCGACGTCGGAGGGACCTACGTCTTCCCGGCCGGGATCGAGGCCCAGATCGACGCTGGCAAGGTGGACCGTGACCTGTTCAACATCACCAAGCTGCTGGCCGACGGGTACGACGACGTGAGCAGCGACTCCCTGCCCGTGATCGTCACCTACCCGACCCTCCAGCAGGCCGAGGATCTTGCGAAGGCCCCACCGCCCGGTAGCGACGTCACCTCGCAGCTTTCCGTCATCCGCGGCGCTGCGGTTCGAGTCGACAAGGGCCACGCGGCCGATGTCTGGCGCTCCCTCGCCCCGGTCGGCACGCCGCTGGCCGCGCCGAACGGCACCACCTCGACGCCCGTCGGTCCAGCGCCTCCCGGCTGCCCGGATCTGGCTGGACGACATCGTGCACTCCTCCGACAAGCGCGGCGACGCCTCCAGCCCGACGGTGCCGCTGACCGGCGCCGACGTCGCCCACCAGCTCGGCTACGACGGCGCCGGCGTGAGAGTCGCTGTCCTCGACACGGGCTACGACACCGCTCACCCGGACCTCGCCGGCCGAGTGGTCGCCGAGCGCAGCTTCATCGTTGGGCAGGCCGTCCAGGACCGCCACGGCCACGGGACCCACACCGCCTCGACACTCGCCGGTACGGGTGCCGAGTCGCAGGGCAAGTACGCAGGGATGGCACCCGCCGCTGACCTGCTCATCGGCAAGGTGCTCGAACAACTCGGGCAACGGGTACACCTCCGGGATCATCCAGGGGATGCAGTGGGCCGTCGACAACGGCGCGAAGGTGGTGTCGATGTCGCTCGGCGCCGACGGCGCCAAGTGCGAGGGCCCCAACGTCGACGCCGTCCAAGCGCTCAGCGACCGGGCACTCTTCGTGATCGCGGCCGGCAACTCCGGCCTGCCCGGATCCGTGTCGACGCCAGGGTGCGCGCCCGCCGCGCTCACCGTCGGAGCCGTGGACCGGCACAACGACTCGGCGTACTTCACCTCGCGGGGACCGGTCTTCGGCGGCACCGCAGCCAAGCCGGACATCGCCTCGCAGGGCGTCGACGTGGTCGCCGCGCGCGCCGGCGGCCTGGGCGACCTGGCGTACGTCTCCTACTCCGGCACCTCGATGGCGACCCCGCACGTCGCGGGAGGTGCGGCGCTCGTGCTCGACGCCCGACCCCACCTCACTCCGGCCGAGGTCAAGGAGGTGCTCACCTCCTCGGCCGACGACACTCGGCGCGGACGTGCTCGAGCAGGGAGCCGGCCCGATGGACGTGGGTCGCGCCGTCACCCAGCAGGTGGTCGCGCAGCCCAACCTGCAGCTGGGCGAGTTCTCCTACCCGCAGAAGTCGCTGCCCGTCACCGAGGCATCGGCCAGCTTCACCAACCTCGGCAGCACGCCCGTCACGCTCAAGCTTCGGGTCGAGGAGCTCGTCGGTGGGGACGGCGTGACCCCCGTGCCCGACGCGATGGTCCTGCCGGTCGAGAGCCATCTGACGGTGGGCGGCGGCCAGAACGCCCCCGTCAAGCTGCGGATCGACCCCCGGGTGCCGGTCAAGGACGCCGCGTACGGCACGGTCACCGGCCGTCTGGTCGGCACCGCACAGGGTGTCCAGGTCGAGGTGCCGTTCACTCTCCACCTCGAGGAGCCGTCCGCAGACGTGACCGTCGTCGGCATCGACAGGTTCGGCAACCCAGCGGCCTCACCGTCCACGTGGGACCTCATCGACCCGGCCCGCGGCCGGGCGACGCACCTCGGGTTCGGCGCCAAGGGCACCGTCACCACGCGGCTGCCGCTCGGCACCTACACCATTGCGGCGGACGTCATGACACGTGACGAGCCCACCAATGCCAGCGGTGTCACGTCGCTGGCGTTCCTCGCCCGGCACAACCTCGAGATCGACGGCGACACGACGATCACCCTCGACGCCCGCGAGGCGCGCCAGCCGAGCTGGCGGACGGACCGGCCGAGCCAGTCGTTCGGGTACACCGTCGGCTACACCTACGACCTGACCGGCAACGGCATCATGCGGTCGAGCTTCGCCACCGCCCCGTCGTACGTCGACGCCGTCTACACCGACTCGCAAGGCCCGCACGACGACCGGTTCACGTCTGGTCTGACGACCCGCGCGTACGCACCGCGGGCGACGATCTCCACCCAGGCCGGACCGCTGGACTACTGGTCGGTGGCGCAGACTCCGCCGCTGCACGGTCAGGGCGAGGCGCCACTCGTCGCGGTCGACTGGGCCACGGTCCTGGACCAGGACCTGACCGGAAAGGTCGCACTCGTCGCCGCTCAGCCGTCCTGGCCGGTCAACAGGATTGCCCAGGACGCTGCCCGGGTGGGCGCGGTCGCGGTGATCGTCCACTACCCGAGCCTCGTCGGGAAGGTGACTCCGACGGGAGGCACCGGGGCACCGATCCCCGTCCTCACCGTCCGCTCGGACGAGGGCGCGCGGTTGGCAGCCGCGGTGGCCGACGGCCCGGTGGCACTGCACTGGTCCGGAGAGCAGCCGGAGACGAGCCCGTACGTCTACAACCTCGCGTGGCTCACGAGCGGCACGGTGGCCGCGGGAGTCCGGCAGGTCCACGACAGTGACCTGTCCGCCCAGCGGGCCGGCTACTACACCCAGGGCGACAGCCGCACCCTCTGGACCGACATGCGGTTCAACATCCCCGGCATGTCAAGCTCGCTCTACGCAGCCGGCAGCAGCGTCGGGGTCCTCGCGCCCACCGAGCGGACCGACTACTTCACCGCGGATCCCGACGTCGCCTGGACCAGCATCGTGGCGCCCGCAGTCGTCAACGCCGGTGGGGCATTCGACGGCCCGCGGACCCGGACCGCCGGCCAGGAGACGACGACCTGGTACAAGGCGCCCACCGGGATGTCCCTGTTGACCAGCGGCACCCCGCTGTTCCGACGCGACACCAACCGACTGCTCGTGAGTGTCCCGTATTTCGCCGACGCCGGCGGGCACGACGCCCTCGGCGCCTACCCGGACAGCCGCATCGTGAACGTCACCGTCGACGGGCAGCCGGCCAAGTACGAGAACGGGGCGATCCTCCTGCCCGAGGGTGAGGCCTCCATCACCGCCCGGGCGACCTGGCAGCGGCCGGTCGGATTCGGCCTCATCCGCTGGTCGATCGGGATCGCCCAGGACACGGCATGGACGTTCCGCACCAGCGCTGTGCGACAGGGCGCGCAAGACGCCCCGGTGCCCGTTCTCGACCTGCCGCTCCAGCTGACCAACACGGTCACCGGCGGCACCGCCGTGCCGTTGCGGCTCTCGGCCGTCACCGACGCATCGAGCGGGAAGCCCGTCCCGATCACCCAGGCGAAGGTCATGTACGCAGCCGGCTCGCAGAGCTCGGTCGCGGCAATCCCCGCCGGCGACTGGACCGAGCTGCCGGTCACCGGCACCGGCACGCAGAAGCTGGCCACCGTGCCTGGAGTGCCGGCGAGCAGCGGCTACGTCCATCTGAAGGTCGAACTCACGACCGCTGACGGCGCCACCGTCACCCAGACGATGGTCCGCGCCTACGGCCTGGACTGAACGATGTCCGTGGCGACCCCGGGCCCGTCTGGGCCCGGGGTCGCTACGCGTCCCCCTACGCCCCGGGCGCCGCACGTGCTCGGCGGGCGTGACACGGACGATCACCTCACCCGATGCCCTGCGTGAAGGGGCCGCTACGGTGCCCCGGGCACCTGGTCCTTCACGGCGTCGTAGCCGACGTCGGCTGGTTTTGCGGTCGGCGAGTAGATCACCCGGATCACGCCGGTAGGAAAGACTTCCGAGGTCACCAGCCGCAGATGGTAGGGAGCGTCCCCTTCGTCGAACAGCCGGCGTCCCTTGCGTGCCGCGACCGGGTGGACCAGGAGGCGAAGCTCGTCGACCAGCCCTTCGGCGAGGAGCTGTTGGACCACGGAGATCGAGCCGGGGATGAGGATGCCGTCGATGCCTGGGTCTTCCTTGAGCGCCGAGACGGCGTCGACGAGCCCACCCTCGATCAGCTCGGAATTGCGCCAGGAGAACTCGAGCGGCTGACGGGAGACGACAACCTTTCTGACGTCGCCGAGCTGCCTTGCGAACGATGAGTCATCCCCGCCCGCAGCCTCTCGATCAGGCCATGCGCCGGCGAAGCTGTCGTAGGTCACACGGCCGATGAGAAGCACGTTGGATGTGTCGTAGTCCTCACCCACGGCGCGGCCCATGTTCTCGTCGAAGTACGGGAAGTGCCAGTCGGGGTCGATCTCGGCCACGCCGTCGGCCGAGATGAACAGTGTGGAGATGACCTTGGCCATCGCGGTGGTCCCTTCGGGTTGCGTCGGTAGGTGGTTCCGTATCGCCCATGCTCTCACCGGAGAACCGTCAGAGGGCGGCCGAGGCCCCCGTCCGGAGTCGGATCCAGGAGCACGTGCCAGCACGGACTTCCGGTATGCCGCGTGGTCACCATGCGGCATACCTCTCGTCCCCGCCCGCGGGCAGCCGAGGGGGCCTTCTGGGACGCTTCAGCGGGGACGACGCAGGACGGATCGGGCGTCGCCCACCGGGCCCAGGTGGGCGAGCTTGTCGGGGTTGACGATCGAACGTATCCCGGTGATCTGGCCGTCCACGATCTCGATCGCCCACACGGCCAGGAGGCGGTCCTCCTCGTCGAGGAAGATCGCCCCGGGGCCACCGTTGACCTCGACGGGACGCATCGACACCCTCGGGTGCTGCGCGGCCAGCTCCAGCCACTTCATCACGGTGCTCGCGACGCGGCTCCGACCGAGCAGCGACCTGGCCAGGGCCGGAGCCTTGCCACCACCATCTCCGGTCAGCTCCACATCATGCGCCAGCAGGGCCTCGAGCCCGGAGAGGTCACCCCGCTCGGCGGCCGCGAAGAACTGTCGCGCCAGCTCGTGCTGCTGCTCACGAGTCGTGGTGAACCGAGGGCGGCGGGCCTTGACGTGCTGCCGGGCCCGGGTGGCGAGCTGGCGGACGTTGTCCTCGCTCTTGCCGACGATGTCCGTGATCTCCGGGTAGCCGTAGCCGAACACGTCGTGCAGCAGCAGCACGGCACGTTGCTCAGGGGACAGGCTCTCCAGCAGGACCAGCATGGCCATCGACAGCGAGTCTGCGGTCTCCGCGTGCCGGGCGGGGTCGCTAGACGCGTCGGTGATGATCGGCTCTGGCAGCCATTCGCCCACGTAGCTTCTCGCGTCGCGCCCGAGCCGAGCGCAGCTCGTTGATCGCCAGTCGGGTCGTGACGGTGGCGATGAACGCGCGCGGTGAGGCGATACCCCCACCCGCGTCGAGCGACTGGTGCACCCTCAGCAGGGACTCCTGCACCACGTCCTCCGCCTCCGACACGCTGCCCAGCATCCGGTAGGCGATCGCGAACGACGTGGGCCGCAGCTCGTCCAGCAGTGCCTCTCGGTCGTTCGCGTCTGCGCTCGGCCGGTCGTGTTGCGTGTCATCAGGCAGCATTCGTCGTCGACTTCCCGGCGTCATGGCGCGCCAGGTCGATGAATCCCTCGCGCCAGCTCGCGTGGGCGGAGTTCCACGAGCTCGCGCTTCGCCTTGGCGTTGGACGCGCCGCGCAGCTCGGTCATCATCACGTCGCCCACCTCACCGGTGAGCAGTCGCCCCACGAAACGAGGCACATGCATCGGCCTCCGTGCACCCACTGCTTGCGCCAGGAAGGGCAGCCACTCTGCGACGGTTGCGGGCTCGTCGTCGACGATGTTGTACACCCCTCGACGCCCGTGCTCGACGGCCGCCACGGTCGCGTCGGCGGCGTCCGCGATGTGGATGAAGGACCATACGCCCGACCCCTTCCCGACGAGCGGGAACTTGCGTCGTCGCACCGCTTCGGTCTGCTCGCCGTCGGGTCCGAGCGACGTGCCCGGCCCGTAGAAACCGCCGTAACGCAGCACGATGCCCTCGGTCCATCTAGCCGCGAGGACCGCATCCTCGACGTGGCGGATCGCGGCGACGGAATCGCGCATCTCCTTGGCTGGGTGAGGACCGAACGAGTCCTCCTCTGACTTCACCGGACCGCCCGTGCGCTCGTATGCCGCGAGAGAGGCTCTGTGCGACGAACCGCTCGACCCCGGCGGCCTGCCCTGCCGAGAGCAGGTGGTCCGTGCCCTGCGTCCGAAGGCGGTTGGTCGTCTCGAACGCGTGGTCGAAGTGTCGCAGGTCCATGGGTCCGATGGCGGTCAGCTCGTGCACGATCACGTCCGGCTGCGCCGTGGCCACGGCCTGGGCGACCTGGTCGGCATCGAGTGCGTCGGCCAGGGCCGGCACTGCGCCCATGTCCCGGAGCAGCTGTTGCTTGGAGGCGCTCCGCGTCATGCCATGCACCTCGTGCCCGGCGTCGAGCAGCCTCGGAACGAGCTGCCGCCCGATGGCGCCGGTTGCTCCTGCGACAAACACCCTCATCGTCACCACTCCCTCGTCGATTGTCTCGTGTACCCCATACGACAAGACAGGGGTCGGGCCTGTGACACCTCGCTCCTGATCTCCCGATTGACTCCCTCCAGCTGGGTGACCCGCAGCGACTCAGCTCTCCAGCTTCTTGACCACGCGCTGAACGGTGAGCCAGGAGCGGGTGGTGATGTCCTTGCCGCAGGTCCTCTCGAGCCAGGACATGAACGTCGGGGTCTGGCCAGGGACTGTGTTGTCGGTGACAGCCAGGACGACGCGGGCCTGGCTGTCGTAGCGGACGACTGCGGGACGTCGGGTCGGGCGGCTCCGGCAAGTGGGCGACCGGATAGCGGGTCCTTGAGGAAGGTCGCGGTCAGGTAGGTGCCGGGCCCGTGCGTCAGGTCGGGGAAGGGGTCGCTGGCCAGGAGTGTCCGCAGTTCGCCTTGATTGCGGACGATCGTGCTGCTGGTGATGCCCAGCTCGCTGCTAAGGGCGCCCTCGATGCGCTGCTCGAGCTCGGGGACGTCGGACTCCTCGCTGTCGAAGAGGATGTTGCCGCTGGCCAGGACGGACCCCACGCGTTGGTAACCCAGTCCCTCGAACACCCCGCGCAGCTTGTCGTTGGTCATGTTCGGTCGGCTCGGCGCAATCCCGCGCAGGAGTGCGGCGTAACGGGGCACGCTACGACCGTAGCGGGGACGCGGACCGCTGCAGACCCACGCAGTCGTTCTCCGTCGACCATCCCCACCTCGCCTCGCTCGGGCATGCCGCGCCTCGGGCACCGTCGAGACCTGTTCGCCGGATCGCACCCGATTCATACTTGGCGGATGAGCGCGCCTTTCCCCAACCGACCGAAGCGGCATCGAGCCGCGCCGAAGTGCTCGTTCGCTATCTGGACTACTTCCGCGAGCAGGTCGGCAGCAAGGTCGAGGGACTGGCCGAACACGAGCAGCGAACGAGTCGGCTGCCGTCCGGGTGGACGCCGGTGCAACTGCTGAAGCACCTGACGCATGTCGAGCGACGGTGGCTCGAGTGGGGGTTCGAAGGCGCGGCTGTTGCTGAGCCGTGGGCCGACCGCCGCGACGGGCGTTGGTTCGTCACGACGCGGAGTCACTCGTCGACTTGCACGTCGCCTTCCGTGAGCAGGCGCAACGCAGCAACGCGGTCATCTCGTCGCACGCTCTGACCGACGTCGCACAGCCGGGGCCCCCGATGGAGCGGTCAGCCACCGGCTACCCTCGAGCGGGTGCTGCTGCACCTCGTGCAGGAGTACGTAAGGCACGTGGGCCACCTCGACATCGTGGTCGAGCGCGCGGGCGGCCCAACCGGCGAATGACCGTCGTGCGGTGCATGAGGACGTCCTTCGCGCCTACGCCTTGACCGGGCGCGCGCACGGGGAGCTGAGGTGGACGAGCACCTCTGCGGCATAACGACATCCGCTCGACGCGCACGTTGTCTTACCGGGCGGGATGGGCTTGTGCCCAAGCCACGATTTCGTCTGGCTTGTTGATGGCAGTGCCGTCATCGAGCACCAGAACCGGGACAAAGAACGAGCCGGTCAAGGCATGAACTTCGCGGCGCACCTTGAACTGCAGGAACTTCGGCAAGTGTTCCTGTCCTCTGGCCTTCACAATCTCAGGACTGTGTCCGGCGTCGATCACGGCCTGGTGTGCCTTGTGGCAGTCGTGATGAGCGCTTCCGCTCGTGCTCCAACAGATGAACAGTTTCATGCTTCGACCTCTCTGCGGGTTCCGGCTGCGCTCGCGCCGACCCAAGGCGGAGAGGTGGACAGGTTACCAGCGGGACGAACTCGGCCCACTCGGTCGAGCCCTGGCGCTCGCTGCGCACGAGCGGCGCGCCGAGCATGCCCGCCGTCCCAACCACGGCAGACCTGTCCGTCGGGGACACCCTCCCGTTCTCGGACTCGACCCCTGGGCGCGGTGGGACCGCTGGGGCTCGTTGCACGGTCGCGGTGACGCCGGTTCGCGTCCGGCCGTCGCGGGACGGGCCGGCCGCAGGTGCCGGCCGACCCCGAATGCGGCGGGCGGCGTGTTTCCACAGTCCGCTGCCAATTACCTCGAAGACATCTCTCGAGGCGGGCCTCCCGGCGATCGTCGGCGTGTCGCGGTGATTCATGGTCACTCGCGACCTCCGCAAGACCCGCCCTCAACGGACTCCAGAACGACGAAACCGCAGGTCAGAGGGGGTCTGACCTGCGGTTTCTTGTTGGTGGCCAGGGGCGGGGTCGAACCGCCGACCTTCCGATTTTCAGAGAGACGAGTTCGCCGCTGGTCACAGGGGGATTCGCCGTCGCCGTGCGATCCAGTGTGCGATTGGCCATCAGAACGACCTGGGCAGCTTGCTGGCGTCGCCGCCCTCGGCGAGCTTCGACAGGGCGTCGGCGATCTGGGCGTCCCGGCCCTCGACGGCGTGCATGTAGCGCTGCGCCGCTGCAGTGGAGGAGTGGCCGAGCCGCTTCTTGAGGTCGACGAGGCTGGCTCCGGTCGCCGCGGCGAGGGACTGGCCGGTGTGGCGCAGGTCGTGGAAGGCGAGGGTGAGGCCGACCGTCTTGCGGGCGCGGACGAAGGCCTGGTAGATCGTGTTGCCGCGGGACTGGTTCCCGCGGCTGTCGGCCACGAAGTAGATGGGTCCCGCATACTCGCGAGCATGCTCCTCCAGGAGAGGGATGATGTGCGGCGGGATCGCGACGGTGCGCTTGCCGGCCTCGCTCTTGGGATCCTTCTCGAACTTCCTTGCCGCCTCGAGAAGTTCGACGAGGTTGCGGCGCACCGTGACGCGGCGCAGCTCGAGGTCGACGTCGCTCGCACGGAGCGCGCAGATCTCCCCGCGACGCAGTCCGCACCAGGCGGCGAGGGCCACCGCTGCGCGGAACCGGGGTGTCGTGGCTTCGATCAGCTGGGCGACCTCAGCAGGCGTGGCGATGCTGCGCTCGGGCGACCGCTGCGCCCCGGCGCCGGGGATCTGGCAGGGGTTGCGCACGATCGCTCCGTCCTGGACGGCAACGGTGAGGACCGCGCGGACGAAGCGGTAGGACTGGCTGATCGCGGTGCGGCCGCCGGATCCACGCAATGCCTTGGCGTGCCAGGCACGGATCATCGGCGGCGTGATCGTCGCGATCGGTCGGTCGAGCAGGTCATCCAGGTGCAGGCGCATGTTGCGACGACACGTCTCCGCCCACCGCTCGCCGACGCGCGGGTTCTCCTCCAGGTATGCGTCGCAGCACTCGCGCAGAGTCCGTCGCCCGAGTCGCACGTCCGGCTGCCAGTGCCCTCGCTCGACTTCCTGCTGCATCCGGTCCAGGAACCGCCCCGCGTCCGCCTCGGTCCGGTACGTCTCGGGCGCGTTGTGACGCTGCCCGTCGGGCGTCTTGTAGCTGGCCTGGAAGCGGCCCGACGGGAGCCTTCGGATGTACCCGAAGCGGCGACGGACCATCAGCCCGAACCAGCCGGATAGAGGCGCAGCCGCTCCACCGTGCCCTCATCGATGAAACCCTGGAGCTCGGACTCCGGGATCCGGACGTGCCGGCCCACGCGCACGAACCGGATGCGCCTCTCCGCGATGAGGCGCCGCGGAAACCTTGCGGTGGTTCCGAGAACCTTCGCGGCGTCATCAACGCTCAGCAGTCGCTCCATGTCCTCCACTCCTCACTGTTGGAGTGTGCACGCTCGGCCGGGGTCACGATCGGTCGCCATGAGGGATGGCAGGTCCAGTTCTCCGACCCACCGAGCCCGACGACGCCAAGGAGGCGGCCGATGTCGACGCTCCTCTCGTTGTCAAGCGCCGTGGAGCCATGCTCGGTAGGTGGCTGCGAAGTCGTCGTCGCGGCGTCGGCCGAGTTCGAGCTCGCCCACGCGGGCGGCCACACGTGCAGGGCTGTCGCGACGGTGGTCACGGTGATGTTCTTGGCTCGCCGGGCAGGCCGGAGGTCGGCGTACTGCGGCACCTCCAGTGACCGGTCAGCGCGGCGAAGACCTGCCGGGCGACACGTTTCAGCGCTCGATAGACGGCCTTCTTGCTCCAACCCTTGGCGAGGTGCGCGTCGCGGTACGCGCGGGTGCGGCCGTCGTTGGTCATCCGATTCTTCACGATCTGGTGCAAGGCGGTGTTGGCCTGCAGTACCGCCGCGGGAGAGCCGGTGCCGGTCGATGCGCCCGGAGCTGACTGGGATCGGCGCGGTGCCGCACAACGCGGCGAAGGAGGCCGAGGAGCGCAGCCGGTCAGGGTTGTCATCGGCCGTGATCAGCAGCTGGGCGCCGATGACCCGGCCGATGCCCTTGACCGCGAGCAGTCCCGGGTTGGCGGCGGCGGCTCGGGTCAGCATCCGCTGCTCGAGGTCGGCGATCTCCTCGCCGAGCCGGCGGTGCCGGCCAGTGACCGCAGCGCGTGCAGGGTGTCCGCGTCGCCAGGGTCGCGGACCTGGTCGGGGCGGGTGCCGGTCAGTGCGGCAAGGAGTTCGTCTGGGGCGGGTCGCGATAGCGGTCCCGCAGCTGGCTGGGCGCGTTGACCAGGAGCGCCCCGATCTGACGCCACGCCGCTTGCTGCGCCTTGACCGCGGGTCGGCGGGTGATGGTCAGCGCCCGCAGCGGTTCGATGCTGGCCCGCTTCGGGTCGGTGGTGGCTTCCCGGACGGCACCGACCAGGGCCGCGCGGTAGGCGTCGAGGCGGTCGGTCTTGCCCTGCTTGCGCCGCTCCGCGGGCGGGTCCGGTTGACCTCGACAACGCGGATTCCTGCCGTCGTGACGGCGGCCGCGATCCCGACTCCGTGGCTGCTGGTGCCCTCGATCCCGACCGTCTGCGGCGGGCCGTGCTCGATCAGCCAGGCGACCGCTTCGGCGGTAACCGGCGGTCGTGGTCGGGAACTCCCGATCGGCCACCGGCTGACCGAGCCCGGTGATGACCGCGACGTGGATGGTGTCCTTGTGCGAGTCGACCCCGCCGACATGCTGCTGCTGGTTTGTCATGATGGTGACGCCCTTCCGATCCGATGGGTCGGCACCGGCCGGACCGGTCAGACAGGACATACACCAGGCCCCGGGACTGGCCAGGCTCGTATTAGGTCATGCCCGACCAGCCGGTGCCGTGACAGCGCTTCGCCGGGGGCCGGACGGATCGGTCCATCGGCAACCCGGCAGGGCGCCAGTCAGATGAGCGCCCACGACCCCCGCGCAGCCATACGAGTATGAATGTCCGGTCAACGCTGCTTCTGGCCGCAACGCTGACGATTCAACGGGACGGGTTTGATGGTGACCAAGACCACTGGTGGGCGTGAGCCCAGTGCGGAAGGCAGCGAAGAAGACGCTCACGCCCAGAAGAGTGGAGCGCCCCGGCGGTGCACTCCGAGCCGGTGCAGCCACCGGTCACCGTCGCGACCGAGATCGCCACGCCGGTCTGGTTCAGCTCGAGCGTGATCCGACGGGCGGACCACTCTTCGCGCGGTGCTCCCCGATCTGCTCGATGACGTCAGGTGGGGTCCGGGTCGGCCGGTTCGCGGGGCGCTGGACGGTCGAGCAGGCCCGCGTCGCCGAGCTCGCGCGACCGGGCGACGCACCTGCCCAGGCACTGGCGGGACACGCCGGCCTCGACGGCGACGTGGGCGATCGGACGGTGCTGACAGCGGCGGACCACGCGAAATCGTCCTGCAGGGGTCAGCGGAGCATTACGGTGGGACGTCGGGCAGGTGTTCCCGGCTGGCATTGAAGACCAGTTGGTTAGCGCAACTCATCTTGCCGCCAAGCCCTGCCCGTCCTCATGTCACGACCGGTACACCAACCTCATGGGCTCAATACCTAGACCGCCACGACAATCGACCTAGGTGAGAAGCCGTTTGGGCAGCCGTTGATCCCAGTTCGATCAGTTCGTCGAACCGGGGCAGACTGCACAGTTCGCCGGGTGGTGTGGCAACGCAGCGTCACCCATCTGCGTCTCTAAACTGCAGGCATGGGATGGCTGATCCGAGGACCGAGACTTGTCAGCAGGGCACTTGCCGCAGTCGCGGCCTGGCCGCGGGCCGCGCGCGTGACGTTAGGGTGTAGCGCGAGCATCGCGATCGCGGTCACCTTTCTCTGGTTTGTGGGCATGCGGCCTTTGGGGGGACCGTACGACCCTCAGGGGACGGGGTCGCTTGGTGAATGGGTAGCAAGTATCGGCGCGGTCACTGCCGTCCTCGTGACGGTTCGACAGTTCACCATCGGTAAGCAGGCTGAGCGTGATCACGAAGAGCGTGCAGAAGCTATGAAGGTGTCGGCTTGGACTTCGCTTAGTTTGGCGTCGACCGCTGGGAACAGGTCAGCGAGCAGTGAAGCAGCCGCCGTGCACATACTCAATGGAACGTACGGGGCGTTATTCGATTGGAATGTCTCGGTCATCCCCTCCGAAAAGTCCTGGGTTGACTACGTTCGTTTCTCGTCGACGATAGGTCACCTTCCACCCGGCGAGCGGATCAGTGTACCGGTCACCTATTCAGCCGGAGCGACGAGGGGCAGAGCGGCGTAACCGTTATCCCGTACGGCAAACGGGATCCACATAGCCACAGATTGCCGAGGTTCGTCGTGGTCGCCTTCACCGACCCTTGGGGAGGCGGATGGATACGCGTGAACGGCGACCTTCAACGAGTACCTAGGGAGAGTCACTTCGTGCCACGCCTCGTTCATCTCCGAAACCCTGCCATGAAATGGGCTGGATTTCTCGATGAGGCGGACTGGGTGGGGTTTTGGCACGCCGCGGGAAAACCGGCTGAACTTCCTAAGGCGCTTGAGATGTTGGTCCCGAGGGGCTCCGCATTCCCCTGGCTCGGCCTTGATGCTCGACGCCACTTCTCTAAGGTTATCCTCGACCAACAACTGGAGGACCCAGGGGAGTATGGGTACAGCTATCCGGATCGAGCTGTAGGGAGCGAACCGTGCGTGGGGGTTCGGCGTTCCGCAAGACGCAGGCCTTCTTCCGTACAGTAAAGGAAAGCGAGCGTGGCGAGGTGTTGTTCCTCAAGCAGGGGTGAAGGACGGCGACAAACGTGCCGCACCGGATCTGCTACGTCGGGTCAGACTTGCGCCAGTGTCTTGATCGAAAGCGCGGTCGTTTTCCTCCCGGCACTGGCTAACGGCTAGCGTGGGACTGGCTGGAGGATGAAGAGATTCGCCGAACCCACCGCCGTGGCCGCATCATCGAAGAATGGCGGTGCGCAACGTCACCGCCTTCGACCCCACGAATTTTCGGAAGGCGCTGTGCTCTGAGGAGGGTCTGCGTGCCCACAACGTGGTTCGTTCTCGGGCCCGGACTACAAGGTGTCAGTGCCGTTTGCCGGTATCGGAGGCCGCGGCACGACAAATATATCTGGGCAGAGAAGTGTCGTTATGAACGCGTATCATGCGCAGCCTGCGCGGTACCGCCCTCGGTGGAACCAGGCGGTGTGGAACTAATCGAGCGACTCTCAGACCCGCTGGCGCCGCTCGTGCGCGGCGAAAGGGCCCAGACCGTGCTGCCGTATACGACACGTAGGGGCGACGACTGCCCTGACTCGTACGTCACAACCGTGTCGGCCGCCGACTCGTTCGGATCTAGGAAGAACTTCATCGCTTCACTCCAATCTGAGGGCGGCCGTCTCAGCGACCGCTCCGAGCTGCTGTCGAGAAGGTACCAAGCCTGATCCAGTACGTCCCGAAAAGGTACGCCCTTGACTAGGGCGATGGAGACCACGTTCAGGACGAACCACGCAGGATCCACGGCGAAGATGTCCACCGAGACGATGCGGACGGGCGGGATGCGGCAACCGATGCCACGTCCCGCCGACTGTGCCAGGTAGTAGGCGATCGCTGACACCGAAAGCACAAGACTGGCAGCCAGGCCAGCGACAGCCGTCAGGGAGGCGTACCGCAGGCTGGCCTTGCTGGCTCCGATCCCGATCCACGCCGCCAAGAATGCCGGCACTGCCATGAGTAGGGCCGGGATGTCACTTCCCAAAGTCAGTCCCCCTGACAACTGGACGAGAATCCCTTGAAGCTGCCCACCCATTCACACAGCGGCAATCCGCTATTGACAATGAGTGGTCGTGACATCCAACCGAGGAAAACCGTCGCCACGGCAATCGCCAGCGCCGACATTGCTGCCGGCAATAGTACGCTGTTTGGCCGCTCATGTAGGCGCACGTGAAGGTAGACATCGTGCGGTTCGGTGGCGTTGAATCCGCGCCCGTACCATTCCAGTGCGCTGCGCCGCCCGGTCCGCACCTGGCGCAGGTAGCACGGGAGTGCGCCAGGAGTCGACACAGTGGTGTTCAAGGCGGCGGCGCCCTTGGTGAAATCCTCGACCGTGGTTTTTGTCCATTTGGCCTTGCCCTTACCGCCACGACCCTGCTCTTCGAGGAAGTTCGAGAACACCCACCTCGCGGGATCGAACCACATGCGCAAGTGGTAGCAGTGTGCCGTGTGCAGATTGGCCATGGAAAAGCGCACCGCATGGGGTTGAAGGGCGAATCGCCGGGATAGGAACCCACGAACGCCACCGTCTTCTCCCGCGCTGCTGTGCGGACTGAGACTGTGTTCGACGGTTATAGAGAACTTCACTGCCCCGTGATCGCTGGCGATGGGCATAAGCTCGACGACGATCGGGTAATCGGAGATGAGCCGCTCGATGAGGTAATCGAGCCTCTCCTTGCCCCCGCGTCGACGTTTGTTGTCAGTTGCTGAGCCTTTAGTAGAGCCTTTTGACATCCTCCAACCGGTTGGTGCCGTTCTCATCAACACGACCAAAATGGCCTATGCTCTGCAAAATCTTTGTGCGAGCGCGATCTCGCGCGACCGCGAACTGCGTGTCTGTCCCATTCTTAGGCGGCACGGCCGCAATCGCGTCTGGGGCACTCAAGGGTAGTGCCCGGTCGAAGAGCCTTGAAATGCCGATTAGCAGCAGAAGCAGCACCTCCGAATGTGCCATCGCGGAAAGCGAACCCGCGGAATCTGCGAAACTTTAGGTCAGCCGGCATTTGACCCTTCTGTTGCAGCAACACGGAAATGGTGCCCTTGACCCACTCGTCAGTGAGAGGTCTGCTGCGTGTGACGCGGAAACATACCTTTCAAGACTTATCTGTCGCGTGAACGAGCCGGTCGTCTCACGAATGACCTCCACAACGTGACTATTTACGCCCTGGTAGCGCCAGATGATCCCGACGAGTGCGTCCGACCGCTTGGCGGTCTCCTCGTCGACCCCGTCTACGATCGTGAGCAGGGCATCGTCGTCCATCTGGACGACATGTGCTCTGTTGCTGCCAGCACCGGCAAACTGCGGCTCTCTGTCTGGGCGAAGCGTAATCCTCAGTAGAATCAACAGGACGCCGATGGCGCCAAGCGAAAGGCGGATGAGTCTTTCGGCTTCCGGCGGCAGGCTGGAGAATGGACCGTCCACGAGGGCGATCCCCAGGAGCGCGATACTCAAGCCGACCAATATCCATTGACCGACGGGTCCTAGTCTTCGTCGCCTCACACGTTCCCCCGGGACAGTGTCTGCCTGTTCGCCGACCACGTTGGGGCGGTGTCTGTCCGGGATGAATCGGCCTCTGGCCGGCCGCCCACGCGCTTGCTCAGCGAGCGCCCAACCTTGAACCTAGTTATATGAGCATGCACTGCGAGCCCCTGTACCGATTTCGACTGTGTGACCATTTATAGTTCCACGAAGCGGCACAAGCGTGCTGTGTTGCGCTCGCACCGTGTCAGCGCAACATGCGGCGAGTGCGGTTGATTACTGAAATGAGGGCGGCGCGAACTACAGGGTCAGGCAGGCGCGCCGGCTGGCTTGCGCGACCTGCGCCAGGTGTGACAAGAAGTCAGCCGACGTGAGCCAAGTGGACGCGAGTTCGGGAACGTCTGCTGGGACCACGCACACGAAGCGCCCGCGATTTCGGTCCCTGAGTCGCTTGTCAGTTGGTTGTAGCGACCTTGCGGGCCCCAGAGAACGTTGGCGGCGAGAAGCCGATCTGGTAACGACCGAGTGAGCGTCATCATCTCGGTCACGACAGCGACGCCGCGGCCGAGATCGGTCGTCACACGACGCCTGTCGAAGCTTGGGCGGTCGGAGGCCCTCGCCACAGTCGACAGGGTCTCGAAGAGTTCACGGCTTGCTGTGACGAACTGGTGGCTGGGTCGAGCAAAGGTGGTCAGCCGCCCCCAAGCTCGATCACCCTGCATCAGGGCCAGCGCCGCTGCATGGAGGTGTCGGGCGGAGTCGCTGGAGGGTGGCTCGAAGACGGCCCGGCCAGAGCGGTAGATGCGCAGATGGGGATCACGGACATCAGCCGCCGGCCCTGGTGCCTGCCTTCACCCAGGGCGCCCCGGAGCTGCCACGACCGCTCACCCCAGCCGCGAGCTCGGAGGGATGACGCGAGAGTCTTGACGTCGAGACGTCGTGCGATAACTCGTGCGATAACTCCCGGCGATCCCCGGCGTGTCGCGGTCAATCACGGTCGCTCGCGCCGACGCTGAGGTGCCCCGCCGATCGACCTCCAGAACGACAAAACCGCAGGTCAGACGGGCTCTGACCTGCGGTTTTGGGTGGTGGCCAGGGGCGGGGTCGAACCGCCGACCTTCCGATTTTCAGTCGGACGCTCGTACCAACTGAGCTACCTGGCCGGGCACAACGAGTGGAACTATAGCCGACCCCCGGGCCCACCTCGCAAATGCGCTCGGCACCCCGGAACCGCGACAGCCGCCCTGCCGCCCGGCGTCCGCCCACGGGCCAGCCACCGGCGACAACCCGAGCCGGGCCAGACGACGGGCTCCGATCCGGCACCCCTGACGCGTGTGCGGCATGGCCGCCCCGAACCGTGAGACAGGCCACGACTCGTCGGCCGCGGACGCTCCCAAGCTCCGAAGTGTGCGAAACCGACATGACACGTCGTCGACATCGACGCGGCACGGGAGTGACCGCATGACCGACAAGGGTTCCGCGCTGAGTGGTGACTGGGACTTCGACCCGGCGCACACCCGCATCGGCGTTTCCGCGCGCCACGCCATGGTCACGACCGTCCGCGGGCTCGTTCAACGACGTGACGGGTCGCTTCTACGCCGACCTCGACGACGATGGACAAGTCCTACGCCGAGGTCACCCTCAAGGCCGCCAGCGTCGACACTCGCAACCAGCAGCGCGACGACCACCTGCGCAGCGGCGACTTCTTCGACGTCGAGAAGTGGTCCGACATCCGCTTCGTCAGCACGCAGATCGAGGAGGTCGAGGAGCAACGCCTTCGTCGTCTCGGGAGACCTGACGATCCTCGACGTCACCAAGCCGGTCACGATCCCGCTCGAGCTGATCGGGCGTCCAGACCGACGCATTCGGCTCTCTGCGCGCCGGCTTCGAGGGGTCGCGCCGCATCAATCGCCGCGACTTCGGCCTCGAGTGGAACATGCCGCTCGACGCCGGCGGCCTGCTCGTCTCGGAGAAGATCTCGCTCGAGTTCGAGATCTCTGCGATCAAGCGCGGCACGGACCAGGGCGCCGACAGCTCGCAGAACCCCCGGCGAGGGCAACCAAGCCGAAGGCTGAGCGCCGCCTCCCCGCAGACGTCAGAGGGCCGGCCCATCGAGCGCGACCCCGTCGGGCGCGACCCCGTCGGCGCCCAGCCCGACGTCGCGTGCCCTCCGCCGTCAGGCGCCCAGCCCGACGTCAGGCGCCCACGGCACCGCGGAGGTATGCCGTGGGCTCGGCTCGGGACCGCGCCCGCGCTAACGACCGCAGGCCGAACGCAACAGCTCAGGCCGCAGGGCCCTTGCTCGCCACGTCGGCCACGTGCGCCATGGCCTCGCGCAGCTCGCCGAGCCAGTCGCCCTCGTGCTGGCCGACGAGCTTGACGCACCAGGCGAGCGCGTCGGCGCGCGACCGGGCGACGCCGGCGTCGACGAGGGTGTCGAGCACGAGCCGCTCGGGCTGGCGCAGCCGCGTCATCGACGGTGCGGCGACGTGCGTGAACAGCTCGGTGCGGTCGCCGACGCGCACGGCCCACGACACCTTGCGGTCGAACCGGTGCTCGGCCTCGCGGGCGATCTCGATGCGCCGCCCGCGGGTGTCCTCGCGGAACGCCTTGGCCCGGCCGGCGCGCGCCTCGGCGCGTTCGGCGTCGCTCGTGCCGTCGGGCAGGTCGACGTCGCCGATCGTGAGCACGACCGTGATCTCCTCGCGGTCGACCGTCACCTCGGGCGCCGTCGACTCGTCTCGCCGCGCCACTCCTCGGGCAGGCGGCCGACGAACCAGCCGCGGACCCGCTCCTGTGCTTCATGCGTAATCATGTAATCAGGATTACTCGATTACAAGCCAGGGTCAACGGTGTTCGCCGAGGACGAATGCCGCCGGAGGTGCGCGGCATCCGTCCTGCGGAGCGACCCGGCCGAGCGCCGGCCCCATGACGACGGCAACCGCTACGGCGGCCGCACCCGGATCGAGTAGGAGCCGGTCCCGCGCCGGCGAGTAGTGCCGCACCTGCGCGAGGTAGCGACCGGGCGTCAGGTCCGGCGGATCTTCGCGTTGCGGCCGTAGCCGCTGTCGTCGTCCTCGGCGACGAGGGCCGTCGGGCTGTCCGGGCCGTAGAGCGTGAGGAAGACGTCGGTCGTCCCGCGCGTCGACACCTCGTAGAGCCCGTCGGCCGCACGTCGAACGCGTAGAGGTCCTCCTCGCCGGGGGCGCCGATCGAGCCCGAGACCTTCGGCGCCGTCGACGACGAGCGTGGGGGCGTCGGCGAGGACCGGGCGCCGACCGCGGATACATCGCGGCCCCGGAGACGAAGGCCTTGTCGAGCCTCGACAGCACGTCGTTCGCGTGCGTCGCGATCCCGTTGAGGGTCCACGACGCCGGGAAGGCGTAGAGCATGATCGAGTCGGGGTCGAACTGCGTGCCCTTGATCTGGTCGACCGCGTACTTCATGAAGACGTTGTGGCGCACCTTCGGCCTCGTCCCAGAAGTTCGGCGGCCCGCCGAGCGCGGCGATGACGACCGGCTCGTTCCACTGGATGCCGCCCTCCGGGTTGGAGTGCTCGTGCGCGAGCCCGATGGCGTGCCCGAACTCGTGTCCCGCCGTGCCGCCGTCGAGGAAGCCGAGGTTCATCGTGGCCTCGTCGGCCGGGATGCTCTTGCAGTCGGTCCCGACGTACGACCACGCGCCGTCGTTCGGGTCGAACGTGATGCGGATGTCGGCGTCCGGGTGCGTCGCCGAAGTCGAAGCTGAGGTTGCAGGCCGCTGCCACCACGCCGCCTGCTCCCGTGCGGTCGCCTGCTCGGCGGGGGTGCCGCCGATGAAGCGCACCTTCAGCGCGTGCCGTTCATCCACGCCTTGCCGATCGGCGATATCGCGCGGTCGCGCGCCGTCCGGGCCCCGCTCGCGCCGGTGAGGGCGCATCAGGTCCTTCGGCAGTATCCGGTCGAAGCACACGTGCGGTGCGTGTCCGTGCCGGCTCGTCGGGGCTCCGTGTCGTGTCGGTCATGACGTCCCCCTTCGGGCGGGGCCGCGAGGTGCGCCTTCCCTCCATCGTCCTCGCGTCGGCGTCTCGCCACACCCAAAACGCGGTATGCCGTCCGGTCGGGGGCGGGCGGCATACCTCGCCGGTGCCCGGCGGCGGTGGCCGGGCGGTTGGACGTCGGTTGCGGGCGTCAGGTCGGGCGTCGGTCGGGTTCGGCGGCGTCGGGCGCTCGCGGCTGCGGCGCGGGTCCGTGCGGGAGAGCCGGCTCGGCCACCACATCCGTGCCCCGATGTCGAGGTTGAGGGCCGTGACGAGGACGGGAACGGACGATGAGCGTGTCGAGCAGGACGCCGAGCGCGACGGCGACGCCGATCTCGGCGAACGCGACGATCGGCATCGTCGCGAGCACCGCGAAGGTGCCGGCCAGCACGAGCCCGGCCGACGTGATGACCCCGCCCGTCGCGGCGAGCCCGACGAGGGCGCCGCGCCGCGTCCCGACCTCCTTGGCCTCCTCGTGGACGCGGGTCATGAGGAAGATGTTGTAGTCGATCCCGAGCGCGACGAGGAAGACGAAGACGAAGAGCGGGAACGACGAGTCGGCGCCGGCGAAGCCGAGCACGTGCCGGAAGATCAGCGCGGACAAGCCCATGGCGGCTCCGAAGGACAGCAGGACCGTGCCGATGAGCACGAGCGGCGCGGTGACGGCGCGCAGCAGCAGCACGAGGATGAGGAGGACGACACCGAGGATGACGGGGATGATCCGCACGTTGTCGTCGGCGCTCGCGCGGAGCGTGTCGACGCGGGTCGCGGTGTCACCGCCGGCGATGGCGTCCGCGCCCGGGCACGGCCGCGATGGCGTCCGGACCCGGTCGAGGGTCGCGGTCGCGGCGTCGGAGTCCGGAGCGGAGGTGAGCGTGGCCTGGATGAGCGATCGGCCGTCTCGGTCACCGGGTCGGCGACCGTGTCGACGCCGTCGACGGCCTCGAGCGGCGACGTCACCTCAGCCGCGGCGGCCGCGTTGGCGAGGACGAGAACCGGCGACCCGGCCCCGGCAGGGAAGTGCTTCGCGACGATCTGCTCACCGATGACCGACGGGGGCGTCGTGTAGTAGGAGTCCTTGTTCTGAGGCCGGTCGCGTTGAGCTGGAGGACGCCGAGCGAGGCGATCGACGAGCAGGAGCGACGTCACGACCCAGGTGCGCCGCGGCGCCCGGGCGATCCGGGCGCCGATGCGGGCCCAGACGCCGTCGCGGGTGTGGTCGACGGAGCCCACCGTCGGGCGCACCGGCCAGAAGACCCAGCGGCCGAGGACGACGAGCAGGGCCGGCAGCAGCGTCAGCATGACGAGCAGGCCGACGGCGATGCCGATCGCGGCGACGGGGCCGAGGCCCTTCGTCGAGCTCATCGTCGCGAAGAGCAGGCAGAGCATGCCGGCGATGACCGTGGCGCCGGAGGCGACGATCGCCGGACCGGCGCGGTGCAGGGCGACCGCCATCGCCTCGTGCCGGTCGTCGTGGCGGCGCAGCTCCTCGCGGTAGCGCGCGACGAGCAGCAGGGCGTAGTCGGTGCCGGCTCCGAAGACGATGACCGTGAGGATGCCGGAGCTCTGCGCGTTGACCGTCAGGGTGTCGCCGTCGGCGAGGAAGTAGATGACGCCCTGCGCGACGAAGAGCGCGGTGCCGGCCGAGACGACCGGGACGATCCACAGGACCGGGCTGCGGTAGGTGATGAGCAGGATGACGATGACGACGGCCATGGCGCTGTAGAGCAGCTTGCCGTCGATGCCGGAGAAGGCCTCCGACGAGTCGGCGGCGTAGCCGACCGGGCCGGTGATGTGCATCGAGAGGCCGGCCGGGGTCCGTTCGCGGCGATTCGCGCATCGCGTCGACGGTCGTGCCGAGGGAGTCCCAGCCGCCTCGCCCGCGTCGACCGGGACGATGACCTGGAGCGCCTGCTTGTCGTCGGACGGGATCGGCCCGACCGAGTCGCGCTTCACCGGCTCGAGGGCGTTGAACCGTGCGACCTGCGCGGTGACGGCGGCCAGGTCGTCCGAGGTGACGCCGCTCGGCCGCTCGTAGACGATGACGGCCGGGAACTCATTCGTGCTCTGGAAGGCCGCGATCTCGTTGACGCACCTGGGTCGACTGCGCGTCCGCGGGCAGCCACGACGGGCCTCGTTGTTGAGGACCCCCTGGAGCTTCGACGCGGGCCCGAACGAGCAGGCCGAGCACGACGATCCAGAACCCGACGACGAACCACTTCGTCACGCGGGAGGACGGTATGCGCGCGAGACGTCCGACCTTGCCGATTCTGTTGTCATTCCATGGCATTTGCCCCTCTGGTAGAGTCTGGCGGCGCGACGGCGGCCCGCATCAACGCTAGGTCCGACGAGCCCGGTACGACCATAGAGGTTTGGGTCGAGGACGGGGGTCGATCTCAGGGGCACTCCGGGTAGGACCCTGACCCCGGGGCCGCCGCTCCGAGCCGGCGTGCCGACCGCCCTTCGGCCTGGAACCGCCTACCATCGGTGCCCGTGCAGTTCCTCAACGGTCTCCAGCCCCAGCTCGACCTCACCTACGACGACGTCTTCATGGTCCCGAGCCGCTCGTCGGTGACGAGCCGTCTCGACGTCGACCTGTCGACGATCGACGGGTCCGGCACGACCATCCCGCTCGTCGTCGCGAACATGACTGCGATCGCGGGTCGCCGGATGGCCGAGACCGTCGCGCGGCGTGGCGGCATCGCCGTCATCCCGCAGGACATCCCGGCCGAGGTCGTGCGCGACGTCGTCGGATGGGTCAAGCAGCGCCACCTCTAACGGCTGGCTCGACATTGGTCAGAAAGACGAGAACTTTCACAACTACAGGGCTGGTGGCTGGGTGCTCGTGCTGGTGGCTGGGTGACGCTGGGCGCGATACCGCGAACGACTCACAGCCCACGACGCTCAGTGATCGGTTTTCGCTCCTCGAACGATCGACACCGCGTGATCTACGATCGGGACCAGGGCATGGAGCGCATCGCGGACGCCGCCCGGTGACCCCGGGAGGTTCACGATCAAGGTGCGGCTTCGCGAACCGGCCACGCCTCGCGACAGCGCCGCGCGCGGGAAGCTCTCGATGCACGCCACGCGTAGTCGCTCCGCGATGCCATCGGCTTCGCGTTCGAGCACTGCACGCGTCGCTTCCGGCGTGTTGTCCCGCGGCGACAGGCCGGTCCCGCCGGTCGTGAGCACGAGATCGGCGGCGTCGCCATCGCACCAGGCGAGGAGCTGCCTAACGATCGCGACCGAGTCGTCCGGAACGAGCGTCCGCGCGGCCAGCGTGTAGCCGCGCTCGCTCGCCCACGTCACGATCGCGTCCCCGGACGTGTCAGCCCGCTCGCCCCGCGCTCCGGCATCTCGAGATGGTCAACACCGCGACTCGCACGACGCGCCGAGCTTCGATTCCCGATTCCCGACTACAAGTGTGAGCCGTTCTTGTAGAACGGCGTCTTCACGACTTCCGCCTTCACGATCTTGCCGCGAATGTCGATTCCCAGCTCACTCCCGGGCTTCGCGTGCGCCGTTGGGAGATAGCAGGTGCCGATCGGAATATTGAGCGACGGGCTCGACGTGCCACTGCATACGATCCCACTGGGCTCACCATTGCATACGACCGGATAGCCATGGCGCGGGAACGCGCGCTCCGACGTCGTGAAGCCGACGAGCTTCCTCGGGATTCCCTGCTCCTTCTGCCTGACGAGTGCCTCGCGCCCGACGAAGTCGCCTTTCTGCAGCTTCACGATCCACGCGAGATTCGCCTCGAGCGGCGTGACCGTCTCGTCGATGTCGTTGCCGTAAAGCGCCATCCCCATCTCGAGCCGGAGGGAGTCACGGCAGCCAAGGCCGGCAGGCGTCACCTCGCCAGTCGCCATGATCGCGCTCCAGATGTGCGCGGCGTTCGCGTTGTCGAAGTACAGCTCGAAGCCATCCTCGCCCGTGTACCCCGTCCGCGAGACGATCACGTCCGGCACGGTGGCGACCGTCCCGACCGCGAAATGGTAGTACTTGATGTCCGGCAGCGAGACGCTCATGAGGGGCTGAAGGATCCGGGCCGCCTGTGGTCCCTGCACCGCGAGCAGCGCGATCTCGTCGCTCACGTCCTCGATGGTCGCGTCGAATCGATCGAGGTGCTGGCTGATGTGCGCCAGGTCCTTCGCGACGTTCGATGCGTTCACCACCATCATCAGGTGATCGTCGAAGCGATACACGAGGCAATCATCCTCGAACGTGCCACGGTCGTTGAGGATCGACGAGTAATGGGCCTGCCCGACGGCGAGCCCGGCGACGTCGTTGGTCGTGACGTGGCTGACGAACTTGACAGCGTCCTTACCGCGGACCAGAAACTCGCCCATGTGACTCACGTCGAACATCCCCGCCCGCTCGCGCACCGCTTTGTGCTCGGCGGTGATGCCGGTGGGGTACTGAACTGGCATCTCGTAGCCGGCGAACGGCACCATCTTGGCGCCGAGCCCGACGTGGATATCGTGAAGTGGCGTACGCTTGAGCGTGGCGCCGGCGTCAGTTGTGGTCATGGTCTCCGCTCAGTAAAACATGGAAGGCAGGAATATGCCGGACTGGCAGGCACCAGCGAAAGGCCGCAACGTGCTCGTGACTGTCCTGATGCTGACGTTCGGATCAGCGCGCGTGGCGGCCGCGCAGTTCGCCTCGCTCGGCGGAAAGACGGCGGGCGCACAGGTCCTGGTCGTCGGGGCGTATCACATGAGCAACCCGCGGCTCGACGCGGTGAATCTCACCGCCGATGACGTTCTCGCCCCGAAGCGCCAGCGTGAGATCGACCAGCTTGCCGCGAAGCTCGCCGCGTTTCGGCCGACCAAGGTTGCCGTCGAGATTTCGTACGGACGCGACTCCGTCTCGAACTCACTCTATCAGCGGTATCTCGCGGGCACACACGCGCTCGACCGCACGGAGATGCAGCAGCTCGGGTTTCGAATCGCGAAGGCCGCCGGTCTCCCTCGCATTCATGGCGTCGACTACGATCTCGACGTGAATCTTGCGAGCGTGATGGTCTGGGCCCTCACGCACGGTCAACCGGAGCTCGCGACCGCCGCGCAGTCGCTGAGCGCGAGACTCCTGAGCGAGGCGGACAGCATGATGAAACACGCGACCGTGACCGAGATCATCACCGCCCTCAACTCGGCGCGCGCGGACTCGGCGCAAGGGATCTATCTGGCAGCACTGCGTGTCGGCGCGGACACGAGCTACCCCGGCGCGAGCGCCGCGGCTCGATGGTACGAGCGCAACCTCAAGATCGCGTCGAACATCCTGCGCGTCATCGACTCGCCGACCGATCGCGTCCTCGTGATCATTGGCGCCGCACACGGACCGATCCTGCGCGAGCTCCTGGAGCGCGTTCCCGGAGTACGGCTCGTTCCTACCGCGACTGTGCTGCAGTAGGCGGCGCGCCGAGCACCCATACGACCGGTGTCGCCGACGTGCCGAGTGCCGGGGGATCTTCGGCTTTCTTCGTGAACCGGCGGCACCCACCCTCTTGACCTTCGTCCATGGCAGGCGGAAAGTATCCGCGCTGTCGTCGTACCGAAGCGCCGAGCGAGGTGGACGGCGGCTGCGGCCGCCCTGACCCACGGAGACGGGACCATGGCCGTGCTGTTCGTGGGAGCGAGTCACGCGACTGCGCCACTCGCGCTGATCGAGCGTCTCTCGTTCAGCGCGGACGACGCGGCGGCAACGCTTGCGCGCATAACACCGGGCGACGTGCGGCCGACGCTTCCCTTCCGCGAGCTCGTGTTGCTCTCGACGTGTCACCGGGTGGAGCTGTACGCGGTGACGGCGGATGATTCGACACGACCGAGCGCAGCTCTCGATGCGATGGCTGGTTTGCTCGCGAGCCGCGGCCCCGATGTCGAGGGATTCGACGCGCAGGTGAGGCGCCTGGTCGGCGCGGAGGCGACGCGCCATCTCTTTCGCGTCGCCGCCGGGCTCGAGTCGATGGTTCTTGGCGAGTCCGAGGTGCTGGGTCAGGTCACCGCGGCGCTCGCGCTCGCGGTGCGCGTCGGAGCCGCGGGCCCGGTTCTCACGCCGCTTTTCGAGTCGGCGGTGCGGACCGGGCGACGGGCGCGCGCCGAGACCGCAATTGGGAGCGCGCCCGCGAGCGTGAGCTCGATCGCGTCGGAGCTCGCGGAGGAGCTCTCCGACGAGTTGCGCGGCCGGCGAGCGCTTATCCTCGGCGGCGGGAAAATCGCGCTGCTCACCGCCAAGGCACTGCGCGCACGAGGCTTCTGGGAGATGACCCTCGGCGCACCGTTGAACGCGGACGGCGATGCGCTCGCGTCCGATTTCGGCGCCAAGGCCATTCAGCCGGACGGCATCCCGCACGCAATCGCCGAGAGCGATCTGGTGTTCACGTGCGCGGGATCGCCGACGACCGTCGACGCGGAAATCGTTAGGCGCGCCATGCGCGGGCGGATGGCGCGCCCGCTGGCGTTCATCGACCTCTCGGCGGGCGACGTGCTCGATGCCGCCGTGGCCGATCTCTCGGGAGTACGCGTCGTCGACCAGGCGGAGCTTCGCGAGCGCATTGACCTTGCCATTGCCGGCCGGCGTCGGGAGGCACCGCTCGTCGAGACGATCGTCGAGGAGGAGCTGCGTACGCTGCAGGCGCGTGCCCAGGGTACTGCCCTGAGCGGCGTCGTCGCAGCGTTACGCGCTCGCGCGGAAGAGATTCGTCAGCGCGAGCTGTCGCGCGCGCTCGCGAGCCTCCCGGACGCCGACGGCGCCGTGCGCACGCAGATGGAATGGCTCTCGGTCTCGCTCGTGAACAAGCTGCTCGACGAACCGACGCGTCGCCTCCGGGCGGAGGCGACGCAGGGTCTTGCGAACCCATACGCCGACGTCACCCGGGAGCTATTTGGATTGTCGAGCGAACGGGCCGATCACCGTTTGACCTAGGGAATTGGGAATCGTGGGAAGAGGGAGAGGGAACGGGGAACCGTGGCTCCGGCTGGAGCATTCGATCCCGGTTCCCCGTTCCCGGGCGCGCGCGAAGCGCGCCGCCGATTCCCTATTCCCTATTCCCGATTCCCAATTCCCTCGAGCACCGCCGCCACCTCATCCGCATGACCCTTCGGCGTCACCTTCGCGAACACGCGCGTTAGGCGGCCGTCCTTCCCGATCAGGAACGTCGTCCGCTCCACGCCCATGTACGTCTTGCCGTAGTTCATCTTCTCCTTCCACACACCATACTGCTCGGCGACGGCGTGGTCGGAATCGGCCAGCAGCGTGAACGGCAGCTCGAACTTCTTCTTGAACTTCGCCTGCGCGTCGACCGTATCGGGGCTCACACCAAGAATCACCGCATTCGAGTCCCTCGAACCGAGGGAAGGCGTCGCGAAACTCGCACGCCTCGACGGTTCACCCAGGGGTGTCGGCCTTGGGAAAGAAATAGAGAACCACGTTCTTGCCCACCTGCCCGGAAAGCGTGAGCGGCTTCCCCATGTCCGTGAGCAGCGTGAAGTCCGGTGGTGCCGTACCGAGTTCGATCATGCCAGTGATTCTCCTCCGATCAATGTGGCCATGATGGCCTTCTGGATGTGCAGCCGGTTCTCTGCCTCGTCCCAGACGCAGCTCTGCGGCCCGTCGATCACCTCGGCGGTGACTTCCTCGCCGCGATGCGCCGGCAGGCAATGGAGGAAGATCGCGTCCGCGTGCGGCGCGCTTCATGAGCGCGGCATCGACGCTGATAGCCCGCGAACGCCTTCTCGCGCACCGCCTGTTCTTCTTCCTGCCCCATCGAAGCCCAGACGTCGGTGTTGACGACATCGGCGCCTGCAGCTGCCTCGTTCGGGTCGCGCACGACGCGGACGTTCGCGCTCGCGCTGCGCCCGCTGCCAGAATGGTCGCGTCAGGGTCGTAGCCTTCGGGACACGCCAGCGCGAGCTCGAACCCGAGCCGGTACGCCGCGTTGATCCACGAGTTCGCCATGTTGTTGCCGTCGCCGATCCACGCGACCTTCCTGCCCTCGATACGTGCCGAGTTGCTGGCGAATCGTGAGGATGTCGGCGAGGACCTGGCAGGGATGCAGGAGATCGGTGAGTCCGTTGATCACCGGTACCGTCGCGATGCTGCGCGAGCTCCTCGACGTCGGCGTGGGCGAACGTGCGGATCATGATGCCGTCCACATAACGCGAGAGCACGCGTGCGGTGTCGGCGAATCGGCTCGCCGCGACCGATCTGAACGTCGCGCGGCGAGAGGAAGAGCGCGTGCCCGCCGAGCTGCCACGTGCCGACCTCGAACGACACGCGCGTGCGCGTGGACGCCTTCATGAAGATCATCGCCAGCGACTTGCCCGGCGAGCGGCTTCGTCGTGTACGCGCCGGTGCGCATGCGACTCGGCGAGATCGAACAGCCGATCGAGCTCGTGCGCGTGAAGTCAGGGATCGCGAGAAAATGCCGAGGCATGGCAGCGGTCGTGCGGCTGGAAATGGAACCGGGAACGGAAACCGGGAACAGTAGCTCCAATCGGAGTCACGGTTCCCGGTTCGCGGTTCCCGCTGTATCTGGCTACAGAATATATCGCCGCAGGTCTTCGTCTTCGACGATCGCCTTGCAGCCGGTCGTTCACGACCTGCCGGTCGACATTGATCGCGCCCGTGCCACGGTCCGGCAGATCGTACAGGACGTCCTCGAGCAGCGTCGTCATGACCGTGTGCAGCCGCCGCGCGCCGATGTTCTCCATGCGGTCATTCACGTGCGCCGCGATCCGCGCGATCTCGGCGATGCCATCCGCGGTGAACGTGAGCTTCGCGCCTTCTGCCTCGACGAGCGCCGCGTACTGCTTGCGTCAGCGCATTCTCCGGCTCCGTCATGATGCGAACGAAGTCTGCCTCGGTGAGCGGCTTGAGCTCGACGCGAATCGGGAAGCGTCCCTGCAGCTCCGGAATGAGATCGCTCGGCTTCGAGACGTGAAACGCGCCCGCGGCGACGAAGAGCACGTGGTCGGTCTTCACCATGCCGTACTTCGTCTGCACGTTCGAGCCCTTCGACGATCGGCAGGAGGTCGCGCTGCACACCTTCGCGTGAGACGTCGGGCCCGCCGACGCCCTCGCCGCGCTCGCCCGCGATCTTGTCGATCTCGTCGAGGAAGATGATGCCCATCGTTTCCGACGCGCTCGAGCGCGTCGGCCGTCACGTCCTCGTCGATCGATCAGCTTGTCGAACTCCTGCTCGAGCAGGATGCGACGCGCCTCCGAGACCTTCACCGTGCGCTTCTTCGTGCGCTTCGGGCAGCATGTCCTGAAGCATGTCGGAGAAGTTGCTCCATTCCCTTCCGGCGCGCCCTGCGGGACCATCATGTCGAACATCATCGGTCGCGTTCTGCGTGACCTCGATCTCGACCTCGCGCGTCTCGAGCTGGCCGTCGAGCAGCAGCTGCTTGAGCTTCTCGCGCGTACGCTTGTAGCGCTCCATCACCGCGTCGACGTCCGTCTCGTGCTGGACCGAGCCGTCGGCTCCGACGACGAACACGACCGGAGCCAGATCCGCTCTGCCCAGTCGCCGCGGCGCGGCGACAGGCGACGGTGTCTGCTCGCCCTTCGCGTCCGCCGGAACCGGCAGCAGCAGATCGAGCAGGCGCTCGTCCACCCGCTCGTGCGCGAGATCCTCGACTTCCGCCTCGCGCTCATTGCGCACCATGTTGATCGCGCTCTCGACGAGATCGCGGACCATCGACTCGACGTCGCGGCCGACGTACCCGACCTCCGTGAACTTCGACGCCTCGACCTTCACGAACGGCGCGCCGGCGAGCTTCGCGAGACGGCGCGCGATCTCGGTCTTTCCGACGCCCGTCGGTCCGACGAGGATGATGTTGTTCGGCGATATCTCGTCGCGGATCGCATCGGGTGCGCGCTGTCGGCGCCACCGGTTGCGGAGCGCGATCGCGACCGCCTTCTTCGCGTCGCCCTGCCCGACGATGTAGCGATCGAGCTCGGCGACGATCTGGCGCGGCGTGAGATCAGCGAGGCGTGCGACTACCTGCTGCGTGCGTGTGCTGGGCATCGGTATGGCCGGTATGGCGAAGGGCCTGAGGCCGAATCGTGACGGCGCCGGCGTTAAGCCGGCGTCTCGAGCACGGTGATGTTGGTGTTGGTATAGACGCAGATCTCGCCGGCGATCTCGAGACCGCGCCGCACGATGTCCGCCGGCGGGAGGGTCGTGTGCTCGACACGAGCGCGCGCGCCGCAGCGAGCGCGTACGATCCGCCCGACCCGATGGCGAGAATGCCGTCGTCCGGCTCGATGATGTCGCCGGTACCGGAGATGATGAACCCATGCTCGCTTGTCTGCCACGACGAGCAGGGCCTCGAGACGTCGGAGGACCCGGTCGCTGCGCCAGTCCTTTGCCAGCTCCACGGCCGCGCGCGAAAGGTTGTCCGGGGTAGCGCTCGAGCTTTTCCTCGAACTTCTCGAACAGCGTGAACGCGTCGGCGGCGCTACCGGCGAATCCGGCGAGCAGCTTGCCGCCATGAAGCGCGCGCACCTTCTGCGCGTTGGACTTCATGACGGTGTCGCCGACGGTTACCTGGCCATCGCCGCCGAGCGCGACTTTACCGTCGCGGCGGACGGCGAGAATCGTGGTCGCGCGAATGCGCGGAAGCGTGCTTTCCATGCCCGAAAAGATAGCCGGTCGCGGGGGCACAACGCGGCCGGGCCCGGACCTGAACCGTCAGCGAATCCGGACTCGTGGTGGTCCGTCCGGCGGCGTGTCGTCCATCGAGTTGCTCTGCCTGCCGACGCCATCCGTCGCCGTCATGATCGGCGCTTCGCGATCACCTCTGAGACCACCTGGACCTCTCGACACCGTATCGGCCAGCCCCGGAACAACGGCTGGCCCCACCGTGCCGGTGTCCGCCGTGCGCTTCGGCGACACGCCGGCGCTTCGCGGCGCCGCGCGCTTTTCGCCGCGGCGCGCCGCGCCCCGGAACGAGAAGAGCTCGCGCAGATACTCCCGATTGAGCCACGCGCCGAGCCCGAGCAGAATGACCCCTGCCAGGACCGAGATCGTTCCGAACCGCCACTGATCCCGTCCAATCAGCGCCGTGGCCACCGCGATGATCCCCAGCCCCACCAGGGTTTCGCCCGGCCGATTTCGTTCGGCGCGCTCTCGCCGCCGGCGCTCGCGCGATTGCGCGAATCCCTCCGGCAGTTGTGCGTCGAGCACAAGGCCGAGCCCGAGGATCGCGACGATCACTCCAATGAAGAGCGGGATCTGTTCGAGTCGCATGCCACTTCCCCTTGCAAGAAGAAGGCGAGTTTTTGGACTCCGGAGATCAGGCGCGCGGATGAGCCTTACGGTAAACCTGTTTCAGCCGTTCGACGCTGGTATGCGTGTAGATCTGCGTGGTCGAGATCGACGCATGCCCGAGCAGCTCCTGCACCGCACGCAGATCCGCCCCGGCATCGAGCAAATGCGTTGCGAACGTATGTCGAAGCGAGTGTGTGCTCAGCCCGGCGCTCTCATCGATCTGGCCGAGAAACTTCGTGACGATCAGTTGAATGGACCGCGTGCTCAGGCGGCGGCCGTGCGCGCTGAGGAAGAACGCCATGCGATCGACCTTCGCGCCCAGGTGGCGGGTCAGCTCATCGCGCTTGGCCTCGTAGTTCCGGAGGGCCAGCGACGCGTGGTCGCCGACCGGGATGATGCGCTGCTTTCGGCCCTTCCCCGTCACCTTCACCTGCTGCGACACCAGATCGAGGTCGCCACGGTTGATGCCGCGCAACTCCGAGAGCCGCATTCCGGTCGAGTAGAAGAGCTCCAGAATGGCGAGGTTGCGAACGTCATTGAAGCGGCCTTCCCAGGCTCGAACCTCGGCCGCCTGGAAGACGAGATCGATCTGGGTCCGGTCGAGATAGCTCGGGAGGTATCGCTCGAGCTTCGGCGAGCCCACCGCTCGCGCCGGGTTGGCATCGACGATCTCGTTGCGGTGCAGAAAGCGGTAGAATCCCCGCACGGCGGAAAGCGCGCGGGCGCTCGAACGCTTCGAGAGGCCGCGTCGCGTTAGGTGCGCCAGGAACCCGCGAATCGCCAGCCGATCCACGCCCTGCCACGACCAGTCGTTTCCACCGTAGTACGTCGAGAAGAAGAACACGAGCTCCGACAGATCGCGCGCATACGCCAGAATCGTGTTCGGCGATACGTCGCGCTCACTGCGGAGGTGCTCGAGGTACTCGGCGACTTCCGACGACGGGACGACTGGAGGCGCGGGGGCCGGCGTCTTCGGAGACTTGCTCGCCGACTTTCGCGCCCGCGACTTCATGCGACTCCCGCCGGGGAGATTCCGGTGGCGCTGCTCCATTCGTCGAGTGCGCGCAGTGCGCGTTCGGCCAGCAACTCTCGCTTCCGTCGTTTGTCGCGCACCGGGGTCTCCAGCTCGTCGAGCAGGCCGAAGTTCGCGTTCATCGGCTGGAAGTGCCGCGGATCCGCCTCGTGGAGATACCGGTACAGCGCGCCGAGCATCGTCGTTGGTGGCGGGATCACCGGATCCTCACCAGCGACCAGCCGCGCGAGGTTGATCCCCGCGAGCAGGCCGCTGGCCGAGCTCTCCGTGTAGCCTTCGACGCCGGTGAGCTGGCCGGCGAACAATGTCATCGGATCGTCGCGAAGCGAGAGGTGTCGCGTTAGGGCAGCCGCCGCGTTCACGTACGAATTGCAATGCACCGAGCCCCAGCGCAAGAACTCCGCATCGCCGAGGCCGGGAATCATGCGGAACACGCGGTGCTGCTCGCGCGTGCGCAGCCGCGTCTGGAAGCCGACAATGTTCCACATCCGGCCACCGCGATCCTCCATGCGGAGCTGTGCGATCGCATACGCTTCGCGCCCGGTGCGCGGGTCGCGCAGCCCCACGGGCTTCATCGGCCCGAAGCGAAGCGTCTCACGTCCGCGCCGCGCCATCTCCTCGACCGGCATGCATCCCTCGAAGTACGGAATGGGATCGAAGTCATGGCCCTCGTACTGGTCGGCCGCGATGAGCGCATCGAGGAACGCCTCGTACTGCTCGCGTGTGAACGGGCAGTTCACGTATGCGCCTTCGCCTGCGAGATCGAGCCCACTGTCACCCGCGGCAGCATCGGCTCCGCTCATGGTCTCCTTGCCGTAGCGAGACGCACGGAACACGACGGATGCATCGATCGACTCGCCAGCGACAATGGGCGCGATCGCGTCGTAGAACGCGAGCGATTCGACGCCGAGACGTTTCTGGATGGTCGCCGAGAGTGCGTCGGACGTGAGCGGGCCCGTGGCGACAATGCCCGGCGACGGCAACTCGGTCACCTCATCGCGAACGACCTCGATGCGCGGATGTGAGGTGACCCAACGGTGTACCGCGGCCGAGAAGACCTCGCGATCGACTGCCAGCGCGGAACCGCCGGGCACTCGCGCCTCATCGGCCGCGCGGAGAATGATCGACCCCAGCGCACGCATCTCCGCCTTGAGCAGGCCGTGCGCGTTCGACATTTCGGTGCTCTTGAACGTGTTCGAGCACACGAGCTCCGCCAGAAGGCTGGAGCGATGGGCGGGCGTTCCACGGAGGGGCCGCATCTCGTGAATGACCACATGGCGCCCTCGCTCGGCGAGCTGCCAGGCGGCCTCGCTCCCGGCGAGGCCGCCGCCCGCAATGTGGATGGTCTCGAGTTTTTCGCTACGATCTCCGCTCAGCGAGCTCGCCATGGCGGAATGATAGCATGCGTCGCGCGCTCGGGGAGCGCGTGCGGCTCGGTGCGCTCACAATGAGCACAACCGCGAGCACGATGATCGCCATGGCAGCGCCAGTCCGCGCCGTTACGGATTCGCCGAGGATCGCCCACCCGAGGACCACGGCGACGACTGGGTTCACGTACGCATGCGTCGCGACGCGCGACGGTGTGGACACACGCATGAGCCACAGGTACGCCGTGAAGCCGACGAGCGCGCCAGCCAGCACGAGGTAGCCAATCGCGATCATTGAGGTGGGGGAGATCGCGTCCAGCGAGAGCCGGCGATGCTCTCCGATCATGAATCCCACCACGACCGACAGCAGCGCACCGGCAACCATCTGCATCGCCGTCGCGCGCACCGGAGATGCCGACACGGCGGCGCGACGCGAGAACATGGCGCCGAGCGACCAGGCCAGCGCAGCGAGCGCGAGGCTGGCGACGCCTAACAAGTTCAGGTCTCCGTCTCCCGCGAAGAGCGACGGTCCCACCAGGACGGCGAGTCCGACGATGCCAACGACGACGCCCGCGATGATCCGCGGCGTCGGCGCCTGCTTCGACTCGATGGCACTCTCCATCACCACCATCCAGAGTGGCGTGGTCGCGAGAATCAGGGACGTGATCCCCGAAGGCACGGAAAGCTCCGCCCATCCCACGAGCGCGGTGCCGCCGACGATCAGCAGCGCGCCAACAATGAACGCGTCGCGCCATCGGCGGAGCGTGACCTCGACGGGCTGCCGTGGCTCCGCGTCAGGCCCACCACGACGCGCACGCACGACCGACCACCCGTAGAGCACTGATCCAGCGACGAGGAAACGCGCGCCAGTCATGAAGAAGGGCGGCACGGTTTCGACGGCGTACTTGATCGCGAGGTACGTGGAACCCCGAATGACGTAGATCGACGCGAATGCGGCGATGATCAGGCCACGCGGCGCGTTCGAGGCAATCGGCGTGCTGCGATCAACGGTTGTCATCTCCAGCCTCGCGGGACCGCAGCTCCGGGCTGGCGATCGGAATGGTGGACGTCTCCTTCGCCGTGCGAAGGACGATCGTGGTCTTCGTGGATCGAATACTCTCGAGCGTGCCGATCCGGTTGGAGAGCAGATCGTTGAGAGCCGCGGTGTCGCGGGCACGGACCTTCAGCATGAAGCAGTCTTCGCCGGCCACGTGGTGAACTTCCTGCACCTCGGGGAGGGCCACCAACGCCGCTTCGGTGCGCGGGGCGCCGCCTCGCTCCTCGGATCGCACGAGAACGAACGCGAGCAGGCCGAGATCGACGGCCGCCGGGTCGATGTTCGCGTTGTACCCGCGGACGGCACCGCGCTCTTCGAGCTTCTTGATCCGCTCGAAGACGGCCGACGGGGCCAGACCGACGCGTCGACCGATCTCGGCGTTCGAGATCCGGGCGTCGGACTGCAGCGTTTCGAGAATGGCGCGGGAGGTTTGGTCGATCATGCGCCAAACCTACCAAATTACAGACGATTCGTCAATTCAACTTGCTAATACAAGTCGATTCGTCTGAGAACTAGGTGACTGGCAGGAGATCCAACGCGGACGTGAGCGCATCCGCCATCTGCTCCGCCGACATGTATCGCTCCGCCGGATCGATCATCATCGCCCGCTTGAGTACCGCGGCGAGCTCCTCAGGGACATCCGGGCGAAGCGCGCGAACGTCGGGGGGAGGCTCTACCACACGCCGCTGCATGGACCCGCGCGCCGAGGTTGCGGCGAACGGGATCTGCCCGGTGAGCATCTCGAGCAGAACGCAGCCCAGCGAATACACGTCCGATCGGGAGTCGGCTACGCGCCGCCCGGAGACCTGTTCGGGGCTGACATAGTTCGGCGTGCCGACGATGTACTTCTTGGCGTCGTGGGAGTCAGAGCTCTGCATGACCGCCGGTGCCCGCGCGTGACCGAAGTCCAGGAGCACCGCGCCGGCGGGCGAGAGGAGAATGTTCTCCGGCTTCACATCGCGGTGGACGACACCGTGCGAGTGAACGTGAGCCAGCGCCATCGCGACGTCACGGGCCGTGCGAGCGGCATCGCTCATCGGGAACGCGCCGTCACGCGCCAACCGGTGCCGCATCGTCTCCCCTTCGATGAACGGCATGGTGAAGAAGAGCACCCCCTGCGCTTCCCCGGCATCGGTGATGGGGACCACGTTCGGGTGACGCATCTTCTGCAGCACCTGCATCTCGAGCAGGAAATACTGCGACCGCGCGGCCTCGGCCGCGCCGCTTTTCATGACCTTGACGACCACGCGCTCGCCATCGGTCCCGCGGGTTGCGAGATAAACACGTGACGTCGCGCCGGTGCCCAGCTCGCCCGCAATGGACCAGCCGGTACCCAGCCGCGATTCGATGGCGGCAATCAGATTCATTTCGTATGGAAGGAGTTCGGTCGTCCGTAGGAGGACGACCGAACGGGTCAGACGGCCACGGCTTCTTCGGGCTCGGGGCTAGCTACGTCCCACTCATTACCGCACTTGACGCATTTCCGGAATTCGCCCCGGGTCTTGTTCGACTTCATTTCCGCGCCCAGATAGCCGCACTCCGGACACTTCTCCGGCACCGGCTTGTCCCAACAGACGAAGTCGCAGTTCGGGTAGTTGGAGCAGCCGTAGAACGCCTTTCCCCGCTTCTTGGACCGGCGCTCGGCGATCTCGCCACCGTCCTTCGGACAAATGACACCGGTCGGCATCGAACGGGTGCCACGGCACTTCGGGAACCGGCTGCAGCCAAGGAAGAAGCCCGAGCGCCCGTGCCGCTTGAGCATCATGGCGCCGCACTCATGGCAGGTGTACTCGGTCGGCTCCGCCGGCTTTCGGTCCCCCTTGAGGGGCCGGGTGAACTTACACGTCTTGGGGTGGTTTTCGCATGCGACGAACGGCCCAAAGAACCCGCCCTTCGCCATGAGCCGCCCACCGCAGTTCGGGCAAACCTCGGACGACAACCCTGACAGGTCGTGGGCCTCGGCGATGAGGCTTTCGACCTGCACGGAGTTGAGCGACTTCTCGAACGGCCGATAGAACTCGCTCAGCACGCGCCGCCACGGCATCGCGCCTTCCTCGACCTTGTCGAGCTCTCCTTCCATCTCCGACGTGAACCCGACGTTGAAGATGTCCGGGAACTGCTTCACCATCACCCGCTCGACGCTCTCGCCTAACGCGGTCGGGAAGAAGCGCCGCTGCTCGAGCTGCGTATAGTGCCGATCGACCAGCGTGGTGATGATCTGCGCGTACGTGGACGGACGACCAATGCCGAGACGTTCGAGCTCCTTCACCAGACTGGCCTCGGAATATCGCGGCGGCGGCTCGGTGAAGTGCTGCGACGGAACGACCTCGCGCACCGGGACGCGTTCGCCCGTCTCGAGCTGCGGGAGTGCCTGCTCGTCCTCGAGCGCGCGATGCTCGCCTTCCTCGTGGGCCTCACGATACAGCGCGAGAAACCCGGGGAACTTGATCACGCTGCCGGTGGAACGGAACAGATATGCATGCGTCGTCTTGACCGCGACGCCAGCCTGCGCCAGGTCGTAGTCGACCGTCGTGGTGTCGAACACGGCGGGTGCCATCTGCGACGCCATGAAGCGCTGCCAGATGAGCTGGTAGAGCTTGAACTGGTCTTCCTTGAGATAGCGCCTAACGAGCTCAGGACGCCGGGCGGGATCGGTCGGGCGAACGCCCTCGTGCGCATCCTGCGCGTTCTGCGCGTTCTTGCCGCCGCCGTAGAACATCGGAGCCGATGCGAGATACTCGGCGCCGAACAGCGTCCGCAGAATGATCGCGCGCCTGCAGCGCCGCGCTCTCGGCCACACGCGTGGAGTCGGTACGCATGTAGGTGATGAGTCCGACGCCGCCCTCCGGCCCGAGCTCGATGCCCTCGTAGAGATCCTGGGCGAGACGCATCGTGCGCTTGGAACCGAAGCCGAGCTTCTTGGCCCCTTCCTGCTGCAGGGTGCTGGTCGTGAACGGCGGCAATGGATTCTTCCGTCGCTCGCGCCGCTTCACCTCCGTAACCGGGAACGCACCTACTGTTCCCCGTTCCCCGTTCCCGGTTCCCGCCGCGGCGACAGCCGCGGCCACGCGCTCTACTTCTGAAACGATCTCGCGTGCGTCGGCTTCCTTCCCGATCTCCGGCTTCTTGCCATCGAGGTGATGAAGCCTCCCCGTGAAGCGCTGCTCGCCCTTCTGCAGCTGCGCCTCGATCGTCCAGTACTCCACCGGCTTGAACGCGCGAATCTCGCGCTCGCGCTCCACAATGATTCGCAGCGCAACCGTCTGGACGCGGCCGGCGGAGATTCCCTTCTTGACGGTTTTCCACAGAATCGGGCTCGCTTTGTAGCCCACGAGCCGATCGAGCACACGACGCGCCTGCTGCGCCTCGACCTTCTTCTCGTCGATCTGGCCGGCACCCGCGAGCGCGCGCTGCACGGCGTCCTTCGTGATCTCGTGGAAGAGCACCCGGCGCACCGGCGCGCCACCGCGACGCTTGATCTGATCCGCGACGTGCCACGCGATAGCTTCGCCCTCGCGATCAGGGTCGGTGGCGAGGAAGACTTCCTTCGAGTCGTGCGCGGCGCTCTTGAGCTCCGCGAGCGTCTTCTCCTTCCCTGCGATCGTGACGTACTCGGGCTCGAAGCCGTTCTCGATATCGATTCCGAGCTTCTTCTCGGGCAGATCGCGCACGTGACCAATGGTGGCCTTCACGCGATAGCCGCGGCCGAGGTACTTCCCGATCGTCTTCGCCTTCGCGGGAGACTCGACGATGACGAGCGACGTCGAGCCGGCAGGCGCCGGCGGACCTTCGTCCTCGACGACGTTAGGCGCGGCCTTGCGCGCCCGCGACTTCGACGCGGACGTCTTCTTCTTGGCGGCGGACCGCCGGCCAGCGGTTTTGGTTCCAGGCCGTGCGGCGCTTCCTCGCCCCGCTATTCGACGGGTGACGGTCTCGTCGATGCCGTCCGACTTCTTTCGGGCCATGCTCTCAGTGAACGGTCGCGTGATCGGACGACGGGCCGGATGGGTCATACCCCGCCCCCTCCATGAGTGCCCGCAGGTCGTCGAGAGCGATTCTCCCGTCGATCTGAACGAGCGCTCGCTCGATGACATGCTCGAGCTCGGCCGAGGTGAGCGCACCGGATCCGGTGAGCGTCAGCAGGTGCCCCCACGCGTCCGGGGCGAACCGGCCGCGCTCGTGCGGGCCCATCACGCGAAAAGTCATATGGTTTTGAACGACCGACTGCGAGCCGGTCGCGCGAATTGGAATCTCTGCGAACAGGAGCGACAGTATCTCACCAATCTGTCGCCGATCGTACCCTTCGTACGATAAAAACGCTTCGACCTCCTCGACGTTTGCGTCGGCGGCGAACCGCTCACGCAATATCGACAGGAGGTCTGCCAGCCGATCATCCATGGCCAAACCTACCCGGCCTTTATAGTAGAGGCAAGCTCAGCGAGTTTGTCTACAACTCGTTTAACGTCAAGCATTTCGGCGCTTACAACGTGATCCGCCTGCGCGTACAGCGAGTCGCGCTCCACCAGCAGACGCTTGAGCTCGCCAAGCGGATCCGGCCTTGATAGGAGCGGTCGCACAGCCCGCTGAGTCCCCAGGCGAGCGAGCGCAGTCTCGGGCTTGACCTTGAGATAAATGAGGCGTGCGGGCGGGCGGATGATCTCGACCACTCCCTTGTTGGTCACCCAGCCACCACCCGGGGCCACGACCATGTTCCCGCACTGGCGAAGCTCCAGCGTCAACGCGATTTCCTGTTGGCGGAAATACGGTTCGCCGCGGACCGCGAAGATCTCGGAAATCGATGAGCTCTCGCGCCGTTCGATCTCCCGGTCGAAATCCAGGAACGACCGGTTGAGACGCTCGGCGAGTGCTTCGCCGACCGCGGTCTTCCCCGAGCCAGGCAGGCCTACGAGGATGAGGTGCGGTTTCCCGACCTCAACGTCGGAGACGATCTGCGACGTGCGAAAGGTAGCTATCATAGTTCCGCCTCGTTTCCGCGAGCGAGTCGCCGCCGAACTTCTCGAGTGTCGCTTGTGCGAGCACGAACGCCGTCATGGCTTCGGCGATGACCCCCATCGCGGGCACCGCGGTGACGTCACTGCGCTCCGCCGTAGCGGCGGCGGTTTCCCCGGTCGCCACATCCACCGTGGCCAGCGGCCGCATGAGCGTGCTGATCGGCTTCATGGCAATACGCAGCACGAGTGGCTCACCGGTCGTCATCCCGCCTTCCAGTCCACCGGCACGGTTCGTCCTGCGCCGGACGTTCCCGGCAAGCGTGCGGCCCGGCGCGGGCTCGATCTCGTCATGCACCTCCGCGCCCGTACGCCGTGCCGCCTCGAACCCGATGCCGATCTCCACGCCCTTCACCGCTGGAATCGACATCAACGCCGCCGAGAGTCGTCCATCGAGCTTGCGGTCCCACGATACATGGGATCCCAAACCAACCGGCAACCCGCGACACACGACCTCGCAGATCCCGCCGAGGGTGTTGCCTTCGCGCTTGATCGTGTCGATGTGCGCGATCATCGCGACTTCGGCTTCGCGATCCAGCGTGCGCAGTGGTGACGCGTCCGCCACGGCGTTGATGTCGTCCGGCAAATCGTCGCACGGCCTCGCGTCGATGCCGCCGAGGTGAACGAGGATGACTTCCGATCGTCACCTCGAGCTCGGACAGAAGCCGTTTGCAGATCGCGCCGGCCGCAACGCGTGCCGTGGTCTCGCGCGCCGACGCCCGTTCGAGAATATCGCGCGCATCATCGCGGTCGTACTTGAGCAGTCCCGTTAGGTCCGCGTGTCCTGGGCGCACCCGTGTCACGGCGCGTCGCCGCGGGTCCGGGTCGCCCTCACGCGGCGCGGGGTCCATCACGTCCTGCCAATTCTTCCAGTCCCGATTTGCGATCAGCATGGAGATCGGCGAGCCGAGGGTCTGGCCCGCGCGAACGCCTGAAAGGAACTCAACGGTGTCGCGCTCGATCTGCATGCGACGCCCCCGCCCATACCCCTGCTGTCGCCGCGCCAGCTCCGTGTTGACCTGGTCGGCCAACAACGGCAGTCCCGCCGGCATGCCTTCGAGCACGCTGACGAGCGCAGGTCCGTGTGATTCTCCCGCAGTGGTGAAGCGCAACATTGCTCTCTTATCACCCAAATACGCGAGCCCGACACTAGGTCGGGCTCGCGAGACGTGTCGGACCAGCGAAGAGTGTGCGTCGCTACTGAATGTCACTCGCGTGCACATCAATCATAACCAATCCTTCCGCCGTCAAGCCGAACAGCTTCACCACCAGCGTCGGATCCGCCGCGCGTTCGGCCGCCGTTGGCGGCACGGCGCGGAGCGCACCATAGAGATTGCTCCGAATCGGAATCCGGCCACGCAGACGATAACTGTAGCTGTCCACGATCTGGATCGAGAAGTCGCCCGAGGCAACGAACGCCACGCGTGCCTTCAGGTCGGCGGTCTGCTCGTCCACGTTGCCCGGGTGGAAGGCTACGCCCGCACCCGTGTTGAACGTGGCGTACTTGCCCTGCAGTCGCAGCGCGGAATCAGCGAAGAACGTCTCGATTCCGTGAACCACGATGTTCGTGCTGTTGCCGTTGATCGCGAGCCCGAACACGTCGTCCGATGCGTTGTTCGTGAGGTCCCTCACCTCGATCGGCGCCGAGTACGGTCTCCCCATACGCCGGCGTGCCGCTCGGATCGAAGACGACGACCACGCGACCCGCCGCGCCACCGGTATTCGCTTCACCGAACGCGACGCGCCGGCGATCGCCACCGACCGCGACGAAGTTCGTGTCGGGCAGCGCGAGTGGAACGACGCTGAGGTCCTTCACGTCCGCGACGTTTGCTCCGATCCCGCGCAGCGATGCCATCGCGCCGGGGATCGTCCCGTCCTGGAAGCACTGGCTGGCAGTTGGATCCTGATCCAACCGGGTGATCGCAGACGATGATCGAGTCGGGCACGCCGTTCTGGCCCTCGAGCACGTCGACCGCGTCGGCGTTGAGAATCACCCAGTGACCACGTGCCACCGTGCCGTACTGCCAGATCTGGCGCGGCTCGGCGCGCGGGTCGAGGAAGTTGTCGATACGGCGCAGCGTACCTGGCGTCGCCTCGGTCGTTGGGCGCGTGGAGTAGTACAGCGCACCACTCGCCGACTGCGCGATGTACTGCGGGCGATCCGAGTAGTCGATCGGCGCCGAGACCTTGAACCTGTACCCGCCGCTCGTCAGGTCCTTCGACCAGGCCACGTCGAAGAGATACGCGTTCGCCGTCTTGATTCGAGCCGTCTCCACTGCGCGAGCCGAGGTCGACGCGGCTGATGTTCGTGCCGCCCGAGTTCGCGACGAGCAGCATCGAGCCGCTGTTGTCGATCGCCATACCCCACGGCTGCGCGCCAACCGAGACCGGCGGGCAGCTTGGAGATCGTGGCGCCGTAATCGAACGCCTCGAGCTGGTTCTTGGTGATGTTCGAGACGTACACGCGAGAGCGCGCGTGTCGACGGCGATGTCTGCGCCGAGGCTGCCGTCCGGCAGTGCCGTCGTATGTCCGAACGCGTACAGGTCGCCGGGTCCCGCTTCGCGCCCCGCCTTCACTCGAAACCGCAATGTTCGTCCCGTTCGGGACGGCGTAGCCCTTGTGGTTCGCCTGATCCACCGCGTACGCAACCACGAAGAGACCACGGCCGCGGAGGGTCGTCGGCAGCGTTCCACTCGACGCGGCGCACCACCTGCTGTGCCGGCGTGCTGATCGGAATGTCGACGGTCGCCAACGTGCTGGCCAGTCGAGTCCTTCACGAGATAGCCGATCGCCTTGACGAGTCCATCCGAATCGCGACCGGTAATGTCGAGCGAGTCGCCGGTCTCCATTCGCGGCGGAACGCTCTGCCACGCGAGCGGAGTGTTGTTGTCGGCACCGGCCGCTATCGACCGTGACGCTGGGCCTTCTCGCCCGTGGCAGACAGCCCGTCGCGGTTCGTCGCGAACGGTTCGATCGTGAACTGCGTGCCTACTGGGATCGACGCCGGCACGGTGAACGAGAACGTAACCGTGTCGTTCTTGGGTAGGGTACCGAGAAGAGCGAGCTATCCGAACGCGTCAGCGAGGATGGTCCGTTCGACCGGTACCCAATCTTGGTGACCCCGATCGAGTCGATGCCCTGCACGCTGAACGTGTAGGTACCGCCGCGCGAATGACGGCGAGGTCGGGATTCAGAATGACGACGCGAGGAACCGACGGGTCGTATGCGACGGCGGTGACCTCGGCAGAGCCCTTGTTGCCACCGGCGTCGATGCGCCGTGGCGCGAATGACGATCGCTTGGCCGGTACGAACGCCGCCGAGTGCATCTTCGACGTACGCGACACGGTGGTCGAGCCGCTGGTGTACGCGACGCTGTCGGACCGCAGGGCAACGCCGTCGATGACGATGCTCGTCACGATCGACTGAATCGCGGCGTTGTCGGACGCCCCGATCGTAACATTGAGCGTCGAGCGGACGTTCACCGAATCCGGTTTCGACGCGCAGACCTTGCATGCCGTCGACGGAGAGCGTAACCGTCGGGACGACCTTGCACCGCCCGCCGAGGTCAGCGTCCGTAGTGCTCGCACGCTCGCGAGCACGGCGGTCAGTGCGCCAACCGACAGCGCACTGGGCACCGCGCGACGAACGAAGTGGATCATCAGAGGAGACATCCTAAGGAGAGACTCCGGGATCGCGGTCAGCGGGCGCCGCCGGGGGGCCGGATCGCCTCCCCCTCGTCGATGATGTGCGGCGTGACGAGAACCAGCAGGTCGCGCTTCTCTTCGCGGGTCTCCGTCTGCGAGAACAGCTTGCCGATGAGCGGCAGCTCGATGAGGAACGGAATGCCGGACGGTTGCGACTCGACCTGCGTCTGCGTGAGGCCGCCGATGACTGCGGTCTCGCCGTCGCCGACGAGAAGCTGGTTGTCGGCGCGGCTCTTGTCGAAGAAGAACCCGAGGTCGCCGCCGACGACGTTCAGCCGCGACTGCTCGGCGTGCAGCGTCATGCGGATCTGGCGATTGCTCGTGATGTGCGGAGTGACGCGGAGAATGATGCCGCTCTCCTTGAACTGCACGTTGCGCGCGGGCCGGTCACACCGACCTGGCCGGCGCTTCCCGGCGTCGATCACGCGGATCGGGGTTTCCTGACCGACGAGGATCTCGGCCACGCGATTGTCGAGCGTCACGATGCTCGGCTCGGCCTGGAGGTCGGCGAGGTTGTTCTTCGCGGAGCGCGTCGAGGAACGTCGTTAGGCTGAACTTGCCGATCGCTGTCGAGAACAGGAGGTTGAGCGCCGGATCCAATTCGTACTCGCGGTTCGCGTTCGCGATGCCGGCAGGGCCTCACCGCCGAGCTCCACTGCGACTCGAGCGTCGTGGGCGGGACACGCCGGATAGACGTGTGGCGCGAGCGTGTTGAAGAACGCCGACCGGGCTCGCGAGGTCGTAACTGACGCCGAGCTGCTCGATCGACGTGCGGTTGACCGAGATGATCTTCGCGCGGAGCGCAACCTGCGGCGTGCGAACGTCGAGATCCTTGATGTAGCTCATCAGGTCCGGCATCCGCGACGCGACTCGGTGACGAGGAGCGTGTTCGTCGAGGTGTCGGCGACGACGCCGCCGCGGACAATGCAGGTTGCAGCACCCTGCGCGTTCTGGCCTGCTGCCTGCGGCGCCCGACGTCGCCGTCGTCAGGCCTGCCTTCGAGCAATCCTTCGAGAGGAGCGACGCGATCGTGCCGACGAGCGACGACGCGTTTGCGTAGTTGACCGCGACGAGCTGCGTGATGAGCGGCTCGTTCGCTTCCTTCGCGAGATGTTCGCGTAGCTGTCGACCGTGATGATGCCGGTGTTCTCTTCAGAAGCCGCGAGCCCCTGCGCCTGAAGAATCGCCTGAAGCGCGACGTCCCACGGCTGATCCTTGATCTCGGCGGTGACGGTGCCCTGCACATCCTTGCCGATCACGATCGTGCGCCGGAGAACGTCGCGAACGCCGCGATGACGTCGCGGATGTCGGAGGTCTGATACGTGACCGTGATGCGGGGCTGCTGCGAGCGCTGCGCGTTGAACGTCAGCTGCTCACGTGCCGCGGACGACGGCGTCGCCGCGTAGACGCGATCGGAATCCGTGCGAGCCTTGGGCGCCACCGTGCCGGCCGACGCGGCCTGCGCGCGGTCACCGGCGTGCCAGGCCGTGAACTTCTCGGTGCCGGTGACGGCGATCCGGATCTCGTTCTCGCCGCGCGTAATCTCGTAGTCACGCGCGCTGTCCAGCTCGAGCACGAGGCGGACGATGTCCGGCCTTGTACTGCGCGAGCCTAACGTTCGTGATCCCGGCGCGCGAGACCTTGTCGTACATGTGTGCCGGCAGGCCGAGCTTCGCGCCGGCCAGATCGAGCACGACACGATTCGGGCCGGTCAGTACGAAGTCGGAGACTTCGACCGGGCCGCTCACGGCGATGACGACTTCCGCGCGTCCGGAGGACGGCACGATGCTCACCGCGGTGACGGCGTTGACGACGCCCTCACGCGCAGTGGCGGGTGCGGGAGGGGCCGTGACGTGCGCGGCGCTCGCGCGGCCGGCGCTCGCCAGCAGGGCGGCGGCCGTCAGTGCGACCAGCGTACAGACTCGACTCATTTCGTCCTCGCTTGATTTGAATCATCCATCGCCAGCTCCTGCTGACGGCTATATCCGAATTCCTCGATCGTGAACGTCACTGCCTTCTGCGTGATGCGCGCGACGCGCATGCGGCCCAACTGCTGGCCGACCTTCACGCGGTACTGCTCCTTGCTCGAGACGTCACGAAGCACTGCGACCGAGTTGCGTCCGGTCGGGTCGATCAGAATCCCGCTGATGGCGAGGTCGCTGATCATCGGTCGGAGCTCGCCGACGGTCATGAGCGTGACGAAGGGGTCTCGACGTCCGCTCTGCTCGTAGGCGAACACCTCGCGCCGCAAGTACGACCTTGCCGGCGGTGTCCATCTCGATGCCTCGGGCGCGTCGCGGAGATCAGCGGCGGCCATGGCGCGAACGCCGTGACCGCGGGCCGTATCGGCCGGGCTCTCGGCCACGGGCTTGGCGCTGGTCGACGTCGACTTGCTCGCCGGCGCGACCTTGGCGGCCTTGGCGCGGCGGCGTTGCGCGTGCGTTCGCGGCGCTGTCGACGTTCGTCATCGCCAGCGTGTGCGTGTTGGTCTTGTTGACCGCGCGATTCGTGGTCTGCTTGATCCCGTAGATGTTGGGCAGCGACTGCGCCGCGTGCGGTCCGCGACTGTGCGTCGAAGCGACGGCGAGCGCGCCGGCCAGCACGAGGAGAGCGCATTATGACTTACTCCCACCCGCCGAAGCGGGACGCGGGGCGGCGGTCTTCGCTACGTAGGTCTGCAGCTCGAACCGCGAGTCGAGGACCGAGTTGTTGTTCTTCAGTGCTTTCTTGCGCTGGTCGACCGCCGCACCATTGGCGAGCAGCAGACGTCCTCGACCGTCG
>CAVOOZ010000002.1:0-424118 GCA_963697735.1 uncultured Actinomycetota bacterium | reverse complement strand
CCCGATGCAGAAGGCGTTCCACGAGTGCCATGCCCTCCAGTGCGGCTACTGCACGCCCGGCATGATCATGCAGGCCTGCGACCTGCTCAAGGAGAACCCCGACCCGAGCGAGCAGCAGATCCGTGAGGGTCTCGAGGGCAACCTCTGCCGCTGCACGGGCTACCACAACATCGTCAAGGCCGTGCAGCAGGCGGCCGGCTCGATGAGCTCCCAGGCGGTGTCGTCGTGACGATCACGGACGACCGCACCGACACAGCAGCGCCCGAGCTCGAGATCGGCAAGTCCCGGCGCCGCAAGGAGGACCAGCGGCTCCTCACCGGACGCACCCGCTGGACCGACAACATCCAGCTGCCCGGCATGCTGCACCTCGCCATGGTGCGCAGCCCTTTCGCCCACGCCACGATCACCGCGATCAACACGGCCGAGGCCAAGGCGGCACCGGGCGTCATCGACGTCGTCACCGGCGAGGACATCAAGGACGTGCAGGGCGCGATTGCCAACGCCTGGCCGCTCAACGGGGAGCAGAAGACCCCGAACCACCTGCCCGTCGTCGTCGACCACGTCGCCTGTGCCGGCGAGATCGTCGCCGTCGTCGCGGCACGCACGGCGGCGCAGGCCCGTGACGCAGCCGAGCTCGTCGACGTCGACTACGACGAGCTGCCGGCCGTCCTCGATCTCAAGGAGGCGGTCAAGGACGAGGTGCTCGCGCACCCCGACCTCGGCACCAACACCTCTGCGGTGTGGACCCTCGACTCGGCAGCTCAGGGCTCGGGCACCGACGTCGAGGAGGAGATCGCCAGCGCACGCGAGGACGGCATCGTCCTGGAGCGTGAGTTCCGCCAGCAGCGACTCATCCCCGCCTTCATGGAGCCGCGCTCGACCGTGTGCGACCCGACCGGCGAGCAGATGACGGTCTGGAGCTCGACGCAGGTCCCTCACATCCTGCGCTTCCTCGTCGCCGCGACGACGGGCATACCCGAGTCGAAGGTGCGCATCATCGCCCCGGACGTCGGTGGCGGCTTCGGGGGCAAGCTGCAGACGACGCCGGAGGAGTTCGCCACGATCGCGGTCGCGCGCCGACTGGGAAGGCCGTGCAAGTACACCGAGACCCGGTCGGAGTCGCTGCTCTCGGGACACCACGGCCGCGACCAGTGGCAGAAGCTGACCCTCAGCGCCCGCAAGGACGGCACCGTCACCGGGCTCAAGGTGGAGCTGCTCGCCGACCTGGGTGCCTACGTCGGCGTCGTCGGCGGCGGCGTGCCGGTGCTCGGCGCGTGGATGTTCAACTCGATCTACAAGTTTGCTGCCTACCACTTCACCGTGCGGACGCTGCTGACCAACAAGACATGGGTCGACGCCTACCGCGGCGCCGGTCGCCCCGAGGCCACCTTCGCGATCGAGCGGATGATGGACGAGCTCGCTGCCGAGCTGGGGCGCGACCCGCTCGAGGTCCGTGAGCAGAACTGGATCACGCACGACGAGTTCCCCTTCACCTCGGTGGCGGGCATGACCTACGACTCGGGCGACTACGAGGCTGCCACCGCCAAGGCCAAGGAGCTCTTCGGCTACGACGAGCTGCGCGCCGAGCAGGCCCGTCGCCGCGAGAGCGACGACCCGGTCCAGCTGGGCATCGGCATCTCGACGTTCACCGAGATGTGCGGCCTCGCCCCCTCGCGCATCCTCGGCGCGCTCAACTACGGCGCCGGCGGCTGGGAGAGCGCCAGCATCCGGATGCTCGCCACCGGCAAGGTGGAGGTCCTCACCGGCGTCTCCCCGCACGGCCAAGGCCACGAGACGGCATGGAGCCAGATCGTCGCGGACCGGCTCGGGGTGCCCTTCGAGGACGTCGAGGTGCTGCACGGCGACACCCAGATCTCGTCCAAGGGCATGGACACCTACGGGTCGCGCTCCCTCGTCGTCGGTGCCGAGGCCGTCGTCCGCGCCGCCGACAAGGTCATCGAGAAGGCCAAGGTCGTCGCAGCGCACCTGCTCGAGGCGAGCGTCGACGACCTGGAGTTCACCGGCGGGCGCTTCGGGGTCAGGGGCACCGACAAGGGCGTCACCATGGCCGAGGTCGCGCTCGCGGCGTGGACCGGCCACAACCTCCCCGACGGGGTGGAGCCGAGCCTCGACGCCGACGCCACGTTCGACCCCGAAAACTTCTCCTTCCCGCACGGGACCCACCTGTGCGCCATGGAGGTCGACACCGAGACCGGTGCGACGTCGATGCGCAAGTACGTCTGCGTCGACGACATCGGCGTCATCATCAACCCGCTCATCGTCGAGGGACAGGTTCACGGCGGTCTCGTCCAAGGCATCGCTCAGGCCCTCTGGGAGGGCGCGGAGTACGACGACCAGGGCACGCTCGTGACGGGGTCCTTCGTCGACTACACCCTGCCGACGTCCGCCGACACGATCAGCTTCGTCACCGACCACACCACCTCGCCCTCGACCTACACCACCTTGGGCACCAAGGGAGTCGGCGAGGCCGGCGCGATCGCCTCGACGCCCGCCGTCGTCAACGCGATCGTCGACGCGCTGCGACCGCTCGGCGTCGACGACGTCGTCATGCCGTGCACTCCCGAGCGGGTGTGGAGGGCCATCCAGGCCGGCCGCGCGGTCTCGACCGAGGGTGACCGCGACGCGCAGCCGCACTTCGACGAGGGTGCCCCCAACCAGGACCCCGGGGCCGGCAGTCCCAGCACCACCACGACCGAAGGGAGCGTCCAGTGATCCCCGCACAGTTCGACTACCTCGCGCCATCGTCCGTGGAGGAGGCCGTCAGCGCTCTCGCCGAGCACGGCGACGAGGCCAAGGTGCTCGCCGGCGGGCAGTCCCTGCTGCCGATCCTGCGCATGCGCCTCAACGCTCCCGGGGTCGTCATCGACCTCGGGCGCATCGCCGAGCTCCAGGGCATCACCGAGGACGGTGACCACCTCGTCATCGGCGCCATGACGACGTATGCCGCCGTGCTGGCCTCCGAGGCGGTGTCGACCCATGCGGCACTGCTGTCCAAGGCGATCCACACCGTGGCCGACCCGCAGATCCGTCACCGGGGCACCATCGGCGGCGCACTCGTGCACGCCGACCCGGCCGGCGACGTCGGGGCTCCGGCGCTCGCTCTCGGGGCCGAGTTCGTCATCGCCGGACCGGGTGGGTCGAGCCGGACGGTGGCCGGTGACGACTTCTTCGAGGACCTCTTCACGACGGCCGTGGGCGAGGACGAGCTGCTCACGCAGATCCGAGTGCCCAAGCACACCGGGTGGGGAGCGCACTACGAGAAGTTCGTGCGGGTGAGCCACCAGTGGTCGATCGTCGGGATCGCGGCCACGGTGCGCAGCGAGGGCGGCACGATCGCCGAGGCCCGGGTCGGCCTGACCAACATGGGCTCGACCCCCCTGCGCGCGCGAGCGGTCGAGGACGCCCTCGTCGGGCAGCCCGCCACCGACGAGGCCGTGCGTGCGGCCGTCGCCGCGGTGTCCGAGGGCACCAACCCGCCCTCCGACCTCAACGGTGACTCCGACTACCGCAAGCACCTCGCCACGGTGCTGACGCGGCGCGCGGTGCTCGCAGCGGCCGGGGTGTGATCGCCCGATGGATCTGACCCACTCCTTCACCGTGCCGACCTCGGTCGACGACGCGTGGGCACTCTTCATGGACCTCGAGAAGGTCGGTGGCTGCTTCCCCGGCGCGACGGTGACGGAGGTGGGCGACGACGGTTTCGCCGGCACGGTCAAGGTCAAGCTCGGTCCGATCGCGCTGCTCTACACCGGCACCGGATCCTTCGTCGAGCGTGACGACGCGGCCCACCGCGCGGTCATCGAGGCGAAGGGCAAGGACAAGCGTGGCAACGGCACGGCCGGGGCGACGGTGACCATCGAGCTCTCGCCCGACGGCACCGGCACCCGGGCCGAGGTCGTCACCGACCTCGCGGTGACCGGCAAGCCGGCGCAGTTCGGCCGGGGAGTCATGCAGGACGTGTCGGACAAGCTGCTCATGGCCTTCATCGCCTGCATCGAGACCAGGCTCGGTGCGGCCGAGGGTGAGGGTGAGGGCGGAGACGCCGACGCTGGCGTCGCTGTGGATGCCGGTGCCGGTGCCGGAGTCGTCGAGGCGGAGGGGGCGGCCACGACGGAGGGCACCGCGGTGCCGGCCGAGGCGGAGGCGAGCGCGACCGCTGCCACCCCGAGTCTGGCCTCGGCCCGAGCCACCTCCGCGTCGGTGGGGGCAACGTCGACTCGCCCGGCGGCATACCCCCCGGGTCCTCGGCTCGTGACCTCGTCGGTCGAGCAGGACGACGCGCTCGACCTCGGGTCGGCCGTCATGCCGGTGCTCATGAAGCGCTACGCCGGCTACGCCGCCGCGGCCCTCGTCGGGCTCGTCATCGGCGTGCTGCTCGCGCGGCGTGGCAACGACTGAACGCGACGCGCACCGATCGGCCCGGCCGGGAAGCCTGACCGGGCCGATCGCGTTGTCGCCTGCGGGACGGCCCACGTCTCGCACCCGCTCTGAAGGAGTCCGGATGTCTCGCGTCACGCTCATCGGCGGCCACGGCAAGGTGGCCCTGATCGCCGCCCCCCTGCTCGTGGGCGAGGGTCATGAGGTCACGTCGGTCGTGCGCAACCCCGACCACGTGACCGACGTCGAGGCCACCGGTGCGGCAGCAGTCGTCGTCGACGTCGAGCACGCCAGCACCGAGGAGATCGCGGACGTGCTCCGCGGCAGCGAGGTCGTCGTGTGGTCGGCCGGTGCCGGAGGCGGTAGTCCCGAAAGGACCTACGCCGTCGACCGCGATGCCGCGATCCGGTCGATGGAGGCCGCCGCGCAGGTCGGGGCGGAGCGCTACGTCATGGTGAGCTATTTCGGCGCCGGCCCCGACCACGGGGTGCCAGAGGACAACGGTTTCCACGCCTACGCCGAGGCCAAGACGGCCGCCGACGAGCACCTCCAGGGCACGTCACTCGCGTGGACCATCCTGCGACCGAGCGCCCTGACCCTCGAGGCAGCGACCGGTCACATCGAGACCGGGGAGGGCGTCACCCCCGGTTCGGTGTCGCGCGACAACGTCGCGCACGTGATCCGCTCGGTCATCGGGCACCCGGAGACGACGGCGCGGCGCGTCCTCGCCTTCAACGACGGCCTCACCCCGATCGAGGACGTCATCCACCCGCGCACCGACTGACCAGGTCAATTGACCAGTTCCGACACCCCAACCCGTCGAGTGCTCACTTCCCGACGGCCTCAGCGACGACGAGGTCCTGCCAGGCCATGCCGACTCCCTTGAAGACGTTGGGTCGGTCGGTGGCCCGCTGGTGGCGGCCCCGCACGAGGTCCGCGAGCGTGCCGACACCGGTCCAGTCGAGCTGACCGTCGGCCACCGCGAGGACGAGGTCGCCCGCCTCACGCCTGGCGGTGGCGAGGTCCTCGACGACGAGGAGGGAACGGCCGACGAGGTCGCTGTCGAGCTCACGACGGTCGGGCTCGTGCGATCCGATGGCCACGACGCAGGCACCGTCGGCCACCCAGGCCCCGTCGACCACCGGGGTGGCCGCCGACGTCGCGGTCACGATGACCGTGGCCTCGCGCACGGCCTCCTCGACGGCCGCACGGTCGGCTGCGGCCAGCGCCCCCACCCGCGGGGAGCCGGCCATCCCGCGGATTCGGCCCGCGGCGGATCGTGCTTTCTCGACCTGGCGTCCGACGACGGTGATCGTCGTGGGCCTTCGGATGGCGAGGATCGCCTCAGCGTGACCGACGGCCTGGGGTCCGCTGCCGATGATGACGACGTGCGAGACCTCTTGTGGTGCAAGGCAGTCGATCGCCACGGCCGAGACGGCGGGTGTGCGCAGGGCGGTGAGGGCGGCTCCGTCGAGCACCGCCGACGGGGTGAGGGTGGCGGCGTCGAAGAGCACGTAGAGCGCCTGGATCCGCTCGAGTCCCCGCGCCGGATTGCCCGGTGCCACAGAGGCCACCTTGACGCCCGCCGCGCGGTGCGAGGCCGAGGGCATGACGAGCAGCTGACCGTGACCGGCCGGCACCGCGAGCCGCGCAGGATCGGCCGAGGGGTCGAGGCCGTCGGCCAGGGCCTGCCGGATGAGACGTCGTGCCCGGTCCGCGGACACGGCATGTCGAAGGGTGGTCGCGTCGACCCAGCGGGGCTGCTCCGTCATCACGGCCCAGACTGTATGCCGTCGGCACCGGGGCACTCGACGTTCCCTGAGTCGAGGGCTCCCTTTCCGACGGTGAGGAAGTGGGCACCCGACTGGTGCGGGGTGTCGGGGAGGGAGGGGACGGCATACCTGAGGGGTGTGCGTCGGGGCTCCGGCGAGCCGTAGGCTCGGAGAGGCCGCCCACCACCCCCGCGGCGGTCGCCGTCAACGACGACACGAAGTCAGGACACCATGGCCCTCAGCGTTTTCGACCTCTTCTCGATCGGCATCGGGCCGTCGAGTTCGCACACGGTCGGCCCCATGCGGGCCGCGGTGCTCTTCGCCGAGAGGCTGCGCGACGAGGGTCGACTCGATCAGGTGGCGCGGGTGCGGTCCGAGCTCTTCGGGTCGCTCGGCGCGACCGGCCACGGTCACGGCAGCGACAAGGCGGTGCTGCTCGGGCTGACGGGTGAGCGCCCCGAGCTGTGCGACCCGCGCGCCGTCGACGCGCGTCTCGCCGAGATCCGCGCGACCAAGCGACTGTCGCTGCTCGGTGAGCACGAGATCGACCTCGTCGAGGACGAGGACCTCGTGCTGCACCGGCGCAAGACGCTGCCCCTGCACCCCAACGGCATGACGTTCACCGCGACCGATGCCACCGGCGCCACCCTGTCGCAGCACACCTACTACTCCGTCGGCGGCGGCTTCGTCGTCGGCGAGAACGCGGTCGGCGAGACCAAGATCGTCGAGGACTCGACCCCCGTCGCGCACCCCTTCCGCACCGGCGACGAGCTGCTTGCGCACTGCAAGGAGACCGGCAAGTCGATCGCCCGGATCATGCTCGAGAACGAGCTCTCGTGGCGCACCGAGGAGGAGGTCCGCGAGGGGCTGCTCGACATCTGGGAGGTCATGAAGGAGTGCGTGCGCAACGGCATCGCGAACGAGGGCGTGCTCCCCGGCGGGCTGCGGGTGCGGCGCCGCGCGCCTGAGCTCGCGCGCCGGCTGCAGCTCGAGGAGGGCAGCGACGACCCGCTGCGCGGCATGGACTGGATCACCCTCTATGCGCTCGCCGTCAACGAGGAGAACGCCGCAGGCGGGCGGGTCGTCACCGCCCCGACCAACGGGGCCGCGGGCATCATCCCTGCCGTGCTCCACTACTACGCCAACTTCGTGCGGGGCGCCGACCGCGACGGCATCGTCCGCTTCCTGCTGACCGCCGGCGCGATCGGCGTGATCTACAAGGAGACCGCCTCGATCTCGGGCGCGGAGGTCGGCTGCCAGGGCGAGGTCGGCTCCGCGTGCTCGATGGCGGCGGGCGCGATGGCGGCGGTCATGGGGGGCACCCCCGAGCAGGTCGAGAACGCCGCGGAGATCGGCATGGAGCACAACCTCGGCCTGACCTGCGACCCCGTGGGTGGGCTCGTGCAGATCCCCTGCATCGAGCGCAACGCGATCGCCTCCGTCAAGGCGATCACCGCGGCCCGCACCGCGCTGCGCGGTGACGGCTCCCACGTCGTCTCGCTCGACAAGGTCGTCAAGACGATGCGCGAGACCGGTGCCGACATGAAGGTGAAGTACAAGGAGACCGCCCGCGGCGGCCTCGCCGTCAACGTCATCGAGTGCTGACGAGCCATCAGCGGCGAGACCCTTCCCGTCGCGATCTGCCCCTCACACCTCGCGCCGGAGACTGCGTGACGCGGGAGAGGGGACCTGGCCCGGTAGCGTCCCGCCGAGGCTGAGACCGTCGCCGGGCCATGCCCGCCGGCTCGTGGCGCGGGCCATGCGACAGACTGGCGCGCATGGGTCATGTGTCCGTCGCCGACCACCGCGCCGCCGTGGCGCGGCTCGTGGGTGAGGCCCCGGTCGAGCAGGTCGGCCTCGACCGGTATGCCGTGGGGCGGCGGCTCGCCACCGACCTGCTCGCGCTCGACGACCTCCCACGCTTCGACGGCTCGGCGATGGACGGGTATGCCGTCCATCCGGCCGACCCGGGGCAGCGCCGCTATCCCGTGGTCGGCGACGTGCCCGCCGGGTCGATCCCGCAGACCGCGCTCGCGCCCGGCGAGGCGGCACGCATCATGACAGGTGCACGGCTGCCGGAGGGGACCGTCGCCGTGGTGCCTGTCGAGGTCACCGACGCGTCGCCGACCGGGCCGGCGCCGTCCCAGGTCGTGCTGGACGTCGACCCCATCCCGGGCCAGCACGTGCGGGCACAAGGGGAGGACGTGCGTGCTGGATCCCTCATCGCCGCAACGGGATCCGCGGTGACCGCAGCCCTGGTCGCGCTCGGACGCTCGGCAGGGTGCACGACAGTGCAGGTGCGGCGCGTCACCGGAGTCGGCATCATCGCCACGGGCGCCGAGCTCGTGCCCCCCGACGTCGACCCCGGAGCCGGGGGCATCCATGAGTCCAACTCCGACATGGTCGCCGCTCTTGCCGCGGGCGCCGGGTGCGAGGTCCGCCGCGTCGAGGTGTGCTCCGACGAGCCCGACGAGCTGCACGAGCTGCTGGAGGCTCTCGACGCCGACCCGGCCGTCGACCTCGTCATCACGACGGGAGGGGTGAGCGCGGGCGCCTACGAGGTCGTCCGCCAGGTCTGCGAGCCGCTGCCGACCTTCGACTTCGTGCACCTCGCGATGCAGCCCGGTGGACCCCAGGGGCTCGGCCGCTTCGGCTCGACACCGGTCGTCTGCCTCCCCGGCACCCCGGTCGGGGCGTTCGTCGCCTTCGAGGTGCTCGTCCGCCCGGCGCTCGACCGACGACACGGCGCACCGCCCGCGCAACCCGGCCACGCGGCATACCGCGGCAAGCCGAGGCGCACCCGGGCGGGACGCGTCCAGTTCCTCACGAGCGTGCTGCACGACGACGGCACCGTCACGGCGCCGGACGCGCGGCACCTGAGCGCGCTCGCCGCCGCGAACTGCCTCATCGAGGTGCCCGAGGGTGTCGACCAGCTCATCGACGGCGACGTCGTCACCGTGCACCTGCTGTGACCGTGGCCGGGGACGCCCCCGGCCCGCCTAGGCTTGCCCCGTGAGCGCGACCCTCGTGGCCAAGGACCTCGCCGGCGGCCACGCCCACCGGACCCTCTTCGAGCACCTCGACCTGACAGTCGCCCCGGGTGACGTCGTCGGGGTCGTCGGCGCCAACGGCGCCGGCAAGTCGACCCTGCTCCGGCTGCTTGCGGGCGAGGACGAACCGCTCGCGGGCGCCGTGACGACGGCACCCTCCGACGCCTTCGTCGGGTGGCTGCCCCAGGAGCACGAGCGCGTGCCCGGTGAGACCGTCGCCGACCACATCGGCCGCCGCACCGGCGCCACGGCCGCGACGGTGGCGATGGAGGTCGCGGCCGCGGCACTCGGTGGCGACGACCCGCAGGCCGACGAGAGGTATGCCGTCGCGCTCGACCACTGGCTCGCCAGCGGCGCCCCCGACCTCGACGACCGCATCCCGCCGATGCTCGCGGAGCTGGGCCTCGACGTGGGCCCCGACGCGCTCATGACCTCGCTGTCCGGCGGCCAGGCGGCGCGGGCCGCGCTCGCTGCACTGCTGCTCAGCCGCTTCGACCTCGTGCTGCTCGACGAGCCGACCAACGACCTCGACCTCCCGGGGCTCGACGCGGCTGGAGGCCTTCGTCGAGGGGCTACGCGGCGGCATCGTGCTCGTGTCGCACGACCGCGAGTTCCTCGCCCGGTGCGTCACCCGCATCGTCGAGCTCGACCTCGCCCAGAACGCCGTCGCCGTGCACGACGGCGGCTACGAGTCCTATCTCGAGGAGCGAGAGGTGGCCCGACGGCACGCGCGCGAGGCCTACGAGGCGTATGCCGGCACCAAGGCCGACCTCGAGTCGCGCGCCCGCACCCAGCGCGAGTGGTCGTCCAAGGGCGTGCGCAACGCGATGAAGAAGAGCCCCGACAACGACAAGATCCGCCGGGCGGCGAGCATCGACTCGGCGGAGAAGCAGGCCCGCAAGGTGCGACAGATGGAGTCGCGCATCTCCCGGCTCGACGAGGTCGACGAGCCGCGCAAGGAGTGGGTGCTGCAGTTCTCCATCGGCGCGGCTCCGCGATCGAGCTCGGTCGTCGCGACGCTCAACGAGGCGGTCGTGCGGCGCGGCGACTGGACCTTCGGACCGGCGTCGCTGCAGGTCGAGGCGCGGCGCCGGATCGGCATCACCGGACCCAACGGCGCGGGCAAGACGACCCTGCTGTCGCTGCTGCTCGGCCGGCTCGAGCCCGACGAGGGCAGCGCCTCCCTCGGAGCGAGCGTGGCCGTCGGCGAGATCGACCAGGCGCGCACCGGGCTCAGCGAGGACCTGCCCCTCGGTGACGCCTTCGGCGAGGCGGTGCCCGACCTCGCGCCCGCCGAGCGACGCACGCTCCTCGCGAAGTTCGGCCTCAAGGCCGACCAGGTCGCCAGCGCCGTGGGCCGCCTCTCACCCGGCGAGCGCACCCGCGCCGCGATGGCGCTGCTGCAGGCCCGCGGGGTCAACCTGCTGGTCCTCGACGAGCCGACCAACCACCTCGACCTGCCGGCGATCGAGCAGCTGGAGCAGGCTCTCGACTCCTACGACGGGGCGCTGCTGCTCGTCTCGCACGACCGCCGCCTGCTCGAGAACGTCCGCCTCGACGAGCGGTGGCGCGTCGATGACGGCGAAGTCACCCGCCTCTGACGGTCGCTGGCCGGCTCGGTCCGCCGCCGATGTGCCGACCGACCGCCACGACTGCTCGGCCGGGGCGACGGCACGCTGAGCGCTGTGGCCGGTGACGGCTCGTGGCGGTCCGTCGGCCCGGTCAGCAGCGCCTCAGCCCGGCGACTGGGTCTCGTCAGCGACCCACGGACCGAGCGGCGGGTCCCACCGGCGCACGACCCGACGCAGCACGTAGCCGCCCAGCCAGTAGGGGTCCTGGTCGAAGGTCTCGGTGACCTCGGCGACCGACTCGCCCGAGACGACGATGAGGGCGGCGTTGACCGGCTCCTGACCGGTCGGCTCGCCCTCGCTCAGCTCGTCGATGCCGTCCTGGTACATGCCGGCGACGAGCAGTCCGTGGAGCCCGCTGAGCCACTCGCGGTGCTCGGGACGGATCGTCATCATCTCCGACGTGTCGTCGGGGTAGGTGTAGTGGATCGCGAAGATGGCCACGGTCGTCCTTCCGGTCAGGTGGTGACGCGGTGCGCGCCGGCATACACGTTGAGGCGGGTGCCTCGCACGAAACCCATCAGCGTCATCCCGGCGTCCTCAGCGCACTCGACGGCAAGCGACGACGGCGCCGAAACCGCTGCGAGACAGGGGATCCCGGCCATGATCGCCTTCTGTGTCAGCTCGAACGACGCCCGTCCCGAGACGACGAGCACACAGCCGACACCGGGCACCCGACCGTGCTGCAGGGCCCAGCCCACCACCTTGTCGACGGCGTTGTGACGCCCGACGTCCTCGCGGACGACGAGCAGCTCTCCTTCGGCGGTGAAGAGCCCGGCCGCGTGCAGCCCGCCCGTCTTGTCGAACGACCGCTGCTCGGCACGCAGCGAGTGTGGCAGCGCGGCGACGACCTCGGCCGCGAATCTCGTCCCGTCGGAGCGCACCTCGTAGGCCGACTGCGCCCGCAGCTGCTCGATGCTCGCCTTGCCGCAGACACCGCACGAGGAGTTGGTGAAGAACGCACGCGTGGCCGAGGCCGCGGGCGGCGCCACGCCCGGGCTCAGTGTCACGTCGATGACGTTGTAGGTGTTCTCGTCGAAGCCGCTCTCGCCCGAGACGACGGCACCCTCGCAGTAGCGGGCGAGCGCGATGTCCTCGGCCGATCGGATGAGACCCTCGCTGAGCAGGAAGCCGTGCACGAGCTCGATGTCGTGGCCGGGCGTGCGCATCGTCACCGTCAGTGGGCTCCCGCCCACGCGCAGCTCGAGCGGCTCCTCGACCGTCAGGGTGTCTGGCCGGGTCGTGCTCGACGCGGTGGCGAGGTCGATCGACGTGACCTTGCGTCGCACCGTGACCCGTCCCATGAGGCCAGCGTGCCAGACTCCCCCCGTGGAGCCGAGCCCACCCATCCCGCCGTATGCCGTGAGCGTCCTCGTGCTCACCGGTGGCGCTTCGCGACGCATGGGCAGCCACAAGCCCTCGCTGCGGGTCGGCGAGACGCCGATGGTCGCGCGGGTGCTCGCCGCGGTGCGACCCCGCCCCGTGCTCGTCGTCGGCCGACCCGAGGACGTGCCGGACGGCATACCGGTGCTCGTGGAGGACCCGCCCGGCGGCGGGCCGGTGGCAGCGATCGCGGCGGGCCTCGGCCACCTCTCCGAGGAGGCGGACGCCGTCATCGTGCTCGCGGCAGACCTGCCTTTCGTCACCTCGGCCCACCTGGACCGGCTCGCGAGCGCCCTGCTGCACCAGTCGCCGCACGCGGGGCCGGCCGTCACGACCGATGCGACGGGACGTCTCAACTGGCTCTGCTCGGCCTGGCGACGCACCGCGCTCGACGCGGCTTTGGCCCGCCTGGGCGAGCCCGCGGGGCGCAGCATGCGCGACCTCGCCGCGGGGCTGCGACCCGTCGAGGTGGCCGACGTCGACGGGGTCGCCGACGACGTCGACACGCCCGACGACCTCGCGCGCGCCCGCGGGCGTCACGGCGACGAGGCCGCATCCACCTGACGGCTGGGAGGGTCGGCCCGGTTGGGGGTCAGCCGGCGGCGGCGACGCCCGTCGGCGCCGTCGTGGTCGAGGGCGAGCACTTCGCGCTCGCGGGGCTGGTCAGCGTCACGTCGGTGACGACGGCGCCGACGAGGTCGGACACCCCGCCGAGCGAGGGGTCGGTGAGGTCGAAGCTGCGGGCGAGGTCGTCGGTGACCGCAAGAGCGATCGGCTCGCTGTCGGCGTCGCCGGAGTCGTCGGCGGGCGGAATCGGCACGGCGCCGTCGCCCGATAGGTCGGTGCCCAGCACCGGCGTCGCGCGCAGGGCGGTGAGGGCCCCGATCAGCTGCTGGCGCTGCGTGGAGCTCAGGGTGCAGGTGCGACCCCGCAGCAGCCGGGTCTCCACGACGACCCGCCCGTCGACCTGGATGACGACGCGGTCATCGAAGTCGGCGCTGCCGCCCGTGCGGTGCAGGGTCATCGGGAACGTCGGGCCGGGCTCGTCGGGGCTGCCGACGCCACCGTCACCATTGGCCCGGTCGATGTCGTTGCCGGCGTCGATGCCGGAGCCCGCACCCTCCGTGGCGTCGCCGGTCGACCCGCCGTCGGCGGACGGCTGGGTCTGGGTCGCTGGCGCTGACCCGATTGCGGACACGGAGCCCCCGCACCCCCCGAGGAGGAGCGCACTGACGGCCACCCCCGCGCACACGCTTGCGCGCCACATGATGCCCATCTTGCGCCCATCCGCTCGCTGGTGCACGTGGGACAGGCGGGATTGATGACAACACTTCGGTGAACGTTTCAAGTGGCAGGCCTCGGGACGGGGGTGTTGGCTCGACCGGGTGGGACGAGTCGCAGGGCCGCGATGCAACCCACCCAGCCGGGATACGAAAGGGACAAATTCTGTGATACCCCGAGACCACGACCGACGAACCTTCGACACATCACCAGCGGACTCCGACGCCACGACGGCGCCCCCTCGAGGACGGGCGCGTCGGCGGTCGACCGCCGCCCTCGCAGCGGCCGCAGCTGTCGTCGGCGGTCTGGCGCTGGCGGCGGGCCCCTCCGCCCAAGCGCAGGTCATGACCGTCGGTGACGACGCAGGCAGCCGTGAGCGCGCCTTCGCCGCGGCCTCCGCCGAGTTCGGCGTGCCGCAGACGGTGCTCGAGGCCGTCTCCTACGCGCAGACCCGATGGGACTTCAATCCCGGCCACAGCACCTCGGGCGGCTACGGCCCGATGCACCTGGTCGACGCCGGCCTCGGCTCTCCCGCGGACGCCAAGGGGCTCGGTGCGCCGGCCGCCCCGACCGCCGCCCCCGTCGCCGACACCCTGTCTCGCGCTGCCACCCTCACCGGGCTCGACGAGGGGGCGTTGCGCACGGAGGAGCTCGCCAACATTCGCGGCGGCGCCGCCCTGTTGGCCGCCGAGCAGCGCTCCCTCGGCCTGCCGGTCGGCGCCTCGACCGCTCCGGGGGCCTGGTATGCCGCCGTGGCAGAGTCGTCCGGCTCCGCGCAGGAGGACGTCGCTGCGGCCTTCGCCGACGACACGTTCGCCGTGATCGCCACCGGCGCGTCTCGGCAGACCGTCGACGGCAAGGACGTGTCGCTGCTGCCTTCACCGGTCTCGCCCGAGAAGCAGCAACTGGCCCGCCTCGGGCTGCTGAAGAAGAAGGCCAACCGCGCGCAGGTCGACTGCCCGCCCGGCCTCGACTGCGAGTGGATCCCGGCTCCCTACGAGAAGACCGGCCCCGACGCCGGCGACTACGGCAACCACGACCTCGCGAGCCGCCCCGCCTCACCGAAGATCACCAACATCGTCATCCACAACACCGAGGCGAGCTACGCGACGACCCTCAAGCTCGTCACCGACCCGACGTACCTCTCGTGGCAGTACTCCCTCCGCTCGTCGGACGGGCACATCGCGCAGCACCTCGAGCCACAGGACGTCGGTTGGCACGCGGGCAACTGGTACGTCAACAGCCACTCGATCGGCCTCGAGCACGAGGGCTTCGCCGCGACCGGCGCCCAGTGGTTCAGCGAGCCGATGTATCGCTCGTCGGCGCGGCTCGTGAAGTACCTCGCGCGCAAGTACGACATCCCGCTCGACATGCAGCACATCTTCGGTCACGACCAGATCCCCGGTGTCACGGCGGCGAACGTTGCGGCGATGCACTGGGACCCGGGCCCCTACTGGAACTGGGAGCGCTACTTCCAGCTGCTCGGCGCGCCGCTCAACGCGCACGCCGCCGATGGCGCCGTCGACCTCGTGCGCATCGTGCCCGGCTTCGACGACAACATCCAGCCGCTGAGCTCGTGCACGACCACCGGGGTGGCGTGCGCGCCCCAGGGCACGAACTTCGTCTACCTGCACCAGTCGCCGTCGCCGAGCGCGCCCTACATCAACGACATCGCGCTGAGTCCGACCGGGGCACCTGCCACGACGCGGGTCTCCGACATCGGCGCGCGCGCCCAGGCCGGTCTCACCTTCGCCGTGGCGGAGCGCCAGGGAGACTGGACCGCGATCTGGTTCAACGGCGTCAAGGGCTGGTTCCACAACCCGGCGAGCGACCCGACGGCCATCCCGGTCAAGGGCTCCTACGTCGTGCCCAAGACCGGCCTCGCCAAGGCGCCTGTCTACGGTCGGGCCTACCCGGAGGCATCGGCCTACCCGGTCGGCATCCCCGTGCAGGCGCTCGCCCCGCTGCAGTATGCGTTCACGCCGGGTCAGCGGTATGCCGTCGGTGACCTCACCGTGCCGACGAACTACTACCGCGCGGTGACCTACTCGCTCGACACGCCGAACGACCACGTGGACGTCGTCGGCCAGGACCGCTACTACCAGATCTCGCTCGGCCACCGTTTCGCCTTCGTGCGAGCGGCTGACGTCGACGTCATCACGGCCCGCTAGCAACGTCACATCGGGAAGTGGGCACTCGACGCAAAGACCAGTCGAGTGCCCACTTCCCGACGGGCCACCCAAGGGTCAGCTGGGGTTGTAGGCCTTGAGGAAGCTGAGGATGAACGGGGCAGCACCGGTGACGCCGTTCTCTCCGACCTCGTTGTAGGCGGCGATCGCGAGGTCACCGCGGCCGGCGACCATCCAGGCGTGCGTGTCGGGCGGGCTCTTCGTGCCGAACTCGGCGGTGCCGGTCTTGGCAAACTCCACCCCGACCGGCTTGAGCACGGTGCCTGACCCCTCCGCCACGACGGCCCGCATCTCCTGGCGCAGCAGCTCCCCCTCCTCGGGCTCGAGCGGGGTCGCGGGCGCGGGCAGGGCGGGGGCACCGGCAACGAGCGTCGGCCGCACCGTCTGACCCTTCATCACCGAGGCGACGACGAGGGCCATCGTGAGCGGTGAGGCCTCGACCCGGCCCTGGCCGATGAACGACGCCGCGTGCTCGACGACGTCGCCGGTCGCCGGCACCGACCCGAGGAAGCCGGTGAAGGGCAGGTCGAGCTTCTCGCCCATGCCGAGCGACTGCGCCGCGCTGGTCAGCTCGTCCTGGCTGACCTTCTCGTGCTGGCTGATGAAGGCCGTGTTGCACGAGTAGGCGAGCGCGGTCTGCATCGAGATGTCGCCCAGCTTGCCGGCGGGGTAGTTGGTGTAGTTGCTGAACCGTCGACCGTTGACCGTCAGCGTCTCGGTGCACGGCAGCATGGTCGTCGCCGTCGCGCCCTTGCGGGCGATGGCGAGCGAGCTGACGATCTTGAAGGTCGACCCGGGGGCCGCCTTGCCGGCGAGGGCGAGCGTCGACCCCTTGGCTCCCGGCCCGACGGCGGCAGCGAGCACCTCGCCGGTCGAGACCTTGACGACGACGAGCGCCGTGGGCCGCGCCGTCTGCTGTGCCAGGGCGCTCTCGGCGGCGGTCTGGGCGCGGGCGTCGAGGCTGGTGCGCAGGGGCTCGCCGGGGGTCGACACCTCGGCGAAGAGCTCACGCTGGTCGAGCACGCTGCCGTCGGCGCCACGCTCGACGGCGCGCACCGAGAGGCCGGGTGTGCCGCGTAGCCGCTCGTCGTAGCGGGACTCCAGACCGCTCTGCCCGACCTCGTCACCCGCGGTGAGCGCCCCGCCGGAGTCCTTGACCTGCTCGGCCGTCGCCTCGCCGACGCTGCCGAGGATCGGGGCTGCGAAGGTGCGGCTCGGCCCGAGCACCTTGAGGGCCGGCACGGTCAGCGACCCCTTCACCGCGGCGATCGCGGGACCCTGTTTCTCGAGCACCGGGTCGTCGGAGCGCAGCGTGATCGCCTCGACGAACGCCTTCGCCCCGGCCGAGGACACCTTCGCGGCATACCGGGTCGGGTCGATGCCGACGAGGCCGGCGAGCTGCTTCGCCGACGCCGCAGCAGCGGAACCCGGCACCTTCGTCTTGTCGACGCCGATGACGGCGACCTCGCGCTCGGTCATCAGCTTGGTGCCGTTGGCATCGAGGACGTCGGCGCGGCGTGGCCAGGTGCGCTGCACCGCCAGCGTCTCGTCGGCCGCGAGCTCGGGCGCCACGACGCCGGGTGACCATGACACCCGCCACACGTTGTCGACCAGCTGCATCGGCACGGTGCTCGTGTAGGTCCAGTCCGTCGGTGAGTCGGAGATGTCCCACCGCGTCTGGAGGGTGGCGGTCGCCTCGTCACCGTCGCCCCCCGCCTTGACAGCGGTGACGGTGACCTCAGGCCGCAGGCTGCCGAGTCCCTGGTAGGCCTTCGCCACGAAGGCGGTCGCCGCTGCCGGTGTCGTCGACCCCGAGAAGGCCACTCCTGCGAGGTCGGCCTTGGCGAGGCCGGTGGCGAGGGTCCGGGCGGCATCCTCGGGGGCGGGCGCCTGCTCGAAGAGCGAGCAGCCGGTGCCGAGCCCGAGCACGAGGACGCCACCGAGCAGGGCAGCCACAGTCGAGCGGGTGCGTCGGGTGCGTCGGGTGCCAGCCATGCGCCCACGGTACGTCTCGCTTCTGAGCGGCAGTGCTCCGGCTCACCGGCGCTGGGGGCGCCACAGCTGCACGGAGGCCACCGGCTCGAACCCCGCCGACAGGGCAGCGCGCAGGGCTCGAGCGTTGCCGGGGGCACAGGCGGCGACGACGACCTCGTCGCGGGGCACCAGGGTCAGCGCAGCTCGCGTCACCTCCGCGCCGGAGTGGCCCTTGGTGGGGTCGATCTCGATGCCGAGCTCCGGCAGGCCGCCCAGCCCCGTCGCGAGGGTCACGAGGGTGTGGTCGTCGGCCGCGGGATACCCGAAGGTGGCGACGCCGGTGCGCACGGCTGTCGCGTGCTGGGCCCGCGGGTGGTTGCGCAGGTCGCTGCGCGCCACGAGCTCCGGCTCGCCACCCAGCCCCGTCGCGACGAGCACGATGTCGAGAGCGTCGATCCAGCCGTCGCCGGCGATGGCAGCGACGAGCCGAGGATTGCTCGCCCCGCCGAATCCGTTGGCGCCCAAGGCATTGATGCGCTCGGCGGACACGTCGTCGCCGACAGCGATCACGGCATGGCCGGTGAGGGCCACGACGCCCTCGACGCCGGCGTGCCAGGGCTCCGCCCGCTCCCACGCGCCGTCGACGTCGGGGAACTCCCCGCGGGCGGCGTTGCTCAGGACCTGCGCGATGGGGTGCACGGGCACCATCCAACAACGGACGGCCCCGGTGTGCCTCCGGGTCCCACCTTCCGCTCTGCCACCCATCGGCCCCCGTCGGCCACGTGCCGGCCGCCGCGAGGCCACTCGCCGACCGATGGTGTTGGCACGCCTGCGGGTAGGTTGAGCACATGTCACGACCGCACGCGGCCGCCATCGTCGAGGACGCCGTCCACGAGCAGATCGAGCGGGTGCTCCGGGGCCGGGGGTGGGGCAACCGCGTCATCACCCACGTCGGCTACGGCTCGCCCTCCTTCGTCAGGGTCTTTGCGCGGATCCTGCTCGGGCGCAAGGGACGTGAGAGCACTGAAGGCCCCGAGAGCCGGCAGGACGCGACCGGTGCGCTCAGCCCGGCGCACTATGACCGCGGCTGGCGCGCCTTCCTCACCTCGCCCGCGACGGGAGTGCCGGTCAAGATCACCGCCGGTGACCGCGAGATCTTCGGCCGCTCCGACCGCGCCGGCCACGTCGACATCGTTGCCCGCGACCACGGTCTCGAGCCCGGCTGGCAGCAGGTCGTCGTCGAGGCCCAAGGCACCGACCCGGTCGCGGCCGACGTCTTCATCGTCGCCGACGACGTGCGCTTCGGCCTCGTCAGCGACATCGACGACACCGTCATCACGACGATGCTGCCGCGCCCGATGATCGCGGCCTTCAACACCTTCGTGCGTCGGGCCAAGGCCCGTCACGCGGTGCCGGGCATGGCCCCGATGTATCGCCGCCTGTTGTCGGCGCACCCGGGGGCTCCGATCGTCTACGTCTCGACGGGCGCCTGGAACACCGCGGCGACGCTCAACCGCTTCCTCCTCGAGAACGGCTTCCCGCTGGGGCCCCTGATGCTCACCGACTGGGGCCCGACCAACACCGGGTGGTTCCGCAGCGGCCAGGACCACAAGCGCAGCTGCCTGCACCGGCTGGCGCGCGACTTCCCCGACATCAAGTGGCTGCTCGTCGGTGACGACGGTCAGCACGACCCGCAGCTCTATGCCGAGTTCGCGGAGGCACGGCCCGACCGGGTCGACGCGATCTGCATCAGGCACCTCTCGCCGACCGAGCAGGTGCTGAGCAACCCGATGAAGATCGACGCACCGGCGCGCACGATGAGCCCGCGCAGCGCGCCGACCTTCTCGGCACCCGACGGCCATGTCCTGCTGCGCACGCTGGGCGAGCATGGGCGCGTCGGGCCGGCCGTGGCCGACGACGAGCAGCCCTCGCGGCCCCAGCGCCAGCCCACCCGCTGACGGTCCCGGATGTCAGACTGGGGCCATGCCTGAGCTGCCCGAGGTGCAGGCGCTCGTCGACTTCCTTGCCGAGCGCACCGACGGACTCGCCATCACCGCGGTCGAGCTCTCCTCCTTCAGCGTGCTCAAGACCTTCAACCCGCCGCCGCAGGCCCTCGAGGGCAGCCCCATCGACGGGGTGCACCGGCACGGCAAGTTCCTCGACATCGATGCCGACGGCACCCACCTCGTCTTCCACCTGGCCCGCGCCGGGTGGCTGCGCTGGTCCGACCAGCTGCCGACCACGGTCGTGCGCCCCGGCAAGTCTCCGATCGCCCTGCGCGTCAGGCTGTCCGACGGTTCCGGCTTCGACCTGACCGAGGCCGGCACGAAGAAGTCGCTCGCGGCCTACATCGTCACGGAGCCCGCCGAGGTGCCTGGCATCGCGCGGCTCGGTCCCGACCCGCTCGCCGACGACTTCACGCTCGAGCGCTTCCGGGCGCTGCTCGACGGGCGCCGCACGCAGATCAAGGGCCTGCTGCGCGACCAGGAGTTCATCGCGGGGGTCGGCAACGCCTACTCGGACGAGATCCTCCACGTTGCCAAGATCAGCCCCTTCGCGCTCGCCGGCACGCTTGCCCCCGAGGTCGTCGATCGCCTGTATGCCGCCCTGCGCGACACGCTCAAGGGCGCCGTCGGCACGGCGTCGGGCAAGCCGGCCAAGGAGCTCAAGGACGCCAAGCGAGCCGGCATGCGGGTGCACGCCAGGACGGGCGAGCCGTGCCCCGAGTGCGGTGACACCGTGCGCGAGGTGTCCTTCGCCGACACCTCCCTGCAGTACTGCCCGACCTGCCAGACGGGCGGCAAGCCGCTCGCCGACCGACGGATGAGCCGGCTGCTCAAGTGAGCGCTTGTCCGGCGACGCTGCCATCCGGGATGCAACGTCTGCCCCACCCTGGTTGTCTCGCATGGACATGACCACCTCCACGATCCGCCGCCGGATGCTGCCGACGCTCGCCCTGCTCCTCGTCACGGGCACCGCGGCTGCCTGCGGCCAGGCCACACCCTCGGGTGGGGCAACCCCCGCCGGCGCCGGCACCACGAGCGGGTCGCCCGAGAGCTCCACCAGCAGCGCGGCCTCCGTGACTCCCGCCCCGGGGGCGACCTCTGCCCGCGCGTCGGCGACCGGATCCGGCGTGCGCCTCGATGCGACCCTCGAGGTCGGCTTCTCGCAGCAGCCCGCCGACCCGGGCGTGCGCCGCAAGCCGGGAGTCGTCGTCACCTACACGCTGGCGCGCGACGGCGGGGGCGCGGGGGAGGTCGTCGCCTACGACGTCGTGCCCGACAGCCTCGGCTCGGCCGGGCTGCCGCCGGACATCAACCCCGAGCACGCCTGGGTCTACGCCGACAAGGACACCGTGCGCATCAGCAAGCAGTCGTTCGCCGCGGCGCGCGGCGTCTCCTTCATCGCCGCCCCGACCACGGGCGTGCGCGTCATCCCGACCACCGGTGCGCTCGAGGGCCGGGCGTATGCCGTGTCGCCCCCCGAGCTCGACGTGCCGGGCGCGGAGTTCGCCGCCCCCCGAGACCCCCTCCCGGCCGACCCCGGCACGTGGGAGTTCTGCGTGCAGGTCGGGCAGCGCCTCCCCGGCATGCAACCGTCGGCTGTGGGCGCCGGGGTGCTCGAGGCCCCCGTGCGTGCCCCCGAGGGACGACGAGCTCCTCTGCACGGGGCCGGTCGCCCTAGACGCGCCCTAGTCGAGTCCCGATAGAGCCCTGAACGGCTCTCCCGAACCTCGTCGCAGACTTGCGGTGCCTCAGGACCCGAGGACGAACGCGTAGAAGGCCATCCACAGCACCTTGAGCACCAGGGCGGCGATCGCCCAGGTCCGAGCCCGCCGAGACGCGCGCTCGGCCTCGGCGAGCCGGCCCGACCGGTGCAGCCGAGCGACCGAGAGGGCGAGCACGATGGCGACGATGCCCAGGGGTGGGAAGCCGAAGAAGGTGGCAAAGATCGCCAGGCCGAGGTGACGCTGTGGACCGGCCACGACCCGCGTGGCGGGTGCGGTCTGCGTGGCCGCCGCGGGCTGTGCCGGCGGCGGCGCGGACCGGTAGGAGGTGTAGGACCAGTGCGCCGGGGTGGGCGGGGGCGGCATCGCAGGGCCCGCGCTCTGGGGGAGCGCCGGACCCGTGCTCTGGGGGAGGCTGGTGCCCGGAGCCGGCGGCGGTGGGGTCGAGGACCGTGGCCCAGCATCGGCCGCCCCGGTGCGATCGCTCGTCACGTCGAGCGGAGGCAGCCACGCCGACCAGCGGTCCGCGTCGGGGTCCGGCTCGGTTCCGTCGTAGGTGTCTCGGTGATCGGTCATCTCGGGAAGGTCGTCATCTCGGGAAGGGGCTGCACGGCATACGGCCCGGCTTGGGTTGGGTCTGGGTCTGGGTCAAAGGATGCGGGGCTCTCCGGAGCCCGTGAGCTGCTTGCCTGCGGAGTGCCAGGCGCGCATGCCGCCCTCGACGTTGGCGACGTCGAAGCCCTGCTGGGCCAGCCACTCCACCGCGCGCCCGGAACGGCCGCCGCTGCGACAGACGACCGGGATGGTGTCCTCGCTGTCGGGCAGCTCAGCCAAGCGGGCGGGGAGATCGCCGAGCGGGATGTGGACGGCGTTCGGCGCGTGCCCGGCGGCCCACTCGTCGGCCTCCCGGACGTCGACGATGACGGCGTCGTCGGGCAGCTCGGTCACGGTCGTCGTGGGGATCGTGCTCATGCCCCATCCTTGCATGGCCAACGGCGAGTCACCCGGGGTAGCACTAACCTTGCGACTCGTGAAGATCATGTCGATCCAGTCCCACGTCGCCTACGGCCACGCCGGCAACTCGGCCGCCGTCTTCCCGCTGCAGCGACTCGGCCACGAGGTCTACCCCGTGCTCACGGTGACCTTCTCCAACCACACCGGCTATGGGGCGACGCGCGGGCCGCTCATCGCGCCCGCTGATGTCGCCGAGGTCATCAACGGCATCGAGGACCGTGGTGCGTTCCCGACGATCGACGCCGTGCTGTCGGGCTACCTCGGCGCGGAGCAGGTCGCCGACGTCGTGCTCGACGCGGTGGCACGGGTCAAGGCGGCCAACCCGGGCGCCGTCTACTGCTGCGACCCGGTCATGGGGGATGTGGGGCGTGGCTTCTTCGTCCGCCCGGGCATCCCGGAGTTCATGCGCGACCACGTCGTGCCGCAAGCAGACGTCGTGACGCCCAACCAGTTCGAGCTCGAGCACCTCGTCGGCCGGTCGGTGACGACGCAGGAGAGCCTGCTCGAGGCGGCACAGCAACTCCGGTCGGCCGGGCCCGACGTCGTGCTCGTCACGAGCGCCCTGACCACCGACACCCCGGAAGGCGCCATCCAGATGGCCTGCGTCACGGGCGAGGGTTCGTGGATGGTGACGACACCGATGCTGCCGATGACGGTGCGCGGTGGGGGCGACGTGACGGCTGCGGTCTTCCTCGCCCACCTGCTCACGGACGGTCCGCAGGCGGCGCTCGCCCGCACTGCCGCGACGATGTATGCCGTGCTGGAGCGCACCCATGCGGCCGGCTCGGAGGAGATGCTGCTCGTCCAGGAACAGGACTCGATCGCCCACCCCGACGAGGTCTTTGAAATCTTTGCGACCAGTTGACCACCGGGCCGCTGGCCACGTTATAGTCGCAACGCGCCGTTCCGCATGACCACCCCTGACCGTGCGGAACGGCGCTTCTTCATGTCCGCATTCGGTGGAATCCGCATCAAACGGGGACCGTTCCCATCAAGACGGACCGTTGCGATCTGGTGGCCCTCTGCTGACGGTGGGCGTCCCGGGCCTGGTCCGACGCGCCGATCAGTGTCTATCCGGATGTCTCAGGATTTCGGTAGAGACCCATATAGCCTCCGATCGTGGACCCGATCACCAACCCGTACGCGCCCGGCGCCGGCCAGCGGCCGCCCGAGCTCGCCGGACGCGACGAGCAGCTGCGCACCTTCGACGTCGTGCTCGAGCGCATCGCGCGAGGCCGCTCCGAGCGCTCCATCGTGCTCACCGGGCTGCGCGGTGTCGGCAAGACCGTGCTGCTCAACGCGCTGCGCAGCTCGGCCGTGCGCGCGCACTGGGGCACGGGCAAGCTCGAGGCGCGCCCCGACCAGCGGCTGCGTCGGCCTCTCGCTGCCGCCGCGCACCAGGCGGTGCGAGAGCTCGGTCATCCCCGCGGGGGCGAGGTCGACCAGGTGCTCGGCATCGTCAAGTCCTTCGCTCTGCGCGACGCCCCTGCTGCGGCCAAGCTGCGGGACCGGTGGCAGCCCGGCATCGACGTGCCCGCGGTGACCGGACGGGCCGACTCCGGCGACATCGAGATCGACCTCGTCGAGCTCTTCACCGACATCGGAGGGCTCGCCGCCGACGTCGGCAAGGGGGTCGCCTTCTTCATCGACGAGATGCAGGACCTCGACCCCGAGGACGTCTCGGCGCTCTGCGCGGCCTGCCACGAGATCTCGCAGTCGGGGCTGCCCGTCATCGTCGTCGGTGCCGGCCTGCCGCACCTCCCTGCCGTGCTGTCGGCGTCGAAGTCCTACTCCGAGAGGCTCTTCCGCTACTCCCGCATCGACCGCCTCCCGCGTGAGGCCGCCGACCAGGCGCTCGTCGGCCCGGCGGCCGAGGAAGAGTGCGAGTTCACCCCCGACGCGCTCGACGAGATGTATGCCATCACCGCGGGCTACCCCTACTTCATCCAGGCCTACGGCAAGGTCGTCTGGGACGTCGCGCCGTCCTCCCCGGTCACCGCGCAGGACATCCGCGTCGCTGCGCCCGAGGCGGAGTCGGAGCTGGCCGTCGGCTTCTTCGGGTCTCGCTACGAGCGCGCCACGCCGGCCGAGCGCGAGTACCTCCGGGCAATGGCCGATGCCGCCCTGCTCAATCCGGTTGTGACAGAAGGCAACTCGTCAGGAAGTGCTGACGATGACGAGACTCGTGCGGCGGCATACGGCATGGTGGGTGAGCGCGAGGCGGTGGCGACCTCGACGGTGGCAGAAGTGCTGGGGCGCAAGCCCCAGTCCCTGTCGCCGGCGCGCGACGCCCTCATCAAGAAGGGGCTCATCTACTCCGGCGAGCGGGGGCTCATCGCCTTCACCGTGCCGCACTTCGGGCGCTACCTGCGCACCAGCGCGGTGGTCGGCTGAAGCCGTGGGTATCGGCGGTTCAGTCCGTCGTGGCTGGGGACTGGGCGACGCAGACGACACCCGTGTTGCCGTCCTGGTCGGCGATCACGGTGAGCGACGGCGCGTCGCTGTCATCGACGACGGTGCCGCCCGCGGCCACTGCGGCAGAGATGCGTTGCTCGGCCACCTCGGGCGCGACGTAGACCTCGAGGTGGAACCGCTGCCGGGGGGCCTCGTGCTCGTCGGCGTCGCCGAACCACAGGTTCGGGACCCGTCCCGTGGCGTCACGGATCTCGTCGCTGGGGGTCCCGCGGCCCTGGGCCTCGGCGTCTCCGGTCAGCAGGGCAGCCCACACCGGCGCAATGGTCGCGGAGCGCCCGGTGTCGAGGCCGAGCTCGATGACGCTGACCGCGGCCGGGTCGGCGCCGAGCTGCTGGTCGGCGGCGATGTCGGTGATGTGTCGGGCGAGGTCGATGTCCTGCTGAGTCACCCATTCGACGATGTGCTCGGTGCCCTCGTCGTCGCGGTAGACGGCGTCGGCGCTGACCAGCTTGAGGTCGACGTGACCGTTGCCGATCGCCACGCTCGGGTGGTGTCCCAGCGCGTCGCCCGCCTCGCCCACTGCGGCGACGAACCGTGCGCCGGCGCCGAAGTCATCGACGAGGTAACGGGCATGAAGTCCCTGGGCCAGCTTGCGCCAGTCGGTCAGCTTGGCCTCGGCGATCTTGTCGCCCGTCAGCATGTCCATGCTCGGCGACCCTATCCGTGATTGAGCTGCAGCGCTCGTGCCGGCCGGCTGGCGCGGCACCCTGAGCGTCGTTCGCTGGACACCGTTCTCGGTGCTGCGACGTGTCGGCCCCGCTGCACGCCCGTCAGATCAGAGGCCGAGCATCACCGGCGCGTCCGGGATGTCACCGGCGATCAGCGCCGCCAGCGGTGTGGCGATGTCACGGGGTGAGAACAGGTCGGTCCCGGGGTATGCGGCGATGTCTGCGTGCCGCCACCATCGCATCCCGCTGATGTGCTCGGCGGCAAGGTCGTCATCGGACAGCGCGCCGCGGGGATCGAAGCGCGTGGTACGGACCAGGTAGTAGTCGTTGACCAGCTCGTCGTAGCCGTCCGCCCGGTCGGGAACGGCGACCTGTTGATGCCAGACGTGCGGCGGGTCAGCGTCCATGACAAGCCCCGTCTCCTCGTGCAGCTCTCGGCGCAGCGCCGCCAGTGGCCGCTCGCCGGGTTCGATGCCGCCGCCGGGCGCCGCCCAGACGATCGTGGCGCCCGTCGGCACAGCCGGATGCGGGAAGCTGAAGCGGCACAGCAGGACACGGTCATCCTCGGCGAGGATGACCGCCCGGACGGCACGTCTCAGGCGCGTCGGGGCAGGCGGCTCGTTCATGGGCAGATGATCACCGGGGCCAGCGGTCCCCGGCCGCGGGCCGGGTCATGGGCGCGGACATCGGGCGGTCCGAGGCTCACGGCACCGGGAAGTCCATCGGAGGACCTTCTCCGGTGGCTCCATCGACGTGCTCGCGGAGGAGGTCGGCGTGCCCCGTGTGGCGGGCGTACTCCTCGATCAGGTCGGCGAGCAACCGGCGCAGGCTCATCCCATCGTGGGTCGTCTGCTCCAGCCCACCGCGGGACAGCTCCTCGGCCAGGGCTTCGCGGGAGCGGTGCACGGTCTCCACCCAGAGCGCGCGCAGGGCATCGGGAGTGTCGTCGGCCGCCGTGCTCCAAGCCCAGTCCTCATCCAGCTGGTCGAACGGTGCCATGGACTGGCGACCGGCGAGCCGGTTCTGGAAGTAGAGCTCCTCGACCCATGCCAGGTGTTTGAGCAAGCCTCCCAGCGTCACCGACGACGCACCGAGCCGCAGTCCCAGTCCCTCGGCGCCCACGTCGGCGCACTTCCACGCGAACGTGCGCCGGTTGCGTTCCAGGGTGATGACGGCCGTCTCGACCTCGTCGCCGCGCAGAAAGCGCTCGATGTCCCACTCGGGTGGCTGGCCGGGCGTGAAGCCCGAGCTGCTCGTCATGCGCCCACTTTAGGGATGCACCGCACAAGCGCGCCTCGTGCGCACCCCGGACTTCTGTGGCCCACACCCGGTCGAGCAGCTCCGGATGAGGCGCAGGAGCGTGTCCGGCGGGCCTCCATATACGGTGGCGTGTCATGACAACGGGGAGCGCCTCAGGCGCCAACAAGAGCGGAACCCGGCGCCTTTCCTACGTGGGCTTCGCCATCGTCGTCATCGCCTACCTGGCGATCATCCAAGTCGGCGGAATCATCATCCGGAGTGCCGTCGGGACCGACGCTGACACGACCACGACGACGTACGGGGTGCTCGTCTCCCTGGTGCTGCCCTTGGGGGTTGCTCTCCTCTTCGTCTACGGAGTTGTCGCCTACCTTGGATGGTGGCGGCCGGTGATGCACGACGACAAGCCCGTCAACCGCTGGGTCCTCATTGTGCCGGTCGTCGTCCTGATAGGCATCCTGCTCGCGGTCGACTACGGGGCCCTCATCGACAAGGGAGTCGTCTTCATCCTGGTCTTCCTGCTGGCCACTCAGTTGGTCGGCTGGGGCGAGGAGGGCCTCTTCCGTGGTGTCGGCGTCACCGTCCTGCGCGAGCACGGCCTCCGGGAAGGGCAGGTCGCGCTCTGGTCGAGCGTGATCTTCGGGGCGGCGCACCTGAGCAACGCGATCGGCGCCGGGGTGTCAGCCCTGCCGCAAGCGCTGGTCGTCAGCTTCGCGGGCTATTTCTTCTATCTCATCCGTCGGGTCTCACGGGGCAACGTCCTCAACTCCGTCCTGCATGGCCTGTTCGACTTCTCGCTGCTGACCGGCACCGCCATCGTGGTCAACCAAGGGGCCTACCCCGGCACGATCGCACCGATACTCGTGTACGTCGTCCTCGCCGTCGTGCTGTTGATCAGGCGGCGCAAGATCGAGCCTGCGGGCCCGACGGCGTGAGAGGGAGGGGCGCTCGAAAGCGAACCCCCTTTTGGCATCCGCGCTCCACCACGCCATGTCGATCGTGTGCTCGCTGTGTGCCGTGCGGCACTGGGTCGCACTCCGGAGCGTCCGACCGGGCCGCCCGGTGTTGGCGACGTGCGGGTCCTGGTGCATGGTCCATCCGAGCCCATGACCTCCGAACTCGGTGTTGACCTGATACCCCGCACGAGAGAGCAATCCGTAAGGTTGCTCAGGTCGGCCACAATGCGTGGCCGTCCCGCCATCAGCACTCGTGGTGCCCGAGAGTTCGGAGCAGCGATGGAAGACAAGGCGACCGAGGTCGAGGTCGCGACGCCACAGGCCCCCGCGCAGGGCCGCACCGCCCCCCTCGAAGCGATGTTCCTGATGGCCCCTCGGCCTTCGGTCCGGGCTTCATCACCGAGACCACCGGCTCGGCTGGCCTCGAGGTAGCCGTCGATGACACCGCAGCGGATCGACCTCAACGCCGACCTCGGCGAGTCCCTCGGCACGTGGGAGCTCGGCAACGACGAGGCGATGCTCGACATCGTCACGAGCGCCAACGTCGCCTGCGGCTTCCATGCCGGTGACAGCCTGACCCTGCGGCGCACCTGCGCCCAGGCGGCCGAGCGAGGCGTCGTCGTCGGCGCGCAGGTCGGTTACCGCGACCTGGCCGGCTTCGGGCGCCGCTTCATCGACATGGAGGCGGCCGAGCTGACCGCCGACGTGATCTACCAGATCGGCGCCCTCGAGGCGATGTGCCGGGTCGCCGGCGTGCGCGTCGCCTACGTCAAGCCCCACGGCGCGCTCTACAACGCGATCGTCCACCACGAGGACCAGGCCGCCGCGGTGGTCGCGGCCGTCGTCGCCCTCGACCCGAGCCTGCACGTCATGGGCATGCCGGGGTCGGCCTTTCTCCGGCTCGCCGAGGAGGCCGGGCTCAGCACCGTCGCAGAGGCCTTCGCCGACCGCGCCTACACGCCCGAGGGGCACCTCGTGTCGCGGCGTGAGCCGGGCGCCGTGCTGCACGACCCCGAGCTGGTCGCCACGCGCATGGTGAGGCTGGCGACCGAGGGGCGCATCACTGCCGTCGACGGCACCGAGATCGAGGTGCGGGCCGATTCGATCTGCACCCACGGCGACTCGCCCGGCGCCGTCGAGATGGCCCGCGCGGTGCGCACCGCCCTGACCGGGGCGGGCATCGAGATCGCCCCATTCGTCAGGTAGGGCACCGATGTCCGACGCGAGCGGCGCCCGCGCGCCGACCCTGCGACTGCTGCCGATGGGTGACGCCGCCCTGCTGCTCGAGACCGACGACATCGACGCCGTGCTCGCCGTCGCTGCCGTGCTCACGCCGCTCGCCGAGGCGGGCGACGGAGTCTGGGCCGACGTCGACGATCTCGTGCCCGCCGCCCGCACCCTTCTCATCGTCGCGCGCCCGACGACCGACCTCGAGCAACTCGGTCGGGCCGTGGTCGGTGCTGCCCGGGGTCGCAGCGCTCGGGGGCACCCCCGCAGAGCAGCGCGTGGTCGAGATCGCCGTCCGCTATGACGGGCCAGACCTCGAGGAGGTTGCCCACCTGACCGGGCTCGCTCCCGACGAGGTCGTCACCGCCCACACGGGCACGCCGTGGCGGGTGGGGTTCGGGGGCTTCGCACCGGGCTTCGCCTACCTCGTCGGCGGCGACCCGAGGCTCGTGGTCGCCCGACGGGGGGAGCCGCGCACGCGAGTGCCCGCCGGATCCGTCGGTCTCGCAGGCGAGTTCAGCGGCATCTATCCGCGTGAGTCGCCCGGGGGGTGGCAGCTCATCGGCAGCACGGACGTCGTGCTGTGGGACACCGACCGGCATCCTCCCGCACTGCTCAGCCCGGGCACCACCGTCCGCTTCGTCGAGGCAGATCGATGACACGCCACATCGAGATCGTCGACCCCGGGCCGCTGACCCTCGTGGAGGACCTCGGTCGGGTGGGACACCTCGCGGTCGGGGTCGGCCGTGCCGGGGCCGCCGACGTCGCGTCCTACCTCCTCGGGGGGCGCCTTGTCGGCAACCCCGACGGGGTCGCGGCGCTCGAGGTGACCTTCGGTGGCCTGCGCTTCAAGGCGTTCGGCGACCTGCTCGTCTGCCTCACCGGCGCCCACGCGCCGGGTGACGCCGACGGCAGGGCGGTGCCGCACGCCGCGCCGTTCACCCTGCGCGACGGCCAGGTGCTCTCCCTCCGTATGCCGTCCAGCGGGCTGCGCACCTACGTCTCCTTCCGTGGTGGGCTGGCCCTGCCCGGGGTGCTCGGCTCGGCGGCCTCCGACACGATGTCCGGCCTCGGTCCGGCGCCGGTCCGTGCGGGCCAGACGATCGAGATCGGCCGGCGCACGGAGGCGCTCCCACATGTCGACGTGGCCGGGGTGGTCCCTCCACCGGCGGGACCCGTCGAGCTCGCCGTGCTGCCCGGGCCCCGGATGGACTGGTTCGCCCACCCAGAGAGCCTCGCCGAGACCAAGTGGGCGGTCTCGGGACGCAGCGACCGCAAGGGGATTCGCCTCGAGGGCGAGCCGATCGAGCGGCATACGCAATGGCGTGACGCGGAGCTCCCGAGCGAGGGCATGGTCCGCGGAGCGATCCAGGTGCCCCCCAACGGGCGGCCGGTGCTCTTCCTCAACGACCACCCCGTGACGGGAGGCTACCCCGTGATCGGGGTCGTCCGGTCCGCCCATGTCGACCGAGCGGCCCAGCTCCGACCCGGGCAGGGAGTGCGATTCCGATGGGAGCAGAGATGACGAAACACCTTGACCTGCAGAGCGGCACCGCACCGGGAGCCCCAAGCTCGCGACGACGGGTCGCCGGCTCATCACCGACGCCCGCGGCCGCACGTATGCCGTGCCCTGACCGCGGCCGTGCGGCCGGGATCGGCGACGGGACCCGTCCCCCTGACGCACCTGTAATCTCGGGCTGATGTCGATCGACTCCGACCTGCCCGCCCGCCTGTCTCTGGGCCGCCACGCCTCGAGCGTCCTCCGCGAGCGCTGGGACATCCTCGCGGTCATCGCGGTCGGGGGAGCCATCGGCAGTTCGGCGCGCTACGGGGCGGGCGTCCTCTGGCCCCACGACCCGTCGCAGGTCGCATGGTCGACCTTTGCCGTCAACGTCATCGGCGGCTTCCTGCTCGGGCTGCTCATGGTCTTCGTGGGCGACGTCTGGCCGCCGCACCGCTACGTGCGCCCCTTCCTCGGCGTCGGCGTCCTCGGCGGCTTCACGACCTTCTCGACCTACATGCTCGACACCCATGCGATCTTTGTGGCTGGTCGCCCGCCGGTCGCCATGTTCTACCTCCTGGGCACGCTCGTCGTGGGGCTGGTTGCCGTGTGGCTGGGCATCGCCGCGGGCCGGGGGCAGCCGCCGTGCGACGGGCTCGGGGCCGCGGACTTGACCCGGGTTCCACCGAGCCCACCGTGCGCACCCGGAGCACCGCGAGCACCGACTCAGAGGCCAGCGACGCCCGCAAGGGCAGGAGGTTGCCATGACTCTGCACGGATCTGCCGTCCGGCTGACCATCGTCATCACGGAGTCGAGCCAGTGGCGCCATCGCCCGGCCTACACCGAGATCGTGCACCGCGCCCACTCCGCCGGGCTCGCCGGTGCCAGCGTCTTCAGGGGGGTCGAGGGTTTCGGCCGCTCGAGTCACATCCACACCAACCGGATCCTCTCCCTGAGCGAGGACCTGCCGGTGTCGATCGTCATCGTCGACGAGGAGCAGCGCGTGCGGGACTTCCTGCCGCAGCTCGACGAGATCGTCGCCGGGGGACTCGTCATGATCGACCCCGTCGAGGTGGTCAGACATGTCGGACCCGAGGGAGCCACGTGACCCTTCTGCTCGTCGTCGCCGGCGGCCTCATCGGTGCGCCGCTGCGCTATCTGACCGACCTGCTCGTGCAGGCCCGGCACGACAGTGTCTTCCCGTGGGGCACGTTCACGGTCAACGTCATCGGCTCGCTCGTGCTCGGTCTCGTGCTCGGCGCCGCATCCTCGGGGGCCGTGCCCGCCTCCGTCGTCGCCTTCGTCGGGACCGGCATCTGTGGCGCGCTCACGACCTTCTCGACCTTCGGCTTCGAGACCGTGCGGCTCCTCGAGGAGGGGTCGACCCTGGCGGCGGCCGCCAACGCCGTCGGCAGCCTGGTCGCGGGCCTGCTGGCCGGCACCGTGGGCTGGGTGCTCGTCACGGCGCTCGTCTGACCGCGCCACCCCGGGCGCGGGGCTGGTGCGCACCCGCCCCTCGCCACGGCATCGGCTTGGCTGAATACTGGGCATCGACTCCGCTCCGCACCCGTCGACACAGGAGAGCGCATGAGCTTCGTCACGAGGGGCTTCCACGGCCGGCGCCGCGACGACGACGGCCGGCTGCCGCCGGGGCAGCACCTCACCGGCGACTTCCCGGTGCTGTCGGCGGGTCCGACCCCGCGCATCCCGCACGACGAGTGGGAGCTCTGGGTGGCGACCGAGGACGGCACCCGACACACGTGGTCATGGGTCGACCTCATGGCGCTCGCTGCCGACGAGCCCACCGTCGACATCCACTGCGTCACGAGCTGGTCCAAGCTCGACACGGCGTGGCGCGGTGTGTCGCTCGACACGCTCCTCGCTGACGTCGAGACGTCAGCCGACTACGTCCTCGTGCACAGCTACGGCGGCTACACGACCAACCTCCCGCTCGAGGACCTGCTCGACGGGAAGGCTTGGGTGGCCTACGAATTCGACGGCGACGAGCTGCACCCCGAGCACGGCGGCCCCGCGCGGCTCCTCGTGCCGCACCTCTACTTCTGGAAGTCGGCGAAGTGGGTGCACGGCTTCGAGCTGATGCTCGAGGACGCCCCGGGCTTCTGGGAGCAGCTCGGCTACCACGACTACGGAGACCCATGGCGCGAGCAGCGATACCAGGGGGACTGAGCGACCGCCGCGCCTGGCGGGAGGCCCGGCTCGTCGAGCGCCGGGCCGAGACCGCCAGCGCGACGACGCTCGTCCTCGACGTGACCGACTGGCCGGGCCACCTCGCCGGTCAGCACGTCGACCTGCGCCTCACCGCCGCGGACGGCTACACCGCCACCCGCAGCTACTCCCTGGCCGGCCCGGCTGCGGGCGACCGCGTGGAGGTCACCGTGCAGCGCGTGCCCGACGGGGAGGTCTCGACCTTCCTCTGCGACGACCTGCAGGTCGGTGACGCCGTTCGGCTGAGGGGGCCAGTCGGCGGCTGGTTCGTCTGGCGTCCGGGGCAGCCGGGTCCGGTGCTGCTCGTCGCCGGCGGCTCCGGGGCCGTGCCGCTCGTGGCGATGATTCGGGCCCGTCCGGCCGACGGCCCACCCTTTCGCCTCGTCTACTCCGCACGCGAGCCCGACGACGTGCTGCACCGCGTCGAGCTCGCCCGTCTCGCAGCCGCTGGGGTCGTCGACGTCGGCTTCGTCTTCACCCGCCGGGACACGTGACGACGTGGCACGAGTGCCGGGGCGGCTGCGCCGCGAGGACCTCCATCAGGCGGGATGGACCGCGGCCGACTCACCCACCTGCTACGTCTGCGGTCCAACGGGTTTCGTCGAGGCCGCGACCACCCTTCTCACGTCGGCGGGCCACGACCCGGCTCGCATCCGGACCGAGCGATTCGGGCCCAGCGGCCCATGAGCAGGAGGCAGTGATGCAGAGCGACGGCGAAACCACGAGCAACGGCGGCGGCGGCACGGCAGTGTGGGACGGGAACGTCCTCGCAGGTCCCCTCTCCGAGGTCTTCGCCGTCGACATCACCACTGCCGTGGGGCGGTGTCGCGGGTGTGGGTCGAGCGCGGCCATCGCGACGCTGCGCGTCCACGGACCCCAGCCCGGCCTCGTCGGCCGATGCCCGGGGTGCGGCGACGTGCTGCTGCGCATCGTTCGCACCCCCGACGCCGTGTGGCTCGACCTCGGGGGCCTGACCTCGTTGCGCATCCCTTCAGCCGAGTGACGGACACATCGGGGGCTCGACAGCCTCCTGCCGCGCGCCGAGCCGGGGTATGCCGCTCACCCCGGCGGGCGGCATACCCCGGCTGTGTCGTCGGTCAGGGCTGCAGGCCCGCCTCGACCGCGGCGATGATCCGCGGACGGATCTCGTGGGGCGCGATGACGGCGTCGACCGAGCCGACCGTCACGGCGCGCTGGATGCTGTGCACCGCATCGAACTCGGCGGCAACCTGACCGAGCTTCTCGGCGCGGACGGCGCTGCGCACCTCCGCGAGCTCCGTTGCGAGACGGGCTCGCTCGACCCCGGATGCCGAGGCCAACCGGCTCTCGAGCTCGGCGACCCGCGGGTCGGCGGTGGTGCGTGCGTCGACGTCCCGGGAGAAGACGACCGCTGCCGCGGGGGCACCGCCGAGCACCGAGGCGAAGGACCCCTCGACCGCGAGCACGGTCATGCGCGGGTTGAGCGTCTTGGAGAAGACGACGAACGCGCCGCCGTGATAGCGGGACACGACGGTGAAGACGATCGGACCGTCGAAGTTGACGATCGCACGGCCGATCTCGGCGCCGTACTCGAGCTGGAGCGCGCGCATCGACTCCGGAGAACCGTCGAAGCCGGAGAGGTTGGCGAGCACGACGAGGGGCCGGTTGCCACTGGCTGCGTTGATCGCCCGCGCCACCTTCTTGCTCGACCGCGGGAAGAGCGTGCCGGCGGTGTAGGTGTCAGGGCCGTCGGTGGGCGGGAAGCCCCGTCGCGCAACGGACTTCGACTCGATGCCGAGCAGGCAGACGGGGATGCCGCCGACGTGCGCGTCGAAGACGACGGCCGTCTCGGCGTCGGCCATGCCGGCCCACCGCTCGAGGGGCTCGTGGTCGGCGTCGCTGACCGCCCGCATCACCGTGCGGATGTCGAAAGGCTTCTTGCGGTCGGGGTTGGTCGCGCTCGAGAAGATCTCACCGACCGTCGTGAAGTCCGAACCGGGAGCGGAGTGCGGCGACAGCGTGACGTCCCGGTCCGTCGGGTCGCTCGTGCTCACCCGACGTGGGCCCGAGTCACCGGGGGCGACGTAGGTGTGCTCGTAGTGCGCCATGAGGATGTCCCGTGCGCCGGCGAGGTCCTTGGCCCAGTACTGCGCCTGGCCGTTCGGGCCCATGACGCGGTCGTAGCCACCGATGCCGAAGTTGTCCTCGGCCGAGACGCCGCCGGAGAAGTCGAGCGACTGCTTGCCCGTGAGCACCATGGCACTGTCTGGAGTCATGACGAGGATGCCCTTGGTGTGCATGAGCATCGTCGCCTCGGCGTTCCAGTAGGGCTGGGCGCCGACGTTGATGCCGGCGACGACGATGTTGATCTCGCCGCCCGTCTGGGTGAACTCGATGATGCGCTTGAGGGCACGGGCCACCCAGTCCATGTTCTCGGTGCCGGAGTCCATCGAGATGCGCGCCCCGGCGGAGAGGGAGTACCACTCCAGCGGCACCTGCATGCGCTCCGCCAGGTCGATCGCCGCGATGACCCGGGCGCACTCGGCCTCGGCGACGGAGCCGAGCGAGCGCAGGGGGTCACCGCTCAGGACGACCCGGGTGACGCCCTGCGGGTGGCGCACCGTCGGTGAGCTGACGACGGCCACGATGATGCCGGCCTTGTTGAGGCCGAAGGGACGGTCGACCGGGACGAGTGCGCCGGTGTCGTCGAGGTCGTGCTCGACGACTGCGCCGCCGTCGCCGGCGATCATCGCCTGCAGCTCGTAGGGGTAGACGAGGCCGCGCCGCCGGGCCCGCACGACCTTCGAGGCGTAGTCGTCGAGGGGCTTGAGCCGCTCGGTCGGCGGTGCGCCGACGGTGCCGACCACCCCGGAGCCGGGCTGGTAGTAGAAGCGGCCCGCGATCGGGAGGGGAGCCTGGTCGGGGGCGGTCGCCACGTTGGCCTGCACGAGCACCTCCTCGATGCCGGCGCCGGCGGTGAGCGGGGCGATGCGGCTCTGTAGCGCCGTGAGCTGGCCGAGGTCGGCCTCGATCGTGGGCCAGATCTGCACCCACACGTGGTTCATGTCGAGCTTGGACGCCCGTGAGCCGCGGCTGGAGCGCACCCTGCGGACCGCCTCGAGACAGTTGGCGATGGCACGCTCGACGTGCGGCAGGCCGGTGACCTGGCCCTCCTCGTCGCGCACGACGACGACCTGGCGCACCTGGGCCAGCGCGACGAGGCGCCGGTCCTCGGGGTTGTCTCGGGCGACGCACTCGTAGAGCAGCACGTCCTCGGGCGCCTCGAGCCGGGTCACCTCGAACGCCGTCAGGCGCCAGAGGTTGAGCCGGCGTCCGACCATCGGGTGCACCCCACGCACGAGGCGGTCCTCGACGAGGCCCCCCTCGCTGGGACGGAAGGTGAAGTAGGAGATCGGCCGGCCGCCGCCGGGACTCGTCGACGACCGCTACCCGACGGGTCTCGTGGGTGAAGGGCAGAGCCTGCAACAGCCCGGCGAGCTGGTCGCTCGCCTCGTCGGGCGACTCCGGCTCCTCCGGCCAGCTGAGGTAGAGGTCGACGACGGAGTGATGGCCCTCGGGCCGGGCCCAGACGTCGGCCGAGACGGCCGTGTCGAGGACGCTGCCCGGCGAGAGCTCCGAGGCCGCACCGATCGTCGACGTGAGGTGGGTGGGACGTTCATCGAGCGTGTAGTCGGCCGTGGCGAAGGGCCGGCTGCCCGCCATGAAGGTGTGCAGCCCGTGCAGCTCGTGCTCGCGGTAGTGCCGTTTGATGAGCACCTCGAGCATCGGCTCGTGCTCGGGCAGGCCGCCCCCGGGCTCCGCGTGCAGCCGGTCGGCGAGGAAGCGCACGATCTGCTCGGGGATCGAGGCGAGCTCGTCGACCCGCTGGGCGTGGTCGGGTGCGTCGGGCTCGGAGGCCAGGGCGGCGAGGCGGTCGCCCACCCCGTCGAGGACGCTGGCCCGCTCCTGGTCGACGAGCGGCTGGTCGAACCACCGGAAGCGCACGCTGCGGGCGAGGTCGCCCACGACGGGGAAGCGCAGCTGGGTGGCGACGACGAGCCGGTCGAGCGCGTCACGTGCGGCGGCGCCCTCCTCCTCGCCGGGAGCCGGCTCGCCGAGCCAGCGCTGCAGGATGGAGGTGGCGAGCTTGATCTCCGGGGCCGAGCGCTGCTGCGCGAGGAAGATGCGGAAGACGGCCTCCTCGAGCATCGGGGTGCGCTCGAAGTCGGTCACGCCGTAGTGGCGCAGCACCCGGGCGAGCTTGTCGCGGAACTCGTCCGGGAGCCCGGCCCGCTCGGCGTCGAGGCTCTGCAGGTAGGTGTGGAAGTGCTCCTTGGGACTGTGCACGAGCAGCTCGGTGTGTCGCTCCTCGTCGACCGGCCGGTTGCGGCTCAGCTCGGCGAAGTCGGCGACGAGCTCGAGCACGGCGATCTCCTCGCCGATGGGCACCTGCCCCTCGGCGGAGAGCTCGTCGCGCGCGGCGAGGTAGGACGAGAGCTGGCGCCGGTCGTCGGCGGGATCGCCGTCGAAGCCGAGCACCGCCGCGGACAGGTCACCGATGCCGCGGTCGGCCCGCTCACGGGGCGTCGCGCTCTGCGCCCCGGCGTCGGGCAGGTCGAGGTCGACCGTCTCCGAGGCACCTGTCTCGGCGTCCTCCTCCTCGTCGCCTGTCGGCTCGAGCCGCACGAGGGGGGCGCCGGTCTCGACCTGGCTCCCGACCGCCACGAGCAGCTCGCGCACCCGCGCCGCGAAGGGCGACGGCAGCACGGTCTCCATCTTCATCGACTCGAGGACGAGCACGGGGGCGCCCGCCGCGACCTCCGACCCGACCTGCACGGGGGTTGCCACGACGAGGGCCGGGGCGGGCGAGCGGACGACGCCACCCTCGTCGCGTGAGACGCGGTGGGTGATGCCGTCGACCTCGACGAGGTGCACCGGGCCGTGGGTGGCGGTGATGAGGCGGTGGGTGCGGCCCTCGACGGTGATCCGCCCCACGTGGTCGTCGATGCGGTCGACCGAGGCGTCGACGACGTGGGCGTCGCCGCCGTTCTGGATCGAGACGCGGTAGCGGTCGGACGCCGTGCGCAGCACCATGACCTTGTATGCCGTGCCGCGCAGTTTGAGGTCGATGGGGCGCCCCACGGCGTGTTGGACCTGCGGACGTCCGCCACGGGCGGACTCGAAGAGGCGAGCGCGCTCGATGGCCTCGGCGTCCTCGTAGGCCTCGATGCCGGCGGCGACGAGGGCGATGCCCGAGTGCCGCGCCGAGACGAGCCGGCCCTCGGAGCGCACGCGGTCGATCCAGCCGGTGTCGGCCGAGCCGTCGATGATCTCGGGCTGGTCGAGCAGGTCGAGGATGAAGCTCTTGTTGGTGGCACCGCCGTCGATGACGACGGTCGTCTCGGAGAGCGCGCGGCGCAGGCGCGCCAGAGCCTCGTCCCGGTCGCGACCGTGGGCGATGATCTTGGCGATCATCGAGTCGAAGTCGGCGGGGATCGAGTCGCCCTCTCCCACGCCGGTGTCGACCCGGATGCCCGGCCCGGACGGGAAGTTGAGCAGCTCGATGCGACCCGGTGAGGGCGCGAAGTCACGGTCGGGGTCCTCGGCGTTGAGTCGCGCCTCGACGGCGTGGCCGCGCTCCGTGGGCCGGCCGCCCTGGAGGTCGTCGAGGCGGCCGCCGTCGGCGACGTGGATCTGGAGCTTGACGAGGTCGGTGTCGGTGACGACCTCGGTGATCGGGTGCTCGACCTGCAGGCGGGTGTTGACCTCGAGGAAGGCGAAGAACTTCTCGCCGGGGTGGTAGAGGAACTCGACGGTGCCGGCGCCGGCATAGCCGACGGCGATGGCGAGGCGCTCGGCGCTCGTGCGCACCTCCTGCTCCTGCTCGGGGCCGAGCACGGGCGAGGCGGACTCCTCGATGACCTTCTGGTTGCGGCGCTGCACGGAGCAGTCGCGCACCCCGACGGCCCACGCCGTGCCCTGACCGTCGGCGATGACCTGCACCTCGATGTGTCGGGCGCCGGTGACGAGCTTCTCGAGGAAGACGACGCCCGAGCCGAAGGCCCGCTGCGCCTCGTCGCGCGTGCGCTCGTAGGCGTCGGTCAGGTCGGCGTCGGAGTCGACGCGGCGGATGCCGCGCCCGCCGCCGCCTGCCGTCGCCTTGAGCATGAGGGGGTAGCCGATGCGTGCGGCGGCGGCCGTCGCGTCCTCGAGAGTGTCGACCCCGCCGCGGCTCCACGGCGCGACCGGGACGCCGACCTTCTCGGCGATGAGCTTGCTGCCGATCTTGTCACCGAGCTGACGCATCGCCTCGGGGCTCGGGCCGATGAAGGTGACGCCGATCCGCCCGCAGAGCTCAGCGAAGGTGGGGTCCTCGGCGACGAAGCCCCAACCGACCCAGGCCGCATCCGCGCCGGACTCGCGCAGGGCGCGCTCGAGGACTGCGTGGTCGAGGTAGGGGCGGGCCGACGCGGGACCGAGGTCGTAGGCGTGGTCGCTCTCGCGCACGAACATCGCCCGTCGCTCACCCTCGGTGTGCAGGGCGATCGTCTCGATGCGCCGCCCGTCGGCACCCGCGGCGGCGTTGAGGTCTCGGACGGCGTGGATGAGCCGCATGGCGGCCTCACCGCGGTTGACGATCGCGATCCGCGAGATCATCGGCAGGTCTCCTTCGTCGTGCGAGCGCCCGTGGGCGAGTGGCGCTCGTCACGCCACACCCGCAGCCTTCCACCCCGAGGCGCTGACCCGCGAGTAGACATGGGATCGGATTCTGCGGGGTGCTCCGGCGAGGTCCTCCGCACGTCAACAAGGGGTGGCCTCGCGGGCCTGTCGGCGCGGGTCGATACGGTCGTGCGGTGACCACGATCGACGAGCTCAGCCACGGCACCCGCACCGCGTCCGGGGTGTCGCTCGACGTCGTCCTCGGGCCGATGAAGTCGGGCAAGAGCCTCGCGCTCATCTCGATGCTCTCGCCACTCCAGTTCACGCGCGTGCGCCACCGCGTCTACCAGTCGGAGCGGCACGTGCGTGACTCCGGCGTCACCTCCCGCAGCGGAGGCGAGCTCGCGACGACGAAGGTCGCCTCCCTGCGCGTCGCCCTCGAGGAGCAGCTCGACGTCGTGGCGGTCGACGAGGTGCACATGTTCGGCCTCGACGACATCGCCGTCATCGGCCGACTCCTGCGCCGCGGCACCCGGGTCGTCGTGGCCGGCATCGACCTCGACCACCGCGGCGAGCTCTTCGCCCCGGTGCGGGCTCTGCTCGAGCTGGGCCCCGACACCGTGAGCTACCGACGCGCCGTCTGCGACCAGTGCCGCGACTTCAGCGCCACCCACACCCAGGTGCTGCGCTCGGCCGAGCCGTTCCTCGACGACCTCGGGGGCTCCGAGGCTCTCCCCGACGACGGCACCTTCACCTACGAGGCCCGCTGTCGCTCGTGCTTCGTCCGGCCCACCGGCGCACTACCGTCCTGACCATGAGTCGACCCACCAGCGCCGTCCGTCTCATCCGGTCCGCAGCCCTCACCGACACCGCCCCCTATGCCTACGCCGCGACGGTGGAGGCCACCGCCCGGCTCGTCTTCGCGGCGGGGGCCTGCCCCCTCGACGAGGCCGGCGAGACCGTCGCCCCTGGCGACGTCACGGCGCAGGCGCTCCAGTGCGTGGCCAACCTCGTGACGGCACTCGCGGCGGCCGGTGCAACCCTCGAGGACGTCGCCTACACGCGTGTCCTCGTGGCGACCACCGCACGCGAGGACCTCGTGGCGGCGTGGACCGTCGTGCACGACGCCTTCGGGGCGCATGAGGTGCCGAGCACCCTGCATGGCGTCACCGTGCTCGGCTACCCCGACCAGCTCGTCGAGATCGAGGCGGTCGCCGCGCTCGCCTGATCGGCGGCCGCGACACCCCTGGACCTGCGGTCATCGGCCTCACGGCAGCACCCCCGACGCCTTCATGAGGTAGGCGAAGTCGGGCGCCAGCTGCCGCGCGTACTGCACCGAGGTGTGCAGGTAGTCGCCCTTGAGCACCGTGTCGGTCGTGCGCGTGTAGATCGGGCACCGACCGTCGACGCAGTACCAGTGCGTCGTGTCGATGAAGGTCGCTCCCGTGACCTTCTTCTCCGCGTCGCGGGTGCGCGCCCACCAGCTCGGTATGCCGGTGACGCACCTTCGTGGGGATCCGCCCGGTCGGTAGCAGTCGAGGAACGCCACCCCGGGCATCGACGGCGCGACGATCACGACGGAGCCCACGCTGGCCCGCACCGCGTCGACGAACGCCTGGTCGGCGGCAAGCCACTCACGGGCGGACGCCGCCCCCTTGGCGCCCGACTTCAGGCGCACCGCCCAGGAGTAGGTCTCGGTCATGATGAGCACCTGCGGCTTCACCCGCCGCACGTAGTCGAGCACCATCTGCCGGTGGTTGACGCACGGCACCGCCCACTCGTCCTTGCCGAAGTCGGCATCGACGCCGTTGACCGCGCAGGCGATCTTGGTCATGCCTCGCACCTTGAACTCCGCGCCGTAGGCCTTCTCGACGGTGGCGAGCAGCGGGAAGCCGATCGAGTCGCCGAAGACGATGATCTCGGGGCCCTTGCGGTTGCCGAACGTGCACGAGTCGGGGTCGTCGGCGTCGGTCGCGGTGCAGGCGCTCATCGCCTTGCGCTGGTCTGCGGTGGTCTGCCACTCGTCGGGTGACGGGTTGAGGCCCGCCGGCCACGAGGTCGAGGCGAGCGCACGACGCAGGCCGTCCTGCACCCGGGTGCCGGTGGCGCCCAGGGGGAGGGGGGTCCACGCGGGGGCAGGTGCGGTGGTCGTGACCGTGGGGGCCGGTGTCGGAGTGGTGGTCGGAGTGGGGGTTGGGCTGGCGGTCGCAGGGGTGGGGGCTGTCGTGGGGCTGGTCTCGGTGGGCACCGGCTCCGGTGCCACCTCCTCACCTGCCGGGGGCGGCACCGCGCCAGCGGCCTCCGGTGCGGATGCGGCGACGGTCGACCCGCTGAACAGGTCGGGGCGCGCCGACGCCGCGGCGCCGACCCCGACGACGAGCATCACGAGCGCCAGCCCGGACGCGAGCATGGCCCGTGGGCGCACGCGTGGGGCATCGAGCGCGGGCCGCTCGATCAGGTGGTGTGAGATGACGGCGAGCAACAAGGTGGCGGTGAGCACCACGGCGACGCTGGCCCATCCGCTCAGGGCCAGGAAGATCGGTGCCAGCACCACGAGCGGGAAGTGCCAGAGGTAGAGGCCGAAGGAGATGTCGCCCAGGTAGCCGCTCACCGGGTTGGTCAGCAGGACGGAGCCGCGCGCCGGCGCCCCGATACCGGCGAGGAGCACGAGGGCCGTGCCGACCGTCGCACCGAGGGCGGCGGGATAGGGCACCCCGGTGTCGGGCGACAACAGCACGAAACTGGCGACGAGGATGGCGAGCCCCACCCACGACAGCGCGGCTCGGGCCGCGGGAGCCAGCCGGGCGGCATACCGGGGCTGTGCTCCGGATCCGGCCGGGATGGTGGCAAGGGCGGCGCCGAGCGCGAGCTCCCAGCCGCGGGTGAACGTCGAGTAGTAGGCCGTCGTCGGGTCGGAGGCGCCCTGCACGATCGCCCAGACGAGAGACGGGATGCCGACCGCGGCAGCGAGCAGGGCCAGCGCCGGGCGGTGCCGGTGGGCCGCGCCGGCGAGGGCGAGCGCGAGCACGACGAGGACGGGCCAGACGATGTAGAACTGCTCCTCGACCCCGAGCGACCAGTAGTGCAGCAGCGGCGACGGCTCAGAGCCGAGGTCGAAGTAGTCGTCCGCCTGCGCGGCGTAGTGCCAGTTCGCGGCGAAGAAGGTCGCGTAGATCGCGTCCGCGCGCACGGCGGTCACCTTGGCACCGGCCCAGGCCCAGGGCGCGACGGCGACGACAGCGGCGATGACGACGAGAGCCAGCGGCAGGATGCGACGCGCCCGCCTCGCCCAGAAGGCCCGTAGCGACGTCCGGCCCGTGCGGTCACGTTCGCGCAGCAGCACCCCCGTGATGACGAAGCCCGACACGACGAAGAAGGCATCGACGCCGAGGTAGCCCGCGCTCGGCCAGCCGATGACGTGGAAGCCGATGACCGCCAGCACGGCCACGGCCCGGAGGCCCTGGATGTCAGCGCGCCGCGCTGACTGCCCGGGCTCGACGCTCATGCCGCACAGCATGGCCCCCGCGCGGCGTGCACGGGGCGTTATGCCCTCTCGGGCCGGCACGGTCAACGTGTCGAGGGGACCGGCCACGGCTGGTCACGGTCGACGTGCAGGAGCCGCGCCCTCCATGAGCGATGATGGAGTGGGCAACGTCCCTGACGTCGAGAACCCGGCGACCGCGACGCGCACCACACGATCGGAGCACCATGACCGAGCGCGATACCTCACCGCCGGAGTGGGTCGACCAGCTGGAAGCCACCCTCGAGGCGTTCGACGAGGCCGGCGGGCACCGCATCCTCGGCAAGGTCTTCGAGCAGCTCGACGTCGAGGACGGGCTGTCCCAGGTGGTGCTGCCCTATCTCCACCAGGTCGGCCAGCGCTGGGAGCAGGGCAAGATCGGCGTCGCCCAGGAGCACTTCGCGAGCAACGTGCTGCGGGTGCGTCTGTCGATGATGCTGCACACCGAACGCGGTGGCGACGGCCCGGTCGCTGTGCTCGCCTGCATGCCGGGCGAGCAGCACGAGTTCGGTCTGATCGGCCTGGCCCTCGTGCTCTCGCGACTTCGCTGGCAGATCTGCTACCTCGGCGCCAACACGCCCACGGCCGAGATCGCCTACGCCGCGCGCACCCTCCTGCCCCGGGCCGTCGTGCTCTCGGCCCACCGCCGCACGGCCTTCGCCGCCCACGGTCCGGCCCTGCGCCGGTTGGGGCGGGTCACCGAGGTGCACATCGCCGGGCCCGGGGCGAACGACGAGCTCGCCTCACTGTGCGAGGCCAGGCTCGTCGTCGGCAACCCCGTCGACGGGGCGCGAGCCCTGCACGAGACCTACGTCCTGCGCGGCGCCGGACCGGAGCGGCTGTCGGACGACGTCGACGACGTGGGCTGACCCCGCTCCGCGAGCGAACTGCAGCGCGGGCCGCCTCAGAGGTCCATCATCGAGGCGCTGCAGGAGCCATAGCGGACCGGGGCTGCGGGCCGTACCGCCGGGCTTGTCGTGGGCATCGAGGCCCAGCGCAGGTCGGCGACGCTGAGGTGCGTCGAGGCGGCCGGCGCCGACGGTGCGACGACGGGCCGCGGCGCAGCCGTTGCGGTCGCCCCTCCGGCGAGGGCGGTGAGACCGACGAGCGCTGCTGCACCGAGACCGGCCAGCGCACTGCGGCGGGTGAGACGGTGGCGTCGGGTGTCCGTCTGCCTGGTGTCCATCCACCCAGTGTGCGCCGGTCGGATCCCGACGTCCACGCTTCTGTCGAGCCCTTTTCGGCGGGTGACGACAGCAGGGTCACACCGCGGGCAGGCGCGTGATCCAGTAGGAGGCCGTGCCGGGCGAGGGCACGCCGAAGCGGGCGTTGACGGCCCACAGCCACCCGCCGGCGATCGTCGCCGTGGACGGGATGTCGAGCGTCTCGTCGGTGCGCCTGCCGACCCACTTGGCGGCCCAACCCGTCGCCGTCGGCGACAGCCGCAGCACCGAGACCTCGTACTGACCGCTGCCGCGCACGTTGTAGAGCACGGAGCCGTCGGTCTCGAGCCCGTCACCGCCGGTGATGCCGGGGCCGCCGCTGACGGGGATCGACTGCGTGACTCCCGAGGTGGGGTCGACCTGCCAGAGGCCGCCGACCCGGCTGTTGTTGAGCACGATGTCGGAGTCGGGCAGGAGGCGAATGCCGTTGGCGTTGTTGGCATTTCCGCTCGGGTTGCTTGGCCAGGCGCCACTCAGGGACACGAACGTCGGCTTGCCCACGGACATGGTCGTGTGGTCGTGGGTGATGACGGTGAGACGGTCGACCCGCGAGTCGGTGACCCAGACGGCGTCGTGGGTGACGACGAGGTCGTTGAGGAAGACTGCCCCCGGCACGAGCACGTCGTGCCTGACGGCACCCGTCGCGGCATCGATGCACCAGACGTGGCCCTCGGTGCCGGTGCTGGTCGTGACCCCGCCGACGGCCCACACCATGCCGCAGTGGTCGTCGTGGAAGAGCCCGCGCAGCGCCCGCCCGGTGGCACCGGGCAGGAGGGGCGCGACTGACCCGGTCAGCAGGTCACCGGTGACGATGCGGCCGTCGGCGAGCGACCCGACGTAGTAGGTCGTGCCCGGCCCGGACGTGATGCCCTCGGGCCGGATGCCGGCGGGGAGCAGCACCGTCTCCGGCGCCGGCGAGCGCCGGGCGGCCGCGGCCGCGGGTGCCGTCAGGGCGACGACGGTGGAGGCGGCTGCGGTGGCCAGCAGCGCCCGTCGGGAGAGGTGTGGTGAGGAGGGGGCGGAGGATGGAGTGTGAGTGTCCATGACCCATCTTGTGCAGATTCTGACGATAAATCGAGGGCAGGTCACGCTCGCCCGTGCGTGCGGGCCGCCCGTGCTGCGCGCGTGGCCGGGGCTGCGGGGACCGCCGGGGGTGCGCCGCTCGCCCCGGCCCCTGAGGCCACCAGGGCGTCGCCGAGCGAAGTGCGCCAGTAGAGCACTTCGCGTCCCGACCGGCGGCGCACACCGTGCCGGCGGCGAGCAGGACCTTGAGGTGGTCACCGACCGAGCCGAGCGGCATACCGGTGCTGGCGACGAGCGCGCTCGTGCTCGACGGCCCGTCGAGCGTGCGCAGCAGCCGGGCGCGGGCGGCCCCGACGAGCCGATCGAGGCCGTCGTCGGCCTGGCCGTCGACCTCGGCCAGCGCACCGGTGACGGGGTAGTAGATGGCGTAGCGCCGCGGCAGGTCCCAGCCGACCCAGGTCGCGGTGCCGTGTGCGGGAACGAAATACAGCTCGGCATCGTCATCGAGCACGCGCGACGGCAGGTCGTAGCGGTTGATCCGCAACTGGCCGTCGCCGAGCCACTCTCGGTCTCGTCCGAGGTCGCGCAGGACGGCCGCCCAGCCGTGGGTCGCCAGCCGGGCTGTGCGCGAGACGATGTCGGCGCGGAGCACACGTTCGCGGCGCCCCCAGTCCGTGGCGAGCGCATGCGTCCACACCCACTCGAGCAGCTGCGCCGCCTGCTCGGCAGTGCCCGGCCGAGTGAGGATGCGCGGCAACGAGCGCTCCGGCGTGCTCTCACGGAGGTAGGCACGAACTCGCTTGTCTCCCAAGCCCCGCACGTCATCGACCTCGTCGGAGAAGGGGTGTCCCGGACCATCCGGCGGGAGCGCGAGCCAGTCCGAGATCCACCCCGGGCGCCAGCTGTGCTCCAGCACGGCGCGTCGCACCGGGTGCTCGGCGAGCATGGCCTCGAACGACTCGCGATGCGCGGCAGCGAACGCTCGGCCGGCGGCGTCACTCGGTCGCACGATGTCATTGAGCGCAGCCACTGTCTCGATGCGCGGCGACACGACGAAGCGACTCCGCGCCAGCAGGTCGGCCGAGATCCGCCACGTCCCCATGTTTCGCCTCCATCCGAAACGATAGCGCGGACGTGGGTGATGCTGTCAGGGTCGAGCGAGTGAGGACCTACCGCCAGCTGTTCGCCGTTCGCGAGTTCCGCGTGCTCTTCGTCGTGCAGTGCCTCAACGTCGGGGCGTTTGCCGTCGCGTCCCTCGCGCTCGGCACCATCACCTTCGAGGCCACCGGGTCGCCGGTGCTGACCGCGCTCGCGATGTTCGGCGCGCCCCTGCTGCGGCTCGTCGGGCAGAGCCTCTTCGGCTCGGGCTCCGACCTCGTGCGACCGCGCACGGCCCTCGTGCTCGTCGTGAGTGCGACGCTCGTCGCCGACCTGCTGCAGGCACTGCCGGGCCTGGGCTGGGGGTGGCGCTTCGTCCTGCTCGCCCTGCCCCCGCTCGTGACGTCGGCGCTCGGGGGCAGCATGATGGCGCTCGTCTCCGACATCCTGCCGCCCGACGGCTTCATCCTCGGGCGGGCGACGATGAACATCGCCGTCGGCGGCATGCAGATCGTCGGCTTCGGCATCGGCGGCCTGCTCCTGGTGCGCTTCACGACGACGCAGCTCTTCCTCGGCTCGGCCGCGGCCCTCCTCGTGGCGGTCGTGCTGCTGCGACTCGGCCTGTCGGACCACCCGCCCCGCGCCGTGACGACGTCGCTCGTGAAGCGCACGCGCGAGGTCAACCGCCGCCTGCTCGGCTCGCGGGTCGTCCGCCCGATCTACCTGACCCTCTGGGTGCCCAACGGCCTCATCGTGGGGTGCGAGGCGCTCTTCGTGCCGTTCGCGGGCGAGCGGGCGGGCTACCTCTTCGCCGTCTCGGCCGCAGGCATGCTGATCGGCGACGTGGTGGTCGGCCGCTTCGTGCCGACCGCCCTGCGCGACAGGCTGATCGAGCCGCTGCGCTTCCTGCTGGCGGTGCCCTACCTCGGGTTCTTCCTCGTCCCGTCCCTGCCGTATGCCGCCGCGCTGGCCTTCGTCGCGTCCGCGGGCTACGCCGCGAGCCTCCCCTTGCAGGAGCGGCTCGTCACGCACACCGACGGCCAGATGCGCGGACAGGTCTTCGGCCTGCAGAGCACCGGCCTCATGGTCGGCCAGGCCCTGGGTGCGCTGCTCGGCGGGGCGGCGGCTGCGGCGCTCGGCGTGGGGCCGGCGGCGGCGGCGCAGGCGATGGGCGTCATGGCCCTCGCGTCGCTCGTCGTCTCGATCGCGCTCATCCCGGGGCTGCGCCGGTCGCGTCTTGGCGTGCCGACGGAGGTCGCCACCGTCTGACAGCGCCGTGCGCGCCTGGCACCTGTGGGGCCGGGGAGGTGTCGACCGCGCGACCTGGTGTGCGTCTGGCACCTGTCGCACCGGGCAGGTGCCCAACGCACACCCGCGGCGGATCAGGGGACGAGGCCTCGCCGACGGGCGATCGCGGCCGCCTCTGTGCGACCGGCAGCGCCGAGCTTGGCGAGCAGGTTGGACACGTGCACGCTCACCGTCTTGGTGCTGATGAAGAGCTGCCGCCCGATCTGGCCGTTGGTCAGGCCCTGTGCCACCAACGTCAGCACCTCGACCTCGCGCGGCGTCAGGGGGTTCTCCGCGGTGCCGGAGGCGGCAGCGGACGGGTGCACGGCGTCGAGCTCGGCGAGCAGCGGCGCCGAGCCCAGCGAGGTCGCGACCTCCCGAGCCGCTGCGGCCGTCTCGCGCGACGCCGCCTCGTCTCCCGACGCGTGCAGCGCCGCCGCGAGCCGGGCCCGCGAGCGTGCGGCCTCGAAGACGTGCCCGTAGCGGTCGAACGCGGCCACGCTGGTGCGCCAGGCCTCGACGAGGTCAGGGGCAGTCGAGGCAGGCCCGCTGCCGGCCACCCGGTCAAGACGAGCGAGCTCGGCCTCGAGCCGCGTCAGCCAGGCCCAGGCCTCGCGCGACGTCTCCTCCAGCTCTGCGCGTGCCGACCGCTCGAAGGCGGGCCGGTGGCGCGGCTCGACGTCGGCGCCGGTCGTGGCGAAGGCGCGAGCCCCCAGTCGGCGGGCGACGACGAGGGCGCGGTCTCTCAGCCCAGGGTCGAGCCGCGCCCAGGCGCTCGCGACCTGGCCGGCGACGAGAGCGGCGATGCGCACGATTGCGTAGTAGTCGCCCCAGGCGCGGTCGAGACTGCGCTCGGCGGCCTCGGCCAGCTCGAGCAGCCCGGCGACGTCGCCGGCCTGACCGCGCAGGTCGATCCCGGGCATGACCGTCATCACCACACACAGGCCGTCGACCGGCCACCACTCGCGCAGCTCGGTGAGGACCGCGGGGTCGACCGGCTTCCCGCGGCCGGCACTGATCAAGAGCAGCGCGCCGGTGAAGATCGCACGACCCGGCTGCGGTGCCGCCACGTCCGGTGAGGTCGAGGCGGTGCTGGGCCCCGTCCCAGTCGCCCAGCTCGTAGGCCGTCAACCCGCCGAGGAGGCGGCACTCCTGGCCCCATGGCGCCCACTCTCGGTGCATGCGCCGGGCTGCCCGGGCGCCGGCGTCGTAGTGCTCCAGGGCACCGGGCAGGTCACCGCGGCGGTGCGCGATCGCCCGCGAGCTGGTGGAGCACGCGCAGTCGCAGGGGGTCGTCGTCCGGCACCTCGCTCGCCAGCGCCCGCAGGTGCTGGTCGACGGCGTCGAGGTCCTCCTGCGCCTCGAGCACGCTTGCCATGATCGTGCGCACCTCGGCCTCCACGCGCCGCAGGCCGAGCCGCTCGGCAAGCATCGACACCTCGGTGCCGACGACGGTGGCATCCATGTAGCGGTCCATGTCGACGAGGGCCTGCAACCGCGCGACGAGCACTCGCACGCGTCGCTCGTCGACCACCTCGCCGATCAGCGCCACGGCCTCGTCGGTGAGGGCGAGGGCGTCGATCGGCAGGTCGACGATGCGTGCGCGCAGGACGAGCGTGGCGAGCAGGTCGGCGCGCATCTCGGGGGCCTGTGCCGCGCCGGGATGGTCGAGGCGATCGCGGAGCAGGTCGATGGCGCGCACCGGCTCGCCGGCCACCATGGCCGCTGCAGAGGCCCGCAGGGTCAGCGCGTCACGCTCGGGGTCGTCCTCAGCGAGCCAGTCGAGGGCCCGCTCGAAGTGCTGGAGCGCGTCCTGCGGACCACCGACCGCCATCGCGGCCTCGCCTGCCGCACGGCTCGCAGCGACCGCCGTCGGCAGGTCTCCAACCGCAGCGGCGTGGCGGGCGAGCTCGGAGGCAGGCGCGAGGGCGGGATGCTCGGCCAGCACGGCGGCATACGCCCGGTGGAGGCGCAGCCGCTCGCCGGGCAGGAGCGTGTCGGCGACCGCCTCCCCGAGGAGAGCGTGGCGGAACGTGTAGGCCGGAGGCCACGACGCCTCGAGGACGTGGCGCTCGACGGCCTCGGCGAGCGCGGCCTCGAGCGTCTCGTCGGGCAGGCCGGCCACCCGTGAGAGCAGGTCGTGCCCGAGGTGCTGGCCGCCCTTGAGTGCGATGACGCGCAGCACCCGCTGCGTCGTGCCGTCGAGCTGGTCGACGCGGGCGCGCAGCACGCGGCTCAGGCCACCGGTGAGCGACTGGCCGGCCGCCGCGCTCGCGACGAGCTCCTCGGCGAAGAAGGGGTTGCCCTCGGAGCGACGCGTGATCTCCTCGAGAGTGACGATGTCGTCGGGAGCGCCCTCGAGGCCGCCGACGAGCTCGTGCACGGCGGCGGTCGGCAGCGGCGCGAGGTCGACGTGGTCCAGCCCGGCGATGCGTGCCCAGACGGCGAGGGTGTCGTGGAGCGGGTGCCGGCGGTGCAGGTCGTCGGAGCGATAGCTGACGACGAGGCCGACCGCCGTGCCGAAGCCGCGGGTCAGGAGCAGCGTCAGCAGGTCGCGGGAGGAGTGGTCCGCCCAGTGCACGTCCTCGACGACGACGAGGGCAGGGTGCTCCGCGCCGCACGCGGTCAGCAGGGTGTGGACCGCCTCGGCCACCTGGCCAGGGTCGGTCGGGCCCTCGGGACCGGCGCGATCCGGCGGATCGGGCGTCGCGTGAGGCCCCTCGAGCGCTTCGGAGCGGCGGCCGGGGAGCAGGTGGCGCAGGCTGGGATGCGTTGTCAGCACCCGGTCGACGACCTCGGGTTGAGCCCTGTCGAGAGCTCCGACGAGCTCGACGAAGGGCAGGTAGGCAAGGGAGCTGCCGGCCTGACCGACGCAGTGGCCGACGGCCGTCGACCAGCCCGCTTCTGCAGCGTCGGCGAGCAGCTGGGTGAGCAGCCGTGACTTGCCGATGCCGGCGTCGCCGGACAGCACCACGACGCCACCGGGCTCGGCACCCTCTGGGGGGTGGAGCCCGACGGCGTCGGTGAGGTGGGCGAGGTCGGCGTCGCGGCCGATGAGCGAGCCGGTGCGCAGCGGCATACGCGAAATCATGGCGTAGTCCGTCGACGGCGGCACCGGCATTGCCGGCGGGGCCGCTGCTGCGGCGCTCACCGCCGGTGACCGGGGTCCAGCTCCTCGCGGCTGCGCCGCGCCAGCGTGCGCCGCATGATCTCGAGCGACGAGTCGCGGCGGACCTGGTGGCGGACCGGGTAGCGGGCGGCGATCTCGGTCTTGACGACGCGGTAGTCGGTCCAGATGGTGTTCATGGTGCTTCCTCTGCTCGTGCCTTGTGCTGACCTCTCCAGAGTCGGCGGCTGAGGTAGGGGGCCACATCGGGAGAACGACGTATTCGGGCCGCCTCCCGCTCTGAGGCAACCCGCTGAGGCACCTCAGCCGAGCAGGAGCACCGCGGCGATCGCGAACATGACGAGACCGATGACCACGTCGAGCACGCGCCAGGTGACCGGCCGCGCAAAGGCGGGCGCGAGCACCCGCGCGCCGTAGCCGAGACCGGTGAACCAGGCGACGCTTGCGATGGCCGCGCCGGCCGTGAACCACCAGCGACCGGTCGGCCCGTGCTGGTTGGCGAGCGACCCGACGAGCAGCACCGTGTCGAGGTAGACGTGCGGGTTGAGCCACGTGAGGGCGAGCACCGTCGCCAGCACGCTGCCGCGGCCCGCCACCGCGGCGCCGGGCGTCAGGGTGCTCGGTCGTCGCGCGCGCCACAGGCACGAGATGCCGAAACCGATGAGGTATGCCGCCCCGACCCACCGCACCCACGTGAGCACCGCGGGGTTGGCCGAAACGAGACGGCCCACGCCCAGCACGCCCGCCACGACGAGCAGTGCGTCGGAGATGGCGCACACCGCGACGACGAGGCCGACGTGCGCCCGGGCCAGTCCGGTGCGCAGCACGTAGGCGTTCTGCGCCCCGATGGCCACGATGAGGGAGGCCATCGTGAGGAAGCCGGGCAGGAAGGAGGTCACGCAGTGACGGTAGGCGGCACGGCGCGCTTCAGGGAAGCGAAGGTTTCTGGTGGATGATTAGCATTGCTTCATGCGTCTGCAGCCCGACCAGCTCGCCACCCTGCTCGCGATCGTCGACAGCGGGACCTTCGAGGCCGCTGCCCGACGCCTGCACGTCACCCCGTCTGCCGTCAGCCAACGGGTGAAGGCGCTCGAGGCGGAGGTCGGTCACGTCGTCGTCGTGCGGACCTCGCCGTGCCGGGCGACGACGACCGGTGAGTCCCTCGTGCGGCTGGCCCGGCAGCAGGCCCTGCTCGCGGCCGAGACGATGGCGGAGCTCGCGCCACCGGGAGGCTCGCGCGTCGAACTGCCCATCGCTGTCAACGCCGACTCGCTGTCGACGTGGTTCGGCGGGGTCCTCGCGGCGTGCGCCGGGTGGGACGAGGTCGTGCTGCGACTGCACGTCGAGGACCAGGACCATTCGGCGCGACTGCTCCGCTCGGGTGAGGTGCTGGGGGCCGTGACCTCGGATCCCGCTGCGGTGCAAGGCTGCTCGACCGAGCCGCTCGTCACGCTGCGCTACGTACCCGCCGCGACGCCGGCGCTGCTCGAGCGACACCGGGGCGGCCGCGGCAGCCGCGGCATCGACTGGTCGGCGATGCCGGTCGTGCGTTTCAATGCCAAGGACGACCTGCAGCAGCGCATCCTCGACCGCCACGGGGTGACGTCGCCACCGCCGACCCACGAGGTGCCCGACGGTGCGGGCTTCGTCACGGCGGTGGCTGCCGGGCTGGGCTGGGGAGCCCTGCTCACCGGCCAGCTGGCACCCCTGCTCGCCACTGGCGACCTCGTGCGCCTCGGGTCGCGCGACCACGTCGACGTGCCGCTCTACTGGCAGCGCTGGCGGCTGCCGTCGTCGGCGCTCGACCGGCTGAGTGAGCTCGTGCGCCGTGAGTCTGCGCGGGTCGGCCTCCGCTCACGACGCGGGGGGTGAGCGGCGGCCGCTCACCGCGCCACCCTGTCTTCGCCGATCGTCCCCGCGGGGCCCCGTGTGGCGTTAGGTTGGCACTGCATGCACGTCCCCACCGCGAGCGCCGAGCTCGCTCGTGTGAGGAGGCACTTCGGGGTGACTGACGCGACCTCGCCGACCCCACCGACCACGCTCGACCCAGCGAGCATCGTCCGGTCCAAGGCCTACCTGTCCGCGCTGGTGCTTGCGGCGCTGATCGGCATCCCGATCTCGGTGGCCGCCTACGGTTTCCTCGCGCTCGCCGGGTGGCTCCAGACCTACCTCTTCGGCGACCTCCCGTCCGGGCTCTTCGACGGGAGCACCCCGGCCTGGTGGCCCGTGCCCTGGCTGGCACTGTGCGGGCTGCTCGTGGCGGTGACGATCAGTCGGCTGCCCGGCACGGCGGGCCACTCGCCCGCACTGGGCTTCCAGACGGGCACCGGACCAGCCACGGGCCGCGACCTCCCCGGCATCCTCGTCGCATCTCTGGCGACCCTGGGACTCGGGGCGGTCCTCGGCCCGGAAGCTCCGCTGATCGCGATCGGCGGCGGCCTGGCGGCGGTCACGGTGCGCCTCGTGAAGCGGGACGCCCCGCCGATGGCAGTGACGATCATGGCCTCCGCCGGAAGCTTTGCCGCCGTCAGCACGTTGCTGGGCTCGCCGCTGCTGGGCGCCTTCCTCATCATGGAGGCGGCCGGCATCGCCGGCGCGACCCTGAGCCTCGTCGCCCTCCCCGGTCTGCTCGCCTCCGGCATCGGGGCGCTCGTCTTCGTGGGGATGGATGCCTGGACCGGCCTCGGCACGTTCTCGCTTGCGCTGCCCACCGTGCCGCCGGGGGTCGCGCCCACCGCGGCGTCGCTGCTGTGGGCGGTTCCGGTCGGCATCCTCGGCGCGGTGCTCGGCTGGGCGATCAGGTGGGTCGGGTTGACCATGCGTCCCTACGTTCACCGCAGGCGCGTGCCGGTGACGGTCTCACTCGGTGTGCTCATCGGGCTGTGCGCCACGACGTTCCAGCTGACCACGGGTCACCCGTTCACCCAGGTGCTCTTCTCGGGCCAGGATGCGCTGCCCGAGCTCGTCGCCGACGCCGCCGGCTACTCGCTCGGCGTGCTCCTGCTCCTCGGTCTCTTCAAGGGCATCGCCTACGGGCTGTCGCTGAGCGCCTTCCGCGGTGGACCGGTGTTCCCGGCGATGTTTCTCGGGGCCGTGCTCGGCGTCGCGGTGAGCGGACTGCCCGGCATGGAGCTGGCGGCCGCCATCGGCACGGGCATCGGCGCCATGTGCTGCGCGATGCTCCGGCTGCCCCTGACCTCCGTCCTGCTCGCGACGCTGCTGATGGGCGCCGACGGGCTCATGATCACCCCCCAGGTCATCGTCGCTGTGGTCGTGTCGTTCGTCGTCACGGCCGTGCTCCCGACTCCGGGGCCGTCCCCGTCGGCCGAGGCGGACTGAGGTCGGATGACCGCGCGACCCGAACGCCTCAACGCGACCATCGCGTGGCTGTTCATGGTCGGCTCCGCATGCTTCATCCTCGGCTCCGTGCCCGCCTACCTCGACGCGATCGGCGGCTGGGTCGACAGCATCACCTACGTGATCGGGTCGATCTTCTTCACCAGCGCGTCCTATGCCCAGCTCGTCCAGGCGCAGAGCCCGGCGACGACCCACGTCGACGAGGTGACCCAGCACTCGCCCGTCCCCGTGCGCCTCTGGGGTTGGCTGCCGCACGACCGCGCCTGGCTTGCCGCCGCGGTCCAGCTCCCCGGCACGGTGTTCTTCAACCTCAGCACGGCGGCGGCGCTGACGCACAACGCGACGGCCGCCGAGGCCGACCGCTACGTGTGGCGGCCGGATCTCTTCGGGTCGGTGCTCTTCCTCGTCTCGAGCGCGATCGGCGTCCTCGCGGTCTCACACCGGTTCTTCAGCGTGCAGCCGCGATCGCTGCCGTGGAGCATTGCCTGGCTCAACATGCTCGGCTCCGTGCTCTTCATGGCCTCCGCCGTCGCCAGCTATGTCGTGCCGAGCACCGACGAGCTGTGGGGGGCGCACCTCGCCGTCGCCGGCACCTTCTGGGGCGCCGTGTGCTTCCTCGTCGGCGCTGCCCTCGTGCTGCCGGCGTGGCGCCGTGCCCTCGCGCCTGTCCGGACCCTGACCCCGCCCGATCTCGACACGGCCTGAACCGCTGGCCGTGAACGCTCTGTCGTCGAGCGGTCTGACCTCGCACCCTCTGACCTCAACGCCCGTCCACTCCAAGGAGAAGATCATGGCCACACCGTCCGAGATCAACGCCGCCGCAGCCCTGTACGGCAACCGCTTCGCCACCCAGGAGGTGCCCAGCCGGGAGTTCCCCGATGGCGGGATGACTGCGCTCGACGCCATGCGGCTCGTGGCCGAGGACCTTGCGCTCGAGGGCGACCCGGGCCGCAACCTCGCGACCTTCGTGACCACCTGGATGGAGCCGGAAGCCCAGCGGATCATCGCCGACAACCTGCACCGCAACTTCATCGACCACGCTGAGTACCCTCGCACGGCCGAGATCGAGCAGCGGTGCATCCGCATGCTCGCGGACCTCTTCCACGCCCCCGGTGAGACGACCGGGGCGCGCACGCAGGGCTCGTCCGAGGCGATCATGCTCGGCGGGTTGTCGCTGAAGTGGAACTGGCGCACCCGTCGCCGGGCCGAGGGCGGCTCGACCGAGCGGCCGAACCTCATCTTCGGCGGAGACGTGCACGTCGTGTGGGAGAAGTTCTGCCGCTACTTCGACGTGGAGCCGCGCATCGTGCCGCTCCAGCCCGGCAAGTACACCATCGGTCCCGAGGACGTCGCGCCGCACCTCGACGAGAACACCATCGGTGTCGCGGCCGTGCTCGGCACGACCTTCACCGGCCACAAGGACGACATCGTCGGCATCAACGACCTCCTCGTGCAGATCAAGCAGGAGCGAAGCCTGGACGTCCCCCTGCACATCGACGGGGCGAGCGGCGGCTTCGTCTGGCCGTTCCTCTACCCGGACTCGCCCTGGGACTTCCGGCTCGAGCAGGTGCGCTCGATCAACGTGTCCGGACACAAGTTCGGCCTGGTCTATCCCGGCATCGGCTGGCTCATCTTCCGGGAGGTGTCCGACCTCGCACCGGACCTCGTCTTCACGGAGAACTACCTCGGCAAGACCGACTCCACCTTCACGCTGAACTTCTCGACGGGGTCGGCCATGGTGCTCGCGCAGTACTACAACTTCGTGCGCTACGGCCGCGAGGGCTACACGTACATCATGCGCAACATGCAGGAGAACGCCCGCCTGCTCGGTGACAAGCTCGAGGCGATGGGCCGTTTCGAGCTGATCGGGCGTGACGAGGAGCAGCTCCCGCTCGTCGCCTTCCGGTTGGCCGGCGACCACCCCTACGACGAGTTCGACATCGCCTGGCAGTTGTCCGCCGAGCGCGGCTGGATGGTCCCTGCCTACACCCTGCCGCCCGACGCCCAGGACGTCACGATCATGCGGGCCCTCGTCAAGGAGACGATGAGTCGCGAGCACGTCGACACCCTGGCCCGCGACATCGAGGACGCCTGCACGACCCTGGCGGCCAAGGGTGGGGCTCACGAGTCGGAGCGGGCCAAGATGGTCGTCGGCCCCGGGCACTGAGAGGCTCTACGGCTTGCGCCAGACCGAGACGTGGCTCTCGCTGTCGGAGGTGAAAGGGCTCCGGCTCCAGTCGGCCCAGCGGTTCTCGAGCTCGAGCCCGGCGAGCTGCGCCATGAGATCGCACTCGGCCGGCCAGATGTAGCGGAAGTTGCTGGCGCCGTAGCGAATCGAGCCGCCGTCACCGGTCGTGTAATGGTGCGAGGTGCCCTGCTGCGTCGCCAGGTCGTAGGTGTCGAAGCCGAGGTGCTGCGGGGTGATGTCGAAGGGCACGCCCACCTGCCCCGGAGGGAAGCGCCGCAGCGGCGGCACCCAGAGCTCGACGACGAAGCGGCCGCCAGGGCGCAGGTGTCGGGCTGCGTTGCGGAAGCAGTCCACCTGCTCCTGCTGGGTGCGCAGGTTGCCGATGGTGTTGAAGACCAGGTAGACGAGGGTGAAGTCTCCGGGCACCGTGGTCGTCGCCATGTCGCCGATGGCGACGGGCAGGGCTGCCTCGTCGACCTTCTGTCGCAGCCTGGCCACCATCGGCGCCGACAGCTCGATGCCCGTCACCGGGATGCCGCGCGCGGCGAGCGGCACCCCCACCCGGCCGGTGCCGATGGCGAGCTCGAGAGCGGGGCCCGCACCCGCGAGGTCGGCGAGGAAGTCGACCGTCGGGTGCAGCACCTCCGGCGCGAACATGTCGGCGGCGCCGTCGTCGTAGCGCTGGGCGGTGTCCTCGTCCCACAGGTCGCTGCTCGTCATCCCGCGATCCTGACGAGGCTCCGCACCTGCTGTCGACTGCTTATCGGGCGTGCTCGGGCGCCTGAGTGACGGTGCCCTGCCACGCGCGCCACGCCGCATACCCCCCGATGACGTCGGTGGCGCGGTGGACGCCGAGGTCCTGCAGGGCGGCAGCCGCCAGGCTGGAGGTGTAGCCCTCCTGGCAGAGGATGACGACTTCGAGGTCGTGGTGCGCGAACGGGAGGGCCGCATCGCTCGTCGGGTCGAAGCGCCACTCGAGGACGTTGCGCTCGACGACCGTCGCGATCGGCAGCTCGCCCTCGGAGGCGCGCTGGGCGGCCGGACGGATGTCGACGACCACGGCTCCGGCGCGGTGGGCGGCCTCCGCCTCCGCCGGGCTGAGGCGCCGCAGGCGCGAGCGGGCGTCCGCAAGCACGTCGTCGATGGTGCGGGCGCCAGCCGATCCGTCGACGGTCACCAGTCGACTCCGATGATCGACTCCTCGACGGGCTGGAGCACGTTCTCGACCTCGCGGTAGTTCGTCATCGCCGTCAGCTTGGGGGCGTAGACGTGCAGGCTGACGGCTGGGTCCGGCCCGATGTTGGTGACGCGGTGAAGGTGGCGCGTGCCGAAGGTGCGCTGGTCGCCGGGCGTGAGGCGCACCCCGGACCCGGAGACCCGTTGCGTGCCGTCGAGGTCAGCGGCCTGGCGGTAGCCGGCGACCTCCTCGGTGAGCACGCCCTGGAGCACGACGAACGAGCCGGCGCTGCCGCCGTGGTCGTGCCACGGCGTGCCCTGGCCGGGGAGCCACGTGAGCAGCCATGCCTCGTGGTCCGCGTCGGCGTGCAGCCGGGCGTAGTAGCGCGAGATGGGGTCGAAGTCGACGAGGCCCTGCCAGAGCGTGCGCTGGCGGGCCAGCCGGCGGGCGGTGTCGGCAAGGTGGACGGTGGTGCGCTGGGCGCCGCGGGTCATGGTCATGCCTTTCGGTCAGGTGAGGAGCAGTGTGGGCAGCAGGGGTGTCGTCGGGCGGGTCAGACGCCCGAGCGACATCGCATCCCAGGACGAGCTCTCACATAACCAAGGCTTTGCATGATCACAACGCTAACTTATGTGGAGGGTGCAGTGCAACACCGAGAGGGTGGCCGCGTCAGCGCGTCAGCGCGTCAGCGCGTGCCGTCGTGTCGGGCGAGGGTGTCGTGCACGACGCGGTCGGCGTCATGGTCGACCTCGAGGTCTGCTCCCAAGGGTGCACGGGGGAGGCCGGAGGTGCGACGGTGGTGCGGACCGAGGGCGGCGATGAGGGCGATGAGGGCGGCGAGGGCGATGAGGATGTCCATGGCAGAAAGTCTGCGCGCACCTTCTTTCCGCCACGAGTGGCAGATCTGTCGGCTTACGTCGATTTCCTGCCAGAATCGTGGCACGATGGGTCCATGTTGAGCACCATCGCCGTCGTCGTGCAGGAGCCGGTCGCCGCCTTCGAGCTCGGCGTGTTGTGCGAGGTCTTCGGCATCGACCGCACCGATGACGGCGTGCCGGCGTTCGACTTCCGGGTGTGCGCCTCGCGTCCCGGCGAGATCATCCGCTCGACGAGCGGCATCGGGATCGTCGCCACGCACGGGCTCGACGCGGCCCGCGACGCCGACCTCGTCGCCGTGCCGGCCGGCAGTGTCGAGGGGCCCTTCGAGCCAGAGATCCTCCAGGTCCTGCGCGAGACCGTCGACCGCGGAGGGCGGATCCTGTCTGTCTGCTCCGGCGCCTTCACGCTCGCAGCCGCCGGCCTGCTCGACGGTCGCGCCTGCACCACCCACTGGCGCTATGCCGCCCGACTGGCCGAGGTGTGCCCCGGCGCCGACGTCGACCTCGACGTGCTCTACGTCGAGGACGGGCCGATCGTCACGAGCGCGGGCACGGCGGCCGGCATCGACGCCTGCCTCCACCTCGTGCGCTCCGAGCTGGGCTCCGAGGTGGCCACGCGGATCGCCCGGCGCATGGTCGTGCCGCCGCATCGTGCGGGTGGGCAGCGGCAGTTTGTCGAGACCCCCGTGCCCGAGCAGCCCTGCGACAGCCTGCAGGACGTGCTCGACTCGGTGCTCGAGCACCTCGACGGTGACCACACCGTGGCCACGCTCGCCCGGAGGGCGGCGATGTCGGAACGCACCTTTGCGCGGCGGTTCAGCGCCGAGGTCGGCACGACGCCGCACCAGTGGCTCACGGCGCAGCGGGTGCTCCGCGCCCGGCACCTGCTCGAGACCACCGACCTCGACGTCGAGCGCATCGCCCGCGAGAGCGGCTTCGCGACGGCGGCCGTGCTGCGCCACCACTTCCAGCGCCAGGTGGGCGTCGCGCCGCTCACCTACCGCAGGACCTTCACGCGGCACCCCGCAACGGCGTGACGCCTGTCGATGCCGGAGTATGCGGCTCTATCGGAAAAACGCTAGAACCCCTTAGCCACCCCCATCAACCCCGTCGAGTGCTCACTTCCTGACGGGGTCGGGGTGTCGGGAACGGCGCACTCGACCTGGTGAACACTCAGCGGGGGTTGCGGCGGGCGATCGCGGTGGACAGGACGGTCGCGAAACCGCACCACACGGCATACGGAGACAGGGCGATGCCGGCGCCCTTGCTCGACTGCCCGGCCCGGCGGGCGAGGTCGGCCGAGCTCGCGGTGAGCAGAGCCGCGTGCGCGGCGGCTGCCCACGGGCGGCGGGAGCGCCAGAAGACCGCGCTCCACGCGGCGTTCAGCGCGAGGTTGGTGCCGAACGCCTTGAGGTAGGCCGAGCGGCCGTCCGCGTCCCCGGCCTTGTCGTAGCCGTTGAGGGCGGCCGCCGAGCTGGCCGCGATGTCGGCGTAGAGGGCCGTCCAGACGACGGGGAACGCGGCGGGCGGCGGCTGCCAGGCGGGCAGGTCGAGCGAGCGATACCACGTGGAGTCGGGCTTGGTCGCCAGCGACCCCACGACTGCCGTCGCGACCGTGGCGGCGGAGGTCAGGGCGAGGTTGCGCAGCGCCGTGTCGGGCCGGGCCGTGCGCATCGCCGACTGCACGGCGGTGTCGAAGTCGATGTAGCCGCCCGGCACGTCGACGTAGTCGTCGATGTCGCGCTCCTTGGCGACGACCTCGTGCACGAGGCTGCCGACGAGCGGCTTGGCGAGGCCTGCCGAGATCGGCGTGACGAGCCCGACCCAGTGGCTCGCGAGGCGCGGGGTCAGCACCGGCACCGTGACGACGAAGGGCCGCCGGCGCCCGGTCGCGTCGGAGAAGCGGGCGATCATCTCGCGGTAGGTCAGCACCTCGTCGCCGCCGATGTCGAAGGTGCGGTTGACCTCGGAGGGCAGCTCGCCCGCACCGGCCAGCAGCGTCAGCACGTCGTCGACGGCGATCGGCTGGATCTTGTTCTCGAGCCACTTCGGGGCGACCATCGCCGGCAGACGGGTCGTGAGGTAGCGCAGCATGTCGAAGGACGCCGAGCCGTCGCCCAGCACGACAGCGGCCTGCAGCACCGCTGCCGGCACCGCCGCGTCGAGGAAGATCTGACCGACCTCGACACGCGACGCGAGGTGCGGCGAGAGCTCCTCGTCGTCCGGGTGGAGCCCGCCGAGGTAGACGATGCGCGAGACGCCCTCCTTGGCCGCCGCCTCGGCAAAGGTCGTCGCCGCGTCGCGGTCGCGCTGCTCGAAGTCGGGCGAGTCGTCCATCGAGTGCACGAGATACCACGCCGCATCGACACCAGAGAGCGCCTCGCGCATGTCGCGCTCACTCGAGACGTCGCCCTCGGCCACCTCGACCCGGTCGATCCACGGCCGGTCGTCGAGCGAGGACCGGTGGCGGGTCAGCACCCTGACGGTCCAGCCGTTCTCGAGCAGTCGCGGCACGAGGTGTCCACCGACGTAGCCGGACGCGCCGGTCACGAGGGCCGTGCGTCCGACGTTGCGTCCGGCGTCGTCGGAAGGAGTGGTGGGGGAGGAGGTCATGCGATCACCTGGTGAGCTCGAGGGCGGGTGGGAGGAGCAGGAGCATCCCGGTCGACCACGTCACGTGCGTGATGATCGGTCCGAGGATGCCGCCGGTGACCCGGCGTTGCAGGGCGGTGACGAGGCCGAGGATGGCGGCCGCGAGCACGAGCAGGGGGATGCCGCTGCCGATCGTCGTCAGGGCGTAGAGCACCGTCGTGACGGTGACCGCGTGCGACGGCAGGGCGGCATACAGCGCGCCGCGGAAGTAGAGCTCCTCGACGACGCCGTTGACCATCGTGATGCCGAGCACGACGGGCAGCGACCCGAAGCGGGCGTGGTCGAGCAGCTCGTCGACGGGCTCACGCAGCACGGGGATGCGGGCCACGACGAGCGACCCGACGAGGAAGATCGCGAGCAGCAGGGTGCCGAGCGCGAGCGACTGCACGATCGGGCGCGCCTCGCGCTCGCCGCTCCGGGTGTGGCCGCGGCCGAAGTGGAGCGGACCCGACGCCAACGCGCCCACCCCCCAGACGGCGGCCAGGGTGAGCGAGGCGGGATAGAAGAGCGGGTCGCCCGCGGGGATCCGCAGGGCCCACGCCAGCACGATCGAGCCGACGACGAAGGTGACGGCGACGACCACCCGCCGTCGCGTGCGCGCCTCGGGCGGGTCCTCGCGCTGGCCGTCGACGGGGTCGCGCAGGGCTGCGTCGAGGAAGGCGCGCAGCTCGCCGATCGGGCCTCTCACCGCAACTCCTCGTGATCGTCGGTATGCCGCAGGATGGGGTCGCGGTGCCGGGTCGGCTTCACCGTCGCGCCGCCGCGTAGCGCGCCAAGGTCTCCTTGCGTTCCTCGTCGTGGTCGACGACGGGGCGGGCGTAGTCGTTGTCGTACCCGTTCGCGTGCTTCCACGGCTCGTGGACCCCCGCTCCGGTGAGATGGCGCAGCTCCGGCACCCACCGTCGCACGTAGTCGCCGTCCGGATCGAACTTCTTGCCCTGCGTCACCGGGTTGAAGATTCGGAAGTAGGGCGAGGCGTCGGTGCCCGTGCCGGCGACCCACTGCCAGCCGTGGTTGTTGGAGGCGATGTCGCCGTCGAGGAGGTGGTCGAGGAAGTGGCGTGCGCCGACGGGCCACCAGACGTGGAGGTCCTTCGTGAGGAAGCTCGCTGTGATCATCCGCAGGCGGTTGTGCATGAAGCCCTCCTCGAGGAGCTGGCGCATGCCGGCGTCGACGATGGGGTAGCCCGTGCGGCCATCACGCCAGGCGTCGACGAGCCGGTCGGTCTCCGGGCCCTCGTCATAGGGCAGCTTGGACAGCTCGGGGCGCAGGTCGTGCCACGCGGACCCGGGGTGGTGCCACAGCACGTCGGCGTAGAACTCGCGCCAGATGAGCTCCGCCACGTAGGTGGCGGCCCCCGGTGAGCTGCCACCCGGCCGCGCGGCGATGTCGGCGAGCATCGTGCGCGGGTGGATCTCGCCGTACTTCAGCGCCGCCGACATCCGGCTCGTCGAGTCGAGGTCGGGTCGATCGCGCTCCTTGCCGTATGCCGTGAGGCCGCTCTCGAGGAAGGTGGCCCATCGCTCGCGGGCCGCCCTCTCACCCACCCTCTCGCCCGCGTGCGTGCCGGGCTCGGGGCCTGCACCCTCGGGCAGGTCGTCGCTGCGCACCTCGCCCCGGAACCACGGGAGGCGCGTGGGCCGCTCAGCCGGAGCGGGCGCGCCGTGCCGGCGCCACGCCTTGGAGAAGGGCGTGAAGACCTGGTAGGGCGTGCCGGACTGGTTGACGATGCGACCCGGCCCGACGGCATACGGCGTCCCGGTGGTGACGAGCTCGACACCGTCGGCGCCCAGCGCGCCCGCGACCCGCTCGTCCCGGCGCCGGCCGTAGGGGGTCGTCTCGCGCGAGATGTGCACGTGCTGCGCACCGACCTCCGCGGCGAGGCGGGGGATGACCTCGACGGGGTCGCCCCGTCGCACGACGAGTGCGCCGCTCGTGTCCTTCGACAGCGAGGCGACGGAGGCGAGCAGCCTGCGCGTGCGTGGGGTGTCGGTCCGGAGCAGGCGGGGGTCGAGCACGAAGACCGGCAGCACGGTGGGGGAGGCCTCACACGCGGCGAGCAGCGCGGGGTGGTCGCTCAGCCGCAGGTCACGGCGGAACCACAGGATCGAGGGGGACCCGTCGGCCATCACGCCACCGCTGCCGCGGCACCACCGCGCTCGAGGCGGACCTGTGCCGCGTCGAGGTAGCCGGTCGCGAAGCCGGCCTCCCACGAGGCGAGGTAGAACTCCCGCGTGCGGCGCACCGCCGCGGTGGGGCGCACCGCCGCGGTGGGGCGGGTCGAGCGGGTGGGGCGGTTCACCGAGGTCTCCTCGTCGAAGGGGCCGGGTCGCCGCAGGTGCTGTCGAGGGCTGTCGAGACAGGGTCAGGACGGTGCCGGGACGGTCCGGGACGGGTTGGATGGAGTTCGGCGGGTGGCCGGCGGATGGGATGTGGCCGCGTACGTTGTCCAACCTGCTCGCTCACCGTAAGGTGGTTGTACAAGGTCTGTCAAAGGTTGGGAGAAGCATGGACATCGTTCGCAGCGTCACGGTCGATCGGCCGCTCGACGGGGTCTTCGCCTACCTCAGCGACTTCACGACGACGAAGGAGTGGGACCCCGGCACGGTGAGCACCGAGCGGGTCTCGGGCGACGGGGGCCTCGGCAGCCGATACCACAACGTCTCGAAGTTCCTCGGCCGCGAGACCGAGCTCGACTACCTCGTCATCGAGCACGTGCCGGGTGAGCGGTTCGCCCTGCGGGGCGAGAACTCCACCGTGGTCGCCACCGACACGATGACGTTCATGCGCAGCCACTCCGTCGAGGGCGAGGGCGAGGGCACCACCGTGACCTACCACGCCGCCTTCGAGTTCAAGGGCGTGGCCAAGCTCGTTGCTCCTCTCCTCGCCCCCGCGCTGAAGAAGCTCGGCGACGAGGCGGAGGCGGGGATGCGGGATGCCCTCGGCCGGCTGGGCCGAGGGGCCTAGGGGCCTGGGAGCGCGATGTACACCATCAAACGAGCCGCCGAGCTGACCGGCATCAGCGTCGCGAGCCTGCGCGCGTGGGAGCGCCGCTACGGCGTCGTCAGCCCGCAACGCTCCGACGGCGGCTACCGGCTCTACGGGCCTGACGACGTGCGTGCCCTCGCCATCATGAACTCCCTTGTCAACGAGGGCTGGTCGGCACGAGAGGCTGCCGCCGAGACCCTCAACCGTCTCGCCTCGCGCGACTCCGGCGAGCGCAGCCGCAACGGCGCCGTATCGACCCTGCGCCCACCCGGTGCGGGCATCCAGTCGGAGGACGCGGAGGCACTCATCCGCGCCGCCGAGCGCCTCGACAGCGCCTCGGCGTCGGCGGTGCTCGACGCCCGCTTCGCGCTCGGCACCTTCGAGCACGTCATCGACGACTGGCTCATGCCGACGCTCAGGCGGGTCGGTGAGGAGTGGGCGCACGGGCGCCTCACCGTCGCCGGTGAGCACCTCGTCGCGTATGCCGTGCAGCGCCGTCTCGCAGCCGCCTACGAGGCCGCGTCCACCCGGGCCGACGGACCCGCGCTCATCATCGGTCTGCCCCCCGGCGCCCGACACGAGCTGGGGCTGCTGGCGTTCGCGGTCGCCGCGCGGCGGGTGGGGTTCTCGACGGTCTACGTCGGAGCCGACCTGCCGGTCGCCGACTGGGTCACCGCGGTCGAGGCCCGCAGCGCCGTCGGCATCGTGCTCGCGGTGCCGCGCCCCGAGGACGTCACCCCGGCGCAGAAGATCGTCGACACTCTGCGCCGCGAGCGCCCGCAGCTCGTCATCGGCCTCGGCGGCAGCCAGCAGGACGCCGTCGAAGGCGGCATCCACCTGGGGCACTCCATCACCGTGGCCGTCGGAGAGATGGTGAGGCGCCTGCGCGTCCCCGCCTGAAGGCTGACCTCCTTGCGCGAGTCCGCCTAGGGGTCGAGTGCTCGGTTCCTGACCGGCATACCGCGTGGGGAAGTGGGCACTCGACGGGCTGGGGAGCGTCAGGAAATGGGCACTCGACTGATGACGGGGGAGGGGTGGTCAGGACTCCAAGCAGGCGACGATCTCGACGTGCGTGGGGGTCGTCTCGGTGTTCGTCACCGTCAGGGTGCGCGGGCCGCCCGCGACGAGTCCGGCGAGCACGCTCGGGTTGGCGACGAGCAGGCTGCCCTCGACGGTGAGGTCGTCGCCGTCGGTCGCACCGTTGGAGGGTGTCACCGTCACGGTGGCCGCACCCCCGTCGGCGCCGGTGGCTGACAGCGCGAGCAGCGCGACGGCGCCGGTCGTCGGCAGCAGCGCGATCTCCGCCGAGTCGTCCGTGCCGCCGGCGGCGTCGAGGTCGGCACCCGAGACGACGTACGAGTCGGGCTCGAGCTCGGCGCCGACGGGCAGCATCGGCCCGTCGTGGACGCTGACGGTGGCACTCACGGATACCTGCACCATGACGGTCCCTTCTCCGGATTGAGGCGCGGCCGCATCGGGCCGTCGACCTCGAGAGTGCCGCCCTCGCGTCACCGCCGGGTCACCACCCCGTCAAAGGCAGGCGCCGCCTCCGCCGCGACCGGGCGGGTGTCGTGACGGCAGGGTGACGGGTGGGTGACGCAGGCCGGAGATGCTCGGCATGACAGGTCACCCCACCGCGGGCGTCGAAGGAGCTCTCATGACCATCACCCCCACCTATCCGGGCGTCTACATCACCGAGGTGCCGAGCGGCAGCCGCACCGTCACCGGGGTGGCGACCGCGATCGCCGCCTTCGTCGGGGTGGCGCCGCGCGGACCCGTCGACGAGCCGGTGCCGATCAGCAGCTTCTCGGAGTTCGAGCGGCGCTTCGGCGGCCTGTGGCGCGGCAGCGGCATGGGGTATGCCGTCCGCGACTTCTATCTGAACGGCGGGGGACCAGCCCTCGTCGTCCGCGTCGCCCCCGCCGATGCGGCCACCGCGCGGCTCGCCGTGGGCGGGCTCCAGCTCGAGGCGACCGGGCCCGGCTCGTGGGCCGACGTGCTCCAGGTCGAGGTGACGCACCCCGAGCCCGCCGACGCGGCCGACATCGCCGAGGGGCAGGGCTCCGGTGTCGAGGCGGACGACCTCTTCACCCTGACCGTCCGCGAGGGCTCCGGGCCGGGCGCGCCCGCCGAGGTCTATCGCAACGTCACGATCGTCGACGGGCCGCAGCGCGTCGACCGCATGCTCGAGTCGTCGCTGCTGGTGCGTGCTACGGCGGCCCCGACCGGTGCGCGGCCCCCGGAGGGCACGGTCACCGTGGCCACCGCCGACGTCGGGGACGACGGCGGTGCCGTCGACGCCGACGACTACGCGGGGGCCGGCTTCGACAGCGGCAAGCGCGGCCTCTATGCGCTCGAGAAGACCGACCTCGTCAACCTCATCTGCCTGCCGCCGCCGACACCCGGTGGCGAACTGCCGCCGGACCTGTGGGCCACGGCCGCCGCCTACGCCGTCACGCGCCGGGCCTTCCTCGTCGTCGACCCGCCGGCCGTGCTCACGGTCGGTGACGCGGCGACCTGGGCGGCCACCAACGGGATCACCGGCATCGCGACGCGCAACGCCGCGCTCTACTACCCGCGCATCCGGCGGGCCGACCCCCTGCGGGGCGGCTCGATCGACACCTTCGCGCCCTGCGGTGCGGTTGCCGGGGTGATGGCGCGCACGGACGGCTCGCGCGGCGTCTGGAAGGCTCCCGCCGGACTCGAGGCCGGCCTGACCGGAGTGGTCGACCTCTCGGTCAACCTCACGAACGACGAGAACGGCTCGCTCAACCGGGTGGGCGTCAACTGCCTGCGCACCTTCCGTGAGGTCGGCGCCGTCGTCTGGGGTGCGCGCACGCTGCGCGGCTCCGACACCCTGTCCGATGACTACAAGTACGTGCCCGTCCGGCGGCTGGCCCTCTTCCTCGAGGAGAGCCTCTACCGCGGCACCCAGTGGGTCGTCTTCGAGCCCAACGACGAGCCGCTGTGGTCGCAGATCCGGCTCTCGGTCGGCGCGTTCATGCAGGACCTCTTCCGCAAGGGCGCCTTCCAGGGCACGACCCCCCGGGACGCCTTCTTCGTGCGGTGCGACGCAGAGACGACGACGCAGTACGACATCGATCGCGGCATCGTCAACATCCAGGTGGGCTTCGCCCCGCTCAAGCCGGCCGAGTTCGTCATCATCTCGATCCAGCAGAAGACCGCTGCGGCGACCGTCTAGGAGGCATTCCCATGGCTGAGTTCTCGGTCAACGCAACACGATTCGATCCCTACAAGAACTTCAAGTTCCGCGTGAAGTGGGACGGCCGCTACGTCGCCGGCATCAGCAAGGTCGGTGCGCTGAAGAAGACGACCGAGGTGGTCAAGCACCGCAACGGCGGCGATCCCTCGAGCAGCCGCAAGTCCCCGGGCCGCACGGAGTACGAGTCGATCACCCTCGAGCGGGGCGTCACCCACGACATCGACTTCGAGCAGTGGGCCAACAAGGTGTGGAACTTCGGCAGCGGCCTCGGCGCCGAGACCTCGCTCAAGGACTTCCGCAAGGACCTCATCATCGAGGTCTACAACGAGGCCGGTCAGCTCGCGATCGCCTACAAGGTCTATCGCTGCTGGGTCTCGGAGTACCAGCCGATGCCCGAGCTCGACGCCAATGCCAACGGCGTCGCGATCCAGACGATCAAGCTCGAGAACGAGGGCTGGGAGCGCGACTACGCCGTCGCCGAGCCGACCGAGCCGTCCTTCACCGAGCCGTGATGCCCGCGCGGCCCGGCGAGACGCTGGCGCTGTGGGAGGCCCTGGCGTCCACGTCGCCGGTGGCCCGCGGGGCAGCGGTGCTCGTCGCGCTGGGGGCCGCCGACGGTCTCGCCGACGCCGTCCGTATGCCGGTCGCCACCGCCGCGCGGGCAGCGCTGGGTGAGCTGCGGGAGCGGGCCGGCCCGCAGGTGCAGACGGTGCTCACCTGCCCGGACTGCGGAGCGGTCCTCGACGTGCCTCTCCTCCTCGACGAGCTGCTCGACGCGACCGACGCGACCGACGCGACCGACGCGATGCCCGCACCGGCTCGTGGTGGCGCGGTCACCGTCGACGGGGTCGTCGTGCGCGGACCCACGACCGAGGACCTGCTCGTGGCGCTCGCGAGCCCGCAGCCCTCGGCCGCCCTGCGCGACCGCTGCGTGACCTGGCCGGTCGGCGTGGCGGCCGCGACCCTCGACCCTGCCCTCCAGGAGCGGGTGAGCGCCGCCGTCGAGGAGCTGGCGGGGGCATCAGCACTCGCAGTGCGGTTGGACTGCCCGGACTGCGGCGGCGACGTCGCCGCCGAGGTCGACGCGGTGGCCCTCCTCGCGGACCGGGTCGCCGACGAGGTGCGCGACCTCCTCGCGGACGTCGCCGAGCTCGCCATGGCGTTCGGCTGGTCGGAGGCTGACGTGCTGCGGCTCTCGGACGCGCGTCGCCGGGCCTACCTCGACCTTGCCCGCAGAGGCGGTGGCCGATGAGCGACGTCTTCGACCGCCTCGTCGCCCGAGCGACCCAGCGCGCGCCGGTGCTCGTTGCGCGCCGGCCGAGCCGCTTCGAACCCGGCTCCACGGGTCTTCGGGCGCCTGCCCTCCCTGCCGCCGATGTCGAGAGTGACCGTGCCATCGACACGGCACCCCGGATGACGGGAGAGCTCCCTTCGGCGACACGTGAGTCCGAGCGACCCGCTGCACCTTCACCGACCGGCGCCGCGCACGGGGGCGACGAGCGTCTGCCTGCACCTCTCACCGGCGCCGACCGCGACCGGGACCCCTTGGGGGAGCGACGGCAGCGGCCTCCGTCGACCGCCGCCCGGTCGGCCGCCTCGTCACGTGCCCGGGGCGTCGTCCCGCCACTCACCCCGCCTCAGCTCGGCGCCGACCCCAGCCCGGCGGAGCCCGAGACCCAGCCCGCCACCGCGAGGACCCCGGCCGCACGCCGCTCCCGGACCGGCGCGCCCCGCGCCGAGCACCGGCCCGCTGCGACGACCGCATCGGCCGTGTCGGCGGCGGCGGCCGCCCTGCGTGCGCTGGCGACAGCGTCTCCCGCGTCAGTCCACGATGCATTCCTTGCCGCAGAATGGGATCCGCGCCGGGGGCCGGGGGAGTCGTTGAGTCGCATGGACCCTCGCACGGAGACCTCGCGCACCATCGCACCGGCGGCGCTCCTCGCAGACCACCTCGGGCCGGCACTGGTCGAGGCCGGCGCCCTCACCGAGGCGGAGGTGGCCCGCCTCGTCGCCGTCGCCCCCGGAGACCGCGAGCGAGCCCGGCGCGACGGCCGCACCCCCATCGCGATCGAGCCCCTCGAGGTGCCGGCCACCGCCGAGGTGCACCTGCACATCGACCACCTCGAGGTGCGCCGACCGCCCGCCCAGCCGCCCGTCCAGCCCCAGGCTCGAGCCACCCGCGAGCCCGAGGGGTCGCGCCCCGTCGACCACACGGCATACCTCGACCGCCAGCGGCGGCGGGGAGGGGCGGGCTGACCCATGAGCAACACGCTCGCCATCGCTGCGGTGACCTCGACGATGCGCCACGTCCTGCACGAGGCGCTCGGCGGTGCGCAGCCCGGCCCCGTCGGCGGGGCCGACGTCACGACGTACCGGCCCGCTCAGCTGAGCGACGCCGACACGGTCGGCAACGACGCCTCGGGGCTCAACGTCTACCTCTACCAGGTGACCCCCAACCACGCGTGGAACCTCAGTGACCTGCCGACCCGCCACGGGGACGGGTCGCTCGCTCGCCGGCCGGTCGCCGCGCTCGACCTGCACTACCTCGTCACCGCCTACGGCGACGAGGAGGCGCTCGAGCCCCAGCGGCTGCTCGCCCGCGGGGCGCTCGCGCTCGCCTCGACGCCCGTCTTCACCACCGCCGTCATCCAGGCCGCGATCGACAAGTACGACGCCGACCCCACGGGCTTCCTCGCCGACGCCGACCTCGCCGACCAGGCCGAGCTCGTCAAGGTGAGCCCCACCCCGCTCTCGCTCGAGGAGATGTCGAAGCTCTGGGGCGTGCTCGGCACGCCCTACCTGCTCTCGATCGCCTACACGGCGACGGTCGTGCTGATCGAGGCCGACGCCGTGCCCCGGCGCGCGCTGCCGGTGCGTGAGCGGGTCGTGGCCGTGCGGCCGCTCACCCGGATCCGGCTCGAGGGCGTCGAGGTCGAGGGCGGGGGTGCGGCTGTCACCGGCGCGACGCTCGTGCTCACCGGCGGCGGGCTGCTGGGAGCGCACACCGTCGTCTCCGTCGGGGGCGTGCGGCTCGTGCCCGCGACCGACTCGACGACGACCCGCATCACGGTCGTGCTGACGCCCGAGGTGACTTCCGGAGCGCACGCCGTGCAGGTGCTCCGCCTCCAGCCTGCCGACCCCGTCGCCGGCACCCCGGAGCGGGTGACCGACCGGTCATCGGGACTGCCCGTCATGGTGGCGCCGACGGCTGGCCCGGTGACGACGACAGCCACCCTGGTGCGGGTGCCGGTGACGCCGCCCCTGCGGGAGGGGCAGCGAGCGACGGTGTCCTTCGGACGGCTCTCCGGGGGGCAGCCGGACGATCCGCCGCTCGTCGGGGCGAGCTTCGGCCCGGTGCCCGCCGCCGACGCTCCCGTCACGCGACTCGACGTCGCCCGGTCCGAGCTGACGGCCGGCACGTGGCTGGTGCGGTTGATCGTCGACGGCGCCGAGAGCGTGCCGACGTCGAGCGCCGACACCTACGACGGCCCCTCGGTGACCCTGCCGTGACGACGCCGTGAGCGACGACGAGGGTGACGCAGAGGGCACGGCGGCGACCCCCTCCGACGTGGGCGCGGTCGCGGCTCCCTCCGCCGAGTCGCAGCGCGACCTCGTCGTCGCCGAGCTCGACGTCGTGCGGGCCCTCGTGGCCGGTGGTGACGCGGAGGCCGCGCGCACGCACCTGGACGAGCGGCGCCGGACCATCCCCGGCGCGAGCGCTCTCGACGAGATCGAGGCGGGCTTCGGGCTGTCGGCCTTCGAGCGGCAGACCCTGCTGCTGGCCTGTGGCCCCGACCTGGTCGGCGACGTCGCGCGCGAGCTGCTCGAGCACACGGGGCAGCCCCGGCTCTGCTTCGGCACTGCCCTCTCGACCCTGCCCGGTGCGCACTGGGACGCCCTGACCCACCAGGCGCCCCTGCGCCACTGGGGCATGCTGAGGCTGTCCGACCCCGACGCTCTGCTGTCGAGCCCGCTCGTGCCCGACGAGCGCATCGTGCACCACCTCGTCGGCGTCGCCGCGCTCGACGAGCGCCTGTCGGCCCTCAGCCAGCCCGTCGCGGCCCCGGGTTGGCTGCCCCCGACCCTCGGCGCGGTCGCTGGCGAGGTCGTGTCGCGGTGGGCCGCGTCGGGCCCTGTCGTGCTGCACGGTCCACAGCCCGCGACCACCCGGGCCGTCGCGGCGGCAGCCTGCGCAGCCGTCGGTCTGGCCCCGAGGCTCCTCGGCGCCGCTGACCTCGCGGCCACCACCGACGACCTCGTCGTGCTGCTGCGCCGCCTCGTCCGCGAGACCGTGCTCGCCCGCGTCGCCTGGCTCGTCGACCTCGACGACCTGCACGACGCCCGGGTGTCGGTCACCGGGCTCGGCCGCGCGCTGACGACCTGCGACGCACCGCTGGTCCTGCTCGCCTCGACAGGCCCCGGGGGCGCCTCGCTCGACGGCATGGGGCTGCCGGTGCTCGAGGTGCCGCGCCTCGGGGTGGGCGACCGGCAACGGTCGCTCGCCGCCGCGCTCGACCGGGTGGGCGCCGAGGTGCCCCAGCAGGAGGTGGCGTCGGCGGCCGGCGCCTTCGACCTGTCGGTCGCCGACGTCGAGGTCGTCGCGGCCGAGGTCGCCCAGGGACGGCGCCTGTGGTCGGCCTGCCGCCGCCGGCCGCGCGCCGACGTCGGCAACCTCGCCCGGGTGCGCATCCCGCGCGCCGGATGGGATGACCTCGTGCTTCCCGAGACGCAGCTCGAGCAGCTGCGGGCGCTCGTGGCCGCCGTGCGCCACCGCTCGACCGTGCTCGAGGACTGGGGTTTCGCGGCCCGCACGAGTCGAGGGCTCGGCACCGCGGCGCTCTTCGCCGGTGCGAGCGGCACCGGCAAGACCTTCGCCGCCGAGGTCATCGCCCACGAGCTGGAGCTCGACCTCGTGCACGTCGACCTCAGCCAGGTCGTCGACAAGTATCTCGGGGAGACCGAGAAGCGCCTCTCGCGCCTGTTCGAGGCCGCCGAGAACGGCGGCATGGTGCTGCTCTTCGACGAGGCGGACGCCCTCTTCGGCAAGCGGTCCGAGGTCAAGGACAGCCACGACCGCTACGCCAACGTCGAGGTGGGCTACCTCCTGCAGCGGCTCGAGTCCTTCGCCGGCCTCGCCGTGCTCACGACCAACGCGCGCAGCGCCCTGGACCAGGCCTTCACCCGGCGTCTCTCGGCCATCGTCACCTTCCCCTACCCCGACCGGGCCGCGCGCCTGCGCATGTGGTCGCAGGCGCTGCCCGCCGCCCTGCCGCACACCGAGCTCGACCTCGTGCGCCTCTCGGAGGCCGACCTCTCCGGGGGCGGCATCGCCTCGGCCGCCCTCCAGGCCGCCTATCTCGCCGCCGACGACGGGGGCGAGCTGACGATGGACCAGCTGACCCGCGCCGTGCGCTGGGAGCTGGCCAAGACCGGCCGTGCCGCCGCGAGCGGGCCGCGCGCGACCCGAGGCGGCAGGAGCGCATGAGCGCAACGCGGCAGGCGCGTCGTTCGGTGACGACGACGTCGGCAGCCGCGAGGGGGAGGCGACCTCGGCGGCCCTCCGGCGCCGCCGCCGCGTCGCGTGACAGCGCGGCGCGCGGGGTGGGGCAGTTCTTCGACTGGCGCAACTGGGCTGCGCTCTACGGGGTGCGGCTCCCGTGATCGGCGGGCAGCTCGGACGGGTGGGGGTCCGCCTTGAGCCAGTCCCGCCAGCGTCGGGCCAGCGCCGCGCGCTGGGTCGGGTCGACCCGAGCCGTGCCATCGACCGCCAGCTCGACAGTGAGCCCGTTCCAGCCGGGGAAGGTCTCGTGCGTGACCCGTGAGAGCCGGGTGAGCAGCACGTGCGCGACGGTGAACCGGTCGGGGTCGTCGAGGGCCTCGATGAGCGTGGGCGCCATCGCGGCGACCTCGTCGGCGCTGGCGGTCTCGAGGCCTGCGGGGTGGTCGAGGTAGGGCTTGAGGCCATAGCGCTGGCCGGTCCACTCGATGGCGTCGTTGGTGGGCAGCGGGGCCGGCAGCTGTGAGCTCATGGGTCCATTGAACCGGGGTGTCTGCGCCCGTCCGCGAGCGGCTCGGCTCCATGGCCACGGCAGCGGCGTCGTCCCGCGTCGACGCCCTAGAAGTTGCCGATGAGTCCGCCCAGGCCGGGGATGACGCCTGACCGGCCGAGCTGCAGCAGGTCGACCGAGAGGATCACCCGCACGTCGGGCGTCGGCGCGTGCGGTGCGGCCGGCAGCGACTGCCGCGACTCGACCGTGCCGCCTCCCGTCGTCGGGAAGGCCTGCCGCGGGGCGAGCAGGTCGGGATAGGTGCCGCCCGAGAGGGTGACGCCCGGCAGGATGCCGAGCGTGGCCCGGGCCTCACGGATGCGCAGCTGGTCGTCCAGCGGGTCGAAGGCCCAGGTCATCTCGGCGCCCAAGGTCAGCCCCTGCCACCCCAGCCGGCGGCGCACCGGCTCGAGCAGGGCGTCGAAGCTGAAGTTGGTGCGGAAGCCGTAGGTGCGCTGCGTCGCCCCCTCGCCGGTCGGCAGGGTGTAGCTGAAATGAGTCAGCGGCATCCCCGGGATGAGGGTGAGCGGCGTCGCGAGGTTGACCCCCGAAAGCACCCGCCGCCCGTGGGGGTCGGCCAGCAGCGCACCCCCGGAGAGCGCCAGCGTGCCCGCCCCGAAGCCGATGAGCCCGGCGCGCTCGCCGACCGGCAGCCGCCCCCACTCGCGCTCGGCCCGCAGGGTGAGTGGCTGGATGAGGAGCCGCTTGACCTCGGGGTTGTTGTCCTTGGCCTGCCCCGCCACCGTCGACAGACCCCCGAGGATGACCTGACCGGGGTCGGCAGCCGGCGCCGGCGCCGGGGTCCCCTCGCCCTCGCACTGGGCGTCCACCGGGTGCCGCTCGCGCACCCGGGCCCGCCCGCCCGTGAGCACCTGCCTCGCGGCGATGTCGGCCTCCCGCTCCGCACGATGATGCGCGGTGCCGATGTGACCGCCCGGCGTGTCCCGCGCGCCCGCGACCTCCTCCACGCTCCGCGACTGCTGCACGACGTGCGCGAGCTCGTGCGCCAAGGTGTGCCGCCCGCGCGCCGTCGCCGGTGCCACGGCGGGCCCGAGAGCGATGTCGGCGCCGATCGTCAGGGCCCGGGCCCGGGCAGCCCGCGTCGCGGCATACGCCCCCTCGTCGGCGTGCAGGCGCACCGCGCCGAAGTCGTGCCCGAAGCCGCGCTCCATCGCGGCCCGCAGCGACGGATCGAGCGCCACCCCCTGACCGCGAGGCGCTGACGGGTCGACGCCGCGACCGACGGCGGGCCCGGTCGTGCGCTCGGGCGTCGACCACGAGAAGAGGGGCATGGCTGTCACCGGGCGGCGGTCAGCCGCCCACCCCTCTCGAGACACGGATCGTCAGAGGCTGGCCCGGCAGCAGCTGGGTGCCGCTCGGAGGGATCGTGCCGAGCACGGTGTTCTTGCGTATGCCGGGGGCGTCCTCCTCGATGACCGTGACCGGCACGCCCGCGTCCGTCGCCATGCGGGTGATCTTGGTCAGGGTCGATCCCGAGAAGTCCTCGATGCGGAAGCGCGTGAAGATCGGCCCCCGGCTGCTCGCCACCGAACCAGAACCACATCTCGAAGCGACCGCCCGCCACCTCGTCGGTGGTCGGCAGGCGCAGGACCGTCTGGCCCTGCACCGACTGCGTGACCGCGTGGCCGTTGAGGTGCCGCTCCTGGTCGCGAGCGTCGATGATCGCCCAACCGTCCAGCTGGAAGCGCATACGAATCGGCAGCGCGCGAGTGCCCAGCCGCTGGTCGTTCTCGAAGCCGATGAGCCGCTCACGCATGCGGTTCATGCACCGCTGTCCAGTGGTGGCCGGCCGTTCCACAGGATGACGTTCTCGCGGGCGACGAGCTCGCCGACGAGCTCGACCGTGTGCAGGCCGAAGGACTGGTCGTTCCACAGGTCGAGCTCCGGCGGGGTCGGCCACGGCAGGTCGATGAGCACGCGGCCCACCGGCTTGCCGTTGACGCTCTCGGGCAGGACGAGCGAGTCGAGGGTGACGACGATGCCGGAGGACGAGCTCGCCGACGTCGACGAACGCGTCGTTCTCGAAGGAGGTGCCGGTGCCGAAGGCCGTCTCGACGACGTGCATGCCGAGCGACCCAACCGCCGAGACGTCGAGCTGCGCCGACACCCTGACCGGCGCGAGCGCGAGCCCGTCGACGGTGATCGTCAGCACGTCGCTGCGGCCGGTGGTGAAGGCCGGCTGCCAGACGAAGGCGGCGACGCCGGAGTCCTCGGGCGCGATGCTGTCGGTGGACGTGGCGCCGCTGCCGGTCAGCGTCGGTGGCACGATCGGCGCCGTCCTTCGAACCGAGCACGAGCGCTCGGTCCGTCGCCTGTGCGACGACCTTGACCTCGACCGGACCGCACGGGCTGTCGACCGCCACGCGCACCAGCTGCGGCACGGTGACGCCCTCGGAGGACACCTCCTGTCCGTCGCCGCCGAGCAGGCGCAGCGTGGGAGTCATGGCGAGCTGGGCGAGCGCGTCCTGCACGGTGCGGGTGCGCGAGAAGGCATCGCAGGCCGGATCCCACTGCACCTGCGAGGCGATGCTCAGGCGGCCGCTCACGACGACGGCGACATCGACGGGGGTGCTCGTGTCGTCGAGGCGTTGAGCGGTCAGCGTCTGCGTCGGTGAGCCGGTGGGGTCGAGCGTCCACCGCACGGCGGCGACACCGTCGGCACCGGTCTCGACGACGCCTGCGGCGGGCGGGGAACCCGAGACCTCCTCGCGCAGCGTGCCGCCGGCCGGGGTGAAGCGGACCGGCGCACCCTCGACCGGCAGGCCGCCGTTGCGCACGACCACCCGCACCGGCGCGCCGAGCTCGTCGCCGGGCATCGCCTCCTGGCCGTCGCCCCCGACCAGGTCGATGGTGACGAGGCCGGTCAGCGGCGGGAAGAGGTGGCGGCAGTCGGACTCGAGGGTCCACGCCGAGCCGGTGCGAGTGAGGATGCCGAGCGGTGCGTGGTGGTGCACAGGACCGACGGGCGGGCGAGGCGTCGGCGTCGTCGCGTCCCAGGGCCAGTCGAGCGTGCCCTGCCGGGCGCTCGTGCCGTAGGCGAGGCGGGCGGTGCGCGCCGGCACGAGCCAGAAGTCGCCCACGCTCGGCGTGCCGCCTGCGGGAAAGGCCACGGTGATGCCGCCCTCGAGATCGGTCGGGCCGGTCGACAGCGTGCTCGGTCCGCCGTCCCAGCGGCGCACGACCGGCGCCCGCCCGAGGGCGGGCACGCCTGCCGGGGCACCGGCGAGCCAGTCGACGTGGATGACGAGGTCGATGACCGGCCCGACCCGGGCCAGGAAGCCGGGCAGACCCCGCAGCTGACGGTCGGTGCTCGTGACCTCGACGAGGTCCCCCTGCCGGATGCTCAGCTCCTCGTCGCGACCGACCCGGTCGAGCGTCAGCGCTGCGTCCATGCCGGGCTCGGTGGTCACACCGACCTGCACGAGTCCTGCTGTCACAGAGCCGTTCTCACGCGACCACACGAAGCGCGGCTGAGGGGAGACGGAGCAGACCTCGACGCGATAGAGCTGGTTCTCGAGGCGCTGGTATCCCCCGCCCGACGTGATCTGGCAGGGGTCGGCATCGGCTGCCGCCTCGCGTAGTGCGGCGACCATGGTGCGCGGTGCGCGCTCGGCGACGGCGTCCAGCTGCGAGCACACCTCGCCCGCGTCGAGTCGCGAGAGCTGCACCTGCCAGGCGGTCTGCTGCCGCATCGCGGTGTCGGGCCCGCCGAGCGCCGACTCGAGCAGCTCGGGCCGCTCGTCGGGGCTGACGGTGCGTTCGAAGACATCGAGGTAGGCGGCATACCTTCCGTCGCCGTCGCCCGCCGGCGGCTCCTCGAGCCCGGGGCTCGCACCGCCCCCGGTGCCGATCGTGGGCCGGTGCGGCTGGTCGGCGAGGGCCCAGGCACCCGCCGCGGCAGTGGCGTCGGGGTCGGGGTCCGACTCCACGAGCACTCCGTCGACGTAGTAGTGCCCGGGCGACACACCGAGACGCGCCCACGGAACGCCCGCCGGCTCCGAGCCGTCCGCGAGGTCGACGATCGCGAAGGGGCCGGGACCGCCGTCCAGGGGCGCCGGGCCGCCGTCGGCGCCGACGATGTCGGCCGTGCGAGCCGTGTCGTGGTGGGCCGTGATGGCGGCCTGCTCGTTCCAGTCGGCGTCGAGCAGCACGCGCCCCTGCTGAAGGAGCACCGACCGGTAGGCGAGGGCGGGATCGTGGGTCCAGCGGGTGAGGTCTGCGTGCATGGTCAGCTCCCGAACATTCCGATCTGCATGCCCGCGGGGACGTAGGGCGCGACAAGCCGTCGCGCGGCGTCCATCCGTTGCGGACGGCGGAGGTGGTGGTGGACGCCCATCTCGGACCCGAACTCCCCGCCGTGCCGGATGGACACGGGGGCACTCGGGGCCAGGCTGGGATAGAACGGCGAGCCCGGCTGCGTGGAGAGGTAGCTGGGTGAGATCGCGGTCGTGGCGTCGGAGGCCGGCACGCAGCGGAAGCGCCGCGGCACGCGGGAGCCGGGACCGAGGTAGCTGAAGCGCGCGCACCCGATCTGACGGTCGACGACGGTGACCGTGCCGTCGCAGATGCTCGAGGTGACCTCGAGCCAGCGACAGCCGACGTCACCGAAGAGGGTCGACCCGCTGACGTCGAGGTGCGCGCCCGGGGCCGCGACGGCCGCCGCCGCCGTCGTCAGGGCGGGGTCGACGACGCTGTCGACGACGAGGACCTCGGGCACGGTCGGGGCGAGGTCGAGCGACCCGACCTGGCTGCGGCGGATCGCGACGGTGAGCTCGCGGTTCGCGCCGTCCGCTCCCGACCGCACCCGCACGGTGCCGGCGACGGTGCACTGGCTCACGGTGAGCGATCCGAGCGCACCGGGCTCGACGACGACGTCGCCCTCGACGACGAGGCCGTCGAGCATCACGCTGGCTCCGCGCTCGCCCGTGACGTGCACGTCGCCCAGCACGTGGGGTCGCAGCCCCTCGGGGGCATAGACGCCGGGCACCGGCGCCTCGATGTCGCCGCCGACGAGCTGCCGTCCCCGCCAGTGGGCCGCCACGAGCACGAGGCGGCTCTCGGCGGGCACCACGGCGGTGAGGTCGGCGGCATACGTCTCGCTGTCGGCCACCGACACGACCTGCGTGACACCGACGAGCCCGCGGGCGGCGTCGGTCCACCCGGTCGCGACCTCGCCGAGCGCGTCCGTGATGCTGACCTCGATGCCCGGGGCCGCGGGACCGGTGCGCACGAGCAGCTGCGCACCGACGCGGTCGCGCACGGCTCCAGCGCCCTCATCGGTGCGGTCCAGGTCGCCCGTGAAGGGGTCTGCGGCCAGTGCGACGTCGTGGCCGAGGGTGCGGTCGAAGGTGCCGGCTCCCACGTCGGCGACGGCGCCGTAGGCGTGGTCGAGGTGCAGGGAGGACGGGTCCGCGGGCACCCCGTCGAGGTGCGGGTGGAGCAGACCGCGCACGGTGTCGACCATGACCTGCCAGCCCGACAGCGGCGAACCGCCGCTCGTGGCGAGGTCCTCGAGGCCGCACACCCGGATCCGCTCGGGAGAGAGCGGGCCGTCGCCCTCGACGCTCACCGCGAGTGGCAGCGTCTCGCCCGCAAGGCCCGCCCGGGCGGCCGCGAGGGCGGCGAGCAGGCGGCGGGGGCGCAGCGGCACGGGCAGGTCCGACTCGGTCGCCAGGTGCTCGATGGCCTCCTCGGTCGTCGGCACGGCGAAGAGCGGGGCCTCGGCGCCGAGCGGGTGCACGCTCCACGCGTCGGTGAGCCGGCGCGCCGGCACCCCGGTCGCGTCGTGGACCTGCGCCGGGAAGACGAAGACGGCGATGCCGCGGATGCCGAAGCGCCCCCGTCCCCCGGTGGGCCCGGGGTCGATCGACCGCACCTCGCCGGTGTGCGCGAAGCGGGTCAGCGCGCCGCCCGCGAGCCGGGGTGACTCCAGCTCGGCCGAGGCGGCGCCGCGCACGGAGCCGAGCGCGGGGCGCTCGAGGTGCACGTGGTTGACGTGGGTCGTCGCGTCGAGCAGCCGATACTCCTCGACCGCCCGGGTGGGCCACCCGGTGACGTCGCGCACGACCTGCTCGATGACCGCGACAGTGCCCTTGCGCTTGCGGTAGGCGACGGTGTTGGCCACGACGGCCCGCCGGCTGACGCCACCACCCGTCCCCGCGCCGAGGTCGCCCGGCAGACCGACGAGGCCGACGAGGTCGGCGAGGTAGGGCACGACCCACTCGGGGCAGGTCTCGACGAACCACGAGTCGTAGAGGCGCTGCACGTCGTCCTCGACGACGGCCAGCTCACCCGCCACCGCCTCGAGCAGGGCGCGCAGCAGCCCGCCGGTCTCGGCGTCACGTTCGATGACGTGGGGTGGCAGCAACCCCTCGAGGTATGCCGTCCGGTCGGCTCGGCGGGTGGGCGAGGTCGTCATGTCGCCACCGTCACGTCGAGCTGGTCGGCCGTCAGGCGCAACGCCTGGGCGGGCAGGAGTCGTGCGGGGGCCGACGGGGCGCCGGGGGCGGACCCCAGCGACCGGGCTCGGCCACGAGCAGGTCGTCGTCGGCGCCGCCGGTGAGGACCGGCATCGTCACGGAGACGACGCCCGGGACCGCAGCTGCCACGACGAGCACGGCCGAGGCGGCGAGGGGCGTCGCGAGCTCCATCGAGCCGAAGGCGTCGAGCAGGGCGGTCTCGACCGCGGGCCGCACGAGCGACACCTCGTGGTGCGGGTCGACCTCGATGCGCAGGCTGGCTCCGACGTCGACGACCTCGGCCGGCAGGACGACTCTCGGGGCTCGGGTCTCGCGCGCGCCGTCGAGCGTGCTGCGCAGGTCGGTCACGAGCGAGTCGCTCGGCGTCTCGCCGGTGGAGGCGAGCACGGAGACCACGACCGTGTCGACGCGACCGTCCCACACGAGGTCGGCGCGGGCCCGACCGATGCCGGAGTAGCCGCGGGCGAAGTCCTCGTGGTCGGTCACCGACACGGCCCGGTCGAGCGTGCGCACGCGCTGCGGCGCGGTGAGCCGCGCCTCCTCCAGCGTCTCGGGCGGGGCCCAGTCGTGGGCCGGGCCGAGGTTGGTCACGGCGGCGATGCCGCGCGGCTTGCGAACGGGCAGGCGCACCTGGTCGGGCTCTGCGGCCCCGTCCTCGCCGATGCCGACGCGGTAGGTGGCGCGCACGTTCTCGGCGCCGGTCGGCAGTCGTGAGCCGTGCACGCCGTCGCCGAAGGTGACGGTGGTCTGCCCCGACTCCGCCTGGCGCACGACGTAGACCCGGTCGCGGGGTCCGGCATCGAAGAGGGAGTCGACCCGCGTCCACTCGACGTCCTCGACGCGCACCTCGAGCGCCGGCACCGCACCCGTGGCGGTCGTCGTCGAGCGGACGAAGGTCAGCGGTGGACGGCGCAGCGCGAAGGAGGCGAAGGCGCGTCGGCCGTCGCCGCTGCCGAGCACCTGCTCGACGGTCTCGCCGTGGGTCGCGACGGCGACGTTGGCGCGCACCCGCACGGTGCCGGCGTGGTAGGCGTGCTGCAGGGGCGGGTCGAGGGTCACCGTCATGACGGCTGCCTCCTCGTCGACGGAGGCCGGGGCGGTGAGCCTGGTGGCCTCGACCGCCGGCTCGCCCTTGTCGGTCACGCCGGTGACGACGATGTCGCGTCCCTTGGGCAGCACCGGCTCCGTCGGCTCGAGCTCGAGCAGGTGCCCCTCACCGGCCGCCGGCCTGCCGACGAGGTCGGGGCGCGGCATCCAGGCGGCCGGCAGCTCACGCGACACGGCGTGGACGAGGGCCTGGTTGCGGTCGAAGTCGTCGAGGTGCTCGGCGATGTCCAGCGTGAGCCGCGTCAGCTTGCCCGACAGCGCATACTTCGTCGCGCCGTCGGGAGTCACCGACTCGACCCGGTAGGCCTCGGTGTGACCCGGCTGCTCGAGCACCACCCACGAGTCCGGCAGAATGGCGGGCACGTCCCCGTCGACCTCGAGGGTGCGCGACCCCGGCTTGAGCGCGAAGTCGGTCCACGAGGTGGTCTTGGCGCTGTCGAGCAGGGCGGGGTCGGGCGCGTTCCAGCCGAAGAGGCTGAGCCGCTGGCCGAGCCGGTGCACCCGCACGTCCTTCTCGGCCACGAGGTGACGGGAGCGGCGGTAGCCGAGCGGCCCGTCGAGGGTGAGCCGGGTCCACCCCGGGTAGTACGCCGGCTCGACGTCGACGGCCGTGACGCGGCGGAGGTCCCACTTCTCGTGCTCGTCGCCGTGCGCCTCGGACGGCGTGACGTTCGCCCGCTCGCTGCCGACGACGAGCACGCGGTCGTCCACCCTGACGCCGGCGGTCGTCGTGGCGAGCCAGATGGTCTTGACGCCGTAGCCGAAGGGTTGATCGACCCGGTCGTGCGCGGCCACGGAGTTCCACGCTGCCGCGCGCCTCGAGCTCGGCCGTGGTCTCGAAGGTCTGCGGCAGACTGCCGGGTGCCGGCACGGTCTGCACCGGCGTGCCTTCGGGCACGACGACGACCTCCGGCGCGCCCGCCGCGGTCTCCACGTCGAAGGCCAGCTCGGCCTGGGCGGCGACGCCGGGACGCAGCTCGTAGCCGAGCCTGCGGGCCTGCTGGCGCACCGAGTCGCGCTCCGTCGCCGTGCGCAGGAAGCCCTCCTGCGCGATCCGCTCGGTGTAGAACGACACGACGTCGGCGACGACCGCCCACGTGTCGAGCAGGGCGATGGCAGGGTCGTCGGTGCCCTGGTGGGCGAGCGACCGGATGGCGAGCGGCTGCGAGTCGCCGGCGAGCCAGGAGCGCATCCGGGCGAGGGAGTCGCCGTGCGGAGTGGTGCGCCAGTGCAGCTCGGACTGTCCGGGCAGGTTGGCGGCGGCAAGGGCGTCGCTGTGGTCCGAGCAGCTCGAGCAGCTCGAGCCCGACGCGCAGCTGCTGCAGTCACTCGTCATGAGCCACCTCCCAGGGTGATCTCGATGTGACCCGCCTCGGGGTTGTTGACGTCGCTGTCGCAGCGCAGCAGCTCGCGGGGCGCCATCGGCAGCTCGCCGGCCTCGAGCGAGGCTGCGGCGTCGAAGGCGAGGCGCCGGCGCGCGCGAAGCGGGTCGAGCTCGACCCAGGCCAGACCGTCGACGGCCATCGCGGCGGCGACGACGTCGGACAGCCGGAGCGGCTGGCCGAAGGTGAAGCGGTCGGGGTGGAAGAAGCCGCGGCCGCCGTCGCGGCGCAGCCCCGCCGTGAACGCCTCACGCAGCCGTTGCTCGACGTCGGCTCGCAGGTGCCCGGGGAGCACGCAGCCGCCGAGACCGATCTCGAGCGCGACGTAGACGGGCCGCTCGAGCTCGACGTCGATGCCGGCCATCCGGCGCACCTCGAGGGCGGCGATGACGCGGGGCAGCAGCGCGGGGTCGTCGGCGTGCGCCGCCACCGGGTCGACGGTGACCTCCTGCGCGTACCAGGAGCCGGTCCACCGGCGACGTGCGACGGCGCGCTGCACGCCGGCGTCCTGCTCGGCGACGGCGGCGTAGTCGGCCGAGGTCACGGCGCGCAGCTGCTGGCGGAAGGCGGCCGGGGCGAGCTGGCGCACCTGCTCGAGTCGCTCGGGGTCGGTGCCGCCGGTGCCCGGCAGCGGGTTCCACACGGAGACGACGGCGCCCGCACCGACCGGGTCACGGCCGTCGGCCAGGGCCAGCAGCCGGACCAGGCGATCGGGTGCGACGTTGCCCTCGACGCCACCCCCGAGCCGGTAGGTGGCGAGTGCGGTCGTGCCGGACACCGGCGCACGGCCGCTCACGCCGTCGCCGAAGCGCAGCCGGCTGACGCCCCCCGGCTCCGGCTCGACGACGAGGTGGGTCGCGAGACGGCCGCTGCCGAGCAGGTCCGGCTGCGGGGTCCACGTCGCGCTGCCCGTCATAGAGGTCGAGCCACGGACCGGCCGACCGCGCGTCGGGCAGCGCGAGCTCGCGCGGCCGACGCCGTCGGCGGGCAGCGATCGGTCGACCCGGCTGAGGCCCGGCCGCTGGAGCCGGGGCCGGTAGTCGTCCGCGCTCGAGCACCGTCGGAGGCACGAGCGCCTCGTCGACGACGCTGGCCCCGTGGTCGGCCAGGACGACGTTGGCGAGCGCGACGGCGCGTCGACTCGTCGGTGCCCGGGGTGGTGACCGTGAGTGGAGCCGGCAGCGCGTCGGCAGCGCCCCAGTGCAGCTCCCACACCGCGAGCGACGGCGCGAGCGGGTCGGTGTGGGCGCGGGCGTCCTCGACGAGGCGCACGCCGAAGCGGCGCGAGGGGTCGCCCTCGCGGGGGGTGCCCCCGACCGGGCGGTCGACGAGGACGACGAGGTCGCCGGCGAGCAGGCCGGGGTCGGTGCCCGACGGGGTGCGACGAAGGCTGCGGTGGCCCCGGCCCGCAGGCAGTGCGACGGGTCGCCCCAGGCGTGCAGGGGCAGGGCGTTGCGCTCCGGGCTGACCGCCAGGTCGGTCGCCGTCTCGAAGACGGTGCCCCCGACCTCGACGGCATCGAGGGGCGAGCGCACCTCGACGCCCGGCTGGACGGGCAGGTCGGTGACGGGCGTGCCACGCGGCAGGGTGAGGTCGGAGTCGGTCGTGAACGCGAGGAGCGTGCGCGCCGAGCAGCCCTCGTGCACGGTGTAGTCGAGCAGCCGGGCGTGTCGGCGCACGGACGTGCGCCGACGGGCGGTGCCGAGGTAGGCCTCGACCGCGACGGCGTCCTGCCAGTAGGCGAGCCGGTCGCCGAGCGCCGCGAAGAGCTCGACGAGCATGACGGCCGGGTCGGCCGGGTTGCGGTCGGTCCAGTCGGGCAGGAGGGTCGCGAGCCGGTCGAGCAGCCGGCTGCGCAGCGCCTCGTAGTCGCGGGCGAGGTAGTCGCCCGGGCAGCAGGTCGGCGATCCCGGGCCGGTGCTCGGTCGCCGGGGCGCAGTCGAGGTCGGAGGGGCAGTCGACGGTGAAGGTGAAGGGCGCGGTCGACAGCGGCAGGTCGATGCCGGCAGGGCGCTCCGGATCCTCCCGGGCCGACGAGGCGCAGGGTGTAGGTCGACCAGTCCCCGCTCGAGCTCGTGCGCACGACGAGGGCCTGCCGCCGCCGGTCGTCGTCGGGCAGTGCCTGGTCCACGAGCTGCCGGTCGGCCGCCGACGACCCCGTCGAGCGGGTCCGTGGCCGGTGTGCCGGAGACGCCGACGACGGCAACGGCGGGGTAGGCCCACTCGACACGCACGGGGTTGAGGTCCGGGTCCTCCCGCACGCCGCCGACGACGCGCACGACGTCGGCGGTCCACCCGGCGGGGACCGGGCCGTTCAGCAGGTGGACGAGCAGCGTGCGCTGGGCGGCGCGCCGGCGCACCTCACCGGGGCTGCCCTCGTGGTTGGAGAGCACCTCGACGAAGTCGATGCCGTCGAGGCCGGCGATGTCGCGCACGAGGGCCCGGCGCGTCTCGAGGTCGATGTCCGCGACGAAGGGGAGAGCGTCGGTGGGCGTCACGGCATACCCCCTGCTCCTGCCGGCCCACCGGTGCCGGTCACGCTGAGCCGGCGCCGCTGGTCGGGGCTCGTCGCGTGCAGCGGCAGGTAGTCGACGACGACCTCGAGCCGCGCGTCGACCGCGGTCACCCGCACGCTCTCGACGCGGATGAGCTCGCCGAGCCACTGCTGCAGCGCGCCGTGCACCAGCGCCTGGGTGGACTCGGCCAGCGCGTCGCCGCTCGGCGCGAAGACGAGGCGCGCGACGCCGCTGCCGAAGTCGGGTCGGTTGACCCGCTCGCCGGGGCCGGTGAACAGCACCTGCTCGATCAGGCCCCTGAGGTAGTCCTCGTCGTCGGCGAGGGTCGTGCGGCCCCGCAGGTCGAGGCGCAGCGGGAAGCCGACGTGGTGCGGGGCGTAGGCCCGCCGCGGGGAGAGCTCGCTGCTCATGACGCACGCACCCGGACCTGGGTCTGCATCACGAGGAGCGGGACACCGGTGGGCACGCACGTGCCCGGCGCCGCCTGGATGGCGAGAGGCTGCTTGCTCGCCGTCACCCGCACCGTGCCGGACGTGAAGGTGCCGGTCACGCACGGGCCGTTGCCCGCGGTCGGCGGCGGGAAGGGGCAGCCGGCGATCGTCCACGGCCGCTGAGCAGGATGACCGCCTGGCCGCCGACGGTGACCCGCGGGAAGGCGGCGGTGGGCGTCGCGGTGCCCTGGTGAGCGCAGCTGACCCGCGACGCCCTGGCTGAGGAGGAAGCCCGGCATCACATCACCTCCAGCGCGCCGTCGTTGATCGACACCGAGACGGGCGAGAGCGTGATCTTCGAGGCGCCGACCGAGACCTCGACGCCCGAGCTCGTCGCCGAGATCGAGATGCTCGCCGCGACGGCGGGCGACGACACGGCGACCGTGATGCCCGCCGGCACCCGGGAGGTCGCTCAGCTCGATCGTCATCGAGTCGGTCTTGAGCACCTTCATCTCCGCGAGCGCCGGGGCGGCGGGCACCTCGCCCGTGCCCCAGAAGCACCCGCCGAGGATCGGGACGTCGGGGTCGCCGGCCTCGAACTCGACCCACACGTTCGCCCCCACGGGCGGCACGAGGAAGAGCCCGACGTCGTTGCCGGCGTACGGCGTGCACGGCAGCGCCCAGCTCAGCTGCCCGCTGCCGAGCACGGCAGGGCAGGAGACCTGCACGCGACCGAGCAGCAGCGGGTCGACGTTGCTGGCGACCGTGCCGCGGTACTTGCCGAAGAACCGGGGAGCGACAGACGTGGTGAGCTCGTCGATCTCGATCGGCATGTCAGACCCTCACGATCGGGACGGTCGCGCCGTAGCCCTCGCGGGCGAGCGTGAAGTCGGCGGTGTAGCCGCCGGGGTGCACGTGGTGGACGACCTGCTGGACGTACCAGAGCCCGTCGTTGGACCAGCCGGCCCCGCGCAGGCCGACCAGGCCGCGGGGCCGCAGCACCGCGCCGTAGGAGCCGCCGTCGAGACTGCCCTGGGCGGTCACGCAGTTGACGCTGCGGTCGGTCATCGCCTGCGCGCGGGCCAGGGCCGTCGTCGCCGAGAGGCCCGTGTCGCGGAACTGTCGGGTGCGCACGTCGGCCTGGTGCACCGCCCACACCGGCAGGGCGGCGAGCGGAGGCCGCAGCGAGCCGACCGTGCGGAGCGGGACGACGGTGCCGAGCCGGGAGTCCTGCACCTGACCCTCGACCAGCTCGGGCCCCAGCACGTCCTCCCGGAAGGTGGGCGAGCCGGTGACGTTGGTGTCGGGTCCGAGGTCGACCGAGAGCGCCTTCTGCGGCAGGCCGACCCGCACCGGCGGGCCCCAGTAGAGCGTCGACAGGCCCGGCACCGGTCCGGGGCTGATGTAGCAGACGTAGCCGTGGTGGGCCGCGAGGGCCTGGAGGTGCGCGTAGTCGGTCGCCTGCTGGGTGGGAGTGCGCTCGATCGGCAGCGGCGGGTCGAGCACGGGCGGCGGGATGACCTGAGCGACGATGCCTCGCGCGAGGTAGGGCAGTGCGATCGCCTGCACCTGCAGGGCGTCGTCGAGGCCGATGTGCTCGGTCGTCACCTCGTGCCGGTCGAGCAGCAGCGACACGTCGTGGCCGGTGACCCGCAGCTCCGCGTGCCGCGCGGCACTCCCGGGCGTCAGCTCGGTCTCGGTGACGATGCCGTCGAGCAGCACCTGCGGGACCGCTCCCATCGTCAGCAGCAGCACGACCCGGGCATTGGCACGAAGGGGCGACGTCGTGAGCAGCGGGGTGTCGAAGACGGCCGTCGGCCCCGACCGCCCGGCGTCGAGGGTGATGGTGAAGGCCGAGCGCGCCCCGTCGGACTCGGTCACCGTCACCGAGCGCACCCGGGAGGTGACGTCGGGCGGCAGCGGGGTGGGCACCGTCGGTCCGGCGAGGACGGTGAGGTGCACCCCGAGCAGCGACATCAGCCGGTCACCCCCGGCACGGGCACGACGATCTCGGTGCCGACCGCCTCGGCGTCGACGAGGTCGTCGGGGTCGAGCGCAGCGTTGGCGTCGCAGACCCGCCAGAATCCGAGGGGGTCGCCGGTGTAGCGGAAGCTGACGAGGTCGAGCCGGTCGTCGGGCACGACGAGGTGACGGGCCAGCGTGCTGTGGTCGGCGGGGTCGGGCGGGAAGCGCCGCCGGTAGTGGCGCACGAGACGGCGGGTGCCGTCGTCGGCGATGGCCTCATAGGTGGTCGTCGGGACGTCGGAGTAGCGCGACACGGTCAGCCCCCGATCGAGACCGAGCCGCTGGCCGAGCCGCCGACGGCGCTCGCGGCAGCCCCGGCCACCGAGGCCACGGCCGCCACCGACGCCATCGTCTCCTTGAGCACCTGGTGCACGAGGAAGAGGGCGAAGCCCGGGTCGGTCGGTGACAGGTCGTTGTAGGACAACACGTCAAGGTTGACGTCGACGCTCGCCCGGATCGGCATGAGGCCGGTGTTGAAGGCCTGCTCGCGGATGGTCAGGCTCTCGACGCGCACGGGCACCACCCGTCCGGGGCCCCAGACGAGCACGGTCAGCGGGGCCTCCGGCGGCAGGACCTCGATGGTGCCGGCGAGGAGCAGGGCGGCGTTCGTCACGACGGTCACGGTGTTGGGATAGAGCAGCATCTCGAGGGTGGCGAGCCGCCCGGCGACCCCGGTCGTCGCCGCCAGCGGATCGCCGCTCTCGAGACCGTCCGTCGCGTCGAGCTCGACCGTCATCGAGATGCTCTCGGAGGGCGCCCCCCAGATGCGGTGCGCGTCGGACGCCGAGCTGCCGCCGGTCGGCGCGGATCTCGGTCGCAGGCTGCGGGTGACCTCGTCGGGGTTGTACTGGAAGATCACCGTGCGGGCGAGCGGGCTCAGCGGGTCGACGGCGACGATCGCGCCCGGCATGGTGCGCGGGCTTCCCGGGAAGCTGCTCATGTCGGCGATGGTGCTCGGGTCACGTCACGTCGGTGTCACACCACTGTCACGCCCGCCACGCGCGTCACGCCCAGCAGGTGTCACGCCGAGCCACCCCGGGTCGGACGAGTTTTGCGGACCGGCAGTGGGCAGTCCGACGGAGGCGTACCGTCTGAAAAGGTGTGGTATCAGGCGCAACGGCTGGGCGCTCTTGACCTGCACCACGGTCGACGCCCGGCGTGGGCGGCACGCAGTCTCCTGCGGCGACGTCGACCGCGGCGAGACGACCCGTGCGATGCGCAGGAGGTGACGTCGTGACAGAGCACTCGGGGGTGCGTCTGCCAGGGCCCAGGGCAACACCCGTCGTGTCCATCCGCCTGCTCGGCGCCTTCGCCGTCGAGGTCGACGGTCGGCCTGTCGCGCTGCCGGCGGGGGCGCAGCGACTCGTCGCGCTGCTCGCGCTGCGCGGCCGCACCGGTCGCAGCAGACTGGCCGGTCTGCTCTGGTCGGGCACGACCGAGCACCGCGCACTCGCGAGCCTGCGCACCGGCATCTGGCGGGTCAACCAGGCCGCGCCCGGGCTCGTCGTCTCGGCGCACGGGATCGTCGAGCTCGGACTCACCGCCGACGTCGACGTGACCGACCTCATCGACGGGGCGCGCGCCGTGCTGCACGGCGCGACCGAGACGCTGGCCCCCGTCGACGGAGGGGTCGGCCCCGGTGAGCTGCTGCCCGACTGGGACGACCCGTGGCTCGACGCCGAGCGGGAGCGCCTGCACCAGCTGCGGCTGCACGTGCTCGAGGCCGCGGCGGGGCAGCTCGCCGAGCAGGGCCACTACGGTCTCGCCCTCGAGTCGGCGCTCGCCGCCCTGCGGGCCGACGACCTGCGCGAGAGCGCCCACCGCGCCGTCATCTCGATCCACCTCGCCGAGGGCAACGTCGCCGAGGCGCGCCGGGCCTACGACCTCTGCCGCCGCACCTTCGTCGAGGAGCTCGGCATCGAGCCGTCGTCGGCGATCGCGGCGATGCTGAGCCGCGAGACCCCGAGCCACTCCCGGGGCACGCTCCACGCGGTGACCCGCTCGACGCACTGAAGCGCCCGACGCGCAGGCGGCCGCGCCGCACCACGGCCGCACCGACGACCGCATCGACGACCGCATCGACGACCGTTGGTCGCTGGTGCGCAGGGTCTCAGGCCCGGCGCCCGGCGCGTCGCGTGCCCGCGTCGACCAATGGTCGTCCGGGTGCGGCGGGGCCGGGGGGTGGCACACCAGTAAGGCGGCCCTTCCGGAGAAGGACCGCCTTGCTGTCGACCTGACGATGTCGTCACCGTTGGCGAGTCACGTCTGGACGGTGGTGGGCGAGGGGAGTGATTCCTGAGGACCCTCGACCACCGACCCGCGTCACCTCAGGATGCCGTTACCGACGTGGCGGCCCCACCACTTGCCAAGCCCCCAGGTGTCCCCGGCGAGGGTCGCGGCCAGCACGCCGATGGCGAGGGCCTCGATCCAGTGGCTGTCGATGAGCGGGTTGGTCATACCCTCGGCGCCGAGGGGGAACTGGGCCAGGTACATGAGGGCGAGGAGTAGCGCGGCGGTCCAGGCGGCGATCTTGAGACCGGCGCCGGCCAGCAGGGCGATGCCGATGCCGAGCAGGCCGCCCATGAAGAGCCAGTCGGCCCACGGGCCGGCGATGCTCTTGAAGAACCCGGCGAACGGGCCTTCGGCGTTCTTCATGAAGCCCTGGGCGGGGGTGCCGCCGTTGACCCAGGCGCGGGCGGCGGGGGTCGCGTAGCCGAGTCCGAACATCTTGTCGAGGAACGGCCACAGGAACGTGAAGCCCATGGCGATGCGGAGGGCGGCGAGCAGCTTGCGAGCGACGCTCGAGCGGACGACCTCCTCCTGGTAGGTGACGACGCCGGTGGTCGGGTCGTGAGTCGTGGCATCGGCTCTGTTGCGGCTGTCGCGGGGGATGGTTGTCATCGTGCTCAACTCCAGAACTCTGGTGGGTTCCGGCAGCTTCTCTGTCGGTACTACACAGTGTAGTAGTGGGTGGTGCACAGGTGCCACCCGATCGAGTGTGATCTGGCAGTCATCGAGGCAGGCACCCGGCATACTCGTGCGCACGGCGACCCGGCGCGGAGGACGGCTCCAGCGCACGTCGCGCCGGCACGGACGGGAGACAGCGATGCGGGTGCTCGTCCTCGGTGGCCCCAACGCCTGCGCGTGCGGGGTGCGGCCATGACGGCTGCGCCGGCCACCTGGGAGCGCTTCCTCCCGGGAGTCGCGGTGCTGCGGCGCTACGAGCGGGCGTGGCTGCGAGGTGACGTGCTCGCGGGGGTGACCGTGGCGGCCTACCTCGTGCCGCAGGTGCTCGCGTATGCCGAGGTCGCCGGGCTGCCGGCGGTCGCCGGGCTGTGGGCGGTCGGGCCCGGACTGCTCCTCTATGCCGTGCTCGGGTCGTCACGCCAGCTGTCGGTCGGCCCAGAGTCGACGACGGCGCTCATGACGGCGGCGGGCGTCGGTGCGATCGTCACCGCAGCCGGCGGCCTGGTGGCGCGCGAGGAGGTGGCGGCCCTGCTCGCCATCGCTGTCGGCGTCATCTGCCTCATCGGCTGGGTCTTGCGCCTGGGCTTCCTCTCCGAGCTGCTGTCGAAGCCGGTCCTCGTCGGCTACATGGCCGGCATCGCCGCGCTCATGATCGTCAGCCAGCTCGGCAAGCTGACCGGCATCCAGGTCGACGGTGACTCCTTCCTTCAGGAGCTCAGGTATGCCGTGACGCACCTGGCCGACGTGCACGTGCCGACGCTCGTGCTCTCACTCCTCGTGCTCGTCTTCCTGCTCGTCGTCCAGAAGCTCCGGCCGACGTGGCCGACTCCCCTCATCGGCATGCTCGGTGCGACCTTGGTCGTCTCGGTGACGGGGCTCGCCGAGACGAGCGGCATCAAGCTCGTCGGGCCTGTGCCACAGGGCCTTCCGCCGTTCTCCCTTCCGTCGTTGACCGAGGTCGACCTGTGGCAGCTCGCGCCGGCGGCGCTCGGCGTCGCGATCGTGGCCTACTCCGACAACGTGCTCACCGGCCGGGCGTTCGCCTTGCGGCACCGCGAGACGATCGACAACAACCAGGAGTTCCTCGGGCTGGGTGCGGCCAACATCGGGGCGGGGCTCGTGCAGGGCTTCCCGATCAGTTCGAGCGGCAGCCGCACCGTCATCGCCGACACGCAGGGAGCCCGCACGCAGCTGCACTCCCTCGTGTCGCTCGTCCTCGTCATCGCGACGCTGCTGTGGCTCGGCCCGCTCATCGCCCTCTTCCCGCTCGCAGCCCTGGGCGCCGTCGTCGTCTACGCGGCGCTGCGCCTCATCGACCTCACCGAGCTGCGCCGCTTCGCCGCCTTCCGGCGCAGCGAGCTCGTGCTCGCGCTGTCGACGACGGCGGCGGTGCTGCTCTTCGGGGTGCTCCCGGGCATCGGTGTGGCCATCGCGCTGTCGGTGCTCGACCTGCTGCGGCGCATCGTGCACCCGCACGACGGGGTGCTCGGCTACGTGCCGGGCATCGCTGGCATGCATGACATCGACGACCACCCCCAGTCGGTGCAGGTGCCGGGGCTCGTCGTCTATCGCTACGACGCCCCGCTCTTCTTCGCCAACGCCGACGACTTCCTCACGCGGGCTCGGCGAGCGGTCGCCGACGCCGAGGGGACCGCGCCGGTCGAGTGGCTCCTGCTCAACACCGAGGCCGTCAGCGAGATCGACCTGACCGCGATCGATGCGCTCGAGGAGCTGCGCCGCGGCCTGTCCGAGCAGGGCATCGTTCTCGCGATGGCGCGCGTCAAGCACGACCTGCGCAGCTCGCTCGAGGCCGGTGGCCTCGTCCAGGCCGTCGGCGACGACCGCATCTTCCCCACCCTGCCGGCCGCCGTCGTCGCGTATGCCGGGTGGTACGAACGCCGGCATGGTGCTCCGCCGCCGGGGTTGACGATCCCCCCGGTGCCCCCGACGCCGGCGGGCTAGACCTTCCGTCGCCGTGTGCTGGCCCGCACCTCGCGCCGCGCGCCGACTGGAGCCTCCGCGAGGCCTGATCGCTCAGGCGTCCCCGCGGACGGTGAGGGTGACACTGACGACGTCGCCGATGTCGATGCGTTCGGCCGTTCGCACTGCCGTCTTGAGCGGCACGATGTAGCCGTCGTCCTTGGGCCACAGCGACGTCGCCCACTCGGTGCGCCCGACCCGCGCGGTCACGGGGATCATGCCCCAGCCATAGCTGACGTGGGCGACGTCGTGCAGGGCGCCGGCCTCCTCGGCGGGCACGGTGACGAAGTGCCAGGGCGCCGGGCCGCGCCAGTGCCAGACCTCACCGCTGAAGTGCAGCCGCATGTCTCGAGGATGCCAGCACCAGCCCGTTCACCGCACGAAGCGACGGCTCGTCAGCCGCCGGGTTGCCAGACGTACTGCGGCGTCTGGCACACCTCGACGAAGCCGAGCCGTTCGTACGTCGGACGACCCATGGTCGAGGCCATGAGGACGGCCTGGGTGCACCCGCGTTCCCGCCCCAGATTCATGACGGTGGCCGTCACGGCATACCCGATGCCGCGACGTCGGGCGGAGCCGAGCGTGGCGATGTTGTAGATCCCCAAGGTGTCCCCGGTCAGGAAGGCCGAGCCCGCTCCGACGGCCACCCCGTCGAGCCTGGCCAGCACGTGGAAGGCGACGTCGGGACCGAAGGCGCCGAAGGCCAGGCGCAGAGGCTCGAACGCGAAGTCGGGGAAGCCGAAGCCGTCGACGATGACGCCGACGAGCTCGCGCGTGGGCGGGCTCACGGAGACCTCGACGCCGGCGGGCGAGCGGGGGTCGACGGCGGCGTCGAGCGGCACGTGCATGCCCGGCTCGGGGCTGGGCTCGAGCCCTCGTGACCGAAGGACCGCGTCCATCTCGGGGGTCATGGTCGACGGCGTCGCCCACCACAGGAAGGGCAGGCCACGGCCGATGTAGCCGTCGACGACCTCGGCCGTGCGGCCGGCCTCGTGGCCCGGCGCGAACCGCGCACCGCAGACGGCGTTGAAGAGCGGGAAGGCGAGATCGCGCGTGAACGCGATGACGTCGGAGTCCGGGAGGGCGGTGACGTGCTCGCTGCTCGCGAGGAGCCGGAACTGCGCGATGAGGTTGTCCTCCACCACCGCGACCCGTGGGTCATCGTGCGCGCTCACGCTCGCACGCTAGCCAGCCCGGCCCCGGCCTCGCAGCCGAATGCCGAGACCGGCGCGTCGGATCAGGGGGCGAAGGGCGTGATGCAGAAGGGGTGGCCGGCCGGGTCGCGCAGGACCCGCCACCGCGCGTCGGGCTGGGGGTGCGCCAGGCGAGCTCCGAGCGAGACCGCCCGGTCCACGACACCGTCGAGGTCCTCGGGTGCCGCGGTGAGGTCGAGGTGCACGATGGACGCGCCGGGCCAGGCCGGCTCGCGGTGGTCAGTGACCGACTGCGCCACGAGCACGAGCGCGCCGACGTCCACCGCCGAGGCGTTCTCGTGGGTCCAGAGCACCGTGCCGTCGAGGAGCTCGGCATAGAAGGTGGCAAGGGCCACGTGGTCGGCGCAGTCGAGGGAGACGGCGCTGACGCGCACCTGACGGAGGGCCTCGGTCATGCCGCGATCGTAAACCGCCGGTGTATGCCGTCCCCACCCTGAGATCGCCTGCGACGTCGGGGCGTCGGTGTCCTCTCGGCACGCCGCTGCCGCAGGATCACCCCGCGCATTCCCCCTGCCAGGTCATGGGCTGTGCGGCTCCCGCCCCTCCTCGGGCTCGGGGAGGACAGGCTGGTCGGTCGGGTAGAGGCCGACGGCGAAGCCGTAGACCGTCTCGCCGGAGCGCGGCAGCGCGGTGAACTCGCGGACGAGTGCATCGACACGGCGCCAGAAGTCCGACGCACTGTCGCGGGGGATGCGGACGTGACGCAGCGTGCTGTACAGCGTGTCGTCCTCGTGGGCGGGCACCGACTCGGCGGCGGCGACGGACAGCGCGTTGACGCAGACGGGGGTGGTCGGGTCGCCGGGGCGCCGTGCGACGGCGATGGTGATGGTGCGACCGGTCCGGCCGTAGTAGCGCTCGTCGATGGCGCGCACCCGCCGGGTCCGCACGACGCGCAGCATCCCGGCGTCCACGAGCACGCCGACATGGTGGGCGACCGTGCTCTTGGGTCGACCCACGGCAGCGGCGAGCTCGGACACTGTCGCGGCGCGCTCGAGCACGAGGTCGAGCAGCGACGAGCGCAACGGGTCGGCGATCGCGCGGAGCTGGGCAGGCATCGTCAGCTCCACGGTGTCGGGGAGCTCGTAGTCCGGCACCTGCTGACTATTGATCGACATTAGTGGATCAGTCTAGATTGTTGGATTGACAGAGCGGAACACCGACGATCACAGGAGCAAGCATGGCCGACGTCCTCCTCCTCCACCACGCGCAGGGCCAGACGCCGGGACTGCGCGCGTTCGCCGACGCCCTGCGGGCCGCGGGCCACGCCGTCCACGCGCCGGACCTCTACGGCGGGGAGAGCTTCGCCACGCTCGACGAGGGCATGGCCAAGGCGCGCTCGATCGGCTTCGGAACCCTGCAGGAGCAGGGCGTCGCCGCGGCGGAGGACCTCCCCCGAGACCTCGTCTATGCCGGGTTCTCCCTCGGCGTCATGGCAGCCCAACGCCTCGCGCAGACCCGGCCCGGGCGCCCGGGGTGCCGTCCTGCTCGACGCGGCCATCCCGCTCGGCGAGTTCGCTGCCGACTGGCCCGCCGGCGTGCCCGTGCAGATCCACGGCGGTGAGGCCGACCCCTTCTTCATGGACGAGGGCGACGTCGACGCCGCCCGGCAGGTCGTCGAGGCGGCCGAGGACGGAGAGCTCTTCACGTATGCCGGGTGCGGCCACCTCTTCACGGACCCCAGTGCAGAGGCCTACGACCAGGAGGCAGCAACGCTCGTGACGCAGCGGGTCCTCGCCTTCCTCGCCCGCGTCTGAGCTCGTTCACGCCCGCTCGAGGTGTGGGCTCAGCCAGTCCACGCTGTCAGTGCGACCCGCCGCGTGTGGCCGCGGGAGGACGCGTCAGGGCGTAGGTGAGCTCGTCGGACCGGGTGCCGTCGGGGTTGGGCAGGCGACCCGAGAGGCGGCCCTCGGCGATGAAGCCGGCCCGCTCGGCTGCCCTGCCGGACGCCGCGTTGCCGACCTTGTGCCCGAGCTCGAGCCGCGCGAGATCGGTGTGGGTGAAGGCCCACTCGGCCACCAGCCGCAGGGCTCTCGTCGTGAACCCCCGCCCCCGCCAGCCGGGCACCACGCCGTAGCCGACGAGCCCGATGCCCGGAGGACCCATCCGCATCACCATGAGCACGCCCGCGCGCTGCTCCGAGGCGTCGTCGACGATGACGAAGCGCGCCGCCCGCCCGCGCCGCCACTCGCGGGGCGCCTCGGCCGCCTTGTGCCGGGCCGTCGCCTCGGTCATCGCCTCGCCGTCGAAGCCCCATCGCAGCGACTCCTCGTTGTTGTGCTCGTCGAGCACCACGGCCCAGTCGGCCGCGGTCAGCGGTCGCAGGCTGACCACCCCGTCGGTGAGCGGCGCCCAGTGCTCGGTGTCGGGGAACGGCGTGAACGCCGGCCCCACGTGCGAGGGGGTCGGCGCGTCACCCGACTGGCGCAGCAGGTAGGTCTCGATGATCCAGCCGTGCCGCTCCCGGGCCTGGGTCCGCACCCGGCGCACCTCGTCGATGACGTCCGCGAGGCGGCCACGCACGAGCAGCTCGTCGGGCGAGCCGAGGTAGGCGCCCCAGCAGAGCTCGAGGTCCGGGTAGGCGTCGACGAGTCCCGCGCAGGCGAGCCGCCCGTCGAGCATCACGACGACGTCGCCGAGGCCGGGGTCGAACTCGTCGACGAGACGGCTACCCGTGGTGAAGTGCACGGGAGCGCCGATGCGGTTCAACGGGATCCGATGCCGCGCCGCCAGCAGCTGTGGTGCGCTGATGCCCGCGACGACGTCGTGCTCGACGGTGACACCGCGCTCTGCCCACCTCTCCACGAGGGCGTCGACCACTCGGATGGTGGCGTCGTGGAGCGCGGGGTCGCCCCAGACGAGGAAACCGACCGTCGCCTCGTCGTCGTGCAGCATCTCGATGGCCTCCGCGCAGGCATCGACCCGGGCCGCGTGCCAGTCACGCACCCCGCTGGCGTATGCCGCTGTGTCGCGATCGGCGTCCGGGCTGTGTCGTGTGTCGGTGACCTCCACGACTCGGTAGGCGCGGTCGCTGGGGATGAGGGTGTCGCACACGCGCTGCCGGGCCGCCACGAGGTCGGTCTCGGCCTCGCCCCGGTCGGCCACGACGAAGACGTCGACGGTGCCGAGGGCGCGCGCAGCCTCCCCGGTGACCTGGTCGGGGTCGCCCATGCCGATGCCGATGATGCGAATCCGGTTGATCACGAACGCCGCCCGACCCGTGTGTGGGCGAGCAGGGAGTCGATGTCGACGTGCTGCTCGACGGCGTCGGCCAGGATCTCCAGCATGGCCTCCCGCCGCTCGGCAAAGCCGGGCGCATCCGTCGCCGGAGCCCACTCCGAGCCCACCGCCGAGGCGACCTGGCCGAGCCAGGCCCGGCGGAAGCCGTCGCTCTCGAAAGCGCCGTGCCACATCGTGCCCCAGACCGCCCCGACTCTCCAGCCGTCGAGGAAGGGCTGCGGCGTCAGGGGATTCGCGACGACGGAGCGATCCGCACCGGCACCCACATCCACGCCCTGCGCGATGCCGTGGTGGATCTCGTAGGCGGTGTCGACCGGGTGCCCCTCCCACGAGCCGACCGGCCGGGCCAGCACCTTGTCGGGGCCGAAGTCGACGCGCGTCGGCAGCAGTCCCAGCCCCGGCACGACTCCGTCCGCGCCCTCGACGTAGTCCTCGATCTCGTGCGCCAGCATCTGGTAGCCGCCGCAGATCCCCAGCACCGGCCGTCCGGCTGCTGCACGCCGCGTCACGACGTCGGCGAGCCCCTGCTCTCGCAGCCACGCGAGATCACTTGTCGTCGAGCGTGATCCGGGCAGCACGACGAGGTCGGCCGCCTCGACGACGGCCGGGTCGATGGTGACGAGCACGTCCACTCCCGGCTCGACGGCGAGGGCGTCGACGTCGGTGGCGTTGGAGATGCGCGGCAGCCGCACGACGGCCACCTTGAGCCGGTCGCGGGCCAGGGCGGAGTGCCTCGTCGAGGCGCGCCAGTGACCGACCTCCAAGGTGTCCTCCGAGTCGAGCCAGACGTCGAGCAGCCACGGGATGACCCCGGCGAAGGGCACTCCGGTGCGTGCCGTGATCTCCTCGAGACCGGGCTCCAGCACTGAGACGTCTCCACGGAACTTGTTGATGACAAAGGCTTTCAGCGTCGCCCGGTCCCCGTCGTCGAGCAGTGCCCAGGTGCCGTAGAGCGAGGCGAGGATGCCGCCCCGGTCGATGTCGCCCACGACCACCACCGGGAGCCCGAACTCGCGCGCCAGCCCGAGGTTCACGTAGTCGCCGGCGCGCAGGTTGATCTCGGCCGGCGATCCCGCACCCTCGCAGACCACCAGCTCGTAGTCGTCGGCGAGCTCGCGGTAGGCGGCGAAGGCCGCTTCGCGCAGGTGCCCCCGCCCGGCGGCATACTGCCCCGCCTCGAGCGTGCCCGCGGGCTCTCCGCGCACGACGACGAAGGCCCGGCGGTCGGTGCCCGGCTTGAGCAGCACGGGGTTCATCGCCGTCGTCGGCTCGAGGCGGGCGGCCTGCGCCTGCAGATACTGCGCGCGCCCGATCTCCCCGCCGTCACGGCACACCATCGAGTTGTTGGACATGTTCTGCGCCTTGAAGGGCGCCACCCGCACCCCTCGGCGCACGAGAGCCCGGCAGAGGCCCGCGACGACGACCGACTTGCCGGCGTCGGACGACGTGCCGGCCACGAGGATCCCCGACGCTGCGCTCACTGGGTCATCCTGCCCGACTCCGCCCGTCCGGCTCCTGCCCGTCCTAGCCTTGGGGCATGCAGGTGCGCCGCTTCGACGAGGCCAACGCGGTCCAGCGGGCCGTGCGGCGGCTCGTCGCGTCGCGCCCGGGGGCGTGGGTCTCCAAGCGCGTGCTGCACCGCGTCGACCTCGTCGCCCATCGCATCGCGCCGCACCGGGCGCCCCCGAGCCAGTGGCTCGCCGCCGTGCCGATCGGGCTGCTGACCACCACCGGCGCCCGCTCGGGCGAGCCGCGCACGGTGCCGCTCCTGCTGGCGCCCCTCGACGACGGGTGGGGTGTCATCGCCTCGCACTACGGGTCGGCGCAGCCGCCCGCATGGTTCTTCAACCTCCGCGCCCACCCGGACGCGACGGTGGAGGTCGACGGCGTCACCTGCAGCCGGTGCGGGCGGAGCAGGTGCACGGCGCCGAGCGCGAGCGGGTCCGCCAGGCTGCGCTCGCCTACTACGCCGGCTACACGGCCTACGAGCAGCGGGCCGGCGGCCGCGACCTCGGCTTCTTCATCCTGCGCCCCACCCCACGCACCACCCAGCGCCTCGGCCCTGGCCCCGAGCACGACTGAGCCGTATGCCGCCGAGCGGGCTCAGCGGCATACGGCTCAGGTGTCGTGCGGTGACGTGCTGTCGTGCAGCGACTCGGCGAGCGCCTACTCCGGGTCGCCGTCGGCGAGCAGCTGGTAGAGGCGGCGCCGGGTCTCCGTGAGGATCTCGGCGGCCTCGGCCCGCTGCTGTGCGGTGCCCGTCGTGACGATCTGCCACATGCCGCCCATCACCTGGCCGACGATCGGCATGAGGTCGGGCCCGTCGCTCGACGAGCGCTGCCTGCGGCTGCTCCGGCTCCTCCTCGAAGGCGCGCCAGGTGGCGGACATCTCGTCAGGGTGCTCCTCGACGTAGGAGCGTCCGGCGTCGGTGAGACGCAGCAGGCGTCGCCCCTCGACCTCGCGACCCTCGACGAGTCCTTCGTCCTCGAGCTGCTGCACGGTGGGATAGACCGAGCCGGGGCTCGGCTTCCACGCGCCGCCGGTGCGCTCGGAGATCTGCTGGATGAGCTGGTAGCCGTTCATCTCGTCGCCGGCGAGCACGTCGAGGATCGCGGCTCGCACGTCGCCGCGCCGGGCCCGCTGGCCGCGTCGGCGACCCCCGCCGAAGTCCGGGCCGACGCCCGGGCCGCCGAAGGCTCGGACGAGCTCGCTGACCCAGGGGGGAGGGCCGGGACGCCCCGGTCCGCCGCCCCAGGGACCGCCGCCGCCGGGGCCGAAACCGCCGAAGCCGGAGCCGAAGGTGAAGCCCGGACCGAAGCCGAAGCCGGGTCCTCGGCCCTCTCGACCGCCGCCCTGCGGACGGCTGTGCCCGCCATGGTGGCCCCCCCGGGGACCGCGCACAGTGGTCCCCGTGGGGGCCGTCGTGGTCGTGGTGCTCGTGGTCCTGCTCGGGGTCGGGCCGGTGGTCTCGATCGTTGTCATGGTCGTGCTGGTTGGTGCTCATGGTGGACTCCCTCCACTCTCGCGCGACCAGTGAACAGTCGCGATACGTCAACGATATATCGCTCATGCCTGCCACGCAAGGAATTCGCGGAGAAGGGGCCGCCGAGGACGGGTGATTTCGCACGGTTCATTGAGCTGCGGCCGAGGTTTCGTTACGGTGCTCGACGGGGCGAAGTGTCGCCCGTGAAGGAGGTCACCCACGGTGACGAACCAGGGAAGAGGCGCCGCGAGCGCGAACGCCACCACGATCACGCGCACCGTCGCGACCACCGAGAGCCGGTCCATGTCCACAGGGTCGCCCGCCGCATCCGAGCTCCGCTCGGCGAGAAGCGCACGCTTCGCCTCCGTGGGCCCCGTCCGCCGCACCACGCATTCGCCGCGAGCTCGTCGAGGACCTCGTCGCCCGAGGCGTCTCGGCGCCGGTCATCGACGAGTCCGAGATCGTCGTCAGCGAGCTCGTGGCCAACGCGATCAGGCACGCCCGCCCGCTGGCCGACGGCGCGATCCGGGTGCACTGGAAGGTCAAGAACGACGTCGTCGAGGTCGAGGTCTCCGACGGCGGCGCCGCCACGGTCCCTCGTCCGGCACCACCCACGACGTGGGGTCCGGGTGGTCGCGGGCTGCGCATCGTGCGCTCGCTCGCCCACGAGTGGGGCGTCATCGAGGACCCCAACGGCCGCACCGTGTGGGCCTCGCTCGGCGGCCCGTCGCGCCGTCGCTCGCACTGACCGCCTGATCCGGGTCGGCCACCATGCCCGCCGACCTGCCGGACCCGGCGCTCGTCGTGCTCGTCGGTCCCTCGGGCGCCGGCAAGTCGACGTGGGCGGCCGCGCGCTACCGCGCGGCCGAGATCGTCTCGTCCGACGCCCTGCGCGGTGTCGTCGGCAGCGGTGAGCACGATCTCGACGCCTCCGCGGCCGCCTTCGCCCTGCTCGAGCAGATCGTCGCCGAGCGCCTGCGCCGCCGCCTGACCACCGTCGTCGACACCCTGGGCACCGACGTGGTGCGTCGACGCGACTGGCTCGCGGCGGCGCGCACGGCCGGGCTGCCCGCCGTCGCAGTCGTGCTCGACACCCCTGCTGCCGTATGCCGGGCGCGCAACTCCGCACGCGACCGGCCCGTGCCGGCGCGCGTCCTCGCCAGCCAGCTCGCGGCCCGGTCGGCCACCCGGTCGCAGCTCGACGACGAGGGCTGGGACGTCGTCGTCGTCGTCGACGACGACTCCCGCCCCGAGCACCCGACCCCCCGCGAGCCCACTCCCGACCCCACCGTCGAGTGCTCACTTTCCGACGGGGTCGTCCTCCAGGTCTCGCGCTTCCCGGCCGACGTCGACCTGCTCGCGTGGCTGCGCGAGATCGCCGGGTCCGCGGAGGCAGGCCGGCTTCGCCGGTCTCGCCCTCATGGACCACCTCATCCAGATCCCGCAGGTCGGGCGCGCGTGGGACCCGATCCCGGAGCCGTGGGTCACCCTCGGGGCCCTGGCGGCCGCGACGACGCGGCTCCAGCTCGGCACCCTCGTCTCGCCGGTGACCTTCCGCGCCCCCGGCGTCACGGCCAAGGCGGCGGCCACCCTGTCGGCGCTCTCGGGCGGACGCGCGTTCGTCGGGGTCGGTGCGGGATGGTGGGAGCGCGAGCACGCGGCATACGGGCTGGAATTCCCTTCAGCGACAGAGAGATTGGACGCGCTCGAGCGGGGGATCGAGACGATGAGGGCGCTCTGGGCGCCCGGCACCAAGCCGTATGCAGGTCAGCACATCTCGCTGCCCGAGACGACCTTCTACCCCAGACCCGTCGGTCACCTCCCGATCATCGTGGGCGGCGGGGGCGCGCGGACGCTGCGCATCGCCGCCCGCCTCGGTGACGGCTGCAACGTGTCCTCCGACGAGGCGGGCCTGGCCAAGGTCGCCGCCTATCTCGCCCTCGCGCAGGAGGCAGGGCGCAACCTCGACGACGTGCACGCCACGGTGCTCGACCTGCCCCTCGTCGGGCGTGACCGCGACGACGCGTGGCGCCGCGTCGAGGCGCTGCGTGGGCGCACGGCCGCAGCCACCTTCGCCGCGCGTCACCATGCGGGCACGGCCGCCGAGCACGCCGAGCGGCTTCGCGGCCTGGCCGCGCGCGGGGTGTCGACGGTCTTCGTCTCGCCGCTCGGCCTCCAGCGAGCGGACGACGTGCTCGACCTCGCGCCCCTGGCGTCAGCCTTGCGCTGACGAGCCTCCCCGTCCGCACAGCACAGTCGAGTGCCCAGCTCCCGACAGCGGCGTCGGTATGCCGTCCGGCTCGACCTCCCTCACGCAGAGTCGAGTGCCCACTTCCTGACACCCATCTCCGTGCGCCTCACAGCCCGTCGCTCGCTGGAGACGTCCGTGCGACGGGGGCGCGTCGCCCGGCCACTAAGGTGGCCGCCATGGGTAAGGCATCACGCAAGCCGCGCCGCGAGCGCGCGGACCAGTCCTCTCGTCCCGCTCCGGCGCCGTTCGTCGCACGCCCCTTCGAGGGGCTGCCCAACGAGACCGACTGGGTGGCGATGCGGGAGATCGTGCCTTCGGCCACGGCGACCGTCCGCCTCGCCACGGGCGCAGTCTCGGGCGACGCACCCGAAGAGGTCACCATCGCGACGGTGCTGCCGCTGGCCTGGCCGGGGCTCCACCGCGACTCGGGCGAGGTGCTCGTCGGCATCCAGTCCGGAAACGCCAGCGGCGACACGAGCCGCGACATCGCCCAGGCCATCGAGCTCGCCATCGCCGCCGAGCCGGGCACCCCGGTCACGACGCTCGCCGTCTCCTCGGTCGACACCGCGCGGCTGCAGGACCTCATCGACACGAAGGAGTCCTTCGAGGTCACGCTGCACGAGGGCTTCGACTTCTGGGTCGCCGACGCCGACCTCGACGCCGACGCCAAGGAGTCGCTCGAGCGCGCCAACGAGTCCGCCATCCCGACGGCCAAGCTCGAGTCGGCGCCCTCGGCCTACTGGTGCCGGATCGGCGAGCGCACCTACGTGCGCTGGGTGCTGCCGTTCGACGAGGACACCTCGACCAACGCTCTCGCGCGTCTGCACGCCGCGGGCGAGAGCCAGCTCGGTGACAACGGCCGGCTGCTCGGGTGCTTCCGCTCCAGTGGACTGCTGATCCCCGTGTGGGAGGTCGACGCGGCCAGCGACCCAGGCGACTTCGAGGATGCGGTCGGTGCGATGAAGACGCGCATCGACGACGCCGCCGCCGACACCGCCCCCCTCGATGCCGCCGAGCGCGGCGCCAAGGCCGGCCTGCTCAACCGCCAGGTCACCCTGCGCTGACGAGCCGCGTCACGATGAGCCCGTCCGTCAGCGTGGGAGGTGCCGTGCCCGATGCCGGCTCTCCCACGCTGCCGGTCGTCGTCGTCATCCCTGCCCGTGACGAGGCGAGCCGCATCGGCGACACGATCGACGGCGTGCGCCACATCCCCGGCGTGGTCCTCGTCGTGGTCGTCGACGACGGATCGACCGACCGCACCTCCGTGATCGCCGCCCAGCACGGGGCCGAGGTCGTGCGGCACGTGCGCAACCACGGCAAGGGCGACGCGTTGATGAGTGGCCTCGGCCGGGTGACCGGACTGCGCCGTGTCGGACGTCTCGATGCCCGTGCCTCGGTGCTCTTCGTCGATGCCGACCTCGAAGCGTCCGCGGCGGCCGTCGGCGCGCTCGTCGGTCCGGTCGCCGTCGGGCGACGCCGACCTGACCATCGCATCGCTGCCCGACGACGCCTGGGAGGCCGAGCGCACCGGAGGCCACGGTGTCGTCGTCGGTCTGGCGCGTCGTGGCATCGAGGAGATCACCGGATGGGCACCCGAGCAACCGCTCTCCGGCCTGCGTTGCCTGTCGCCGGCAGCGATCACGGCGTCGACGCCCTTCGCCCGCGGGTGGGGCGTCGAGGTCGGGATGACCATCGACGTGCTCGACGCGGGACTGCAGCTGATGGAGGTGCCCTGCGACGTGCGCCATCGTGAGGTCGGCACCGACTGGCGCAGCCAGGTGCACCGGGCCGCGCAGTATCGCGACATCGCCCTGGCGCTCGGCGTGCGGCGGCTGCGTCGCCGTCTGGGTCCCGGCTGAGTCACGACCTGCCCGGACCTGGGCGCCGCGGGTGGTGTCAGCTCGTGGGCACTCGACTGTGCGGGGAGGGCGGTCGGGCTGGACGGCATACCGCGGGGTGTGAGGAAGTGAGCACTCGACTGTGCGGGGGGGTCGGGAAGTGAGCACTCGACTGGGCGGGGGTCGGGAAGTGGGCACTCGACTGGCGGGGGGTCGGGAAGCGAGCACTCGCAGGCGGGGGTCGGGAAGTGGCACTCGACTGGGCGGGGGTGTCAGACGTGGTGGCGGTCGCGGCGGCGCCGGACCGGCACCTTGCGCGCCTCGACCGTCAGGAAGTGCATGACCGCCGAGATGACCACCGGCACCGTGAAGAGGGCGGCCACCGGGGGGATCGCGGCGCCGCTGTCGTTGGTGACGAAACCGATCGCGGCCATGAGGATGACGCACCAGAGCGCGCGGTGCAGCAGGGGCGCCTCGACGAACAGCCGCGCGAGCGGCTCCGTGCGCAGCGCACCCGGTCGGGCCACGACGAGCACGCACATGCCGAGCAGCACGGTGACGACGACCGCGAGGAGCGGCACCGACAGCACCGTCTCGATGTTGCCGACGAGGCGGCGCGACATCACGTCCCAGGCGCCGCCGTCGATGACGGTCTGGAGGAAGCGCCCCGGGTGCGAGCGCTCGTCGACCGGGCGGCGCCAGTCGAGATAGCCGACCAGCCCCACGACGAGCGCGGCGACGAGCACGACGAGGCCGACGGTGCGCCATGTCACGCGCACCTGCATCACGCCGAGGATCAGGATCCCGAGCGCCGGCACGAGCGCGATCGGCCCCCCGAAGTCGGCGCCCCACGCAGGCAGCACGTCGACGGCCAGGGCCAGGCCGGCGACGGCGAGCACGACGGCGACCGCGAGCCGCGGCGCACCCCGACGTCGCAGGGCATGGGCGAGCGCCGCGCACAGCAGGAGCACCGCCGAGCCGTAGAGCGCGAACGCGACGTTGCCCATCCCGTAGAAGCGGCCACCGAGGAGCGGCTGCAACCCGAAGATCGAGCTGATCTGGAGGTGCGACCCCGTGATGAGGTCGAGCGCGATGATCCCCGCCGTGAGGGCCGACATCGCGGCCATCGGCCCCAGCGCCGACGAGCTCCACGGCCCGCCGAGTGCGATGACCGTGAGCCCGGAGCTGATGAGCAGGACGAGGACGAGGAGCAGGGCGGTCAGCACGGCCGTCGTCGTCGACCAGCGCCACCACGGAAGGAGGTTGGCCACGAAGGTCGCGGCCGGCATACCGGCTCCGATGAGGCCGACGACGCGCGCGAGCCGCAGCACCCGCTGGCGGGCGAGACGCTGGTTCCACGGCGCGGAGCGGCGCAGCATGATCCAGAGCGCCAGCATCGTCAGGGCCGTGCCGATGAGCCAGATGAGCAGGAAGGGCCCGATGACGCGACGCATCGCGTCGGCCTTGGTGTCGACGTCGGTGAGCACCGTGAGCTTGTCGGCGGCCGTCGACTCGCTGTTGTTGGCCGAGGGCACGACGCTCACCGCGCGGCCGCCGATCGGTGACTCCGGCAGCACGCCGCCCCGCTGGAGGATCGTCGCCGTCACGTCGGAGAGCTGGGCGACGCCGACCATCCGGGTGGAGGCGGAGGCCAGCAGCCCGGGCGCGTAGCGCGGCCCCGTCGCGGCCAACAGCCGCAGCCGCTCCTGCTGGTCGCGGTCGGCCAGGCTGACGACGAGCAGGTCGGCGCCGTTGGGCATGGCGTCGATGACCTGCTCGACGCGCCGCTCGATCTCGTTGATCCGCTCGATCTGGCGGGTGGGGTCGGACTCGGTCGCGGCGAGCGCCCCGACGTCGACGACCGTCACCGGGCACTGCGCGAGGTCGGAGACGAGGGTGGTGGCCGAGAACGGGGTGTATCTCGCGACCGAGCCGTCCGCGGTCGCGGCGGCGAGGCCGGCCCCGGGCCCGATGGCCTGCACGCACGTGCCAGCCGCCGCGAAGCTGTCGCCGAGCAGGCCGAGCCGCGCCCGGGAGACAGACCCGCTCGATGCCGAGGCGATCTCGTCGAAGCCGATGACCCGCCACCCGGCCGTCGGGTCACCCGCCACGGAGGCCAGCGGGGTGCAGCTCCGCGGCGTCCGGCTCGGCCTCGAGGCCTGCGGCCTCGCCCGCCGACACCGTGGCCCACCCGTCGATCGGGCAGGTCGAGGGGTTGACCGCGCGCACCGAGACAGAGGCTGCCGATCCGTCGCGGAGCAAACCCCAGAGCACCGGCGTGTCCGCGGCGTTGACGTCGTCCCACGAGAGACCGCCGAGACCCACGACGACGAGCGACTCACCGGGCTGGGTTGCTGCCGTCGCCGGCACGGGCACCGTGGTGCGGTTGACATAGGCCGTGGTGAGCAAGCCCACCAGGACCACGAGGACGACGACGAGCGTCTTCAGTGGGTGGCGGCGGATCACGGGGACACCCTACAAATCAGCCGTGGGGGCGGCGCCCGCGCTACCACCGCGGTCACGGACTGGAATCGCGCCGGCCGGTCGGGCACCCGGGGCTAGGGTTGCCGATCGTGGACGACTCGACGCTGACGACCGTGGCCGTCGCGGCCGCTGCGGTCGCGGTGCTCGCCCTCGTCACCGCCGTCATGGCGCTGCTGCGCTTGCGCGGCGTGCGGCGCGACTTCACAGCGCTGGGGGGTGACGGCACGACCGACATCGCCCGCGTCGCGGCCAACCAGAACCGCCGCATCGAGGGCCTCGCCACCGAGGTGGACCGGCTGCGAGCCCACGTGGCGACGGCCGAGGACGACGTGCGCCAGAGCCTGCGCAACGTCGCCGTCGTGCGCTACGACGCCTTCGGTGACATGGGTGGGCGGCTCTCCTTCTCTGCCGCGATCGTGGACGACGTCGGCGACGGCCTCGTGATCAGCTCGATCCACGCCCGCGGGGAGTCGCGCACCTACGCCAAGGGCGTCGTCGGCGGCCGGTCGAGCATCACCCTGACCCCCGAGGAGCAGCAGGCGCTCGCGTCGGCGACCCAGGGTGAGACCCGCACATCGGCCCCCACCGCCCTGCCCCACCCCGATCGCACGAAGGACGCGTCGTGACGCCGCCCCGCACCCCGGACCAGCTGCACCGCTTCGGGTACCTCGGTCCCCGGGGCACCTTCACCCAGATGGCGCTCGACGCGTGGGATGCCGCCGCCGGGCGTGAGCAGGTGCCCTTCGGCTCGGTCGACGCCGCGCTCGCCGCCCTGCGCAGCGGTGACATCGACGCCGCGATGGTGCCGATCGAGAACTCCGTCGAGGGCGGGGTCTCCGCGACGCTCGACGCGCTCGCGACCGGCGACCCGCTCGTCGTCGTCGGCGAGGTGCTCGTGCCGATCACCTTCGTGCTGTGCGCCAGAGCCGGTATGCCGCTCGGCGAGGTGCGCACCGTCGGCACCCACTCGCACGCGTGGGCCCAGGTGCGCGGCTGGATGGCCGACAACCTGCCCGACGCGGTCTACGTGCCGACGCTGTCGACCGCTGCGAGCGCCGCAGCCCTCGCGGCGCCCGGTGACGTGATGTTCGACGCCGGGGTCTGCGCCCCGGTCGCCGCCCGCGACGAGGGGCTCGAGGTGCTCGCGGACGACATCGGCGACAACAAGGCCGCGGTCACCCGCTTCGTCCTCGTCGCCCGACCGGGCACCCTGCCCGAGCCGACCGGTGCCGACAAGACGACCGTCGTGCTCTTCCAGAACGACGACCACGCCGGAGGCCTGCTCGAGCTGCTCGAGCAGTTCGCGGTGCGAGGGGTCAACATGACCCGCCTCGAGTCGCGCCCCACCGGGCGAGGCGATGGGCTCCTACTGCTTCTCCATCGACTTCGAGGGCCATGTGCAGGACGCCCGGGTCGGCGAGACCCTCATGGGCCTGCGGCGGGTGTGCGCCGAGGTGCGCTTCCTCGGCTCCTACCCGCGCGCCGACGGTGGCCGGCCCGAGGCCCGCCCCGGCACGTCCGACACCGACTTCGACCGGGCGCGCGCCTGGCTCGACGAGCTGCGTGCCTGAGGTGCCCCGGCCGTCCGGTCACCGGACCCGCTGCCCCTCCGCAGCGCCCCCTGCAGTCCGGTGACCGCCGCCCCCGTGGCCATCAGTGCCCTCCACGGACGGTCTGATACGTCTTGGCCCGAAAAGTTCTGTATGGGCTCCGTATCAAAAGTGAGTACGCGGACTCTGTCTGGATGAAAGTGTCGTTTCGACACGTCGTCGTCCCTGCAGGAGGTCCTTGATGTCCGAGTCCGGTCCCGGTCCCACCGAGGGTCCGAGCAACGCGGGAGACGGAGACGGACGCCCCACCCGGTCGCCGATCCGCGCCCTCGACCCGGCCACGGCGAAGCGCCAGACCAGCGGCGACCCGCCGCGCCCCGCGCTCTACCTGTCCGACCGGCTCATCTCCCGGACCGTCGTCGCGGACACGCCGCGCGACCCCGAGTCGAAGGACCCGCTCGAGGAGGCGCTGGAGAGGCTCGGGCAGCGCTACAAGGTGGACCGGCGACCCGGTGGATCGCGCGACATCGACGACCCGGGCTGGGGCACGACGATCACGCTCGAGGCCATCGACCGCATCGAGCCCGTCGATGCCTGGAGCACCCTGCAGGACCTCCGTCAGGACTATCCCGAGCTCGCCAAGGGTCTGAGCCTCGACCACGTCCTGCGTCCCGCCGACGGCTACTGGGGTGGCATCGGCGGGCTACTGGGGCGGCATCGGTGGCTACTGGGGTGGCATCGGTGGCTACTGGGGCGGGATCGGTGGCTACTGGGGCGGCATCGGCGCCTCGGCGCTGCAGGAGTATGCCGTGCCCGGCCGCGGTGGCCGGATGCCCGTGAGCCTCGCCCTCCCAGACCCCGCGCTGCGAGCGCGGAAGGTCGACCGCAGTCCCGTCGTCGCCGTGCTCGACACCCCGATCGCCGACCACCCGTGGTTCCGCGGCGAGAGCTGTGGTGTCGTGCGGCTGCGCTTCGAGGACGGCCGGCTCGTGCCGGAGGCCCAGACGGACGCCATCACCGACCCCTCGGGGGAGACCCCGCCCGAGACCCCCACGCCCGTGGAGCCCGTCGGGCTGCTCCAGGGCCACGCGACCTTCATCGCCGGCCTCATCCGTCAGGGCTGCCCGGAGGCGACGATCCTGTCGATCCCCGTCATGGACGACGACGGGGTCGTCGACGAGAGCCACCTGCTCGACGTCCTCGAGGCGCTGCTCGCCCGGCACCTGGCCGGCCAGAAGCGCGGCGGCACCAAGGCCGATGTCGTCGACGTGCTCTGCCTGTCGATGGGCTACTACGCCGAGGACGGGACCTTCCGCACCGGGCCGGTGCGCACGATGCTCGGCCGCTTCGCCGACGCCGGTGTCACGGTCGTCGCGGGTGCGGGCAACGACGGCACCGAGGCGCCCTTCGTGCCGGCGTCGCTCGCCGCTGCCCTGCCCGAGCCGTCCGAGGCTCAGGTGCCGCCCGTGTCGAGCGTCGGGGCGGGCAACCCCGACGGCACGACGGTGGCGCTCTTCTCCAACCCGCTCACCGTCATCAGCGCCGTGCGCCCGGGCGTCTCCCTCGTCAGCACGCTGCCGCTGACAGACGGGATGGGCCAGCCCTCCTCGAGCGTCCCCTCCTTGACGGGTGTGCGCTGCACGGTCGACCCTGATGACTACACCGGCGGCTTCGGGGTGTGGAGCGGCACCTCCTTCGCCACTCCCGTCTTCGCCGCCGAGGTGGCGACCGCACTCGTGGCCGCGGGCCCCCTCAAGACCGTGACCGCCGAGGCCATGCGCGAACGGGCTCTCGCGGCACTCCACTCCTGCATCGGGAAGGACGCGTTGTGACCCCCACCCCGACCGCGCCCGACGGGCTCGGCACCCGCGCCGGCAAGGCCTTCGCGGCCTACATCGACGGCGAGCGTGAGCGACTGTCCGAGCTCGTCGACCTCGTCACGCCCGTGCTCTGGAATGCCGCCCGGTCGCAGGGCGCCGCCGCGCCGATGTGCGAGGACGCCATCCAGACGGCCCTCCTCCAGCTCGTCGACCGCGCCGACTCGATCAAGGAGCCGGCGGCCGTGCTCGGCTGGCTCGTCGTCGTCGTCAAGCGCGAGGTGTGGCGTCTCTCGCGCGGGTCGCGCCGCGAGATCGGGGTCGACGAGGTGCCCGAGGGCCCGGCCCAGCAGCTCGACCCGGAGGCGCAGTCGATCCTCAGCGAGCGCCAGCGCGTGCTCTGGCAGCACATCTCCACGCTCACCCCGCGATGCCAGGAGCTGCTCCGGGTCATCGCCTTCGCCGACCGCCCCGACTACGCCGCGATCGCGGAGTCGTTGGGGATGCCGGTCGGCAGCATCGGCCCGACCCGTGGCCGCTGCCTCCAGAAGCTGAGGACGACCCTCGGCTCCGACCCCGGATGGGCGGTCTGACATGACATCGCACACGGAAGCCATCGATGCCCGCGACATCGCCAACCTCGGCCAGATCCGCGACCTGTTCGCGCACGCCGACCCGTGCCCAGCGACCTGGCCGAGCGGATGAAGTTCGCCATCACGGTGCACGCGCTGCACGCGGAGGTCGCCGAGCTGATGGACTCGGCGCTGCTGACCACGCGGGGGCGGACGCCAAGGTGGAGCCGACGCCGACCGACTCGGTGACGTTCACGGCGGCGTCGGTCAGCCTCATGGTCTCGGCCAGCCCGAGCGAGCAGCGACGACACCGACGCCCGGGTCGCGGGTCGACGGGTGGGTCACCTCGCCCGGAGCGCAGGTCGAGGCCGTGACGGCCGAGGGCAGCGTGTCGGCTATTTCGGATGCGAACGGGCGCTTCGTTCTGGATGATCTACCTCACGGGCCCGTGCATTTCGTCATCACCGACCCGGACAACGAGGACGTGCGACCGGTCATCACCCCGACGATCCAGATCTAGGCCGATGACCGGCCCTGACGGAGAGGCCGGGTCGACTCATCGATCTGCTCGAGAGAGCGCGAACGCTGCGCGAGCGTGCGGTGGCCGACAACCTGGCCGGCCGGCCGGTCGAGGCCGCGCGGTCGCTGACAGCGGCGCTCGAGGAGATCGAGCGGCTTGATGGCGCCGCTCCCACCCGGGAGCGCCTCGAGCTGCGGTGCAACACCCTCATCACGCTGGCCCTGACGGACTTCATGCTCTCGGGGCTCGACTCGGCCTTCGCCGCGCTTCGCCCAGGCCGAGATCGTCATCGAGGAGCTGGGTGACCCGGGTCTGCAGGCCCGGCTCGACTACCAGCGGGCCAACATCTACGGGCGGGTCGGCGACCTCGCCTCGGCCTGGGCCGGGCTCGAGGGCGCGGTCCAGCGGCTCGACGCCTTCACGCCCCGCGAGCAGTGCTCGGTGCACCTCAGCCGCGGCATGCTCGCCTTCGAGCTCTCACGCCCCCAGGAGGCGCTCGACTCCTTCGCCGAGGCCGCGCGCCTCGCGCACGCGCTCGGCGGGGTCGAGCAGGAGTTCATGGCCCGGCACAACGAGGGGTATGCCGCCTACCTCCTCGGCGACATCCCGCGGTCGCTGGCCGGCATGGCCTCCGCGGAGCTGCTCGCTGCCGACGTCTACCGGGCGCCGGCGCGTCTCGACCGCGCGCGCGTCCTGCTCGAGGCGGGGCTCGTGCGTGAGGCCGCCGAGGCGCTGCAGGCCGGGCTCGCCGACCTGCCGGGCGAGGGCCACGACCAGATCCGGGCCGAGTTCGACCTCGAGCTGGCCAGGGCCGAGCGGCTCGCCGGCCACCTCGACCGCGCTGCCGCGGTGGCCGCCTCAAGTGCCATCGAGACCTATCGTCGGCTCGGGCGCGACGGCCTGGGTGGCCAAGGCGACGCTCGTGCCGCTGCTCGTCGACCTCGATCGGCAGCAGCGCACGACCCGCCGCGGCGGATGCCGGGACGTCGACGTGCCCGTGACGTGGGCGGGGCCGACTCCCCGGCACGGGCCGCGGCCGCCCTCGCCGACCAGCTCGTCGACGTCGCAGGCGAGCTCGGCGACTCCGAGCTCGCCGACGGGGCCCGGGTCGTGGCGGCCCAGGCGCTGCTGCTCGCCGGCGACGCCGCCCGCCGCGAACACCCGACTGCTCAGTCTCGAGCGGGTCTCATCCGCCTCGCTCTCCGACGAGCTCGACGCCGCCGCCGTCACGGCGACGACCCTCGTCGCGACCGGTGAGCTCGGGCCGGCACGGCGCATCCTCGGTCGCGCCGCCCGCCGTCTCGCGGCCGGGCAGGAGGGCAGCGCGAGCCTCGACCTGCGCACGGCCCGGGCCGTGCACGGGGTGCGCCTCGCCGAGCTCGACCTCGACCTCGCCGTGCCCACGAGGCAGCGGCGCCGTGCTCGAGGTGCTGGAGCGGTGGCGCAGCGCGACCGACCGGCTGCCGTCGCTGGGTCGCCCCGACGACGAGCAGCTCGCCTCGCTCACCGAGCAGCTGCGATCGGTGCGCGGCCTCATGCGCCGCGAGAACGACCCGGAGCAGCTGCGCGGGCTCGAGGTCGACGCGTCGCGGCTCGAGCGGCTGATCCGCGACCGTGACTGGGCGCTCAGCCGACGGGGCACCTCCCGGGCCGTGCCCGTGCGGGTGCGCGAGGCGCGGGCCCACCTCCTCGACGTCGACCGCGACCTCGTCTGGTTCTTCCGCCACCGGGGGCGCATCTGCGCCGTGGGGGTCGATCGGTGGGCGAGCGGTGCTGCGCGACCTCATGCCGGTGGCGCGTGCCACCGAGCTCGCCCAACGGATCAGGGTCGACCTGCGTGCCGCGGCGACCCATCACCTCGGGCCCCTGTCGGGCGCGGTGTGGTCGTCGTTGCGGTCGAGTGCCGCCGAGCTCGACGCCGGGCTGCTCGGCCGTGGCGTTCGAGCCGCGGGCTCGTCCTCGTGACCTGCCCGGAGATCTCGGCCCTCCCGTGGGCGCTGCTGCCGTCGATGCGGGCGCGGCCGCTCACCGTGGCCGTGTCGCTGACCTCCTTCGCCCGGCGGGGCCTCGGCGGGGCGGCGTCCTCAACGGGGCCAGCCCGGCAGGGGAGACCTCCTGTCCACGTCAGCGTCGGTCCCGCGGTGCCGCGGGCGTCGGCCGAGGCCCGCGCGATCGCCCGCACCTGGGGTGGCAGCTCGCACGATCGCCGAGCCCTCCGAGCAGGGGCGAGCTCGTCGGAGCGCTGGCCCGGCCCGGCATCGTCCACGTGGCCGCCCACGGCACGCACCAGGTCGAGTCGCCGCTCTTCTCCTCGCTCGTGCTCCACGACGGGCCGGTCTTCGCCCACGAGCTCCAGCCCACCGGTGTGCGCGCCGACCACGTCGTGCTCTCGGCGTGCGAGGTCGGCCTCGAGACCGGCCGGCCCGGCCACGAGTCGCTCGGTCTCGCCCTCTCACTGCTCTCGCTCGGCGCGCGGTCCGCCGTCGCAGCGGTCGCGCCGGTGCCCGACGACGTCGCCGCGGCGACGATGGAGCGCCACCACGAGCTGCTCGCGGCCGGGGCTGCCCAGCGACGAGGCGCTCGCGCGCGCGGTCGACGAGATCGACGACGTGGCTGCGGCCTTCCTCAACCTCGGTGGCCAGTACCGCCCCTGACCGAGACGGACGCGGGCGCGCCGGCAGCCGACCCGCCCGTCGCCCGTCCGGTCAGGCCGGTGGGCGCCGAGGTCAGCTCCTCGAGGCGGCGACGCTTGGTGAGCGCCATGGCGAGCGCGACCTTCTTCGAGTCGATCGCGATCTCGCGCAGCATCCCCGAGATGGGGTTGGTGAAGCCGTTGAACCACAGGCCACGCGCCCCGCGGGGGGTCGCACCGGCGCGAGTGACCGGGTGGCCCTTGCCGTCGAGCACGCCGAGGTGCCCGATGAGCGGCTCGAGGCCCTGGGAGTAGCCGGTGGCGAGCACGACGACGTCGGGCTCGAGGCGGCTGCCGTCCGACAGCACGACCTCATCGCCCTCGAAGGACGCGAGGGCGGCGACCGGTTCGACACGACCGGCGCGGATGGCGTCGATGATGCCGACGTCCTGCACGGGGATCGCGTTGTCGCGCTCCACGCGCGTGAGCAGCCCCGTGGTCGGGGCGAGCCAGCCCGTATGCCGTGAGGTCGGGGGTCGTGGCCCGCTCCACGAGCGCTGCGGCGCGGTCGACGAGCGCGGCGGGGAGGTGCCGCACGGCGATGCCGGTGTACTGCGCGGCATACGGCCCCGCGGAGCGGCGCAGGATGTGGGGGATCGTGCGGACGGAGAGGCGCACGCGCGCGGCGCCGTGCTCGACGAGGTCGACCGCCAGCTCGGTGCCGGTGTTGCCGCTGCCGACGACGAGCACGTCCTTGCCGGCGTGCGGGCTGCCGTCCCGATAGCTGCGCGACATGACGACCTCGCCCGAGAAGTCTTGCAGGCCAGGCAGATCCGGCTCGACCGGCGTGTGGTTGAAGCCGGTGGCGACGACGACGTAGGGCGACGTCAGGGTCGACCCGTCGCTCAGGGTCAGGGCCCAGCCGAGTCCGTCGTCGGACCGGTCGACGCGCTCGACGGCCGTGCGCAGCCGCACGTCGAGGTCGTGGTGGGCGGCATACAGCTCGAGGTAGCGCACGACGTCGTCGCGGGCGACCCACCGGCCCATCTCCTTGGGGATGGCCAGCCCGGGCAGACCCGAGAGCTCGCGCGGGGTGTGCAGGTGGAGGCGGTCGTAGTGGCGCCGCCACGAGCTGCCGATCGCGTCGCTCTTGTCGAGCACGACGCCGTGCAGGCCGCGTCCTCGCAGGGCGGCTGCGGTGGCGAGCCCGGCCGGGCCGGCTCCGATGATGTAGGCGTCGACGACGGGGCTTCGGTGGCTCACCGGGACAACGTAGCGGTCTCGGGCCTCGGTGATGCCGACTCCTCGGGGGCGAGGCGGGCGTGACGCCAGGTGGTGCGTGTGGTGACCGCGACACCGGGACCAGGTTGTTAGGCAAGGCTTACCTGTGCTTTGCTGATTTCCGTCACGCCCTCGTGGCTTAATTCCTGAGAGTTTCCTGAGAGAGGTCCGCCGTGCTCGCGAGCAATGCGCTGATCGGGCTGCGCGAGGGACTGGAGGCGGCACTCGTCGTCGTCATCCTCGTGGCCTTCCTCGTCAAGACCGACCGCCGTTGGGCGCTGCGATACGTGTGGCTCGGGTGTCGCCGTCGCGGTCGCCCTCTCGGTCGCCCTCGGTGCACTGCTGACCTACGGCACGAAGCAGCTGACCTTCGAGGCGCAGGAGCTCATCGGCGGCCTCGCCTCGATCATCGCCGTCGTCTTCGTGACCTTCATGGTCTTCTGGATGCGCACGGCGGCGCGCACCATCTCCGGCGAGCTCAAGGGCAAGCTCGACAAGGCCCTCGACCTCGGGCCCTTCGCCATCGCCCTCGTCGCCTTCCTCGGCGTCGGCCGTGAGGGCCTCGAGACCGCGATCTTCTTCTACGCGACGACCGAGGCCGCCGGACAGGGCAACAACCAGCCGCTCATCGGCTGGGTGATCGGCCTCGGCGGCGCCGTGCTGCTCGGCTGGCTCATCTATCGCGGCGCGGTGCAGATCAACCTCGGGAAGTTCTTCCGCTACACCGGGATCCTGCTGGTCCTCGTCGCCGCCGGCATCCTCGTCCTACGGCATCCACGACCTGCAGGAGGCGCAGTTCCTGCCGGGCCTGACCACCCTCGCCTTCGACGTCAGCGCGACGGTCGACCCGAGCAGCTGGTACGCCACGCTCCTCAAGGGCATCTTCAACTTCACGCCGGCCACGACCGTGCTGCAGGCCGTCGCGTGGGTGCTCTACGTCGGCATCGTCCTCACCCTCTTCCTCCGTCCCGTCAAGAGCCGCCCCGCCGTGGCGGCGCCGTCGGCCGAGCGACAGCGCACCGTCGCCGCCTGACCGCCCCCTCGCCGGCCCCACCGGCATACCCCTCGAACGCACCGCACCACACCATCAGGAGCCACATGTCCCGCCCGTCCCTGCGCCTCGCCGCGCCCGCCGTCCTCGCGCTGACCAGCGTCCTCGGCCTCGCTGCCTGCACCGACAAGGCCGACTCGAGCGCGTCCTCGACCGGGGCCGCCGCCGGTGGACCGATCGTCGTCAACGCGACCGACACGACGTGCGAGCTGTCGGCGTCGACGGCCAACGCGGGCACCGTGACGTTCGAGGTCAGCAACGCCGGGACGAAGGTCAACGAGTTCTACGTCTACGCCGAGGGCGACCGCATCATCTCCGAGGTCGAGAACATCACGCCCGGCCTCAAGCGCGAGCTCAAGGTGGAGATCACCGAGCCCGGCACCTTCACGACGGCGTGCAAGCCCGGCATGGTCGGCGACGGCATCCGCGCCCCCTTCACCGTGACGGGCACCGCGGTCGCCGGCAGTGCCGACGAGAAGGTCGCCAAGGCGATCGCCGACTACAAGGCGTTCGTCGCCACGCAGAGTCGACGAGCTGCTCGACGGGGACCGAGGAGTTCGTCGCCGCCGTCAAGGCCGGCGACGTGGCCAAGGCCAAGGAGCTCTACCCGACGGCCCGCCTCCCGTGGGAGACGCATCGAGCCTGTCGCCGAGAGCTTCGGCGACCTCGACCCGCGCATCGACGGCCGCGAGGACGTCATCGAGGAGGGCATGAAGTTCACCGGCTACCACCGCCTCGAGAAGGACCTCTGGGTCAGCGGTCTGCAGTCGGACTCGAGCGCCATCGCCGACCAGCTCCTCGCCGACGTCAAGGAGATCGCCGCCAAGAGCAAGACCGTCGAGCCCGACGGCGCTGACCATCTCCAACGGCGCCAAGGCGCTGCTCGACGAGGTCGCGACCGGCAAGATCACGGGCGAGGAGGAGCGCTACTCGCACACCGACCTCTGGGACTTCCGCGGCAACCTCCAGGGCTCGCAGGCAGGCGCTCGAGACGCTTCGCCCCGTCGTCACCGAGCGTGACGCCGCCCTGCAGAAGGCCCTCGACGCCCGCTTCAGCGAGCTCAACAAGCTGCTCGAGTCGCACCGCGTGTCTGGCACGGTTCGTCAGCTACACCGACCTCACCGAGGCCGACCTCAAGGCCCTGACCGTGTCGCTCGACGCGCTCTCCGAAGAGGTGTCGAAGGTGCCGGGCGTCGTGGAGGCCAAGTGACCCCCTTCCCCGAGGAGCCCGTCGCTCCCGAGCCGCTGCGCGACTCGGCTGACGACGCCGGCAGTGGCGTCAGCCGCCGCCGGCTCCTCGGCGTCTCGGGCACGGCAGCAGTCGCCGGCGTCGTTGCCGGCGCCGCGGGTGCGTATGCCGTGACGCAGGCTGAGCGACGCGAGCGCGGCGGGTGCCCTGCCCGTCTGCTGCTGCGCCTGCCCCGGCGCTCGACGCCGCGATCCCGTTCCGCGGCGAGCACCAGGCCGGCATCGTCACCCCGGCGCAGGACCGCCTCCACTTCGTGGCCCTCGACGTCGTGACGAAGGACCCGGCCCAGCTGCGCGAGCTCCTCAAGGCGTGGACCCGGGCGGCCGAGCGGATGAGCCTCGGGGCCGAGGCTGCTCCCGGTGGCCTCGTCGGGGGAGGGCCCAACCGTGCCCCCGAGGACACCGGCGAGGCCTACGGGCTGCCCGCGTCGGGACTCACGGTGACGATCGGCTTCGGCCCGTCGCTCTTCGACGACCGCTTCGGTCTTGCCGACCGCAAGCCGTCCGCCCTCGAGGAGCTGCCCGCCTTCGGCGGCGACCAGCTCGAGCCCAAGCGGTCGGGTGGCGACCTCTGCATCCAGGCCTGTGCCAACGACCCGCAGGTCGCTGTGCACGCCGTGCGCAACCTCGTGCGGATGGGCTTCGGCGTCGTCGCGGTGCGCTGGTCGCAGCTCGGCTTCGGCCGCACCTCGTCGACCTCGACGGCGCAGGCGACGCCGCGCAACATGTTCGGCTTCAAGGACGGCACCAACAACGTCAAGGCCGAGGAGCCGGAAGGTCTGGCGCAGCACGTCTGGGTCGCGCCCGATGACGAGCAGGGCGGCGGCGCCTGGATGGCGGGCGGCTCCTACCTCGTCGCCCGGCGCATCCGCATGCACATCGAGGTCTGGGACCGCACCCCCCTGCAGGAGCAGGAGGACATCATCGGTCGCGACAAGAAGGAGGGTGCGCCTCTCGGTCAGGGCAAGGAGTTCGACCCGCTCGACTTCGCGCGGAAGGGTCCGGACGGCCAGCCCGCGATCCCGGTGCACGCCCACGTCAAGCTCGCCCACGAGAGCCAGCTGGGCGGCGTGCGCATCCTGCGGCGCGGCTACAACTTCACCGACGGGTCCGACGGTGTCGGCCACCTCGATGCCGGCCTCTTCTTCCTCGCCTACATGCGCAACCCCGGCACGCAGTTCGTGCCGATGCAGCGCGCGCTCGCGAGCAAGGACCTGCTCAACGAGTACATCGAGCACAACGGGTCGGCCGTCTTCGCCTGTCCGCCCGGGGTCAGGGACGGCGAGTACTGGGGTCAGTCCCTCTTCGTCTGAGGGGGATATGGTGCGACATGGCCACCGAGTCCGCATACACCGTCAGTCCCCTCAGCCCTGAGACCTGGCCCGCCTTCGATGCGCTGGTGCAGCGGCACAACGGCATCTTCGGTGGCTGCTGGTGCATCTGGTTCCACCCCGACGGGCCCGAGCGCGGCCAGGGCGCCGAGGCCAACCGAGCGCTGAAGAAGGCCTACGTCGAGATGGGCCGGGCCCACGCCGCGCTCGTGATGGACGGTGACGAGGCCATCGCGTGGGCGGAGTACGGCACTCCCGTCGAGCTGCCCAGCCTGCACCACCGCAAGGAGTACGACGCCACCAAGACCCGGGACCCCGACTACCGGATCACGTGCGTCTTCGTCGACAAGCGCCACCGGCGACGCGGCGTGACGGAGCTGGCGATCACCGGCGCGCTGGACCTGATCGCGCAGGCCGGCGGCGGGCGGGTGGAGAGCTATCCGCACGACCTGACCGACCAGACCAAGAAGATGTCGTCGTCGTTCCTCTACAACGGCACTCGTCGACTCTACGAGAGGCTCGGCTTCACCTACGACCGGCCCAAAGGGCTGAAGAACTGCGTCATGGTCAAGACGGTCGAGCCTGCCTGAGGCCGAGTCGCCCGCAGCCCACCAGCCAGCCCACCAACCACGACACCGACACGCCCACCCGGTGCAGGCGCCTGCTGCCGCCTCCGCAGCCGAGTGACTGGTCAATGGGCGGCGATCCACTCCGCAGGGTGCGCGACGACATCGTCGAGCACCCTGAGGCCCGCGCCGGCGAGCGACGCCCCGGGACCAGCCAGGGCGGGTCCGATCTCGACCGGGGACCAGCGGGCCGCGAGCACCCGGTCCGCGACCTGCGCGCTGATCCCCTCGCGCAGGTGCTCGAAGAGGCGGGCATAGACGCCGCCGAGCACGACCCGCTCGACGTCGACGAGGTTGAGCGTCGTCGCGACCGCCACCCCGATCGCGTCGGCCGCGGTCTTGAGCGCCCGCCGGGCCGGGCCGGGCCGGGAGGCCGCCTCCAGCAGGGTCTCGACCGAGGTGTCGAGGGGCAGCCCGGCGCCGCGCATGATGACGTCGCGGCCGGCATACTGCTCGAGGCAGCCGTGCGCGCCGCACCCGCACAGCGGGCCGTCGCGCTCGATGACGGCGTGGCCGATCTCGCCCGACCACCCGTGCTGGCCGCGGGCCAGCTCGCCGGCGACGACGATGGCTCCGCCGATGCCGACCTCGCCGGCGAGGTAGAGGAAGCTCTGCGCGTCTCGGCTCGTGTGCTCGGCGGCCGCGCGGGTCTGCACCTCTGCGCGGGCCGACAGATCGGCGTCGTTGCCGAGGATCAGGGGAAACCCTTGCAGGGCAACGTTGGTGGCGAGCAGATCGAGCACGTCGATGTCATGCCAACCGAGGTTGGGGGCGAGCTGCACGACGCCGCTGCCGTGCCGCAGCAGGGCCGGGACCGACACGCACGCCCCGGCGATCGTGACCGACTCGGCGAGCCCGTCGACGATGGGTGCGGCGAGGCGCGCCACCTGTCGCAGCACGACTCGCCGGCGTGCTCGCGCGGAAGTCGCCGTCGCGCCGGGCCTCGGCCACGGTCACGCCCGTGAGGTCGGTCGCGCGCACCGCGAGGTGGTCGACCTGCACCTCGAGACCCAGGCCCACGACCGTGCGCGGGGCGGGCGCGAGCAGCATGCCGGGACGCCCCGCGCCGGATCGCAGCTCGGGCGTGAGCTCGACGACGAGACGGGCCTCGATGAGCCGGTCGACGAGGTCGGAAGCGGTGGCCCGGGTGACCCCGAGCGCGCTCGCGATGCGGGCGCGGGTCGTCGGGGCGGGTGCCTCGAGGACCGCGCGCAGCACGAGCGAGAGGTTGTGCTCGCGCAGGCTGGCCTGCTGGGCGGCGCCGCGGGCCGCACCGCCCGCCCGGCCTGCCTGACCGGGATGCCGTCCGGCCATGAGTGCGGGGCTCCGCACGGCAGCTCCGGTCTCGCTCACCCGTTGACCCTACCGCCTGCGAGGCAATATGTTTGTTCAACATACAAATGCCGAGACTCGGTATGCCGTTGCTCGAGGAGGAGCCTCATGGTCCGCACGCCCACCCCTGACGACAAGTTCTCTTTCGGTCTGTGGACCGTCGGCTGGGAGGCACGTGACCAGTTCGGTGACGCCTCGCGTCCGCACCTCGACCCCATCGAGTCCGTGCGCCGACTCGCCGATCTCGGCGCCTGGGGGGTCACCTTCCACGACGACGACCTCGTGCCCTTCGGCAGCACCGACGCCGAGCGGGACCGGATCATCGCCGACTTCCGCAAGGCTCTCGACGAGACCGGTGTCGTCTGCGAGATGGTGACGACCAACACCTTCAGCCACCCGATCTTCAAGGACGGCGCCTTCACCTCCAACAACCGCGAGGTGCGCCGCTACGGCTTGCGCAAGGTGATCCGCAACGTCGACCTCGCGGCCGAGCTCGGAGCCGAGACCTTCGTCATGTGGGGTGGGCGCGAGGGCGCCGAATACGACGGCGCCAAGGACATCAACTCTGCTCTCGACCGCTACCGCGAGGGCATCGACACCGTGGCGGCCTACATCAAGGACAAGGGCTACGACCTCCGGATCGCCATCGAGCCCAAGCCCAACGAGCCCCGCGGCGACATCCTCCTGCCGACGGTCGGCCACGCCCTTGGTTTCATCGCAGAGCTCGAGCACGGCGACATCGTCGGCCTCAACCCTGAGGTCGGGCACGAGCAGATGGCCGGGCTCAACTACACCTCCGGCATCGCCCAGGCCCTCTGGGCGGGCAAGCTCTTCCACATCGACCTCAACGGCCAGCGCTCGATCAAGTACGACCAGGACCTCGTCTTCGGCCACGGCGACCTGCTCTCGGCGTTCTTCACCGTCGACCTCGTCGAGAACGGCTTCGTCAACGGCGGCCCCCGCTACGACGGGCCTCGTCACTTCGACTACAAGCCCTCACGCACCGAGGACGTCGACGGGGTGTGGGTCTCTGCAGCCGCCAACATGAGCACCTACATCGTGCTCAAGGAGCGCGCTGCGGCCTATCGCGCCGACCCCGAGGTGCAGGCCGCCTTCGAGGCGAGCCGCGTCACCGAGCTCGCCGTGCCCACCCTCGCGGAGGGCGAGACGCTCGCCGATCTGGTCGCCGACCCGGCGGCCTTCGAGGACTTCGACGTCGAGGGGGTGGCCGAGGCCGGCTACGCCTTCGTCGCCCTCAACCAGCTGGCCGTCGAGCACGCCCTCGGCGCCCGCTGACCCGGAGACGGCGAGGCGCCCCATCCCCCACGCGGGGTGGGGCGCTCGCCGTTCAGCTCTGGCTGACGCGGACCGTCAGGGCTGCAGGGCGCACGACGGCCGTGACCTCGGTCGCCTCGCCGAGCACGTCACCATCGACCTGCACCGGCACGGGCCGGTCGACAACAACGCGGATCTCGGTGCACACCTTGTGGTCGAGCGTCGGGTGACCCTTGTGCCGACGCGTCGCGACGCGCGTCGCGACCGGCACCCAGCCGACCAGCCCGCGAGGGGAGGCGATCACGGCGTCGAGCCGGCCGTCGTCGACGAGCGCGCCCGGCATGAGGACGAGGCCACCGAGCAGGCGCCCGCAGTTGCCGATGACGACCATCCGCGAGCGGCGCCGGAACTCCGGCTCGTCGTCGACGGTCACCGTGACGCGGAACTCCGGCGAGATGAGGTGCTTGGCGCCCGAGAGCAGGTAGGCCGGCCAGCCCACCTTCTTCTTGAGGCTCTCGTTGGTGCCCGCCATGATCGCGGCGTCCATGCCGATGCCGCTCATGACGAGGAAGTGGTGGGTCTGCGGCCCGAGCCCGCCCTCGTCGACGGCCCCGCCCACCGCCGCGTCCGCCGCTGCGTCCGCTGCTGCGTCCGCCGCTCCGTCCGCCGCTCCGTCCAACACGGCCTCGAGCGGCCCGATGCGCAGCTCGCCGACATCGATGCGGCGGTTGCGTCCCGTCAGCGCGATGGTGAGGGCGGCTTCCAGCCCCACCGGCAGGTCCAGGTTGCGCGCGAGCAGGTTGCCCGTGCCCGCGGGCAGGATGCCGAGCGGCATCTCGGTGCCGACGAGCACGCTCGCGACGTTGCGCACGGTGCCGTCACCGCCGAGAGTGCACACGACGTCGACGCCGTCGCGCAGGGCGGCCGCTGCCTGGCCGGCGCCCGTGTCGTCGGCAGTCGTCTCGAGGTAGACCGGCTCGCCCCAGCCGTTCGCGCGGCAGCCTGCGGTGATCCGTTCGCGGACGGGCCGCAGGTCGGCGAACTTCGTCGGGTTGATGATGATGGCCGCGTGCCGCACCGGCGACTCCTGCTCCTCCCCGGAGCGGAAGTGGCCCCGGTGGGGTCGGGGACGTCGACGGCGCAGCGGAGCGGTCACCTCAGGGGCGACGCGGTTCATGACGACGCCGCCGAGGACCAACGCCAGCACCACGATCCCGGCGACGATCCACGGCAGATAATCACTGAGCACCCGTGCACGCTATCGCCAGCACGCCCGAGTCCCGGCATCGCCGGCGGTCACTGCCTGCCGCCACCCTAGGCTGGGGCCCATGACCGAGTCGTCCGCCGCGGGTGACCCCGACCCCGGCCCGTCCACTCCCGATGACGCTGACTGGACCTGGGTGCTGACCCGGCCGTGTCCCGACTGCGGGTTCGACGCCTCCGAGCTCAGTGTCGACGACGTCCCCGCGCTCCTGCGTGACGCAGCGACGCGGTATGCCGTCCGGCTGGGCGAGCCCGATGCCCGCACTCGCCCGTCGGCGGGCGTCTGGTCGCCCCTCGAGTACTCCTGCCACGCGCGAGATGTCTGCGATGTCATGCGTGCCCGCCTCGAGCAGATCCTCGATGGCGGTGGCGAGCAGGTCCCGTTCGCCAACTGGGACCAGGACGAGACGGCCGTGCAGGCGCAGTACTGGCGCGCCGACCCCGTGATCGTCCAGCGTGAGGCCACCGCTGCGTTCGAGGCGGCAGCAACCGCCTACGCTCGTCCGGTGGGGGAGCAGTGGGAGTGGCCGGCCTTGCGCAGCAACGGTTCGCGCTTCACCGCGCGCACCCTCGCGCTCTACTTCGTCCACGACATCCGCCACCACCTCTGGGACGTGAAGGCATGACGCTACCGATCGATGTGCCGCTCCAGCTGCCCGCGCCGCGCACCCCCGACCCGCACGACGCACCGGCCATCCGCTGGGGCATCATCGCGCCGGGTGGCATCGCGCACACCTTCGCCGAGGCGGTCGCGGTCGGCACGGCGTCGCAGGTCGTCGCGGTCGGCTCGCGCAGCAGCGAGCGGGCGCGTGACTTCGCCGACGAGTTCTCGATCCCCACGGCATACGGCAGCTACGAGGAGCTCGTCGCGGACGAGGAGGTCGACGCGATCTACGTCGCGTCTCCGCACTCCGAGCACCGCGACCACGCCCTGCTCGCGCTCGAGGGGGGCAAGCCGGTGCTCGTCGAGAAGGCCTTCGCCCGCAACGCCGCCGAGGCACGACAGGTGATCCTCGCCGCAGAGGCTCGTGGCCTGCTCGTCATGGAGGCCATGTGGAGCCGTTTCCTCCCGCACTACGACGTCGTGCGCCACGTCGTCGAGTCGGGGCTCATCGGAGACGTCGTCGCCGTCTTCGCCGACCACGGCCAGCGGCTCTACCCCCACGGTCCGGCGCGGCTGGCCCAGCCCGAGCTCGCCGGAGGAGCGCTGCTCGACCTCGGGGTCTATCCCGTCTCCTTCGCCGACCTCGTGCTCGGCGCACCCGAGCAGGTGACGGCCACCGGCACGCTGACCGACCTCGGCGTCGACGCGACCACGACGATCACGGTCACGGGGCGGGGCGGCGCGCACGGTGTGCTCTCCTCCACGATGATCGCCGTCACACCGGGCACGGCCGTCGTGGCCGGCACTGAGGCACGCCTCGAGCTCAGCGGAGCCTTCTACGGTGCGGGCTCAAGCATCCGGCTCGTGACCCGAGCCAACGAGGTGATCGACGAGCACCCCGGCGGCGTGCCGGAGGACGTGCGCGGATTCTCCTACGAGGCAGCCGAGTTCGCCCGCTGCCTCGTCGCCGGTGAGCGCGAGTCGACGATCCTCCCGCACTCCACGACGCTCCGCGTCATGGAGACGATGGACGAGGTGCGTCGCCAGATCGGCGTGACCTACCCGGGCGAGTGAGCCTCCAGGCGTGCTGGACCGCACCGTCAGATGGGTTTCACGTCACCCTCGCAGGGTGACGTGGCAGGTCACCTGCGGGGGCGACAATCAGCCATGAGACGTCGCTCGGCCCTGCTCCTCGCACTTGCCGTCACGCTGCCGAGCCTGGTTGCGTGCAGCGGTGACGGCCCCATCACGCGCCCGACCTCTGTGCCCAGCATCAGCGGCAGCGTGTCGGCGCCCGCCATCACGCTCCCGACGCTCACGCGCACGACGGAGCCGGAAGCCACGCCGACGTCGGAGCCCGAGCCTCCGCCCGCCGAGACCGTGACGCGCACCGAGACGCGCACCGAGACGCGCACCGAGACGGCCACGGCAACGGTGACCGAGACGCCCGTCCAGCCCCCGGCCGAGACGGTCACCCGGACCGAGATCGTCACGGAGACGGCCACCGAGACCGCCACCCCGACGCCCACCCCGACATCGTCCACGTCCGAGCCCGTGGAGGCTGCCCCCGCCACCACCACGGTGGAGTCGACGACGTGGTGGCCGTGGCTACTGCTCCTGCTCGCCATCGCCGGACTCGTCTGGTGGCTGCTGCGCCGGCGCGCCGCCCAGCGGTTGCTCGACGAGTGGGACGCCGAGCTGGAGGAGAGCCGGCGCGAGGCGACCTGGGTCGAGGAGTCGCTCGTCACCCAGGTCCTCTCGATGCCGACGACGGCCGAGGCCATGCAGGTCTGGACGGCAGCCCGGCCGCGGCTGCTCGCCATGGACGAGGGCCTGCTCGCCCTCGAGGGCAGCGCCCCCGACGAGCCGCGACGCGGCGCGGCGGCCGCGCTAAGGGTGCGACTCGCGCAGCTCGTCGAGGCGGTCGGCGCCGACACCGCCGCCGGGCCGGACGCGGACCCCGACGACTTCCGGGCCCGACGCGCAGCGATCGACGTCGCTCGCCGGGACCTGCGCGCCGTCCTCGCTCCGACCTCAACGGCAGGAGCCACCCCGGACGCAGGGTCCGGCCCCGCCTGACGCGGCACCCCTTCTCCAGAAAAGTCTGGTTGCGATGTCGCGATGTCGATCGAGAGCCCTGCCGCTCGTGGAGAGGTCACCAGCCACCAGACATCCGGGCAGCTCGACCGCTACCCGCACCTGCACAGCGTGTGTGGTGACCTGCTCGGGCGTGCGGGTCGAGCCGCCGAGGCCGCCGACGCCTTCGGGCTCGCCGCGGAGCTCACCCACAACGACAGCGAGCGGGGCGTCTTCCTCAGTTGGGCGGCATACCTCAGCGGTGTGGCGAGCCCTTAGGGGCGGTCAGGAGCCGTAGTCGTTGGGGTTGCGCCAGCGCCGCTCGAAGGGCAGCCGCCACGTGAAGGGGGCGACGAGCTGGTGGATCTGGTTGGGTCCCCAGGTGCCCGGGTCGTAGGGACGCACGGTCGGCGGGTTGTCGAGGAGCGGCTGCGAGATCTCCCAGAGGCGCTCGATGCCGTCGGCCGAGGTGAAGAGGGTGCGATCGCCGCGCGCGGCGTCGTAGATGAGCCGCTCGTAGGCCTCGAGGACGGCGCCGGCCCAGTTGGTCTCCTGCATGGAGAACTGCATCGAGAGCTTGTCGAGCTTCATGCCGGGCCCGGGGCGCTTGCCGTAGAAGGACAGTGACATGCGCGCCTTGTCGGCGAGGTCGAAGGTCAGGTGGTCGGGCCCGTTGTCGCCGACGCCCGAGCCCGCCGGAAACATCGAGCGCGGCGGCTCCTTGAAGGCGATGGAGATGATGCGTGCGCCCTCGGCGAGCCGTTTGCCGGTGCGGAGGTAGAACGGCACCCCCGCCCAGCGCCAGTTGTCGACGAAGCACTTGAGCGCGACGAAGGTCTCGGTCTGGCTCTCGGGCTTGACGCCCGGCTCATCGCGGTAGCCGACGTACTGGCCGCGCACGACGTCGTGCGGCTCGATCGGCGACATCGAGCGGAAGACCTTGTTCTTCTCCTCGCTGATGGCATAGGGCTCGAGGGCGGTCGGCGGCTCCATCGCGGTGAAGGCGAGCACCTGGAAGAGGTGGGTGACGACCATGTCGCGATAGGCGCCGGTGCTCTCGTAGAAGTCGGCCCGCTGCGACAGGCCCAGCGTCTCGGGCACGTCGATCTGGATGTGGTCGATGTGGTTGCGGTGCCAGATCGGCTCGAAGAGGCCGTTCGCGAAGCGGAACGCGAGGATGTTCTGAGCGGCCTCCTTGCCGAGGAAGTGGTCGATGCGGAAGATCCGCTCCTCCTCGAAGACCTCGTGCAGCTCGGCGTTGAGCGCCACGGCGCTCGCGAGGTCGGTGCCGAAGGGCTTCTCCATGATGATGCGGCTGCGCTCGACGAGACCGGCCTCGGCCAGCTGGTGCACGACGGCGACAGCGGCCTTCGGCGGCACCGACAGGTAGTGCAGTCGCCATGCGTCCGCACCGAGGACCTGCTCGGACTCGTCGACGGCCTCCCGGATCCCGCGCGGCCCAGCGCTGCCCGGCACCCAGTGGATCCGATCGGCGAACTCGCGCAGATCGGCGTCACCGACCTCGTGGCTGCTGTGCTCTCGGATCGAGGCGAAGACGAGCTCGAGGAACTCGTCACGACTGAGCTCGTCGAGCGAGGTGGCGACGACCCGCAGCCCCGCAAGGAGCTGCGACTCGTGCAGATGTAGCAGCCCGGGCAGCAGCTTGCGCTTGGCGAGATCCCCGGTGGCACCGAAGAGGACGACGGTCGTTGCTGGCATGGTCCCAGCGTTGCGTAGATCGGTCCCCGCCGGAAGGAGCCCCACGCAACGGAAGACGAGCCGGCTGAGTCCGCGCGTCTGCGGCGCGGGTCGTGGGAGGCTCGACCCATGGCCAGTGCACCCGCCCCCGACGACGGCACCGAACCGTCGGCTCACGGGTGGCACAGCAGGGTCGACCACGCCCGGGCGCGGGCGGAGGACGCCGCCGCCCGCTACCGCGAGCTCGCCCGACGCGACCCCGTCTACGCCCTGCCGATCGTCGCCCTGACGACCTACGTGGCCCGGCAGGGCATGCTGCTGGCCAGTGCGATCGCCTTCCGCACCTTCCTCTGGCTGCTGCCGCTCGCGCTGCTCGCCGCGGGCCTGCTCACCGGCATCGGTCGCAGCTTCCCCTTCTTCTCGGAGCGCGCCCAGAGCACGCAGGGCGTCGCCGCCGTCGCGCGTGAGCAGGTGGTCGCGGCGCTGGAGGACGGGGGCCAGTCCTGGTGGGTGGCCGTCGTCGTCGGGTTCTTCGGCTTCCTCTGGACCACCCGAACCCTCATGCGCAACCTCATCCAGGCCACCGCCCACATCTGGGACGCTCCCACCCGGCGTCAGCCCCAGCGTCAGGTGATCATCTCCTCGCTCGTCTTCGCCGGGGCCTGGCTGGCGCTGTTCTTCGCCTCCGGACTCGTCTCGGCGCTCGACGTCCTTCCGGTCGGCATGGCTGCCGCCTTCACGATCCAGGTCCTGCTGAGTGCCCTGGTGTGGCTCGTGATCTCGCTGCGGTTGCCCGACCGGCGTCGGTCGTGGACGGACCTCCTGCCGGGCTGCCTCCTCTTCGGCATCGGGCTCTCGCTCATGCAGCTCGTGGGCCGGGTCTATCTGCCGGCCCGCTTCGAGCACTCGTCACAGCTCTACGGCTCGCTCGGTGTGGCTGCCGTCATCCTCGTGTGGCTGCTTCTGCTGGGCCACCTGACGGTGGTCTCGGCGCTCGTCAACCGCGTCTGGTTGGACTACCGCCTCGACCGCGCAGAGCAGCAGGCCAGTGGTGAGAGCGCGTCCGGCGACCCCGGCGACCGCGTCACAGCACCTCAACCGTCACCTGCCCCCGGTCGACCGACCACACCTGCGTGAGGCGTATGCCGTCGCGCAGGCTCGCGTCGTGACTGACGACGAGCACCGTGCCCCCGAACGCCGCCACCGCGGCCTCGAGCTGCTCGATGGCGGCGACGTCGAGATGGTTGGTGGGCTCGTCGAGCACGAGCACGTTGACCTCGCGGCCCTGGAAGAGCGCCATCAGGGCGCGCGTGCGCTCGCCCATCGAGAGGCTGCGCGCCGGGCGCGCGACATGCTCCGAGCCCAGCCCGAACTTCGCGAGCAGGGTGCGCACGTCGGCCATCGGCCATTCGGGACGTGAGCCGGCGTCATGGCCGGGTGGGGGACCGAGCTCGCGTCGCACGACGTCGAGCACGGGGTCGTCGACGTCGAGCAGCCGACGGTGCTGGTCGACGACGCCCACCGACACGCGGCTGCCGAGCGACTGCCGTCCGGAGCTGAGCGGAAGCTCCCCGAGCAGGGCACGGAGCACGGTGGTCTTGCCGCTGCCGTTGTCACCGACGAGGGCGATCCGCTCGCCGCGGCCGACGACGAGGCGGAGCGGCCCCATCCGGAAGTCCCCCTGGCCGACCACCGCGTCGGACAACGTCGCGACGACCTCGGCCGGGGCCGGTCCCTCGGTGATCGTGTAGCGCAGCTGCCACTCCTTCCGTGGTGCGTCGACGGCATCGAGTCGCCCCGCCGCGCGCTCGAGGCGCGCACCCTTGGCGGCCTGCCGGTCGGCGCGGGCCTTGTGCCTCTCCCGGAGGTGTTTGTCGGGCTCCTTGCCCATCGCGACGTTGCGCCGACCCTTGGCGGCCCAGTCGCGGCGCTGCCGCGACTGGGCGAGCAGCGAGTCACGCTCGGCGGCATAGCCTGCGTAGGCCTCCCACGCCTGGGCTCGCCCGAGCGTGCGCTGGTCGACGTAGTCGCTCCACGAGCCGGTGTAGTGCCCGATGCGGCCCTGGGCGAGGTCGAGCTCGACGACGCTGGTCGCGACGGAGTCGAGGAAGGCGCGATCGTGGCTCGCGATGAGCACCGGCCCGGTGTGCGACCGCACGAAGTCGGCCACGAGGTCGAGGCCCCGGGTGTCGAGGTCGTTGGTCGGCTCGTCGAGCAGCAGCACGTCGTCGCGGCTGAGCAGCACGGGGACGAGGCTGGCCCGGGCCGCCTGGCCCCCCGAGAGGGTGCCGATCGGCCGCGCCGGGTCGACGTCGAGACCCACCCGGGCGGCGACCTCGGGCAGGCGGTTGTCGAGGTCGGCCGCCCCGAGGGCCAGCCACCGGTCGAGGGCAGTGGCGTAGCGATCCCCGGCACCCGGCATACCGGAAGAGATTGCGGCAGTGGCGATCTCGAGCTCCAGGTCGGCAGCCTCGACGCCGGTGCGGCGGCGGGCGTAGGCGAGCAGTGTCTCCGATGCGTCGGGCAGCACCTGCGGGAGCCACGCGATCGTGGCGTCGTGCGGGACCAGGTGGACCGAGCCGGCCTCGGCCGACAGATCGCCGACGATGGTGCGCATCAGGGTCGACTTGCCCGAGCCGTTGGGCCCGACGACGGCGGTGACGTCGCCGTCGGCAAGGGTGAGGTCGAGCCCGGTGAAGAGGGTGCGTGCGCCGAAGGCGACGCTGAGGTCGCTGACGTGAAGGGTGGGCATGGGTGTCCTGAGAGGTGTCGAAGCGGCAGGGGGCGGCTCAGGACAGGTCCACGTCACTCAGGCTAGGCCGCAGCCTGCATCGTCTCAACCGCTTTTCGGGCCCGGGGCCGCGCCCCACGGCTCGCCCGATGCCAAGGCGGGACACAGACGGAGATGCGCCGTGCTGCGGCGCTGGTTGCGGGGACGCTCAGGGTCGCGACCCCGACGGAGGTCAGGGTCGGGGCGACCGAGGTAAGGGTCGGAATCAGGCTCATGACGGATGCGCGCGACCGCCGCCGCCCGGGAGGGTGTCACCCATGATCACTGTGGAGCGACTCACGAAGAAGTACGGCCCGTTCACGGCCGTCGACGACGTCTCGTTCGAGGCGAAGGCCGGGCTCGTCACCGGCTTCCTCGGACCCAACGGAGCCGGCAAGACGACGGCGATGCGGATCATGTCCGGCCTCACCCCCGCGACCTCGGGCACGGCCACCGTGCTCGGCAAGCCGTATGCCGCCCTGCCGAACCCCGGCCGCCACGTCGGCCTGCTGCTCGACGCCTCGGCGCAGCACGCCGGCCGCACGGGCCGGGAGGTGCTGACGCTCGGCGCGATCCTCATGGGCGTCGGCCGGCGGCGCGTCGACGAGATGATCGAGCTCGTCGGTCTCACCGACAAGGAGGCCAACCGGCGCGTGCGCAACTACTCCCTCGGCATGCGCCAGCGGCTCGGCATCGCTCACGCCCTGCTCGGCGACCCCGAGGTGCTCATCCTCGACGAGCCGGCCAACGGCCTCGACCCGGCGGGCATCCGGTGGATGCGCGACCTCCTCCGCGGCTACGCGAACGAGGGCGGCACGGTGCTGCTCAGCTCGCACCTGCTCAACGAGATCGAGCGCGTCGCCGACGAGATCGTCGTCATCGGGCACGGCCGGATCGTCGCCCAAGGCACGAAGGACTCGCTCCTCGCCGGAGCCGGCACGCAGGTGCGCTCCACCGACGACGACGCCCTGGTCGCAGCCCTCGCGGCGGAGTCGATCGTCACCGAGCGCACCGCGACAGGTGCCCTCAGCGTCGACGCAGAGCCGCTCGCCGTCGGCCGGGTCGCCGCGTCCCACCAGATCGTCCTGACCGAACTACGCGGCGGTGACAGCCGGGGTCTCGAGGAGATGTTCCTCAACCTCACGGCGAGCTCCGCCCGAGAGGAGGTGGCGGCATGACCGCCACGACCGCGACCACGTCCCAGCCGGGCCCCGTCTCCAAGTCCGCCGAGTCGGCCCTGCCCACCCACGCCTCAGTGCCGAGTCGGATCCCCGGACCGCGCCCGACCGGTGGCGTGCCCTTCGGCCGTCTCGTCCACGTCGAGCTGCGCAAGATGCTCGACACCCGGGCTGGCCGCTGGTTGCTCATCGGCATCGCGGCCATCATCGCGATCGCCCTGACCATCATGTTCTTCGACAACGGCGGGGAGCACCCGTTCGGCATGTACCTCCAGGCCACGACGATGCCGATGGCCCTGATCCTGCCCGTCGTCGGCATCCTCGCCGTCACCTCGGAGTGGAGCCAGCGCACGGCGCTCGTCACGTTCGGGCTCGAGCCGCGCCGCCCGCGGGTCGCCTGGTCCAAGACGGTCGCGGCGCTGCTCATCGGCGGCGCAGCCTTCGCCCTGTCGCTCGCGCTCGCCGCCATCGCCCACCAGGCCGCGATCACCTTCCGTGGCATCACCGGTGACTGGTCGATCGACGGCCTCGTCCTGCTCGGAGCCGGCGGCTACGTGCTGCTCGGCATGGCGCAGGGTCTGGCCTTCGGCATGCTGCTGAAGAACACTCCCGCCGCCATCGTCCTCTTCTTCGTGCTGCCGACCGCGTGGTCGATCCTCGGCTCGATGGTGTCGTGGCTCGGCGAGGCCGCCGTCTGGCTCGACATGAACCAGACGATGCAGCCGCTCTTCGAGGGGTCGCTGACGGGGGAGCAGTGGGCACACCTCGGCACCTCGGTCGCCGTGTGGGTGGTCCTGCCACTGGCGGTCGGCATCTGGCGCCTCAGTCGCTCCGAGGTGAAGTAGCCGCACCACCCACGAGAGGTATGCCGTGTGCCTGACGGGGGCACACGGCATACCTCTGCGGTATCTCGGTCGTGGGCGCTGACAGGCCGCCGATAGGCTGACCGCGTGATCGACATCAAGCTCGTGCGCGACGAACCCGACCGGGTCCGCGCCTCGCAAGCGGCCCGTGGAGAGGACCCGGGGATCGTCGACGCGATCCTCGCCGCCGATGAGCGCCGCCGATCGTCCCTCGGAGATTTCGAGGCCCTGCGCGCCGAGCAGAAGACCGTCAGCAAGGCGGTCGGCGCCGCGATGGGCGCCTTCCAGAAGGCGAAGAAGGCCGGCGCGCCTGACGCCGACCGCCTCGAGAAGGTGGCGCACGAGGCCCGCTCGCACGCCGGGACCCTGAGCGAGCAGGTCAAGTCGCTCGAAGCTGACGCCGACCAGGCCGGAGCTGAGCTCGACCGCCTGCTGCGCACGGTCGGCAACGTCATCATCGACGGTGTGCCGGTCGGCGGTGAGGACGACTACGTCGTGCTCGAGACCGTCGGTGAGGCGCGGGACTTCGCCGCCGAGGGCTTCGAGCCGCTCGACCACCTCGTGCTCGGTGAGCGCCTGGGTGCCATCGACATGGAGCGCGGCGCCAAGGTGGGCGGGGCGCGCTTCTACTACCTCACCGGCGTGGGGGCGCTGCTGGAGCTGGCCCTGCTCAACATGGCGATCGCCCAGGCGACCGCTTCGGGCTTCACGCCGATGATCACTCCCACGCTGGCGCGCACCGAGATCATGGCCGGTGCCGGCTTCATCGACGCCCACGACGAAGAGGTCTACAAGCTCAAGGACGACGAGCTCTACCTCACCGGCACCTCGGAGGTGGCGCTCGCCGGCTTCCACGCCGACGAGATCATCGACCTCTCGGCCGGCCCCAAGAGGTATGCCGGGTGGTCGGCCTGCTATCGCCGCGAGGCGGGGTCGCACGGCAAGGACACCCGCGGCATCATCCGCGTGCACCAGTTCCACAAGGTCGAGATGTTCAGCTACTGCCGGCCCGAGGACGCCGAGGCCGAGCACCAGCGTCTCCTCGCCTGGGAGCGGGAGATGCTCGCCAAGATCGAGGTGCCCTACCGCATCATCGACACTGCTGCCGGCGACCTCGGCGGACCGGCCGCGCGCAAGTTCGACTGTGAGGCGTGGGTGCCGACTCAGGGCAAGTATCGCGAGCTGACCTCGACCTCCAACTGCACGACCTACCAGGCGCGTCGGCTCAACACGCGTGAGCGCGACCCGAACGGCTCGGGCACCCGTGCCGTCGCGACGCTCAACGGCACGCTCGGCACGACCCGATGGCTCGTCGCGATCCTCGAGAACCACCAGCAGGCCGACGGCTCGGTCCGCGTGCCGCAGGCCCTGCGCCCCTTCCTCGGCCTCGACGTCCTGACGCCCCTCGCCTGACGGTCGAGTGCCCAGTTCCTCACGCGGTATGCCGTCGGGACGTGGGCACTCGACGGAGTTCGACTGGGTGGGGCGGCGGGTCAGGGGTGGTTGGGCACTCGGTCGTAGATGACGCCGACCTGACGGGTCACCTCGTCGAGGGCGAGCATCGCCGTGCCGACCGACTCCGGCGGGTGCAGGGGAGAGCTGAGCAGGCCCGCACCGATGCACCGCGCCGCCTCGAGCGCTGAGTGGAAGAGGGCGCCGTGGCCGATCGGCTCCGGATCGGTCCACGTCACGCTGCGGGACCCGTCGGCCGCCGTCACGACGACATCGCCCGGTTGGAAGAACGGGCCGGGCAGGGTCAGGGTCGCGGACGTGCCGGCGATCGTCGCGCTCGTCGGAGTGCGCGAGAGCAGGGTCGTGTGCAGCACGCTCGTCGCAGCGCCAGCATGGGTGAGCAGCATCGCCGTCTGACCGTTGACTCCGGATGCGGTCATCTCACCCGATGCCCGCACCCGTGAGGCCGGACCGAGCACCCAGGTCGCGAGGGTCGTCAGGTAGCTGCCGAGGTCGAGCAGTGCGCCGCCGGCCATCGAGCGGTCGAGGATGCGGTGGGGCGGGTCGAAGTGCTCGCCGTGGTCGGCGAGGACGGTGCGCACGTCCCCGAGCATCCCGGCCTCGAGCACCTGTCGCACGACGTCGAAGCGCGGCAGGAAGAGCGTCCACATCGCCTCCATGCAGAAGACGCCAGCCGCTGCAGCCGCGGACGAGATCACCTGCGCCTCAGTCGCATCCAGGCCCAACGGTTTCTCGACGAGCACGTGCTTGCCGCCCTCGATGGCGAGAAGCGCACTCTCGAGGTGCACGTGATGCGGGGTGGCGACGTAGACGATGTCGACGTCAGGGTCTGCGGCCAGGTCCGCGTGCGCCCCGTGTGCGCGCTCGAGGCCGGCTGTCACAGCGAACCTCCGAGCAGACGCGGACGATCGAGACCCGACTGCGACGACCCGCTGCGTGGTCGACTCCTGGAGGGCCGCGACGAAGCGCTCGGCGATCCATCCGGTGCCGAGCACGCCCCAGCGAAGGCTCGGCACGGAGCCGGGGGACGGACGGCGCGGTGCTGGAAGGGCGTCGGGTAGCGGCAGAGACGACACGGCATACCTCCTCGGTCGAGGTGTCGGGACGTGAGCACTCGACGCCGGGAGGGTCAGCGTTCGTCGAGCATGACTTCGATGGAGTAGTCCTGGGCGCGGTAGCAGTGGTCGCCGTACTCGACGGCCCCGCCGACGGCGTCGAACGCCACCCGCGTCATCGTCAGCACGGGCTGCGACGGCGTGAGCACGAGGTGCTTGCGCTCGCTCGCCGACGGCGGGCGAGCGCCGATGCGCTGGTGGGCGACGACGGGCTTGCCGCCCTTGGCGCGCAGCAGGGCGTAGAGGCCGTCGGTCTCCAGCTGATCGCGGGTGAGGTCGGAGTAGGCCGGCGGCAGCCAGTTCTGCAGGATCGCGAGCGGGCGGTCGCCGTCGCGCCGCAGACGCAACAGACGGAGCAGCGGGGTGTCGAGAGGTAGCCCCATCGCCGCCGCCGCGACTTCGTCGGTGACGATCTCGTGCGCGAGCACCTCTGTGTGTGGATCGCCCGAGCCCTCGCGTCGCAGGTCGTCATAGAGACTCGTGAGCTCGGCGCGACGGTGGATCTGCCGTCCGGCGACCCGGGTGCCGAGACCCCGGCGTCGCAGCAGCAGACCCTGGGCGACGAGCTCCTGGATCGCCCGTCGCACCGTCGGCCGCGAGAGGCCGAGCCGGTCGGCCATCGCGACCTCGTTCTCGAACGCGTCTCCCGGCTGCAGGTCGCCCCGCGCGATCGCCGCACTCAGCTGCTCGGCCAGCTGGTGATAGAGCGGGACGGGGGTCTCCCGGTCGATGCGGACGTCAACGGGGCTGGGCATGGCCGCAGACTAGCGACTCCACCGAGGTGTGACAGGACATTCGGTTGTCAGCACACCTCGACGGAGTCATCTCGGACTCTTGACGACGAGGACCGGCACCTCGGCGTCCAGGATGACGTTCTGCGCGACGCTGCCGAGGAACGCCTTGCCCATGGGCGAGCGACGGCGTGCCCCGATGACGAGCAGCTGGGGATCCAGCTCCTTGACGGCCCCGAGCAGCGCCTCCGAGACCTGCGCGACCTCCCGCCCGCCCGCGACGAGACGCACGTCCCATCGCAGGTCGGTCAGTGAGGTCTCGGTGAGGGCGTTCTCGACGGCATCGGAGATGCCGGCCTTGTTGGCCTCGGCGATGTCGTTGTCGAGCGAGTCGACGACGTGGATGACCACGAGGTCGGTGCCGCGGTAGGCCGCCTGGCGGGCTCCCTCGGCCAGCGCGAGTCCGCTGGAGCTGCGGATGTGGTGGGCGACGGCGACGCTCATGACGTCACCTCCCTCACTTCTGCAGCTCGTGCGAGAGCTCGGTGAGCTCGTCTCCGCCGGCCATCTGGCGGGTGAGCTCGTCGAGGCCGACATCGGCCCGCTTCTTGTCGAGCACGGCCTGGCCGAGCTTGAGGATGACGAAGTGGTTGCCGACGAGGTAGGCGTGGTGCGGGTTGTGCGTGATGAAGACGACGCCGAGGCCGGCGTCGCGGGCCGCGGCCGTGTACTTCAGCACGACGCCGGACTGCTTGACGCCGAGGGCGGCCGTCGGTTCGTCGAGGATGAGCACGCGAGCGCCGAAGTAGACGGCCCGGGCGATCGCGACGCACTGGCGCTGGCCACCGGAGAGGGTGCCGATGGGCTGGTTGATGTCCTTGACGACGATGCCCATCTTGCGCAGCTCCTCGTCGGCGATGCGCCTCATCTCGTGGACCCTCATGGGGGCGAGGGGAAGGCCGCCGCTGACCATCTCGGACCCGAGGAAGAAGTTGCGCCAGACCTCCATGAGGCTAACGACGGCGAGGTCCTGGTAGACCGTGGCGATGCCGTGGGCGAGGGACTCGCGCGGTGAGCTGAAGGAGACCTCCTGGCCGTCGACCTTCATGGTCCCCTCGTTGTGCGGGTGCAGCCCGGCGATGATCTTGATGAGGGTCGACTTGCCTGCCCCGTTGTCGCCGAGGACGCAGGTGACTTCCCCGGCGTTGACGGTGAGGTTGATGCCCTTGAGGGCGCGGATGGCGCCGTACGTCTTGCCGACGTTGATCATCTGCACGAGGGGCTCGCCCTTGTGCAGGGTGCTGTCGGCGTGCTCAGCCAGGGTGTCGGTCATGTCAGCCCACCTTTCGAGTGGTCGAGAGCTTCTTGACGTAGAGGTTGACCATCACCGCGAGCAGGAGCATGACGCCGAGGAAGGCGCGGAACCAGTTCGGGTCCCAGCCGGCGTAGACGATGCAGAGGCTCGTCATGCCGAAGATGAACGCGCCGAGGGCGACGCCGATGGCGTTGCCGTAGCCGCCCGTCAGCAGCGTGCCGCCGACGACCGCCGCGATGATGTAGAGGAACTCGTTGCCGACGCCGTTGCCGGCCTGCAGGACGTTGAAGTTGTAGAGGTAGTGCATGCCGGTGAACCAGCCGAGGAACGCGACGGTCATGAAGAGGCCGACCTTGACGGCGGTGACGGGCACGCCGACCGCTCGGGCGGACGCCGCGTTGCCACCCACGGCATAGATCCAGTTGCCGATCTTGGTGCGTTGCAGCACATATGCCGAGAGGGCGACGAACAGCAGCCACCAGATCACCGTGATGTTCAGGGTGACCGAACCGATCTGGAACTCGTGGGCGAAGATCCAGTTCAGGCTGGCGTACCCGTCCATCTGGTCGATGTTGGGGCTGGACACCGAGCCGGTGACGAGCTTGGTCACGCCGAGGTTGGCGCCCTGGAGGATGAAGAACGTCCCGAGGGTGATGAGGAAGCTCGGGATCCCGGTGCGCATGACCAGATAGCCGTTGAGGAACCCGATCACCAGGCAGAACACGAGGGACAGGATCGCGCCGACCCACAGGTTGATGCCGAGCTGGTAGCAGAACATCGCGTTCAGCAGGCCGGCTGCCGTCACGAGAACCCCTGCGGACAGGTCGAACTCGCCGCCGATCATCAGCATGCCCACGCCGACCGCCACGATGCCGATCGTCGAGCTCTGGTAGAGAACCGTGAAGAAGGCGGGGGCGCTCCGGAAGGCCGGCGCGACGATGAGGAAGAAGATGAAGATGACGATGGCGGCCACGAGGGCGCCGATCTCAGGCCGGCCCAGCAGCCGGTTGGACAGGCTCAGGGTGACGCGGTTGGAGGCCTCGGACGGGGCCGCTGACGATGTGTCGGTCTTGACGGGTGTGCTCATGACAGCTCCAGTGCTGTTCGGCGGGGGCCGAGCCGCCCAGACGGGTCCTGGACGGACCCGGCCCCCTGGAGGCGGTTAGCGAGTGTTCTGCTTGATGAACGGGAGGACCTGGGCGATGTTCGTCTTGTCGACGAAGGAGGGGCCCGTCAGCACGGCCTGGCCGCCACCGAGGACGTTGCCGTTCTTCTTGAAGAGGTAGAGCTGGGTGACGGCCATGTAGCCCTGGAGGTAGGGCTGCTGGTCGATGAACCACTGGATCTTGCCGTCGCTGACCGCCTGGGCGGCATCCGGGTTGGTGTCGAAGGTCCCGACCTTCACGTTCACCCCGGCGGTCTGAGCGGCCTTGATCGTGTCGAGGGCTTGCGGTGCGCCGAGGGTGATGACCCAGTTGATCGTCTTGTCCTGGGTCAGCTTGGCCTGGATGGCACTGGTCACGGCAGCGTCGTCGGCACCGTTGACCTGCAGGTTCTCGGTGTTCGGGAAGGCCTCCTTGACGCCGGCGCAGCGGTCCTCGAGGGCGACGGAGCCGCTCTGCTGGATGGTGCAGAGGATCTTGGTGGCGCCGTCGTCGGCGGCCCGCTTGCCTCCCTGCTGACCGGCCAGCTTCTCGTTGGAGGCGAAGTGCGTCAGCGCCCCCGCCTTCTGGAAGAAGTCGATGCCCGAGTTGAACGTGTCGACCGGGATGCCGGCCTCAGTGGCCTTCTTGATCGTGGGCATGAGCGCCTCCGGGGTGACGAGGGTCGTCGCGATGCCATCGACCTTGGAGTCGATGGCGTTCTGGATCAGCACTGCCTGCTTGCTGGCGTCCGGGTCGGAGGAGTACTTCAGGGTGGAGCCGGTGTCCTTCGCCGCCTGCTGCGCGCCTGCCTTGATCCGGTCCCAGAAGGTGTCGCCGGGCGTCTCGTGGGTGATCATGGCGATGGTGTAGCCGGAGTTGCCCCCACCACCACCGCTGCCACCCGTGGAGCTCGTGTCGGTGGCCCCACCGGTGCTGCACGCCGATAGGGCGAGGGCTGAGGCCATGGCCACGCCGGCTGCGACGGTCAGGCCCTTGCGAGTCCGAGTCGGAGTCATCGTTGATTCCTTTCGTTGCGTCGCGGTGACCCGGTCGCCGGAGTGGCGCGACGTTCTGTGACGGTGGATCCGTCCTTGCTGGCGATTCGGCCGAGTCGGCCGTTGCGGCCCGTGGGCCTGACGGATGTCTGCCGGCCCCGGCGTCGGTGCCAGCGTTTGGAGAATGGACCCATCAAGCCAGTCCTGTCAAGACATTGATCAAACATCAGAATGTCCTAACATTTGCTTGACACGGCAGGGTGGGAAGCGTCAGCATCGATGTCGTCAGGACGGCGTCGTCGGAAGGCCGGCCGTCCATCCGCAGCCGCGATGCCCCGAGGGTGCAGGCGGCGCTCGATCACCCAAGGGAGTGTGCACATGCGCATCGGACTGGCCGGAGTAGGTCGCATCGGGGCGTTCCACGCGGAGACTCTTCGCAGCCTCCATGACGTCGACGAGCTCGTCGTCAGCGACCTGGACACCGAGGCTGCCCGTGCGCTGGCCGAGCGACTCGATGTCGGCTTCGCCGCGTCACCGGCTGAGATGCTCGCCCAGGGCGTCGACGGCTTCGTCATCGCAACCGCCACCCCCGGCCACGCACCCCTGCTGCGGCTCGGCATCGAGGCCGGCGTGCCCACCTTCTGCGAGAAGCCGGTGGCTGCCACGCTCGACGAGACCATGGAGCTCGCCAAGACCGTCGCCCAGGCGAGCACGCCCGTGCACGTCGGCTTCCAGCGCCGCTTCGACCGCGGCTACCAGCGGGCCCAGCAGGCCGTGGCGGCCGGAGAGCTCGGGTTCCTGCACAGCATCCGTGCGCAGACGCACGACCAGGCCCCGCCGCACGCGTCCTACATCCCCACGAGCGGGGGCCTGTTCCGCGACTGCTCGATCCACGACTTCGACATCATCCGCTTCGTCACGGGCCGCGAGGTCTCCGCGGTCTATGCGACGGGCGCCAACAAGGGGGCCGACTTCTTCAGCGAGGCCGGCGACGTCGACACCGCCGCGGCAGTGCTCACCCTCGACGACGGCACACTCGTCTCGCTGTCGGCGACGCGCTACAACGGCGCGGGCCACGACGTGCGCATGGAGGTGCTCGGCAGCGAGGGCACGCTCGGCGTCGGCTACGACGAGTCGCTCGCCGTGACGTCGGCCGAGCCCCGGGCGACCTACCCCTCCGGCCCCCGGCACTGGTCCTTCATGGAGCGCTTCCTGCCCGCCTACCGCGCCGAGCTGACCGCCTTCGCGGCCGTCGCCCGTGGCGTGCTGCCCTCGCCCTGCACCGTCGACGACGCCCTCCAGGCGTTCCGCGTCGCCGAGGCGTGCGAGCTGTCCCGCCGCGAGGGCCGACCGGTCACCCTCGACGAGATCCCGAGCCTGTGAGAGGTGTGGACGCGATGACCACGCACGACCAGCGCGATCGCCGCCCCGACGGCATACGACGTCGTCGCCATCGGGCGCACCGGCGTCGACATCTATCCGCTCCAGCACGGCGTCGGCCTCGAGAAGGTGCGCACCTTCGAGAAGTTCCTCGGCGGCAGCGCGACCAACGTCGCCGTCGCGGCCGCGCGCCACGGTCACCGCACCGCGCTCATCACGCGCACCGGACGCGACGCATTCGGCCGCTACATCCACGAGGCGCTGCAGGACTTCGGCGTCGACGACCGCTTCGTCTCCGCCGTCGACGGCCCGCCGACGCCGGTGACCTTCTGCGAGGTCTTCCCGCCCGACGACTTCCCGCTCTACTTCTACCGCTACCCGATCGCGCCCGACCTGCTCATCGACCCCGACGAGATGCCGCTCGACGCGATCCGCGATGCCCGCGTCTACTGGTCCACCGTCACCGGCCTCTCCCAGGAGCCGAGCCGGGCCGCGCACTTCCGCGCCTTCGAGGCCCGCGGCCGTCGCACCCACACGATCCTCGACCTCGACTACCGCCCGATGTTCTGGGCCGACCCCGCCGAGGCGAGCGCCCAGGTCGGGCGCGCCCTCGAGCACGTCACGGTCGCCGTCGGCAACCGCGAGGAGTGCGAGGTCGCCGTCGGCGAGACCGAGCCGCAGCGAGCGGCCGACGCGCTGCTCGAGCGCGGCGTCGAGCTCGCGGTCGTCAAGCAGGGACCCAAGGGCGTGCTCGCCGCCACCCGCGACGAGCGCGTCGAGGTGCCGCCCTACCCCGTCGAGGTCGTCAACGGCCTGGGTGCGGGCGACGCCTTCGGTGGCGCCCTGTGCCACGGTCTGCTCGAGGGCTGGGACCTGCGCCGCATCCTCGAGTTCGCCAACGTCGCCGGCGCGATCGTCGCGAGCAAGCTCGAGTGCTCGACCGCCATGCCGACCTCAGCCGAGGTCGAGGAACGCCTGGCCGCAGCCCGATCCGGCTCTGCCGCAGCATCATTCGCCCCCGTTGCCGAGGAGGCACGATGACCACCACCACGCACGACGACCGAGCTCCACTCGTCTCTCGGTCGCCGACCTGACCGAGGTCCGGGTGCGCGAGCCCGGACGCATCGCGGCCGGCTGGGCCGCCCGCGAGCGCCGTCCGCCTCGTCGGTGACGACGGCCGCATGCTCCTCGTCGCCGCGGACCACCCCGCGCGCGGCGCCCTCGGCGTCCGTGGCGCCGGCGCCGCCATGGCGAGCCGCAGCGACCTGCTCGCCCGCCTCGTCACCGCGCTGGAGCGACCCGGTGTCGACGGCGTGCTCGGCACCCCCGACATCCTCGACGACCTGCTGCTCCTCGGTGCGCTCGAGGGCAAGGTCGTCATCGGGTCGATGAACCGCGGTGGCCTGCAAGGCGCGAGCTTCGAGCTCGACGACCGCTTCACGGCCTACACCGCGGCCGAGATCGCGGCCCGCGGCCTCGACGGCGGCAAGATGCTGACCCGCATCTGCCTCGAGGACGCCGGCACGGCCGCCACGCTCGAGGCGAGCGCTCGGGCTGTCACCCAGCTCGCCGACCTCGGCATCATGGCGATGGTCGAGCCCTTCCTCTCCACCCGCGAGGGCGGCCGCGTCGTCAACCAGCTCGACCCCGACTCCACGATCAAGTCGATCCACATCGCCGCCGGTCTCGGTGCCTCGAGCGCGCACACCTGGCTCAAGCTGCCCGTCGTCGACGAGCTCGAGCGCGTCATGGACGCCACGACGCTGCCGACGCTCCTGCTCGGCGGCGACCCCCAGGGCGACCCGCACGACACGTATGCCTCGTGGGGCCGGTCGCTCGAGCTGCCCGCCGTGCGCGGCCTCGTCGTCGGGCGTGCCCTGCTCTTCCCGCCCGACGGTGACGTCGCCGCCGCCGTCGACATCGCCGCCGACCTCGTGCACGGGAGTGGGGTGGGCGCGTGAGCGACAACGCCCGCTGGGTGCGCCCGCTCGGGTCGGCCGCGCGCCGACGGCTGGGACGTCGCCATCGACGACACCGTCGAGGGCTGGTCGCACACGAGCCTGTATGCCGTGACGCTGGCTGCCGGTGAGAGCCGCACCGTCGCGGCGGGCGAGTGGGAGCACATCGTCGTGCCGCTCCGCGGCTCCGTCTCCGTGACGGTCGTCGACCCCGAGGGGCTCTCGCACGACTGCGTGCTCGCCGGTCGCGACTCGGTCTTCGCCGGCCCCAGCGACGTCGCCTACGCGACCCGCGACTGCGAGGTCACGGTGACCGCCGAGGGCGGCGCCGCCACGATCGCCGTCTGCGGCGCCCGCGCGGCGCGGCGGCACACGCCGCCGCTGCGCCACGTGGGCGTCGCAGACGTGCCCGTCGAGCTCCGCGGGGCGGGCACCGCCTCCCGCGAGGTGCGCAACTTCGGCACGCCCGGGGTGCTCGACGCCGACTCGATCATCGCCTGCGAGGTCATCACCCCGGCGGCAACTGGAGCTCCTACCCGCCGCACAAGCACGACGAGGACCGGCCCGGCGTCGAGACCGAGCTCGAGGAGATCTACTACTTCGAGGTCGGCCCCGGCAGCTGGCTCACCGGCGCCGCGCTGCGGCGGACCCGGTGGGGTATCTGCGCGTCTACGGCACCGACGAGCGTCCCATCGACGTGCTCGCCGAGGTGCGCTCCGGTGACGTCGTGCTCGTGCCGCACGGCTGGCACGGTCCGGCGATGGCCGCGCCCGGCTACGACCTCTACTACCTCAACGTCATGGCCGGGCCCGGGCGACGAGCGGGCCTGGCTCATCTGCGACGACCCAGCCCACGGCTGGGTGCGCGACACCTGGGCGACCCAGCAGGTCGACCCCCGACTCCCCCTTGGAGGTGCTCAGTGACGAGCGCGACCCAGCAGTCCGGGACCGCCGAGACGGTCCGACTCACCGTGGCCCAGGCCGTGGTGCGCTTCCTCGCCAACCAGTGGAGCGAGCGCGACGGCGAGCGTCAGAAGCTCTTCGCCGGCTGCTTCGGCATCTTCGGCCACGGCAACGTCGCCGGCATCGGGCAGGCGCTGCTGCAGAACGAGCTCGCCCGATGGGCAGGGAGCACCTTCCCTATGTGCTCGCCCGCAACGAGCAGGCGATGGTGCACACGTCCGTCGCCTACGCCCGCCAGAAGGACCGCCTCCAGACGTGGGTCTGCACCGCCTCGGTCGGCCCCGGCTCGACGAACATGCTCACCGGCGCGGCCCTCGCGACGATCAACCGGCTTCCCGTGCTCCTCCTGCCGTCGGGCACCTTCGCGACGCGGGCCAGCTCGCCGGTGCTCCAGGAGCTCGAGGCGCCGTATGCCGCCGACGTGACGGTCAACGACGCCTTCCGTCCGCTCTCGCGCTTCTTCGACCGGGTGAGCCGACCCGAGCAGCTGCCGTCGGCACTCATCTCGGCGATGCGGGTGCTCACCGACCCGGTCGAGACGGGCGCCGTGACCATCGCGCTGCCGCAGGACGTGCAGGCCGAGGCCCACGACTGGCCCGTCGAGCTCTTCGCGCCGCGCACGTGGCGGGTCGCCCGTCCGCTGCCGGAGGCCGTCGACATCGCCGACGCCGCTGCTGTCATCCGCTCCGCGAGGCGCCCGCTCATCGTCGCCGGCGGCGGCGTGCACTACTCCGGCGCCGAGGAGGCGCTGCGGGCGCTGTGCGAGCAGACCGGCATACCGGTCGGTGAGAGCCAGGCGGGCAAGGGGTCGCTGCCGCACGGGCACCCGCAGCAGATGGGCGCCGTCGGGTCGACCGGCACGACGGCGGCGAACGCGCTGGCCGCCGAGGCCGACGTCGTCATCGGGGTGGGCACGCGCTGGAGCGACTTCACGACGGCTTCACGAACGGCCTTCCAGGGCAGGGGAGTCCGCTTCGTCAACATCAACGTCGCGCGCTTCGACGCGGGCAAGCACTCGGGGCTCTCGGTCGTCTCCGACGCCCGCGAGGCGCTGACCGCCCTCGCGACTGCCCTCGAGGGGTATGCCGTCCCCGACGACCACCGGTCGCGCCAGGCCACGCTGTGGTCCGAGTGGGACGCTGCCGTCGAGTCCGCCTACCACCCGACGGCCGAGGTCACCGACCAGCTCGCCGAGGGCCTGCTCACGCAGGGCCAGGTGCTCGGGGCCGTCAACGAGCTGACCGACCCGCGCGACGTCGTGCTGTGTGCGGCGGGCTCGATGCCCGGCGACCTGCACAAGCTGTGGCGGGTGCGTGACCGCAAGGCCTACCACGTCGAGTACGGCTACTCCTGCATGGGCTACGAGGTGCCGGCGTCGCTCGGCATCCGCCTGGCCGACGAGTCGCGCGACGTCTTCGCGATGGTCGGCGACGGCGGCTACCTCATGATGCCGACGGAGCTCGTCACCGCGGTGCAGGAGCGCATCAAGGTCATCGTCGTGCTCGTGCAGAACCACGGCTTCCACTCGATCGGGTCGCTGTCGGAGTCGCTCGGCTCGCAGCGCTTCGGCACGAGCTATCGCTTCCGCGGCGAGTCGTCGGGCCGGCTCGACGGTGACGTCCTGCCGGTCGACCTGGCCGCCAACGCCCGGTCGCTCGGGGCCCACGTCATCGAGGTGCACTCCCTCGACGAGCTCGAGCGGGCGATCAAGGAGGCCAAGGCCGCTCCCGCCGACGGCGGACCGATCGTCATCCACGTCGAGACCGACCCGCTGGTGCACGCGCCCGACAGTGCGTCGTGGTGGGACGTGCCGGTGAGCGCGGTGTCGGAGCTCGACTCGACCCGGACCGCCTTCGGCGAGTACCTCGACCACAAGGCGACGCAGCGCCCGTTCGTCGCCCCGACCACACCGGAGTCCGCATCATGAAGCTCGCCCTCGACCCCTACATGTTCCGCGAGACGCCCCTGCTCGAGATGCCCGCGCTCGTCGCCGAGCTCGGCTTCGAGTGGATCGAGCTGTCGCCGCGCGACGACTTCATCCCCTTCTTCAACCACCCGCGGGTCGACGACGCAGGTGTAGCGGCCTTCCGGTCGGCCCTGTCGGCGGCGGGGGTCGGGGTGTCGTCGGTGCTCCCGCTCTTCAGGTGGTCCGGCCCCGACGAGGACGAGCGGCAGGCCGCGGTGCGCTACTGGAAGCGCGCCATCCAGATCGCGTCCGACCTCGGCGTCGACACGATGAACTCCGAGTTCAACGGCAACCCCCGCGAGGCGGCGGTCTGCGAGCGGATGTTCTGGCGGTCGATGGAGGAGCTGCTGCCCGTCTTCGAGCGGGAGGGCATCCGGCTCGTGCTCGAGCCGCACCCCGACGACTGGGAGGAGGACGGCAAGCGGGCGGTCGACCTCATCAAGGGGATCAACTCGCCCAACGTCTCCTTCCTCTACTGCGCGCCGCACACCTTCCACCAGGGCAACGACTGCGACGGCATCATGGACAAGGCCGGCGACCTGCTGACGATGGTCCACGTCGCCGACGCCTACGACCACACGGCGTCGTCGGGGCTGCGCTACATCGTCAACCCGCCCGGCTCGCAGGTCACGGTGCACCAGCACCTCGACATCGGCCAGGGCGAGGTCGACTTCGACCAGTTCTTCGCCGGTCTGGAGCGCATCGGCTTCGACGGCATCGTCACCTCCTGCGTCTTCGCCTGGGAGGACCGCGCCCGCGAGTCGACCGGCTACATGCGCGACACGATCCGCTCCTACCTCGACAAGTGGGCCACCGCGCCCACGTTCGTCTCCCCCTGAAGCCCGCCCAGCGGCATACCCCTGAATCAGTCTGCAAGAGAAGGAAACTCCCATGAGCACGCCAACGCGCATCACCCACCTCATCGGCGGCCAGTCGTGGACCGGCACCGCCGAGCGCACGTCGCCCGTCTTCAACCCGGCGACCGGTGAGCAGACCGGCGTGCTCGACCTCGCGTCGGCGTCGCTCGTCGACGAGGTCGTCAAGGGCGCGGCCAGCGCCTGGGAGGAGTGGGCCGACGCCTCGCTCGCCAAGCGGACCGGAGTGCTCTTCGCCTTCCGCGAGCTGCTCAACGAGCGCAAGGACGACATCGCCGCACTCATCACGGCCGAGCACGGCAAGGTGCTCTCCGACGCCCTCGGCGAGGTGACCCGCGGCCTCGAGGTCGCCGAGTTCGCCTGTGGCATCCCGACGCTCATGCGCGGCGGCTTCTCCGAGAACGCCTCGACCAACGTCGACGTCTACTCGATCCGCCAGCCGCTCGGCGTCGTCGCGGTGATCTCGCCGTTCAACTTCCCGGCCATGGTGCCGATGTGGTTCATCCCCGTCGCCATCGCCTGCGGCAACGCCGTCGTGCTCAAGCCGTCGGAGAAGGACCCGTCGGCCGCCCTCGCGATCGCGGCGCTCTGGAAGGAGGCCGGGCTGCCCGACGGCGTCATGCAGGTCGTCAACGGTGACAAGGAGGCCGTCGACGCGCTGCTCACGCACCCCGACGTCAAGTCGGTGTCGTTCGTCGGCTCGACCCCGATCGCGAAGTACGTCTACGAGACGGGCACGGCCCACGGCAAGCGGGTCCAGGCCCTCGGCGGCGCGAAGAACCACATGCTCGTGCTGCCCGACGCCGACCTCGACCTCGCGGCGGACGCCGCCGTCAACGCCGGCTTCGGCTCGGCGGGCGAGCGCTGCATGGCGATCTCGGCCCTCGTGGCCGTCGAGCCGATCGCCGACGAGCTGATCTCCAAGATCAAGGACCGCATGGGCAAGCTCGTCACCGGCGACGGCACGCGGGCCTGCGACATGGGCCCGCTCGTCACCTCGCAGCACCGCGACAAGGTGACCTCCTACCTCGACGCCGGCGTGTCCGAGGGCGCGACGCTCGTCGTCGACGGCCGCCAGGACACCTACGACTCCGACGGCGACGGCTACTTCCTCGCGCCGACGCTCTTCGACAACGTCAAGCCCGGCATGTCGCTCTACGACGACGAGATCTTCGGGCCGGTGCTGTCGGTCGTGCGCGTGCACTCCTACGACGAGGGGCTTGAAGCTCATCAACAGCAACCCCTACGGCAACGGCACGGCCATCTTCACCAACGACGGCGGAGCAGCCCGCAAGTTCCAGCGCAACGTCGAGGTCGGCATGGTCGGCGTCAACGTGCCGATCCCCGTGCCGGTCGCCTACTACTCCTTCGGCGGGTGGAAGAACTCGCTCTTCGGCGACACCCACGCGCACGGCATGGAGGGCGTCCACTTCTTCACCCGCGGCAAGGTCGTCACGTCGCGCTGGCTCGACCCGAGCCACGGCGGCCTCAACCTCGGCTTCCCCCAGAACGACTGAGCCAGCGCCCGCGCAGCCCAGCCCCACGCGCACCCGATGGGCACGCGGCCCAGCACCACGCATACCCCCGCCTTTTCACCAAGATCCGAGAGGAACGACCGACGATGGCCGAGTCCAAGGCCCGCAACACCGACGCCCGCTACAGCAAGCTGACGATCGGCGTCTGTCCTGACCAGTGGGGTGTCTGGTTCCCGGACGACGACAAGCAGATCCACTGGGAGACAGCGCTCGACGAGATGGCCGAGGCCGGCTTCTCGGTGATGGAGACGGGTCCGTTCGGCTACTTCCCCAAGGACCCGAAGCGGCTCCAGGAGGAGATGGACAAGCGCGGCTTCCGCGTCGTCGCGGGCACCGGCTGGGGCATCCTGCACAAGCCGGAGGCCTGGGCCGACACCGAGAAGACCTTCCGCGCGATCGCGGAGACGCACGCGGCGCTGGGAGCGGAGTACATCGTGCACCTGCCGCCGCTCTTCCGCGACGACAAGACGTGGGAGTACACCGACGACCGGGTGCTCGGGGCCGAGGCGTGGAACAACTACATCAAGGGCGCCGACCGGCTCGGCCGGATGATGAAGGAGGACTACGGCCTCACGATGGTGCTGCACCCGCACGGCGACAGCCACATCGAGACGCCGGAGGACATCGACCGCATCTTCCAGGCGACCGACCCCGACTACGTCGGCTTCTGCCTCGACACGGGCCACATCGTCTATGGCGGCGGCGACCCGATGGAGCTGTGCCGCAAGTATCCCGAGCGCATCTCCTACGTGCACATCAAGGCGATGGACCAGGCGCTCGTCACGCAGGCGCACGAGGAGGACTGGCCGTTCGGTCTGGCTGTCGCCAAAGGCTGCTCGGTCGCCCCGCCCGCCGGCGCGCCCGACATGCCGTCGCTCATCGAGGCGCTGGCCGACCTCGACAAGGAGCTCTACGTGGTCTGCGAGCAGGACATGTATCCCTGCGACCCGTCCTACCCCCTGCCCAACGCCATCCAGACCCGCGAGTACCTCGCATCCGTTGGCCTCGGCCGGCTCTGAGCACCTGAGGCTCGGAGTCCTCATGGACCCTGAGCTCATCACGAAGGAGTGACACCAATGACCGTGCGCATCGGCATGATCGGCCCCGGCGGCATGGGGCAGGCCCACATCGACCGCATCCACACCGTCATCGCCGGAGGGCGCGTCGTCGCGGTCTCGGATGTCGACGAGGTGCGGGCCAAGGAGGTCGGCTCGCGGATCGGCGCGACGGCATACTCCGACTCGGCGAGCCTCATCGGGGCCGACGAGGTCGACGCGGTCATGATCTGCAGCTACGGACCGGCCCACGAGGTGGATGTGCTCGCGTGCATCGCGGCCGGCAAGCCGGTGCTGTGCGAGAAGCCGCTGACACCGACGGCCGCAGCCGCGCTGCGCATCATGGAGGCGGAGCAGGCCGGCGGTCGGCGGCTCGTGACGGTCGGCTTCATGCGGCGTTTCGACCGCAGCTACCGCGAGATGAAGTGGCTGCTCGACTCCGGAGAGCTCGGCGAGACCCTCATGGTCCACTGCGCGCACCGCAACCCGACGGTGCCCGAGCACTACACGTGGGACATGGCGATCAACGACACCGCGATCCACGAGGTCGACACGATGCGCTGGCTCCTCGGCGAGGAGTTCGTGACGGCGCGCGTCGACAAGCCGAAGAAGACGTCGCTGCGCTTCGAGCATCTCCAGGACCCGCTCGTGCTCATCCTCGAGACGGAGTCGGGCGTGCGGGTGGACGACGAGATCTTCGTCAACTGCCAGTTCGGCTATGACATCCGCTGCGAGGCCGTGGCAGAGAAGGGGACCGTGAGCCTCGGCGACCAGAACGCCATCGTCGTGCGCGACGGCGTCGGGGTGCGCAACGCGATCGCCCGCGACCACAACGACCGCTTCTGGGGCGCCTTCGTCACGGAGGTGCAGGAGTGGATCAACGGGGTCGCCGTGGGTGAGCACACCGGGTCGACGTCGTGGGACGGGTATGCCGCCGCGTGCGTCTGCGACGCCGGTGTCAAGGCGCTCACGGACGACGGTGTCGTCAAGGTCGAGATGATCTCGAAGCCCGCGTTCTACGCCTGATCTCTCCGGCTGAGAGAGCGCCGCCGGTCGGCCCTCGGTGGGCCCGCCGGCGGCGCTCTTCGTCGTCCACCGTCGAGCGGGCGGCTCAGGCCGGGACGGAGAGGCCCTGCAGCCAGGCGTGCCAAGCCGGCTCCTCGCGCCGCACGTAGTCCGCCGCATCGGCGGAGAAGAGGTAGGCCCGCACGCCCGCGGTCGCCTGGCCGTCGCCCTCCCCGTAGGGGTACGCGAAGACGCTGAGCATGCCGGGCACCGGCGCGGTGAGCCGGACCAGCGCCTGCCGCTCGCCGACGCGCTCGAGGGTGCCGGTGGACCCGCGCACCTCGACCGTCGTGCCCTCCTCGCCCAGCCCGAGGGCGTCGCGCAGGGCCGACCAGAGCGCCTCGGCGTCACCGGTGACCGACTCGGTGACCTCGAGCTGCGTCGCCTCCTGACCCGGGAAGTGCGACAGGTAGAGGCGCAGGTTGTCGAAGAACGGCATCCAGTTGGCGCCCATGTCGTCCCAGAACTCCGACTCCCAGGCGGCGCCGGTGCCGAAGCCGCTGCTCGTGACGCGCACGACGCAGGTGCCCCCCGACTGCGCCTCGACGAGGAACTCCGAGGTCAGCGGGCTGAGGGCATCCGGGTCCTTGCCCATGAGGGCGGCCCAGTCCTCCTCGTAGACGATGCGGTGCGGCGGCTCCCAGCGGGTGACCCGGCCGTCCGAGCCCATCTCGGGGCCCATGGCGAAGTGCAGGGAGCCGCCCTCGCGCTCCTCCAACTCGGTCGGCAGGAACCAGGCGCTCATGCCCTTGGCCGTGGCGACGGCCTGCCAGACCTGCTCCGGGGTGCCCGGGACCTCGACGCTGAACTCCAGGCGGTAGGGGACGTTGGTTGTCGTGCTCATGCGCTCTCCTCAGGAAGGGGGTGGGCGGCGACGAGCAGCCGGTGCGGGCGCCCGTCGTCGTGGTGATAGCGAGCGGCCAGGTCCACCACGGCGGCGGTCAGGTCGTCCGCGAAGGCAGCCCGGTCGGCGGCCGACCGGAAGCCGATCTGGGTGTCGATGGTCAGCGTCGGCAGGCGCTTGCCGGACGCCCCGGCCCGGCGTGCCAGGGTGCCGACCTCGCGCACCAGCCGGCCGGCCAGCGCGACGAGGTAGCCCGCCGACAGGTGGTCGGCGTTGGCGTCCGGGTCGGCCGCTGAGGCGCTGACGGCGGACGGCGACACGACGTAGGACGCCGCCGAGGCCTGCACCACCCGTTCGGTGATGCCGCCGTGGTGGCGCTCCTCCGACAGTTCCACCAGGCCGTGCGCCTCGAGCGCCTTGAGGTGGTAGTTGACCTTCTGGCGCGCGATGCCGACCCTGGCGGCGAGCCCGGCGGCGGAGGCCGGGACGACCAGCTCGCTGAGCAGCCGAGCCCGGACCGGATCGAGCGCGGAGGCCGCAGCCTCGGCGCTCTCGATGACCTCGACGTCTTGCATGTCTCCACGGTGCCCCTTGACAAATATTCTTGTCAAGGGTTCCGCAGAAAGGAGTGGGGCGAGCCTGCGGCGCCGGTACCTGCCTGAGGGCACGGACCTGTCACGCAGGAACGCCGCCAAGCTCAGGCCGTGACGGTGATTTCGTGGATCTCGTCGTAGGGGTGTCCAGCGCGTTCGTGGATGCGCTGGATCGCTTCCTTGCTGGGCCCCTCTGAGAGGCAGAAGACGTGACCGGACTCCGGGTCGGCCCAGGCCTGCTTGAAGTCCACAGATTCCTCATCCTGGATCGCGAGGTCCGCTCGATGGGCCTCGAGCAGTGCCTCGGCCGTGACACCTGGCATGTTGGTGTGGACATCCATGAACTGGCCCATCGTGGTTCCTTTCGCAGACGGTGGTGCCACGCTACGCCGAGACACCCCGACGCGAGCCGCTTCCAGAAAGCCTGGGTGCATCACGCCCAGAAATGCCGGATATCTCCATTTCCCCTGGCCGCATGGATGGTCGCTCGCCCGTGGGCTGTGGGCGCTCGACGCACCTGATGGACATCCGGGGGCGCTCGTCGAGCGCACCCGGTCGGCGAGCGGGACACCGTCGGTCCGGAACCTGTGCGAGTCTGGGCCATGGGCACCTCGACCAAGGTCTCGCTCACGTGGGAGCAGGCGCTGGCCTGGCGGATGGAGCGGCAGCTGCTCGACCCAGTCGGGTCTGAGTCGGTGGCAGGTGTCGTCCGCCGCCTCGGTGCGGTGCTCTCGATGGACGAGTCGCTCGCCGAGCTTGCGGTCCGGACCCGCCGTACGACGTCGCGCCCCGGCGAGCTCGCGAGGGCCCTGGCGGAGGGGTCGGTGGTCAAGGCTTTCGCTTTCCGAGGGTCGATGCACTACCTCTCGCCGGAGGATGGCGGCATCTATCTGGCCCTCCGGTCGGCGGGGCGCCAGTGGGAACTGCCCAGCTGGGTTGCCTACTACCGGCTTGCGCCATCGGACTGGCCGGCGTTCCGGGCCTCGGTGCGTGATGCGCTCTCCGATGGCCCGTTGACGGTGCGCGAGCTCGGCGCGGTCGTGACCAGAGACCCCGCGTACCGGCACCTGAGGCCGGTCTTCGACGAGGGGGCGGGCACGCTGCTCAAGCCGCTGACCTGGCAGGGAGACATGAGTCTCGGCCTGTCACGCGACGGACAGCACACGTTTCAGCGGCTCGACGCCAACCCACGGTGGCAGGGGATCCCGGACCTTGACGACGCAGGTCCGCGCGCGATCATGGCCTACTTCAGGACGTACGGGCCGGCGACATTCGAGCATGTCCACTACTGGCTCGGCGACGGGCTGAGCGCCGGCCGGAAACGGCTCGCCACCTGGCTGTCTGGGCTCGGGCACCGGCTGGTCGCGGTCGACGTCGAGGGCACGGCGGCTTACGTCGCGCTGACGGACATCGAGGCGTTGCAAGCAGCCCGGCCAACGGAGGTCGTGAGGTTCCTTCCCGGGCATGACCAATGGGTGATGGGTCCCGGCACCAAGGACGTTCATGTCACCCCGCCGCCTCTTCGGGACGCCATGACCCGCAAGGCCAACCCGGTGATCGCCGGCGGTGTCGTGCGCGCAACCTGGTCGCGGAAGGCAGATGAGCTGACGATCACCTGGCAAACAGGGGGGCGCAGGCCACCGGAGGAGGCCATCGAGCGGGAGGCTGCACGACTGGCCGGCATCCTCGGCACGAACCTTCAGGTGAGACCGGCCTCCTAGGCGACTGCTAGCGGCAGTCGGCCCAGAGAGAGTTGGCACCGTCCAGTCACGCGGCTACGTGACACCGACCAACAGCCGCAGGGCGCGTCGTCATGGTCGCTGCTCGATCGGCGGGTCTGGACCAGGGTCGCGGGCCACGATGTGTTCCTCGTCGTCGGCATGGGGAGGCTGGTCCGCCAAGTCTCCGTCGGCAAGGGGCGTCCCTTCGAGGGCGGGAAGGTCGAGCAGGCCGTGCACTCGGCGGGCCTCTCGCACGCCTTGGGAGATGCTGTGCCACAGGTGGTCCTCGCCGACCTCGGCCATCAGTCCCGAGCGGCGCAGCGCCTGGCGGACCGGCCACATGACCCTGACGAGGAAGAGGTCGACATCCCGTCGTAGCAGTGCAGCCCGGAGGTCCTCGAGGGCGTCCGCGCTGGTGGTGTCCATCTGGTTGGTCGCCTCCAGGTCGAGGACGAGCGCGCGCGTCCCCGGCGTGGAGTCGATCAGGGCGAGGATGCTGTCGTTGGCCGGCGCCGCCGTGACCCAGAAGAGCGGCACGTCGAGGCGAAGCACCATCACCCCGGGGTACGTCGAGCGCTCGGCATGGTTTCGGATGCTCCCCCAGGCAGCCTTCTCATGCGGCACTTTGCCCATGATTTCGACGTCGACTCTGGTGGACCGGAAAACCAGGCCGATCACCGATGCGCCCACGGCGAACAGCAGGCCATTCAGAGGGCCGAAGGCCAGCACACCCACGGCAGCGACAGCTGCGGCGACGATGTCGTTGCGGCGCACCCGGCGGTAGCGGGCCAAGGCGTTGAAGTCCATGAGCTTCCACACCGCGTTGACGACGATCGCGCTCAGCACCGCCCGCGGAAGGGCCGACAGGGCGGGGGCGATGGCGACGATGACCACCACGGCGAGCCCCGCCGCTGCCAGCCCGGTCATCTGCGTCCGGCCACGGGCGCCACTGGCCGCGGCCGTCTTGGACAGGCTCCCTGCCACACCGAGCCCGCCGAACAGCCCGGATGCGACGTTGGCCGCACCAGAGGCGAGCAGCTCCTGGTCGGCGTCGATCCTGTAGGCACCTCTGGCCGCGAAGAGGCGGGCCGCGCTCAGACCCTCCGCCAGACCCACGAGGGCAAGGGCCGCTCCAGCGGTGAGCAGCCCGGCCAGATCGGCGGGGTCGATGGGAGGTATGCCGGGCGCCGTCAGCCCACGCGGGACCGGGCCGACAAGCTCAACACCTCGTGCCTGCAGATCCAGCGCCGCCGATGCCGCCAAGCCGCCGAGCAGGACCAGGAGACCCCAAGGGACCTTCGAGAAGAGCCGTTGGCCGCCGAAGAGGACCACCAGCGCGGCCGCCGACACCGCCACGGTCGTGAGGTCGGCCTCCCCGCGAGTGACACTCGAACTCAAGGCTCCGACCCGCTCGATGACCTGTCCTGCGGGCGTCGGCACCCCGACAAGGTGGGGCACTTCGTTGAGGATGACGAGCATGGTCAGGCCGAGCACGAAGCCGGTGACGATGGGCTTGGACAGGAACTCGGCCATCCACCCGATCCGGACGAATCCCGCGGCGACGAGCACCAGCCCTGAGCCGAGCGCCAGAGCGGCTGTGTAGGACGCGGCTCGCGGTGTACCCGCGACCCCGAAGCTGGCCAGAAAGGATCCGGAGAGGACGGACACGGTCGACACCGGCCCCACGACGAGCTGTCGGGATGAGCCGAAGACCGCATACGCCACGAGCGCCACCGGGAGGGCGTAGAGGCCGACCTCAACGGGAGCACCTGCGATCGAGGCGTAGCCGAGAGCCTGCGGAATCGCGAGCGCCGCCACCACCGCTCCGGCGACGAGGTCCCCCCGCAGCCAGGCGAACTGGTAGCGCGGCAGCCAGTGGACCATCGGGACCCGGCGCCAGCGGCCCTTCCCGGGTGCCATCGTGTCATCGCCCACGCATGCCACTCCGTTCCGCCAGCCGTGCTGCAACGCTAGCGGAGCGGAACCCTGTCACCCGGGCGAACGGGTTATGCGGGCCGGCGATGCCAGGATGGCGGCATGTCCCACGAGGAGACGCCGGAGGAGGTCGCCGGCCAGCCGGTGATCTCGTTCGCCACCGTCCCGGACTGCGAGGCATGGTTCGCGGAGCACCACGCCGAGCACCGCGGCTTCTGGCTCAAGATCGGGAAGGTGGGCGCGGCGGAGACGGTCACCTACGCCGAGGCGCTCGAGGTCGCCCTCTCCCACGGCTGGATCGACGGGCAGAAGCGGGGACATGACGAGTCCTCCTGGTTGCAACGCTTCACCCCGCGCGGTCCGCGGAGCAGATGGTCGCAGATCAACCGGGACAAGGCCGAGGCGCTGATCAAGGCCGGTCGCATGCACCCGGCCGGGCAGGCGCGGGTCGACGCGGCGAAGGCGGACGGCCGGTGGGCGGCGGCCTACGCCGGCCAGAAGAGCGCGACCGTGCCCGACGACCTGGCCGCGGCGCTCGCGGCCGACCCGGAGGCCAAGGCGTTCTTCGAGACACTCAAGGGCGCCAACCGTTATGCGATCCTCTACCGCGTTCAGGACGCGAAGAAGCCGGAGACCCGGGCCGCGCGCATCGCGAGGTTCGTCGAGATGTGCCACAGCCACGAGACCGTCCACTGAGTGCTCGCCGGTTCGGCGCTGCACCGCCGGTGTGCCGTGATCCCATCCCGGGCACGGTCGCAGCCGGAGGCTCTCAGCGTCGCTGCATGTCCCACGCGAGGTCGATCGCGGCGCGTATGGCCTGGGGCTGGGAGTGCTCGAGGTAGGCCTCGACCTTGTGGTGCGCCTCCATGCGGGGCGGCACACCGAAACTGCCCGGGTAGGCCTCAAGCAAGGACTCTCGTTTGCTCAGAGGGACCCGAATCACCAACGTGTGCAGGTCCTGCAGGCGCACGACCAGGCGGTCGTGGACGTACCAGGCAGGACGCGCCTCGGTTCCCTTGCGCTTGACCTGCGGGAGCGACTCCGCGTATTGGCCGACCTCTTCTGGGGTCATCTGGGCAGCGTAGCCTCGTGCCCCTGCACCAGCCGTTGCGCCGCAGCCACATCGGCTGCTCGTGCCGCCGAGGCTGTCCGCCTCGGTCCGGATGTTCGCCAGCGCGGACGCTGGCCCGAGGCACGCCCTGCAGAATTCAGGCGCCGGGCGGGCGGTGCAAGCGCAGGAAATGGTCCAGCTTCCATCGGGACAACATCCACCGTTGGATCGCCTTGGCAGCGGCGAGGGCTTCCCCACCTCCGACGATGGTGGGGTCGGTCACGGCGTAGGACACACCCTTCCACCGCACCGTGCCGCCACCTGCTGCCTGGAGATTGCGCACCCAGTCGGTGCTGGCCCCCCACGGCAGTGCGATGTACAACGAGTCAGGCGTGGAAGCGGCAATGGCGACGGGTGTTGTGTATGTCTGTCCGCTCCTCCGGCCGCAGTGCTCGACGGCCGCCCAGACAGGGAAGAACCGAGAGCCGGCCGCCTTCACCGCGACCCGGTTGAACCTTCGCGCAGCCGCGGGCGGCCGCTTCGCGTCAATGGCCATCTGACCATCCTGCGCGCCCTGCGCTGTTTGGGGTAGCCCCTCATGCCTAGATCGCACTTGCGCTCCCGGGGCCCAAATGCTGACTGAGCGTCTCGGACCAGGGCTCTCATCCGCCGTGCGTGGAAGCAGGAGCACGCAACGAGGGACGGCATACTCAATGCCATGAGGCACGCCCGATGGGACCCGTTCGCTGCAACTGCCTCAGCGCTGGCCCTCACCATGCTGCTCGTGTATCTCTGGGTCATCCGTCAGCAGCAGGACGAGGCGCCGGCCGTGTGGGCCGTGGCCGCACTGATCGTTGGTGCGGCAGCTGCAGGGATGGGCGCCGTCGTGGCTTTCCCATACCGTCGTGCTTGTCTGGCAGTTGCTGCCGTCGTCCTCATCCTGCTGGGATTGCTGGCCATCCTCACGATTGGGCTGCCGATCCTCGTGGCGGGAGCGCTCTGCATCGTTGCCGGATGGAGGTCGCGGCCGGAGCCGGACGCCTGATCCCGACCGGTTCCTGAGGTGCCTCCCGGTCGACCGGAGGCCGGCACTGTCGGCCGCCCTCTGGGTCGATCGACGTGGTCTGCCGACCATCGTGTTGGGGTGCAACGCGAGCGCGACTGAACCCGGCTTCCCGGCAGGACGTCTTCAAGGACGGGGGCGCCGTCCTCGCTGCCCCCGTCGGCCTGGTCGAACGGCCGAGTTGCCCCTGCACCCAACGATCTGGAGCCCACCATGCACCGCCGCCCCATCCGCCTCCTGTCACTCGCCGCCGTCGTCACCCTCGGTGCGGCACTCGTCACGCCGCTCTCCGCGGAGGCGGGCGGCCGTCCCTTCACCACGACGCTGAGCGGCGCCAACGAGGTCGGTGGCGGGGACCCGGACGGCTCGGGGACAGCCAGGGTCTGGGTCAACCCCGGGACCGATGTCGTCTGCTACGAGATCACCGTCATGAACGTCGACGGCGCTGTCGCGGCGCACATCCACCACGCCCCAGCCGGGGTCAACGGACCGGTCGTCGTACCCTTTGCTGCTCCCGCCTCAGGCACCTCCAGTGGCTGCGTCGACGTCGCCCGGGAGCTCGCCCGCGACATCGTCAAGAACCCGGCCGACTACTACGTCAACGTGCACACCGCGGTCGTGCCCGCCGGAGCCGTTCGGGGCCAGCTCGCCTAGGGAACCCCGTCCAACCTCTGGCTCCGCGAGGGGCCGACCATCGCCGCGGTAGGGGTCAGACGCCCATCGCGACAGTGCCGTCCGACAGCACCGGCGACATGAGCCCGAAGACGTTGCCATCAGGGTCGAGGAGATAGCCGCCCCGGCCCACGCCCTCCATGTCGTCGAGGGCGACTGCCTCGGTGGCGCCGAGGTCCAGTGCCGATCGCACCCTCACCGGTGTCGATGACGCAGTAGGCGCGCCGCAGAACTGCATGAACCTCCACCCGAGCAGCTCGCCATAGAAGTCGACGTCGAGATTTCCGTGGCCTGGGGGTGTCCTGCAGGGCTACGTTCGCAGGGTGGACCAGCTGCCCGGCGAAGTTGATCACGTCGTGCAGGAGCACGGCTTCTCCGGCGTGATCCGCGTCGACCGTCGCGGCCGGCCTGATCTCTCCAAGGCTTTCGGGCTCGCGGAGCGGGGGTTCGGCATCCCCAACTCCTTGGAGACCCAGTTCGGCCTCGCCAGTGCGACCAAGGGTCTCACCGCACTCACGGTGGTGAGCCTGATCAGCGAGGGCCGGCTGACGCTGGACGCCACGGCCCGCTCGCTCCTGCGCGACGATCTGCCCGAGATCGACGACGCGGTCACGATCGAGCACCTCCTCGCGCACCGGTCGGGCATCGGCGACTACTTCGACGAGGAGGGCGGCTTCGACGCCACCGACTACGTCATGACCGTGCCGCTGCACGAGCTGGCGAGCGCCGAGGGCTACCTCAAGGCGCTGTCCGGCCGGACGGCGAAGTCCGCCCCCGGCGAGACCTTCACCTACAACAACAGCGGCTACGTCGTCCTCGCGATCCTGGTGGAGCGCGTCACCGGCTCGACCTTCCACGACCTCGTCGGCCAGCGCGTCTGCAGCCCGGCGGGCATGCGCGACACCGCCTTCCTCAGGTCTGACGAGCTGCCGGCCCGCGCCGCTCGCGGCTACCTCGCGGCTGAGGGCCTGCGCACCAACGTGCTCCACCTGCCGGTATGCGGCTTCGGTGACGGAGGTGTCTACGCGACGGTCGCCGACGTGCACCGTCTCTGGCATGCGCTCTTCGATGGGCGCATCGTCACCCCGCCCTGGGTCGAGGAGATGGTGCGGCCGCGCAGCGACGTGCCCGCCGAGCACCGCCGCTATGGTCTCGGCTTCTGGCTCCACGCGAGCGGCGACGCCGTGCTGCTGGAGGGCTACGACGCCGGGGTGTCGTTCCGCAGCCTCCACGACCGGACAGCCGGTGTGACCTTCACTGTCATCTCCAACACCACCGACGGCGCTTGGCCCGTCGCTGGCTTCCTCGAGGACCGACTCCTGGGCTGACGGTGCCGCGTGGCTCCCGGGCCGCCCGTTTCCCGTCAGCCATGGATCAGAGCGCCTTCTCGGCCTCGAGGAGGGTGTTGGCGGCGAAACGCAGCCCCTCCATCTGGTCGAGCTCCTGGTCCTCGTGCTCGATGTTGACGGGCATGTCGGGGTCGACCTTGTGCAGCGCGCGCAGGAAGTCGGTCCAGTAGGCGCTGTCGTGACCGCGCCCGACGGCGACGAAGTCCCACGACGGGTTCTTCGGCCAGCCGCTGAGGGTCGAGCCGCCACCGAGCGGGAGGTAGCCCGGCTGGCCCTCGGCGACACGATAGAAGCTGTCGTCGATGACGCCGTTGACCTTGGCGGCCTCGTTGATGCGGGTGTCCTTGGCAGCCGCGATGTAGACGAGCTCGCCGAGGTCGGCGATCGCGAGGACCGGGTCGATGCCCTGCCAGAAGAGGTGGCTCGGGTCCATCTCGGCTCCGATGTGCGTCGCGTTGGTCTCTTCGACGAGTCGGTGCAGCGTGCGCGGGTTGAAGACGATGTTGCCCGGATGCATCTCGATGGCGACGTTGACGTCGGCCGCCGCGGCGCGGGCCTCGATGTCCTTCCAGTAGGGCACGGCGACGCTCCACTGGTGGTCCTGAACGTCGAGGAAAGGGCTCCACCACGGGAGCGGGTTCCACACGGGCACAGTGGTGCCCGGCTCGCCGCCTGGCGTGCCCGACATCGTGATGACGCGCTTCACCCCGAGCAGCGACGCGAGCTCGATCGAGTCGATGAGGTCCTGCGAGTGGGGGAAGCCGACGGCCGGGTGAAGCGGGTTGCCGTTGCAGTTGAGCGCCGTCAGGGTGAGGCCGCGCGAGCTGAACTCACCCAGGTAGTCCTGACGGGCGCCGTCGCTCGAGCGGAGGTCGTCCACCGGCAGGTGGATGGGCGGCAGGAAGCCGCCCGAGTTGATCTCTGCGCTCGTGAGCCCGAGGCTCGCGATCATGTCGAGGGCCTCGCCGAGGGGCTTGTCGCCGAGGCAGGCGTTGTAGGCGCCGATGAGCATGGTCGTCCTTCCGGGAAGTCTTGGTGGGGTGGGGATTCAGCTGACGGAGACGGTCGCGCCACCCGCGGCGGCCGAGCGGGCGACGGCGTCGATGAGGGTGAGGTCACGCACGCCGTCGTCGAAGGGCGCCACCTTGGGCAGGCCACCCTCGATGCCGGCGACCTGCTCGAGGAACGCGCGGGCCTGGTAGCCGAAGAGGTCACCGACGCCGTAGGAGCAGCCCGGGAAGTCCATCGGCAGGCCGCCCTTGACGTAGGGGTGGTCCGGGCCGGCGAGCACCTGGTTGTAGCCATTGAAGGCTGAGCGGCCGGCGTCGGTCTGATTCAGGATGACGGAGAACTCCGCGGGGCGATCCATGTCCCACTTCGCAGCGCCGTTCTCGGCCATGAGGTCGAAGGCGAGCGAGTTGGCGTGACCCGGCGCGATGCGCGAGATGGAGAAGGTGCCGACGGCGCCGGACTCGAAGTGCGCGGTGAAGGTCGCGACATCGTCGTTCTCGACAGGCTCGCGCACGGCGCTCAGCTGCGCCTTGGCGTGACCGTAGGTCGTGCCGAGAGGCACCGCGCGCTCCTTCACCTTCGTCGTGAAGGCTCCTCCGCTCACCGATATCATTCGCCCGCAGACGAATTCAGCGAGGTCGAGGAGGTGGCTGCCGATGTCGGCGAGCGCGCCGGTGCCCGGGCCGCCCTTGTAGCGCCAGGCCATCGGTGTCTCGGAGCTGCGCGCATAGTCGCACCAGTAGCGGCCGTTGAAATGCGACACCTCGCCGAGCTCGCTCGTGAGCAGGTCACGGATCGCGGCGACCGCGGGCTGGCGACGGTAGACGAAGCCGACCCCGCTCACGAGGTCGGGGTGCGCCTCGGCGGCGGCGACCATGGCGGTCGCGTCCTCGAGGCTCGCCGCGAGGGGCTTCTCGCAGAGCACGTGCTTGCCTGCGGAGAGCAGCGCCTCGACGATCTCGCGGTGGAGGTGGTTGGCGACGACGACGCTGACGACCCGCACGTCGTCCGCCTCGAGCAGCTCGCGCCAGTCCGTGCCGTAGCGCTCGTAGCCGTAGCGCTCGGCGGCGTCCTTGGCCACGCCTTCGTTCGCGTCGATCACGGCGGCATACCGGATGGGCGGCAGCGGCGGGTCGAAAAGCGTTGGAGCTGTCCGGTATCCGGCGCAGTGCGCGCGGCCGGCCATGCCGGCTCCGATGACGGCGACGCCGATCGGTGAAGTGGTCATGATGTGCCTCTCTGAACATCACAGGCGGAGCGACGGCCCCCGCGCTCTTAAAGCGCTTTAAGATGTGGTGAGATCAGTGTGCGACACGGTGACCACTCCGTCAACACTTTGTCCTGACAAACTCGTGCCAGCCCGACTGCCCGACTGCCCGACCAAGGAGCCCCGTATGCCGCCTCGCCCGCGTCTCGAGGACGTCGCCGCTCGCGCCGGCGTCTCGACCGCATCGGCCTCGCTCGTGCTGCGCGGCAAGCCCGGGCCTGGCGCGGCCACGCGTGAGGCCGTGCTCGACGCGGCCCGGGCCATCGGCTACCGCCCCGACGCCGCCGCGAGCCTGCTGGCGCGACGACGCACCCAGCTGCTCGGCGTGACGATGGAGGTCAGCAACCCCTTCCATGCGGAGCTGCTCGAGGAGATCCAGGCGGCCGCCGACGCACGCGGCTACGACGTCGTCGTCAGCCCGTTGACGCGAACGCGCGGCGAGCGGCGCGCGGTCGAGTCGTTGCTCGACTTCCGCTGCGAGGGGCTGCTGCTGCTCGGGCCCTCGATGAGCGCGGCTGACCTGGCCGAGCTGGGTGAGCGGCAGGCCGTCGTGGCGATCGGGCGCCGGCTCACCTCGCCCGGCGTCGACGTCGTGCGAGCGGCCGACGACGTGGGCATCGGACTCGCCGTCGAGCACCTGGCCGGCCTCGGGCACCGGGCGATCACCTTCGTCGACGGACCGCGTGGCGCGATCACGACGCTGCGCCGCCAGGGCTATCGCGCCGCCATGAAGCGACTTCCCGGCATGGCCGAACCGCGCACCCTCGCGGGCGGCGACACCGAGGCCGCCGGGGCTGGTGCGGCGAGGCGGCTGCGCGACGACCCGCCCACGGCCGTCGTCGCCTTCAACGACCGCTGCGCCCTCGGCCTGCTCGACCTGCTCCGCCGCGAGGGGCTCGACGTGCCTGGCGACGTGTCGGTCGTCGGCTATGACGACAGCCCCGTCGCCCGCCTCGCCACCGTCGACCTCACCACGGTCAGCCAGGCGCCGCACGCGATGGCCGAGGCTGCCGTGGCCGCTGCCGTGGAGCGGCTCGAGGGCCATCGCACCGAGCCGGCCGACGTCGTGCTCGAGCCGCACCTCATCGTCCGCAGCACGACGGGCAGCCCCGGCGAGGCACGCCTAGAGTGACGAGCATGAGCGACTGGAACGACAAGATCATCGAGGAGTTCCGCGCCAACGCCGGCAAGGTCGGTGGCAACTTCGAGGGCGCCCCACTGCTCCTGCTGCACAGCACCGGCGCGAAGTCGGGACTGACGCGCGTCAGCCCGATGATGTATCAGGCGGTCGACGGCGGCTGGGCGGTCTTCGCCTCCTACGCCGGGCTCGACGTCAACCCGGCGTGGTATCACAACCTCACGGCCAACCCCGAGGCCGTGATCGAGATCGGCACCGAAAGCGGCACGGACATGATCGAGGTCAGCGCCCGCGAGCTCGCGCCGGACGAGCGAGCACCAGTGTGGGAGGAGCAGAAGCGCCGCTACCCGGGCTTCGCGGGCTATGAGAAGAAGACCGCTCGCGTCATCCCGGTCATGCTCCTCACCCGCCGCTGAGCCGGGGAGCGGTGCTCCTACGCACGACGAGCTCAGGCTCGATGACGGTGGCCGGACCGGGCGCGCCGCCTGACAGACGGGCGTCGACGGTGCGGATCGCGGCGGCCCCGAGCCGCTCCGCGTCCTGACGCACCGTTGTCAGGCTGACGTGGGGGTATGCCGCCTGGCTGATGTCGTCGAAGCCGACGATCGACACGTCGTCGGGCACGCTCAGGCCCGCCTGCCGCACGACGTCGATGAAGCCGAGCGCGCAACGATCGTTGAAGGCTGCCACTGCCGTGGGACGCGCGGCGCCCAACGTGAGGAAGGCCTCTGCTGCAGCGGCGCCTTCGAGCTCGGTCAGGCCACCGGTCAGCACGTGTTCGCCGAGGTGGCCGGCATGTCTCAGCCCTGCGCGGTATCCCCGGCGACGCTCGGCTGCACCCGGGGCGCGGCCGCCGTCGAGGAGGGCGATGCGCGTGTGGCCCAGACCCACCAGGTGGTCGACGGCGAGACGCAGCCCCCCTGCGTCGTCGGTGCGCACGACGTCGACCCCGCCGGAGACGGCTCGGAGCACGCTGACGACGGGTAGCCGTTCCGCTAGTCGCCGGAGCTCAGCCGTTCCCAGGGTGCTGCCGAGCACGACGATCGCCTCGCACCGCTCGGCGACCAGGGTCTCGACAGCTGCCGACTCCGACCGCTCCGGGGTCACACCGCTCAGCACGACCTCATAGCCGGCGGCATCGGCGTGGGTGTAGAGGCTCTGGATCAGGTCGCCGTGGAAGGTCGCTCCCACCGAGAAGGTCACGCCGACCATCCGCGTGCGGGTGCGGCCGAGCCGGCTCGCCCGGGTGTCGGGTCGGTAGTCGAGCTCCCGCGCCGCGGCCAGCACGCGCTCGCGGGTCGCCTCGGACGCGCCCGGGACACCCCGGAAGACGATCGAGACCAAGGCACGCGACACCCCGGCGCGCGCGGCGACGTCCTCCATCGTGACTCGGTCGGATGCCATACCGCGAGTCTAGAGCGCTCTATGCCGATCCCGGACCGCTCTTGACCCCGGTGGCTGCCATCCGCTTCACTAAGTCCACTAGAGCGCTCTAGTCGCGTCCCAGCAAGGAGCAACAATGACCACGCCAGCCCCCGTCCGCATCGGCCTGATCGGCACCGGCCGGATCGGCAGCCACCACGCCACGACCCTCGCCCGTCGCCTGCCCGAGGCCGAGCTCCTCGCCGTCGCCGACCCGTCCGAGGCATCGGCCCGGCGTCTCGGCGAGGCCCTGGGGGTCCCGTGGCTCACCGACAGCCAGGCCCTCCTCGACGATCCACGCATCGAGGCGGTCGCCATCACCTGCGCGAGCAGCGCCCACGCCGACCTCGTCGTCGCGGCGGCCCGGGCGGGCAAGGCCGTCTTCGTCGAGAAGCCGATGGCGATGACCCTCGCCGACGCCGACCGCGCGATCGACGCGGCCGAGGTGAGCGGCATACCGCTGCAGGTGGGGTTCAACCGCAGGTTCGCGCGCGACTTCGCGACGGCCCGCGACGTCGTCACGGCCGGCGGCATCGGCACGCCGCAGCTCATGCGGTCGTTGACGCGCGACCCGGGGCTCGCCAACCCGGCAGCAGTGCCGCCGTGGACGATCTTCACCCAGACGCTCATTCACGACTTCGACGCGCTCAACTGGCTCAACCCCGGTGCGACGGCGGTCGAGGTCAGCGTGATGGCTGACGCGCTCGTCGCTCCCGACTTCAAGGACGCCGGGCTGCTCGACACCGCCGTCGTCTCGATCCGCTACGACAACGGCGCCCTCGCGGTCGCGGAGGCCAGCTTCTCCGCCGCCTACGGCTACGACGTGCGCGCCGAGGTCTTCGGCTCGGCAGGCATGGTGACCGCGGGCAGCCCGGCCCAGCTGGCGACGAGCCACTGGAGTGCCGCCGGCGTCTCGGCGCCCACCGCGCGCACCGACACCGACCTCTTCGACAGCGCGTATGCCGCCGAGCTGGCTGGCTTCTGCGCTGCCGTCCGCGCAGGCACCCCTACGCTCGTGGGCGGGCGAGACGCGCGTGCCGCTCTACGGATCGCACTCGCCTGCATCGAGTCGGTCGAGACCGGGGGCACCGTCAGGATCCGCGAGGCCGACCGGGTCGGTGTCTCATGACGACATCTGCGAGCCCCTTCACGCTCGCGGTGAGCGCCGAGATGGTCTTCGTCGACCTGCCCTTCGCCGAGCGGGTCCGTCGCATCCACGCCCTCGGCTTCGAGGTCGAGATCTGGGACTGGACGCGGCACGACATCGACGAGCTCATGGCGTTGCGTGAAGAGGGCGTCGTGTACTCGTCGATGACGGGCTATGTGCGTGGACGGCTGAGCGATGCCGAGGGCGCCGACGAGCTGCTCGCCACCGCAAGGGAATCCGTGCCGGTCGCCCAGCGCCTTGGCATCCCGCGGCTCAACCTGCACGGCACCGGGCTCGACGACCGCGGCCTGCCGGTCCGCCCCGAGCCGGTCGTGACCGGGCCGATGTGGCTGACGGCACGCGCGACCCTGGCTCGCATCGCCGAGCTGGGCGAGAGCGTCGGGAGTGACGTTCGTGCTCGAGAACCTCAACACCGCCGTCGACCACCCGGGCGTCCCCTTCGCCACCGCCGCCGACTGTCTCGCCCTCGTCGAGGCGGTCGACAACCCGCACCTGCGCCTCATGCTCGACCTCTATCACGCACAGATCGGCGAGGGGAGTCTCATCGAGCTCTGCCGCCGGGCGCTGCCCTTCATCGGCGAGATCCAGGTGGCCGACGTGCCGGGGCGCTGCGAGCCGGGCACGGGCGAGATCGCCTATCCCGCCGTCGCCCGGGCGCTCGTCGAGATGGGCTATCGCGGCACCATCGGGCTCGAGGCCTTCGCGTCGAGTGACCCAGAGCGGGCGCTCACTCGATTCCGCGAGGCCTTCACCCCCTGACAGCGCCCCACATCGATGTTGGACCTCACGCTCCCCCCAGTGACGGGTGGCCGCGGTCTACGGTCGTGAGATGGCCGACAAGCTGAGCCGTCAGACGGCGTCCGAGTCACTGCCCCAGTGGCGGCACCTGCTCCAGCGCATGCACCTCACCGTGCGCGCACCCGACTTCGCCACCGCGCTCGACTTCGTCGGTCGCGTGGGCCTGCTGGCCGAGGAGCAGGGCCACCATCCCGATGTCGACGTGCGCTTCGACGTCGTGCACCTCGTGCTCTCGACCCACGACGCGGGAGGCATCACCGAGCGCGACGTCGCCCTCGGCCGGGCCATCGACGCCGTCGTCGAGGAGCTGGGCCTCCAGCCGGAACTGAGCAGTCTCACCCAGATCGAGATCGCCATCGACGCACTCGACATCGACGCGGTGCGGCCCTTCTGGACGGCAGTGCTCGGCTGGGACGAGCAGGCCCGCAACGACCTGCAGGACCCGCTGCAACTGGGTCCGGCGGTGTGGTTCCAGCAGATGGATGAGCCACGGCCGCAACGCAATCGGATCCACCTGGACGTGACCGTCGCGCACGACGAGGCGCTGGCCCGCATGGAGCGCGCGCTCGCGGCCGGAGGCCACCTCGTCTCCGACGCCGAGGCGCCGGCCTTCTGGATCCTCGCCGACCCGGAGGGCAACGAGGCGTGCCTCTGCACGTGGCAGGGGCGCGACCCCGGGCCCACCGGCTGACGTGTGCCGTCCGGCCGGGTCCGCCTCACCGCCGGCGCGGGTGCGTGGTCCCGAGCGACCCCCGGCCGTCAGCGCCAGGCCACGGCATCGGCGGCGGCCAGGGTCACGAGGTCGGCAAGCTCGTCGGGGTGGGTGAAGAGGTTGTTGTGCGAGCCGCCCAGCCGTGACGTGCGGGTGCTTGCCGCCGCCACTGCAGACCTCGCGAGCGTGTCGAGCCAGGCCGTCGGCACGTAGGAGTCGTGGACGCCGGCTGTGATCGTCAACGGAGCCCGCAGACCGGCGATGCGTCGCTCCGGCGCGTCACGCATGCCGGAGTGCAGCATCAGGGCGATCCCCATCCTCCCGCGGCGGATCTCGGCCGGGTCGATCTCGCGCGGGCTGTCGTCGCGATAGGCGACGGCAGTCGCCCCGAGCAGCGGCACCAGCCGTCGCTGCCTCGGCGCGAAGGTGGGACCGGCCATGACGAGCGCGTAGGACGTGCGCTCACCGGCGAGGGCAAGCGCCGCCGTCAGAGCCGCCTGCGATCCCGTCGAGTGGCCGAGCAGGACGACGGGCCGGCCGAAAGCCCGCTCCCGCACCCAGCCGGCCGCCGCCAGGCCGACGGCGTGGATGTTGGGTCGCGTCGGTCGGGGGCGCGCCGACCCGAAGCCCGGCAGGTCGAGCACCTCGCAGTCGAGGCCCCGCTGCGCGACCGAGCGCGCCGTCGGCAGCGTGTAGAAGGGCAGTCCCAGGCCCGGCAGGATGACGACGAGCGGGTCTACCGGACCACCGACCGCCGGTGGCGCCGTCACCCGGAGCGAGCGCACGGCCCGACCGCCGACCGGCGTCAGCCCCTCGCGCACGTCCCCTGCACTCGCCATCCCGCGAGACTAGCCACGCCGCGCCGACGGGTTGCACTTCTCACCCGCGCCGCCGCCCTGGAACCGAGCCACCTTCTCGGCCCCAAGCCACCCGCATACCGGTGGCTCGGTGCTCTGACGGTGGCTCGGTGCCCGGACGGTGGCCTCGCGCCCGGCGCGACGTCAGCGCACGACGAGGGCCAGCGCCGACACGACGGTCGCCGCGAGCACGGCCTGGTCGAAGCGGGTCTGGCTGAGCCGGCGCGCCGCGTGCAGGCCGATCCAGGTCCCGAGCAGCACGAGCGGAGCGAGGGCCACCGTGCGCACCAGGGTCTGGGAGTCGAAGAGGCCGAGCCCCACACTGAAGGGCACCTTGCAGAGGTTGACCCCGAGGAAGAACAGCGCCGAGGTGCCGAGGAAGCGCCGCTTCTCGACCCCCTGCGCGACGAGGTAGAGCGTCATGACAGGCCCGGCGGCATTCGCCGTCATCGTCGCGAAGCCCGCGGCAACGCCCGTCCCGAGCGCCGCCGGGCGCGACCGGCCGATGCGCGTCGTGTCGGGGGAGCGCCACCGCAGCGCGAGCTGCATGGCAGCGAGCACGAGCAGGAGCACGCCGATGCACCGCCGGAGCGTCGTGTCGTCGACCCAGGCGAGGAAGAGCGCGCCGAGGGCGAGGCCGGGCAGCACGGCGGGGATGAGCCGCCGCAGCATGACGATGTCGGCGTCACGCCGGTAGTGCCACACCGCGACGACGTCGCCGATGAGCAGCAGCAGCAGGATCGCTGCCGTCGACTCCTTCGTCGGCAGCACGAAGGCGAAGATCGCGATGGCGACGCTGCCCACACCGCCGATGGCGGTCTTGGCGAAGCCCACGAGGACGGCCGCCACTCCCAGCAGCAGCACCGTCGCGAGGGTCATGGCCGCGAGCGTATGCCGCGGGCCGGGCGCCGCCCACGAGGTGCTCGGCGGGTGGTCGGCCGGCGACTCACACCCCGAGCGACTCTCCTAGCTTGGCGAGCAGGCGCGCGAGGGTGGCCCGCTCGGCGGCGGTCAGCGGCTCGAGCAGGCGCGCCTCGTTGGCGAGATGCTCGGGCACCACCCGGTCGGTGAGCGCGACGCCGGCCGGCGTGAGCGCGACGATGCGGCTGCGGCGGTCGTCACCGGAGACCCGCCGCTCGACGAGGCCCGCGCCCTCGAGGCGGTCGAGCCGCTTCGTCACCGCGCCCGAGGTCACCATCGTCTGCTCGACGAGGTCGCTCGGCGTCAGCTCGTAGGGAGGGCCGCCGCGCCTCAGGGTCGCGAGCACGTCGAAGTCGCCCTCGCCGAGACCGTGCGCGCCGTAGACCCGCACGAGCTCCGTCGTGAGCGCGAGCCCGACCCGGTGCAGCCGGCCGATGACGAGGATCGGCGACGCGTCGAGGTCGGGGCGTTCGAGCGCCCACTGGTCGACGATGTGCCGCACGTGGTCGTGGTTGGGGTCGCGGACCGGCTCGGCGCTCATGGACTGGACTCTATCTTCCGTGGAAGGTAAATTGTCTTCCGTGGAAGACAATCGCGCCGGCTGGGCCACCATCGCCCTGACCGCCCTCCCCGCCGCCGTGTGGGGATCGACGTATGCCGTCACTCAGCTCTGGCTGCCCCCGGACCGACCGCTCTTCGCTGCCACGCTCCGCGCGCTGCCCGTGGGTCTGCTGATGCTGCTGTGGCTGAGACGCCTTCCCCGGGGTGACTGGTGGTGGCGCTCGCTCGTGCTCGGGAGCCTCAACATCGGTGTCTTCTACGCCTTGCTCTTCTTCTCGGCCTACCGCCTGCCGAGCGGCCTCGGTGCGACCCTCGTGGCGACCGCTCCGATGGTGACGATGGCCGTCGCCTGGATCCTGCTCGGCGACCGCCCGGGCCGGATCTCGTTGGCCGCCAGTGTGGTCGGCCTCTTCGGCGTCGGACTGCTCGTGCTCCAGAACGGCCTCGACCGGCCGCTCGACGCGCTGGGTCTGGGGGCCGGCCTACTCGCCGTCGTGCTCTCCGCGTGCGGCTTCGTGCTGACGAAGAAGTGGACGCCACCGGTCGACGTCGTCACCGCGACGTCGTGGCAGCTCGTCGCGGGCGGGGTCGTGCTCGTCCCGATCGCCCTCGTCGTCGAGGGGGCTCCGCCGGCGCTCGACCTGCCGGCGGTCGGGGCGCTCGCCTACCTCGGCCTCATCGGCAGCGGCCTCGCCTACGTGCTGTGGTTCCGCGGCCTCACCATCCTCGGCCCGACCGCGGCCTCGATCATCGGCCTCGTCAACCCCGTCGTCGGGGTGCTCCTCGGGGTGGCTCTGCTCGGCGAGACGTTCGGCCTGGTGCACCTCGTCGCCATGGTGCTCATCGTCGGGAGCGTGCTCGCGGCCCAGCAGCCGGTCCGCGACGGCCTTGCCCGCGCCGTCCGCCGCCATCCCCGCCCCCGTCACCCTCGAGCGGCCGCGGAGCCTCACCTGTCGCAGGCCCGCTGAGCCCGACTCGACGAGGAGGGCACTTCAGGTAAGGCTGGACCATGAGCAACGGCACCCGGCACGGCACCGACCCTGACCACACCTTCGACGTCATCGTCGTCGGGCTCGGCCCGGGCGGCGAGCACGTCGCGGGCAGCCTCGCCGAGCGGGGGCTGCGGGTGCTCGCCCTCGATGACCGCCTGGTCGGCGGCGAGTGCCCCTACTGGGGCTGCATCCCGTCGAAGATGATGATCCGCGCTGCAGACGCGCTGGCGGAGGCCCGCCGCGTCGACGGGCTCGCGGGCTCGGTCGGCGAGGTCACCCCGGACTGGAGCGTCGTGGCCAAGCGCATCCGCGACGAGGCCACCGACGACTGGGACGACAAGGTCGCCGTTGACCGGCTCGTCGGCAAGGGCGCCACCTTCGTGCGCGGACGCGGCGTCATCAACGGCCCGGGCCGGGTCGACGTCGACGGCACGGCCTACACCGCGACGACGGGAATCGTCATCAACACGGGCACGACGGCGGCGGTGCCCCCGATCGACGGGCTCGAAGGCACACCCTTCTGGACCAACCACGAGATCGTCGAGGCCACCGAGCTGCCCGCATCGATCATCGTGCTCGGCGGCGGCGCCATCGGCTGCGAGCTGAGCCAGGTGATGGCCCGCTTCGGCGTCAAGGTCACCGTCGTCGAGGCCGCGGACCGCATCCTCGCCCTCGAGGAGCCCGAGGCCTCCACGGTGCTCGCCTCGACGTTCGAGTCAGAGGGCATCACCGTGCGGGCGGGGGTCGGCGCCGAGAAGGTCTCCCACAACCGCGACGGCTTCACGGTGAACCTCGCCGACGGCTCGACCCTCACCGCCGAGAAGCTTCTCGTCGCGACCGGCCGCCGGGCCGACCTCCAGGCCGTCGGGCTCCACCACGTCGGCGTCGCCAAGGATGCCCGCACCGTGCCCGTCGACGACCGCTGCCGCGTCACCGACGGGGTCTGGGCGGTCGGGGACATCACCGGCAAGGGGGCCTTCACGCACGTGTCGATGTATCAGGCCGGCATCGTCGTCCGCGACGTGCTCGGCGACGACGGACCCCCGGCGTCGTATGCCGCCCTGCCGCGCGTCACCTTCACCGATCCCGAGGTCGGCTCCGTCGGTCTCACCGAGAAGCAGGCGCGAGACCAGCTCAGCACCGTCCAAGTCGGTGTCACACCGCTCGGCGAGACCACCCGCGGCTGGATCGCGAAGTCCGACGGCTTCATCAAGCTCGTCGCCGACGCCGACCGGGGCGTGCTCGTGGGCGCGACGACGATGGGCCCGGCCGGTGGGGAGGTGCTCGGCGCGCTCGCGGTCGCGGTGCACGCCGAGGTGCCGATCGACACGCTGCGCTCGATGATCTACGCGTACCCGACCCTGCACCGCGGCATCGAGGACGCCCTCGCACGCCTGGCCTGAGCGCGCCCCGCGGACGCTCGACCGAGCCCGTCACGATCCGTTGGTATGCCGTTCGCCCAGCCGAACGGCATACCCCGGCGGTGCTGTCGGCCGGGCCAGATAGCGTTGCCGCATGGCACAGCGACTGCTCGCCCTCGACCTCGACGGCACGACCCTCAACCACATGGGTGAGCTCTCACCCGCGGTGCGCGACGCGATCGCCGGGCTCCCTGAGGAGGTCGCGGTCGTCGTCGCGACCGGTCGCTCGATCATCGCGACGACGCCCATCCTCGAGGCGCTCGGGCTGCGGCGCGGCTACGCCGTCTGCTCCAACGGAGCCCTCACGATCGAGCTCGACCCGAGCACCGAGCAGGGCTACACCGTCATCGACATGGTGACCTTCGACCCCCGTCCGGTGCTGGAGAAGCTGCGTCTCGCCCTGCCCGACGCACTCATCGCCGTCGAGGAGCCCGGCGTCGGCTTCAAGGTGAGCCGGCACTTCCCCGACGGTGAGCTGATGGGCCAGTGCCGCGAGGTCGACTGGGAGGAGCTCATCGCACACCCCGTCACCCGCGTCACCCTGCGCCAGCCCGAGTCGAGCGCCGAGGACTTCATGGAGCTCGTCGAGCGGGCCGGCCTGCACGAGGTCTCGTATGCCGTGGGGTGGTCGGCCTGGCTCGACATCAACCCCGAGGGTGTCTCCAAGGCCAGCGCCCTCGAGATGGTGCGCCGACACCTGCAGGTCGAGCCGATCCACACCATCGCGTGCGGTGACCAGCGCAACGACCTCGAGATGCTGCACTGGGCCGCGTGGGGCGTGGCCATGGACAACGCGCCCGACCAGGTCAAGGCGATCGCCGACGAGGTCACCGGCCACGTCGACGAGGACGGGCTCGTGCCGATCGTCGAGGCCGTCACCGAGGCCGTGAAGGCCGGGGTGCCGTTCCGCGACGGGGTGCCCTCGAGGGCGACAGCGCGGCTCGAGCTCTAACAGGCCACGCGGCAACCCGGATCGGAGGGGATGGATCGCCCGTCGTGTCGAAATGCGCGAGTGTCGTTCGACGTGGTGGTGAGCGAGGCCCTGACGGCCTGGCCCGCCACCATCGACAGCCACACCGCTGCGTCGCCCGCGTCGGCAGTGCACACCAAGGAGAGCCCCATGCGTTTCATGATCATCGTCCCCGCCACGCCCCGCAGCGAGGCCGGCGGCCTGCCCACCGAGGCCGAGCTCGCGGCCATGACCGACTACAACGAGGAGCTCCTGCGGGCCGGCGTGCTCGTCGGCGGCGAGGGACTTCACCCGACGAGCCGCGGGGCCCGACTCGACTTCGGGGCCGACGGCGAGCTTACCGTCACGGACGGACCCTTCGCCGAGGCCAAGGAGCTCATCGCCGGCTTCACCCTCATCGACGTCAGCACCCGCGACGAGGCCCTCGAGTGGGCCCGGAAGTGGCCGCGCATCGGTGGGGAGGACGGCTTCAGTCTGGAGCTGCGACAGGTCTTCGCCGCCGAGGACTTCGGCGCCGAGCTCACGCCCGAGCTGCAGGAGCGCGAGGCACGGATGCGCGAGCAGACCGGGGCCGCGTCGGCCACCTCGTCACGCACGTGAGCGTCGTCCGGGGCTGACACTGCACCGCGGGCCATCCCTCGATCGGGGCCTGCCGCGCTCATCGACCGGGCGTGGCACCGGCGCGTGCAAGAGTGTTCGGGTGCCAGACACCAGGACACCTGCCCACGACGTGGAGGCCGTCCGCCGCACCGTCGAGGCGGTCTGGCGCATGGAGGCCGCCAAGGTGACGGCGGTCGTCGCACGCGTCGTCGGCGACGTAGGCCTCGCCGAAGATCTCGCGCAGGACGCCTTCGTGCAGGCCCTCGAGCAGTGGCCCCGTGACGGCGTCCCCGACAAGCCCGGCGCGTGGCTCACCTCGACGGCACGGCGCCGGGCCATCGACCGCATCCGCCGCGACGTCAACCTCGCGAGCAAGCTCCAGCTGGTCGGCCACGCCGAGGAGCTGAGGGCGGCCGACACCGCCGAGGCGGACTTCGACGCCGCGCTCGACGACATCGACGATGACGTGCTCGGTCTGGTCTTTGCCGCATGTCACCCTGCATTGACCGCCCAGGCACGGATATCTCTGACACTGCGGATGATCGGCGGCCTCACCACCCGCGAGATCGCCCGAGCCTTCCTCACCACCGAGGCGACGATCGGCCAGCGCATCTCGCGCGCCAAACGCACCCTGAGTCAGGACGGCGTGACGATCGAGATCCCCTCCGGCGCCGAGCTCGCTCCCCGGCTCGCGTCGGTGCTCGAGGTCGTCTATCTCATCTTCAACGAGGGGTATGCCGCCACGTCGGGTCGGGACTGGGTGCGAGGTGACCTCATGGAGGAGGCGATTCGCCTCGGCCGCAAGCTCGCTGCCCTCGCCCCGCGCGAGGCCGAGGTGCACGGCCTGCTCGCGCTCATGGAGATCCAGGCCTCGCGCACCCGCGCGCGCATCGGCCGCGACGGTGAGCCCGTGCTCCTCCTTGACCAGGACCGCACGCGCTGGGACTGGTCGCTCATCCGCCACGCGCTCGCAGCGCTCGACCACGCGACCTCGCCCGACGGCCCACGCCCCGCCGCGCCGCCGGGGCCCTACGTCTTGCAGGCCGCGATCGCCGCCTGCCACGCGCGTGCCCGCACCGCCGAGCAGACCGACTGGCCGATGATCGTGCAGCTCTACGAGCAGCTGGGCGCGGCGCGCCCGTCGCCGGTCATCGACCTCAACCGCGCCGTCGCCCTGTCGTATGCCGTCGGGCCGGCAGCCGCGCTCGAGGTCGTCGACGCGCTGGTCGGGTCGGGCGACCTCGCGGACTACCACCTGCTGCCCAGCGTGCGCGGCGATCTGCTCGCTCGCCTCGGTCGCGACGACGAGGCCCGGGCCGAGTTCGAGCGGGCAGCAGCCATGACGCAGAACGAGGCCGAACGCGCCCTCCTGATGGGTCGTGCACGCGCAAGTGTCGGGACGTCGGGGCAGGCTGGGCAAATCCCCGCGGACGAGGCGTATCAGGACTAGCGTCGAATCGCCCCGCACCGTCATGGAGGGAGCGCGCACGTGACTGCAGCTGTGAAGGGCCCGTTCGACACGGCATACGCCCGCGGCATCACCGAGGAGCTGCCGCCGCCGGCGCGCCGGAGCCGCGCGCTGCCGCCTGCGCCCTTCGCGCTGCACGGCGCGGTCATCACGCCGGACGGCGCGTGGAGCAGCGGCTACGTCACCGTGGCGTCAGGCGAGATCACACGCGTCGCCAAGGGCAAGCCGACCGACGTGCGCGTGGTCGAGACCGACGGGGTCATCCTGCCCGGGTTGCTCGACCTGCACGGGCACCCGGAGTTCAACGTCTTCGCCGCGTGGGAGCCGCCCAAGCTCTATGCGAACCGCTACGCATGGCGGCGCTCGAAGCCCTACCAGGCGCTGGTCCGCGACCCGCAGAACGTGCTGCTCACGCAGGTGCCTCCCAAGACCCAGACGCGCTACGCCGAGGTGCGCGCCCTCGTGGGGGGAGTCACCGGCATCCAGGGTGCCTCCGGCGCCAGCAGCGCCTCGTCTGAGCCGCTCGTGCGCAACGTCGACCAGTGGGCCTTCGGTGCGCACCGGGCGCGGTCGATGATCGACCTGCCGTCGGGGTCCTTCGGGCTGCCGAGCTTCGAGGCCGTGATGAAGCGCATCACGGCCGACGACGTCAACGCCTTCTACCTGCACCTGAGCGAGGGCCAGCGCGGAGATGCCGTGAGCGCCAAGGAGTTCCAGCGCTTCCTCGACCTCGGCGCGGCTACTCCGGTGACGAACATCATCCACGGCAGCGCGCTCACGGTCGACGACCTGCACACCGTGGCCGCGCTCGGATGCCGCCTCGTCTGGTCGCCGCAGTCCAACCTTCGCCTCTACGGAGAGACGACTCTCGCAGGCGACGCGATCGCGGCGGGGATGCCCGTGGCGCTGGGCGCCGACTGGCTGCCGTCCGGCTCGACGAGCCTGCTGGGGGAGATGAAGGTCGCTCGCCGGGAGCTCGCCCGGCAGGGCCACCCGATCGCCGCTGCGGACCTCGTCGCCATGGTCACCTCGGTGGCCGCCCACCTGGCCGGGCTCGACGAGCACCTCGGGTCGATCGCGGTCGGGCGACCCGCTGACCTCGTCGTGCTCGAGCGGCACCACCCCGACCCCTATGAGAGCGTCTGCCTCGCCGACCCCTCGTGGGTGGAGCTCGTCTGCATCGGCGGTGACATCACGTATGCGCGCGCCGACTGGTTCGGTGAGCTCTCGGGCGCCGCGCAGGGCTCCACCATCGAGGACCTCATCGCGTGGGGCAAGCCGATGCGCCTCGACACCGGCTTCCAGGGCGGCACCGACGTGCCGTCCCTGTCAGCCGTTCGCACGGCGCTGACGGGCGCCTACCCCGCTGTCGGCCCCATCTTCGCCTGATCCCACCGCCTGGCGAGGGGCCACCACCTGGTCGAGTGCGCGCATCCACGACGGCGACGCCGACGTGACACGCCCCAGTCGAGTGCCCACTTCCTGACACACCCGCCCGTCGGGAACGGGGCACTCGACTTCCGGGTGTCGGGGTGTCGGGGTGTCGGGGGGTCAGTGTCTGTCGGAGAGCTCGCCAGCGTGGGCCCGGGCGTCGACCAGGAGGTCGCCGCCGTCAGTGGCGCTGCGGCGCCGGCGCTTGTTGGCGGCGAGGCTGGTCAGGGTGACGACCACGAGGATGCCGATGATGGCGCCGAGCGAGGCCAGCGTCGGGATCTCGGGCACGGCCGGCCACACGGTGTGGCCCCAGTGCAGCACGAGCTTGACGCCGATGAAGCCGAGGATGAGGGCCAGGCCGTGGCCGAGGTGCACGAGCGAGCTCAGGGCGTTCTCGAGCACGAAGTAGAGCGCGCGCAGGCCGAGCAGGGCGAAGGCGTTGGTCGCGAAGACGAGGTACGGGTCGCCGGTGATGCCGTAGACGGCGGGCACGGAGTCGATCGCGAAGACGATGTCGGTGCCGAGGATGGCGACGGCGACGACGGCGAGCGGGGTGAGCCATCGCCTGCCGTCACGCGTGACGCTGAGTCTCGTCCCCACGTAGTCGTCGGTGACGGGGTAGAAGCGCTTGATGAACTTCACGCTGCGGATGGAGCCGACGTCCATCGTGTGGTCGTCGTCGGAGAGCGCGTCGCGGCCGACCTTGATCGCCGTGATGAGCAGGATCGCGCCGAAGAGCAGGAAGGTCCACGAGAAGGACGCGATCATCTGGGCGCCGAGGGCGATGAAGATGCCGCGCAGGATGAGCGCGCCGGCGACGCCGATGAGCAGCACCCGCTGCCGCAGCTCGCGCGGCACGGCGAACGCCGACAGCAGGATGATGAAGACGAAGAGGTTGTCGACCGACAACGACTTCTCGACGAGATAGCCCGTGTAGTACTCGATGCCCTGCTGCGAGCCGAACTGCGACCAGAGGAAGACGCCGAAGACGAGCGGGATGGCGAGGTAGAACGCCGACCAGCCGAGCGCCTCGCGCATGCTGGGGTCGTGGGGCTTGCGCGTGATGAGGAAGTCGAGGACGAAGAGGGCGAGCACACCGGCGATCGTGGCGACCCACATGATCGGGGTGCCGATCGACTCCGTCGCCTGCGCGGCCGACTCGGCGGCCGTCGGTGCCGGGCCCGTGAGCGAGGTCATGGCAAGGGTCAACACAGGGGTCTCCTCAGAACGCAATGTCTGAGGTCTCCTTCATCGGCTCTCGCCGACCCCGCCCCGAGGCGACCATGAGGCCGCCGGACTGACCGGAGCAGGTGTGGGAAGTACTCCCCTCACGCTGAATTCTAGGGAAGGAGAGTGGCGCGCCCAAATCGAGGCGTCCACGCCGTGACCACCACGCGACGGGGGTGGCCCCGGTGGCCCGGACTCACGGCATGCCGAATGGGTCGGTGGTCAGGTGCCGGTGGAGAGGCCGAACCGAAGGTAGCGGTCCGCCCCCATCTGGAGGTAGAGCGCCCCCGTGCACGGCAGTCCCTTCTCCTCGCGGTCGAGGGGATTGACGACGACGGCGAGCACGGGCTTGCCGACGACGGGCAGCGGGGGCACGGTCGCGACGACACGAAGGGTGCGGTCGATGTCGTTGTTGGCGCCGAGGCTGCCCACTCGCGACTCCACCTCGGCCCGCGTGAGCAGCACGGGCGACTCCGCGGCGACATAGGTGTGGTCGCAGAAAGAGATGCGCTCCGGGGTCTGCCACCACGTGCCGTAGGCGCGTTGGTAGGCGAGGCTGACGGCCCCGATGGCGCCGACCGCGACGGTCACCGCGGCCAGGGCTCCGATGACTCGACGTCCCCGGCTCGGAGGTCGGTCCTTGTCGGGCGGGGTCCCCAGCACGATCACGAATCTAGTGCATCGCGGCCGACGGCCCAGACCGCTACGAGCAGGCGGTCTCAGCTGGCCTGGTCGCGGTAGCGCAGCGACTGTGACGCGCGCTCCCGCACAACCGCCGCAGGTGAGGGCCCGGCCCCCTGTGACCAGTCGGCGGGGTCCGCGGCATACATCGTCGCGTATGCCGCGGTGTCGCGCTGGGTGCGCCACCCCTCAGCAAGGGGGCCGAGGTCGACGACGTCGTAGCCGATGGCGTCGAGCGCGTCGGTGACGACCTGCTTGGCGCCCGGGTCGTCGCCAGCGATGGCGAGGGCGCTGCGCAGCGGGTCACCCTTCGTGCGGCCGAGGGTGGCGAGGTGACTGAAGAAGATGTTGTTGAACGCCTTGACGACCTTCGACTCCGGGAGATGCGCCTGGAGCAGCTCGGAGGTCGTCGTCGACTCGTTGTCGAGCAGGGCGATGTGGCCGTCGCGCTGCGGGTAGTAGTTCATCGTGTCGATGACCACCTTGCCGCGCAGGGGCGCGACGGGCACGTCTGCATAGTGCTTGAGCGGGATGGTCACGACGACGAGGTCGCCGGCCGCAGCGGCTTCCTCGGCGGTGGCCGCGCGGGCCCGCGGTCCCAGCTCGGCGACGAGCTCGCTCAGCGTCTCCGGTCCGCGACTGTTGCTCATCACGACGTCGTGGCCGGCCAGGACCGCGAGCCTCGCGACGGTGCTGCCGATGTTTCCGCTTCCGATGAATCCCCAGGTGGTCATGGCCGTCACAACCGCGGCGGCGTGTCAGTCATTCCGCTGGGCGGGTTTGGCGCCGGCGGCGTACGGCCCACGTCGAGACGCCCACCACCAGCACAGCCGCGAGCAGCGCGATGCCCCACCAGGACCCCGCCTCGGCGGCGATCCAGGCCTGCACGACAGCGAGACCGATCGTCGCGTAGAGCGCGGCCCAGGCCGCGGAGCCGACGACGGCGGCCGGGAGGTAGAAGCGCTGAGGCATCCGCATCGCGCCGGCCGTGAGGTGCACGGCGGTCTGGATGCCGATGGTGAGGTAGGACAGGGTCACCGCGAGCGGTCCCACGCTGTGCAGCAGCGCCTCGGCCCTGCGCGTCAGCTCGCCGTGAGCCCCGCGGTAGCGCCGCCAGGCCGCCACGGCACCCCGTCCGACCCAGTAGGTCGAGTTGGAGCGAGCCATGACGATGACGAAGAGCGCGGCGAACGCCTGCCAGAAGGGCAGCTCGGCCAACCTGTCGAGCATGGCCTCAGCCTAGGTGGGGTCCGGCGGCCCTCGACCCGCCGACGCGCGGACCTCTCGACGCCGGTCAGCTCGCCGCGAAGTCGACCTCCGCCGCGGGTGCGACGTCGCCCTTGCGTCCGGGTGACTCGGACCATGACCAGTAGGTGTTGGTGTGGGCGATGACCTGCTCGGGCGACACGGGCACACCCCACTGACGGAGGTCCTCCGTCGTGTGGGCGTCCTCGACGAGCGTCACGTCGTAGCCGCGCACGAGGGCTCCGTGCAGCGTGGAGCGGATGCAGGCGTCGGTCTGGGCGCCGGTGACGACGAGCCGGCCGACCTGCCGCTCGGAGAGGAGCGACTCGAGGTCGGTGTCCTCGAAGGAGTCGCCATAGCGCTTGTGCACGAGCGGCTCGGCCGCGCCGGGCGACAGCTCGGGCACGAGCTGCCAGCCGTCGGATTCGCTCGGCATGTCGTCGTCGGAGTGCTGCACCCAGATGACAGGCACGTGCTCCGAGCGCGCCTTGTCGACGAGGGTGTTGATGCGCGCGATGACGCCGTCGCGGTCCCACGCGCCGGAGACGACGTCGACCTGGACGTCGACGATGAGCAGCGCGGTGTTGGGGCGTCCGTCAAGGGTGGTCATGATGCCTCCGGGGTGTCCGTCGTCCGTGGGTTCGACGCTACGCCGCCGCACCGACAGTCGTGCGGCTCACGTCACGTCCGGCTCGGGGAGCACCGCGTCGGCCCGGCGCAGGTGGAATGCTGGACCCGCCATGACGAACCACAGCCTGCACGGCCGCGAGCTCATCATCAGCTCACCGGCCAACCCCCGCCTCAAGGCCGTCCTCGCGCTGCGCCGCCGGCGCGTCCGGGAGCAGACCGGCCAGACCCTCGTCGAGGGCTACGAGGAGATCGGCCTCGCCCTCGCGGCGGGCGTCCGGCCGAGCACCGTCTACGTCTGCGAGGAGCTCTTCAGCCCCGCGGGGCGCGCGGGCTCGCAGGACATCGGCCACCAGTCCGACCTCCTCACGCGCCTGCGCGACGATCGGGTGGACGTCGTGCACCTCAGCCGCCAGGTCTTCGAGAAGGCCTCCTACCGCGAGGGTCCCGACGGGCTGCTCGCCGTCGTCGACGAGGTCGGCCGCACTCTCGGTGACCTGCGGGTCGAGGGCCCGGACCACCTCACCCTGCTGAGCCAGGGCGTCGAGAAGCCGGGCAACCTCGGCGCCATGCTCCGCACCGCCGACGCCGCCGGGGTCGACGACGTCGTCGCGGCCGACCCGGTCACCGACTGGGGCAACCCCAACGTCGTGCGCGCGAGCAAGGGCACGGTCTTCGCCCTGCCCGTCGCGAGCGCGACGACGGCAGCGGCGCTCGGATGGCTCGCCACCCACGACATCCGTCTCGTCGTCACCACCCCCGAGACCGACCTGCTGCACACCGACGTCGACTACACCGGCCGCGTCGCCATCGCGGTCGGCAGCGAGAAGCACGGCGCCGACGACACCCTCCTCGAGGCCGCCACGCATCGGGTGCGGATCCCCATGCACGGCAAGGCCAACAGCCTCAACGTCGCAGCCTCGGCCGCCATCGTCCTCTACGAAGCCGTGCGCCAGCGCGCCCGCTGACGCTGCGACAAGCCGGCCGGACGGCATACCCCGGGGGGAGCGTGCAGCGAGCGGATCGAGCCGGGGGAGGGGTGGTCAAGAGCACCCCTTGGCGTGTGTCACGATGTTCTGTATGCGAGTTGACCATGTCTCCTATGCAGCAGAGGCCGGTGGCCTCAAGGCCACGGCCGAGCGACTGTCCGAGCTGATCCGCGTCGAGCCCGTCAACGGCGGCGTCCATCCCCGTTTCGGCACCCGCAACGTCATCTTCCCGTTGGCGAAGGACCACTACCTCGAGGTCGTCGAGGTGCTCGACCACCCGGCGTCCGACAAGGCGCCTTTCGGTCAAGCGGTGCGGGCCGCATCCGAGGCCGGCGGTGGCTGGCTCGGCTGGGTCGTCGCGGTCGACGACATCGGCAAGGTCGAGGCCCGCCTCGGTCGCGAGTCGGTGGTCGGCAACCGGCACCGACCCGACGGCACCGAGCTCAAGTGGCGCCAGCTCGGCATCAAGGGCCTGATGGCCGACCCGCAGGTCCCCTACTTCATCGAGTGGGACGACATGACCGTTCACCCGTCCGCGGGCGCCGACACGTCGGTCCGCATCGACCACCTGCAGATCGCCGGTGACCCGAAGCGGGTGCGCGAGTGGCTCGGCCCCGACGACACCTTCGACAAGGGCGGCATCGACTTCACCTTCGTGGCTCCGCACGGCACGCCGGGCCTGCTGTCGGTCACCTTCGACACCCCCCACGGCAAGGTCACCATCTGACGCAGCCACCCACTCGCAGTCGAACGGCGGTCACCCTCGGGTGGCCGCCGTTCGTCGTCCCTGAGCAGGTATGCCGGGCGCGGAGCAGGCGGTCACGCGCGGTTCGGGTCCGGCACCCTGCCGCGGAGCCGTGAACCAAGGCGTCGTCGCCTCAGGACTCGACGCAGAACTCGTTGCCCTCGGGGTCGGCCATGACCACCACATCGCCGTCGCTGCCGATGACGGTCGCGCCCAGCGCGACGAGACGCTCGACCTCGGCCTCGACCGTGTCCATGGTGCGCAGGTCGAAGTGCTGCCGGTTCTTCACCGTCTTGGTTTCGGGGACGGGCTGGAACCACAGGGTCGGTCCGCCCCACCCAGCGGGCTCGACCCATGCCCGCTGCTCGGTGCTGTCCTCGTCGACGCTCGAGCCGAGCGCCGTGGCCCAGAAGCTCGCGAGCCGCAACGGGTCCGAGCAGTCGAACGTCACCGACTTCACGAAAGCCACCATGACCCGAACCTAGTGCCCGGTGCCCGGTGCGCGGTCCACGGAGTCTGCCTTGTCTGCGGCGTCTGCGGCGTCACCGACCGAAGCGCTTGAGGCGCAGGGAGTTGGTCACGACGAGCACGGACGACAGCGCCATCGTCGCTCCGGCGATCATCGGGTTGAGCAGGCCGAAGGCAGCCAGCGGGATCGCGGCGGTGTTGTAGCCGAAGGCCCAGGCGAGGTTCTGCTTGATGACGCGCAACGTCTGGCGAGACAGGGCGATGGCGTCGGCGACAGCGTCGAGGTCGGCCCGCACGAGCACGATGTCGGCGGAGTCCATGGCAACGTCGGTGCCCGAGCCCATCGCCAGCCCGAGGTCGGCCTGCGCCAGGGCGGCCGCGTCGTTGACGCCGTCGCCGACCATGGCCACCACCCGGCCCGAGCGCTGGAGCTCGGTGACGACGCGGTGCTTGTCGGCGGGAAGGACGTCGGACCGCACGTGGTCGGCGTCGATGCCCACCTGCTCGGCGACGCTACGGGCGTTGGTCGCGCTGTCGCCGGTCAGCAGGTAGGGCGTCAGGCCCAGCCCGCGCAGCCGGGCGATCGCGCCGCGCGACGACTCCCGCACGGTGTCCTCGACGGTGAGGGCGGCCTGGGCCTCGCCGTCCCAGCCGACGAAGACCGTCGTGCCCGCGTGGGTCTCGGCGTGCTGGCGCAGCTCGGGTGCGACGCTGTCGAAGAGCGCCGCCTTGCCGACGACGACCTCGGTGTCCTTGATCCGGGCCGTGGCGCCCTCGCCCGGGTTGGTGGTGAAGTCGCGGATGCGCGGGAGCGTGAGGTGGGCCTCCTGCGCACCGGCGACGACCGCGCGCGCGATGGGATGCTCGCTGGCCTGCTCGACCGCCGCGGCTGCCGTCAGTGCAGCGACCTTGGAGAGCCTGCCGCGCACCGCGATGCTGCGCAGCCGGAGGTGTCCGGTCGTCACCGTGCCGGTCTTGTCGAGCACGACGGTGTCGACGCGGCGGGTGTCCTCGAGCACCTGGGGGCCCTTGATGAGGGTGCCGAGCTGCGCGCCGCGACCCGTGCCGACGAGCAGCGCCGTCGGCGTGGCCAGGCCCAGTGCGCAGGGGCAGGCGATGATGAGCACCGTCACGGCGACCGCGAGGGCCTGCCCGACATCGTGGCCGGTCACGAGCCACGCGATGAGGGTGACGACCGCGATCACGAGCACGATGGGCACGAAGACCGCCGACACCCGGTCGGCGAGGCGCTGCACGTCCGCCTTGCCGGTCTGCGCCGCCTCGACGAGGCGCTGGATGCCGGCGAGCATCGTGTCGGCTCCGACCCTGCGGGCCTCGACGACGAGCCGGCCGGTGGTGTTGATCGAGCCGCCGGTGACGTCGTCACCCGGCGAGACGTCGACGGGCGTGGACTCGCCCGTCACGAGGCTCGCGTCCACCGCGCTCGAGCCGTCGAGCACGAGACCGTCGGTCGCGACCTTCTCGCCCGGCCGCACGATGAACTGGTCGCCGACGACCAGCTGGGCGACGGGGATGCGGACCTCACTCGTGATGCGCGACCGCGGGTCGATGCGCAGCACGGCGACGTCCTTGGCGCCGAGGTCGAGCAGCGACCGCAGCGCGTCCTTGCCGGAGTCCTTGGCCCGCGCCTCGAGGAACCGGCCGGTGAGCAGGAACGTCGTGACGACCGCGGCGACCTCGAAGTAGAGGTGCGGACCGCCGCGCAGCAGCTCCACGACGGAGTAGCCCCACGCCGCGAGCACGCCGATCGACACCAGGGTGTCCATCGTCGAGGCGAGGTGGCGAGCGTTGACGGCGGCCGCCCGGTGGAAGGGCCACGCGCACCAGAAGACGACGGGCGTCGCGAGGACGAGCTGGAGCCAGGGACTCGCCGCGAAGGACGGGAGCACCATCGCGAGCAGGAAGACCGGCACCGTCAGGGCGGCCGCGACGACGAGCCGGGGCCTGATGACGTCCTGCGCCGGGGTGTGCTCGAGGTGGTCGTCGGGCGCCGTCTGGGCGGCCTGACCGGCTTCGTGCCCGCGGTCGCCACCGTTCCCGTGGTCGCCATCGTGCCCGCGGTCGCCACCGTGCCCGCCCTCGCCGCCCTGCCTGTCGCCGTCGGCCCCGGTGCGGCCGTCCGTCGGAGTCGGGGTCCCGGTGTGCCGCGACCTCAGCCGGTCGAGGAGCGCGCCCGCCCCGGGGAGCTGGCCGGACGGCATACCGGAGCGGGGGTTGGGCGGCGCGGCGCCGATGACGCTGGCGCCGTAGCCCGTCTTGTGGACCTCGGCGACGATCTGCTCGACGGTCACCGGCGCCGAGAAGGAGACGAACGCCTTCTCGGTCGCGAGGTTGACGGTCGCGGAGTCGACCCCGGGGACCTTGCCGAGCTTGCGCTCGATGCGGGCCGAGCACGAGGCGCAGGTCATGCCCGTGATGGCCAGTCGCACCTGCTCCGGCGCGCCCGCTGTGACCGTGGCCTCGGGGGGAGTCATCGGACGGCGTAGCCCGCCTCGGCGACGGCGGCCTCGACGGCGGCCGGGTCGAGCGGGCTCGTGCTCGTGATGGTGACCCGTGACTCGTCCCCGGGGTGCAGGTCGACGTCGACGTCGGACACGCCGGCCAGCTCGGAGAGCTCTTCGGTGACCGACGCGACGCAGTGCGCGCAGGTCATACCGGTGACGGCGATCTGGGTGGTGTGCGTGTCGTGCATGGTGCTCGTCTCCTCAGCTGCGGACGAGGCGGGCGATCGCGTCGGCCGCCTCTCGGATCTTGATCTGGGCGGCCTCGTCGGACTCGCGGGCGGCGTCGACGACGCAGTGCGCGACGTGGTCCTCGAGCAGGCCGAGGCTGACGGCCTGCAGCGCCTTCGTGATGGCGCTGACCTGAGTCAGGATGTCGATGCAGTAGGTGTCGGACTCGACCATCTTGTGCACGCCGCGCACCTGTCCCTCGACACGTCGAAGCCGCTTCAGGTAGTCGTCCTTGCTGCCGGTGTATCCGGGCATGGCCACCTCCTCGCTCTGGACAACAGCATACCCCTCTGGGGTATTCCGTCGGTCACGACCCGCCCAGGAACTGCGCGGCCAACCGCTTCGGTGCCTTCGCCAGCCATGCGTCGGTCACCACCTCGCGCAGCTCGGCAACGGTGATCTCGCCGAGGTCGCGCTCGAGGAGCAGCACTGCGTTGTAGCCGTTCCAGTGGGGCGTCGTGAAGAACGGGGAGTCCGGGTCGCCGACCATCGCCTCCTTGTCCTCGGCCGTGCACGAGAACGCCATGACGTCCTCGTAGGGCTCCCCCGTCGCGGGGTCGCGCGCGTCCTTGCGGGGGCCGCGGAAGAAGACGAACGTCTTGCCCCGCACCTGGTATGCCGGACGGCCGGGCGCCGCGGGATCAGCGGGGTCGCGCGTCACCTCCGGCAGTCCGAGGGCGAGCTGCTCGACGTCGGTGACCTTGGCTCTGCGTGCGCGTGCCATGCCTGACGACGGTAGCCCGCCAGCGGCACGCCGAGAAGGGGGCTCGGCGGCGTGTCTCAGACGAGGTAGTCGTCGACGAGACGGCCGGCGAGCGCGGTGTAGGTCTGCGGTGTCAGCGCGACGAAGCGGGCCTCGACCTCGGCGGGCAGGCCCAGCCCGCGCACGAACTCGCGCAGGTCGTCGCCGTCGATGCGGCGGCCGCGCGTCAGCTCCTTGAGCCGCTCGTAGGGCTCCTCCATGCCGGGCACACCCTGCGCGCCCAGCGCCCGCATCGCCGACTGGATCGGCTCGCCGAGCACCTCCCAGTTGGCCTCGAGGTCGGCGGCCATCCGCTCGGGCACGGCGTCGAGGCCGGCGAGGCCACGGGCCACGTTGTCGAGCGCCAGCACGGAGTGTCCGAAGGCGCTACCGATGTTGCGCTGCATCGAGCTGTCGGTGAGGTCGCGCTGGAGCCGGCTCTGCACGAGCGTGCCGCCCAGCACGTCGAGCAGGGCGTTGCTCACCTCGAGGTTGGCCTCGGCGTTCTCGAAGCGGATCGGGTTGACCTTGTGCGGCATCGTGCTCGAACCCACGGTGCCCTGCCCGCGCACCTGGGCGAAGTAGCCCATCGAGATGTAGGTCCACACGTCGGTGCAGAGGTTGTGCAGGATGCGATTGAAGCGGGCGACGTCGGCATAGAGCTCGGCCTGCCAGTCGTGGCTCTCGATCTGGGTCGTCAGCGGGTTCCAGGTCAGCCCGAGGCCCTCGACGAAGTCGCGCGAGACGGCCGGCCAGTCGACGTCGGGCAGGGCGAGTGCGTGCGCGCCGAAGGTGCCGGTCGCACCGTTGAACTTGCCGAGGAACTCCTGGCGCTCGACACGACGCAGCTGCCGGCCGAGGCGGTGCGCGAGGACGGCGAGCTCCTTGCCCATCGTGGTGGGCGTCGCCGGCTGGCCGTGGGTGTGCGCGAGCAGTGGCACGTCCTTGAGCTCGCGCGCCAGCTCGGCCACCTGTGCGACGAGCGCCTGCGCCCGGGGCAGCCACACCTGCTCGACGGCGCCCTTGACCATGAGGGCGTAGGAGAGGTTGTTGACGTCCTCGCTCGTGCACCCGAAGTGGATGAGCTCGGCGAGGCCCTTGTCCTCGTCCGCCGGCGCGATGGCCGTGAGCCGCTCCTTGAGGAAGTACTCGACCGCCTTGACGTCGTGCACCGTGACCCGCTCGATCTCCCCGAGCTCGGCCACCTCGTCGGTGCCGAAGTCGTCGACGATCGCGCGAAGCGCCGTGATCTCGTCGTCGGTGAGGTGCCGCACGCCGGGCACCACGGCGTGGCTCGTCTGGTGGATCAGCCACTCGATCTCGACGTGCACGCGCTGCCGGTTGAGCGCCGCCTCCGAGAGGTGGTCGACCAGCGGCGCGACCGTGCCGCGGTAGCGGCCGTCGAGCGCTCCGAGCGCGATGGGCGGGTTCGCGTCAGCGAGGGAAGCCATGGCGAGCATTCTCCCAGAGGTGTCGCCCGGGCTCGTATGCCGTCCGAGCCACTCCCGGAGCGCGCCGCCACCTGGGCGGTCCGAGCCACCCGTACCCGGGTGGCGTCGGACCATCCGGGTGGCTCCCGGCCGCCAGGGTGGCGTCACCGCTGCCCGTCGGCGGGACTCAGCTGCATGATCGAGAAGGTCTCGCCCTGCGATCCGGCGACGACCGCCATCCGGCCGTAGGGGGTGTCGAAGGGCTGCTGCACCACCGAGCCGCCGAGCTGGGCGACGCGACGGGCGGCGTCGTCGCACGAGTCGACGGCGAAGTAGACCATCCAGTGCGACGACACCTCGGCGGGGGTGCCGGCCGGGATCTCGCCGATGCCGCCGATCGGGCGGCCGTCGTCGAGGCTGGCGACGCAGTAGCGGAAGTCGCCCTCGCCGATCTCCTGCAGGCGGTAGCCGAAGACGTCGGCGTAGAAGGTCCGGCTCGCGTCGTAGCTGCGGCTCATCGTCTCGGCCCAGCAGAGCGCCCCGGGCTCGTCGACGAGGTCGGCACCGGTGTGCTTCTTGGCCTGCCACAGTCCGTAGGCCGCCCCCGCCGGGTCGGCGCCCACGGCGATGCGTCCGACGTCGAGCACCGTCAGCGGACCGAGGAAGAAGACGCCTCCGGCGGCCGTCGCACGCTGCGTGGCGGCGTCGACGTCGTCGGTCGCGAGGTAGAGGGTCCACGCGTTGACCTGTCCGGGGTCATCGGGATTGCGGGCCAGGGCACCGGCGACGACGTGGCCGTCCTTGCGCGCCATGACGTAGCCGCCCGCCTCGGCCGGCAGGTCCTCGAACGTCCACCCGAACAGGTCACCGTAGAACTGTCGCGCCGCGGTGAGGTCGTCGACCAGCACGTCCGCCCAGCACGGAGTGCCGGGCGCGAAGGTGTCGGGGTGGACGGGCATCGCAAACTCCTTGGGTGTGGGGTCAGTCGAGGTCGGGGACGAGGATCGAGAAGACCTCGCCCTCGGGACCGCTGAGCACGGCACCGACGCCGTAGGGGCCGTCGAACGGGCCCTGGATGAGGGTGGCGCCGAGCTCGAGCGCCCGGGCGAGGGAGGGCACGACCTCGTTGGCCGCGAAGGAGGCCACCCAGTGCGGCGGGATCTCGCGGGGCCACTCGTCACCGATCTCGGCCAGCCCGTAGGCGGGGTTGCCGTCGCCGGAGTGCGCGGTGGCCCAGCGCGGCCCGCCGGGCTCGGTCTCGTCGGTGAACTCGTGGCCGAAGACGCCGAGCTGGAAGTCCTGGACGCGGTCATAGTCCCGGGTCAGCAGCTCGTTCCAGGTCAACGACCCCGGCGCGTCGAGCATGCCGCTGCCCGGCAGGTCGCCCGGCTCCCAGATGCCGAAGTAGGCGCCCCCGGGTCCAGGGCGATGAGGGTGCGCGACAGGGCACCGATCGGCACCGGCCGCCCGAGCGTGCGACCACCGTGGGCCTCGATGGCGGCCGCGGCCACCTCGATCTGGCCGACGCGCAGGTAGGTCGTCCACTGGCTCGCGACCGGCGCATTGGCCGGCTTGCGGCTGATGCCCGCCACGGGGTGCCCGTCGAGCAGCGCCATCGTGTAGCCGCCGGTCGCGGCGTCACCGGCCAACCAGCGCCACCCGAAGAGGTCGGAGTAGAAGCTCTGGGCGCGCTCGACGTCGCCGACGAGCAGGTCGACCCAGCAGGGGGAGCCGTAGGGATAGTCGGGCACGGTGAGGTTGAGGTCAGGCATGGGGTCGTGCGTGGTCCGTCTCGATCTGGGCCCGGATGTGGTCGAGGATGCCGTGGCAGGCCGCCTCGACCTCGGTGAAGCAGCGCCGGAAGTGCGACTCGTCGCCGTACCACGGGTCGCCCATCTCCAGCGTGCCGGCCGCCACCGCCTCGGGGTCGAACTCTCGCACGAGCCGGATCTTGGCCCGGTTGTCGGGGGTGCCGGCGAGGCGCTGGAGGGCGCGCACGTGGCCCATGTCGGAGGCGAGCACGAGGTCGAGGTCGGCGAAGTCGTCGGCGTCGAACTCCCGGGCGCGATGGGTGGCCCCGTCATAACCGTGCTCGGCGAGCACCGCCACGGTGCGGGGATCGGCGTGCTCGCCGACGTGCCAGTCCCCCGTGCCGCTGGAGGACACGACGACCCGGTCGTCGAGGCCCGCGTCGGCGACGAGGCGCGCGAGGATGACGTGACCCATCGGCGACCTGCAGATGTTGCCGCTGCACACGAAGGTGACGTGCAGGGGGCGGGGCGACATGGTCCCCATTCAACACCTGTCACCGCGGGGTATCGGGCGTTCGGAGGTGCCGGTTGTCGGTGGTCGCTGCCACCCTGTGCCCATGAGGACGAGAGTGACGGCAGAGACGAGAGTGACGACGATCGCCGGGCCCGCGACGACACCCTCCGGTGCGGCCACGCCGGGCGAGCTCGAGGTGCGCTTCTGCCTCCTCGCCGCTGCAGGTGACCTCGACGGCCTCACGAGGCTGTATGCCGCCGACGCCGTCGTGAGCCTGCCGCGCGGTCGCGAGGCGGCCGGGCACACAGCCATCCGGGCCGCCTTCGCCGAGGCGCTCGACGCGGGGGTGCGGTGGGCCGCTCCCGCCAGCATCCGCGTCATCGAGACGGGCGCCCTCGCCATGACGTGCTCGACGAGCGAGGACGGGGTCGTGAGCACCCAGGTGGCTCGGCTCGAGAGCGATGGCGGGTGGGTGTGGGTGCGCGACGGGTCGCACCTGCGCCGCGCGACCGAGATGGACCTGCCGGGCGCGGCCTGAGCGCGAAGGCGTAGTTTGCGTCGGTGAGCGCCGAACCCCCCGAGATCTCGCAGACCGGCGCGCCGCCGCAGCCCCGGCTCCCCGGACCGCCGCCGGGTGCCCGGTCGTCGCACTTCGTCGACCTGACGCCGCTGCGCGAGAGCCCGGCCTTCGCGCGGCTCTGGTTCGGCAACACGCTCGCGGGCATCGGCACCTTCGTCACCAACACGGCGGTCGGGCTGCACATCTACGACCTCACCCGCTCGACCTTCATGGTCTCGCTCGTCGCGTGGTTCTCCCTCGTGCCGATGATCATCGCCGGCCTCTATGGGGGGGCCATCGCCGACCGGTTCGACCGGCGCACGGTCGCGCTGATCGCCTCGTTCGTCGCCTGGGCCTCGACGCTCTGCCTCGCCCTGCTCGCCTGGGCGAGCATCGAGGTGATCTGGACCTTCTACGTCATCACCACGGTCAACGCGGTGGCAGCAACCATCGCCTCGGCGACGCGCCAGGCGATCACGCCACGACTGCTCCCGGCCTGGCTGCTGCCCAAGGCGGCAGCGCTCGTCGGGATCTCGGGCGGCCTCATGGTCACGGTGGGCCCAGGCGTGGCGGGGGTGCTCGTGGCGCGGGTCGGCTACGCGTGGACCTACACCGTCGACGTGCTGCTCTTCCTCGCCGGGCTCTTCGGCCTCTGGACCCTGCCTCGCATCAGGCCCGAGGGCGGTCGAGCGCCGGCGGGCGGCATCCGGTCGGTCCTCGACGGGCTGTCGCACCTGCGGCGGGCCCCCAACGTCCGGATGAGCTTCGTCGTCGACCTCATCGCGATGACCTTCGGCCAGCCGATGGTGCTCTTCCCCGCCGTCGGCGCGATCGTGATCGGCGGAGGCCCGGTCACGGCTGGTCTGCTGCTCGCGTCGTTCGCGGTGGGTGGCATCCTCTCGAGCCTCGTCTCGGGCCGGGTGACGGGTCTGCGCTGGCAGGGCAGGGCGATCCGCAACGCGATCATCTGCTACGGACTCGCCATCACGGGCTTCGGCATCGTGCTGGCCTGGGTGACCCTGGGCGGCCACAGCGTCGCGTCGATGGACTTCGCCGACGTCAACCGGGCGGCGCTCGGGCTCGCCGCGGTCTGCCTGGCGGTCGCGGGTGGATCCGACAACATCAGCTCGATCTTCCGCCAGACCATCCTGCAGACCGCAGTGCCCGACCACCTGCGCGGCCGCACCCAAGGCGTCTTCACCGTCGTCGTCACCGGTGGGCCGCGGCTGGGACAGATGTTCGCCGGCACCCTCGCGACCCTCACGGCGACGTGGGTGCCCGCGCTCGTCGGTGGCGTGCTCGTCGTCGTCCTCGTCTGGATCGCCGTCGCGCGCGTCCCGTCGTTCCGCGACTACGACGCCCTGAATCCGCAGCCATGACAATGCCGCTCGCCCCTCGGCGGCACGATGGGGCGCTCTGCAGTCGGCGCCCTGGGAGTGTCGCGCGGGAGCTCGCGCATCGGTTGCCGCCACAGGCTCACGACACTCGCGTGGTCTCGATCAGGCCGAATGGCCTTCCTACTGCTACGGTTCATATCGGTTGCCGTTCCAGTCCCACGCATGTGGGAGTGTGCACGACTGAGCCGCAGGCGACATTTTCGTCTGTTGTGCTCGCCGTGGCCATCGGCGGCCTGAGGTCTCCACACGGGAGACCTCGCTAACAAGAAGAGGCAACACCAGTGGCAACAGGCACCGTGAAGTGGTTCAACAGCGAAAAGGGCTTCGGCTTCATCGAGCAGGACGGTGGCGGCGCTGACGTCTTCGTGCACTACTCGGCCATCGAGAGCGGCGGCTACCGCGAGCTCCAGGACGGCCAGAAGGTCGAGTTCGACGTCACGCAGGGCCCGAAGGGCCCCCAGGCGGAGAAGGTCAAGGTCATCTGACCCAGCCAAACATCCCGGGACTCGTCCCGGGCGGATCCCCCGGCCATCGGCCGGGGGATCCTGCGTTCCCCCGTAGGCGTCAGGCGTCGGGGTAGCCGTGCGGGTTGGCGCTCTGCCAGCGCCACTGGTCGACACACATGTCGTCCATCGTCCTCTCGGCGCTCCAGCCCAGCTCTCGGTTGGCGCGGCTCGGGTCGGCGAACGACTCCGGCAGGTCACCTGCCCGGCGGGCGACGACCTCGTAGGGGAGCTCGCGGCCGACCGCGCGCTCGAAGGCGTGCAGCACCTCGAGAACGCTCGTCCCGTGGCCGGTGCCCAGGTTCCAGGTCGAGACCGGGTGCTCGATCTTGCCCAGCCGGTCGAGGGCCGCGAGGTGCCCGCTGGCGAGGTCCTCGACGTGGATGTAGTCGCGCAGGCAGGTCCCGTCAGGCGTGGGGTAGTCGTCACCGAAGACGAGCAGCTTGTCGCGCCGGCCGACGGCGACCTGGGCGATGAACGGCATGAGGTTGTTGGGGATGCCCTGTGGGTCCTCGCCGATCGTGCCGCTGACGTGGGCGCCCACGGGGTTGAAGTAGCGCAGGAGAGCGATGCGAAGCGTCGGGTCTGCCGCGGCGACGTCTCGCAGGATCTGCTCGATCATCACCTTCGTCCAGCCATAGGGGTTGGTCGCGGCCGTCGGCATGTCCTCGACGAGCGGCGGGGTGTTGTGCCCGTAGACGGTGGCCGAGGAGCTGAAGACGAGCTTCTTGACCTGGTGCAGCCGCATCGCCCGCACGAGCGAGAACGTCGAGACGAGGTTGTTCTCGTAGTACTCGAGCGGCATCTCGACGCTCTCGCCGACGGCCTTGAGCCCAGCGAAGTGGATGACCGCGTCGATCTGCTCGTTGGCGAAGAGGTGCTCGGTCTTGTCGTGGTCGCGCAGGTCGAAGGAATGCACCGGCAGGTGGCTGTCGGTGAGGGCCTCGAGCCGGTTGACCACGGAGGGCTTGCTGTTGCCGAAGTTGTCGACGATGAGCACGTCGTGCCCGGCCGCGACGAGCTGGACCACGGTGTGCGAGCCGATGTAGCCGGCTCCGCCGCTCACGAGTACGCGCATGGTCCTCACCCTAGCGAGGCCGCGAGAACGGCGGATCCCTCCCTCCGCCCGGCGTGCAGGCCCCTCCTCAGCCCTCGGAGAAGCCGGCGTAGGCGAGCGTCAGCAGCGCGAGCGGAGCGGCCACGATCAGGGCCGAGACGGCATACATCAGCGCCTCGGCCAAGGGGCCGGGCAGGCCCGCGACGGGGCCGCCTTCGAGCAGCTCGATCCGGGCCTTGGCGTCGGCGGTGCTCTCGCGCATCGCCATCGAGCCGGCGGGCCGCGGCCCGTCAGCCATGCCGACGATCGCTCGTGCCGTCGTCATGACCCCTGCCCGGCGCACGGCCGCGCGGTCGGCGAGGACCTCGATGAGCAGGTGCACCTCGTGCAGCGCTGTGGGCGAGCGCACGAAGCGGGGCACCGCCTCGTGCACGACGGTGAAGAACTCCATGACGAGGTCGTGACGAGCGACGAGGTGAGCGCGCTCGTGGGCCATGACCGCCTCGAGCTCGTCGGGGGACAGGCGGTCGATGGTGCCCTGGGTCAGCACGACCCGGCGTCGCACACCGGGCAGGCAGTATGCCGTGGGCGTCGAGTGCTCGAGGACGCGCGTGTGCCCGTCGCCCGCCGTCGCGAGCAGGTCGACGAGCTCGCGATGGCGGCGTCGCACGCTGCGCAGGTTGCGCCCCACCCGGTCACCGGAGACGAGCAGCCGCACCGTGACGATGCCGGTGAGCACGGCCGCCACGGCGACGACCGCCCAGTTGTCCTGCAGCAGCGGCGCACTCCCGACCACCCACGGCACGGCGGCGGGCGCGGCGAAGAGAGCCGCGAGCACCGCCGCGACTGCGGTCGACTGCCAGAGCACCAGCGCGGGCCGCGGGCGGCGTCGCACGGCGGTCGCACGCGCGAGCACTCTGGGCACGGGCCACGAGAGCGCGATCGCGAGGCAGACCAGGGCGACGACGAGCACGGCTCAGGCGCGTGACGAGGCGCGCGACTCGCCGGGGCCACGGGCCTCGAGCTCGGCGAGCGCGGCGCGCAGCTCGTCGATCTCCTCGGGAGTCGACTCGTCGAGGAAGTGGAGCAGGGCCGTGCGCCGGGTGTCTCCGGCGAGCTCGCCGAGCGTGTGGTGCAGGGTCGCGGAGGTGAGCTCGGCGCGGGAGGAGGAGGCGGTGTAGCGCCAGGCGCGGCCGTCGCGTTCGCGCTCGACGAGGCCCTTCTTCGACATCCGGTCGAGCACCGTCATGAGGGTCGTGTAGGCGAGACCGCGGTCGAGGCCGACGCGGTCGTGCACCTCGCGGACGGTGAGTCCGCCGGGGCCGGTCTCACGGATCGTCCAGAGCTGCTCCATGACGGCGCGCTCGAGGTCACCGAGGCGGTTGCGGGGGGTGCTGGGCATGTCGTGTCCGATCTACCGACGTGGAGGGTCGGGTTGGTGCTGGCGGCGGTCGCCGTCGGCCGTTGCCGTTTGTGAGTCTGCTGACGCGTGGTCGGAGTGTGGCGTCGATCCCGGGTGGTGGAGCGACAGCGACCTCTGGAAGAGATCTACCCCCTCGTCACGGTGCGTCACCATGACAAGCGTTCGGGGAGGCTCGGACGTGCCCGCGATCCGCGTGAGGTCGGCCACGACGGATCGCGCAGTCGGGGGGTCGAGGTGCGCGACGGGCTCGTCGAGCAGCACGACCGGTCGGCGGCTGAGCAGCGCACGGGCGATGCCGAGGCGGGCTCGCTGCCCGCCAGAGAGGCCACGACCCCCGGAGCCGAGCACGGTGTCGAGGCCGGCGGGCAGCTCGGTCGTGAGCGACGCGAGGCCGGCGTCGGTGAGGGCCGCCTCGATGGCAGCGTCATCGGCCTCGGGCGCTGCGAGCGCGAGGTTGGCGCGCAGCGACGTGGCGAAGACGTGGGTGTCGTCGTCGACGACTGCGACGCGGCCGCGGGCGCTGTCGAGCGCCAGGGTCAACACGTCGGCGTCGTCGTGGAGATAGGTGCCGGCGACCGGGTCGAGGTGGCGGGCGAGCACGGCGAGCAGCGTGGACTTGCCGCTGCCGTTGGGCCCGGTGACGGCGAGGGTCGATCCGGCGGGCAGGTCGAGGTCGGTCGGGGCGAGGTCGGCCCGACCGCCCGTCCACGAGGCGGTGACGCCGAGGGTGCGCACGTGCAGGCCGTCAACGGGCGTGGAGGCGGGTGGAGTGGCGCAGGTTGGGGCTGACGGGTGGCTCGGGTGGGTGGGGGCGTCTGCGGAGCTGCCGTCGACCGCCGGGTCGTGCACGGCCGGGGCGAGGTCGAGGAGGTCGTCGATGCGCCGCTCGCTCTCCGTGGCGCGAGCCAGGGCCCGCATCGCGTCGACGAGCGGTGAGATGGCATCGGAGACCGCGACCGGTGTCAGCGTGAGCAGTGCCTTGACCGGTGCCGCGACGTCGAGGCCTTGGGCGATGACCGCCACGGCGACGACGGCCGCCCCGACAGCGAGGAGGAAGAGGGCTGCGGCGGCTGCCCTGCCGAGGCTGACCCGCCTCGTGACGCGTGCGAGCGTGGCGTGCGCGTCGTCCAGCCAGCCGAGGGCGGTGGGCCACCCGCTGATCGCCCGCAGCTCGAGGGCCTGCGTGGCCATCAGCTCGCTCACCCGCGTGACCTCCGCGCGGGCCGCGAGCAGGTGCCCGAGCGAGCGCGCCTCGAGGCGCGCGGCCAGGGCACAGATCAAGGCGACGACGAGCGCGAGCCCGCTCAGCACGAGCCCGACGGGGGGAGCGATGACGGCCGTCACACCGATGGCGATCGCCCCGGCGACGAGCGACGCGATGACCGGCACGGTGACCCTCACCTGGGCGTCGACGGCATCGGTGAGGTCGTCGACGACCCCGGTGAGCACGTCCGAGCGCCGCCGGCGCCCCAGGCGCGCGGGGGTGAGCGGGATGAGACGGGCGTAGGCCGTCGTGCGGCGCTCAGCCAGCAGATGCAGGGCCGCGTCATGGCTGACGAGGCGCTCGGCATACCGGAAGACGGGACGGGCCATGCCGAAGGCGCGCACGGCGACGATCGCCGTGAGCAGCGTGAGGATGACGGGCATCTCGGCGGCACGCACGATGAGCCAGCCCGACGTCGCGGTGAGGGCCATGCCGGACGCCGTGGCGAGGCCGCCGAGCAGTCCCCCCTTGGCGGTGCCCGCTGTCGGCCACCAGACCGGGCGGTGGGTGCTCATCGGGTCACCTCCTCGAGGTCACCGGTCGGCACGAGGTGCACGTGCTGGTCGGCGTGGTCGAGCAGCTCGCCGCGGTGCGTCGCGGCGATGACGACCCGGCGCTCGGCGATCTCGTCGACGAGGCGAGCGAGCTGCTCCGCGCCGGCGGGGTCGACGTGTGCGGTCGGCTCGTCGAGCAACAGCACGGAGTCGGTCGAGAGCCACGCCCGGGCGAGGGCGAGGCGTTGCCGCTGCCCGGCCGACAGTCCGAAGCCGTCATCCCCGATCGTCGTGGACAGGCCCTGCTCGAGTGCCGCCACCACCCCGTCGACCTCGACGGCTCGGAGCGCCTGCCACAGCTCGGCGTCGGAGACCGGGTGCCCGAGGGTCAGGGCATCGCGGATCGTGCCGGCGCCGAGGAAGGGCCGCTGCGTGACGTAGTGGCACGAGGGGGCACTGACCGTGCCCGCCGCAGGCAGGCGCAGTCCGGCCACGACGTCGAGCAGGGTCGACTTGCCCACGCCCGACTCCCCGGTGACCACCGTGAGGCCGGGCCCGGCCACGAGGTCGAGGCCACGGAGCACGGGAGCCGCCCCGGCCGCGTAGGCGAAGTCGACACCCTCGAGGCGCACCTCGCCCACCCGGTGCGCCCCACCATGTGCCGAGGCGGGTGGGGGCAGGGGCGCGGCGGCGGGGGTGAGCTGGCTGAGGATCTCGTCGAGGGCGACGGCACCGTCGGCTGCGGAGTGGTACTCCGCCCCGACGCGGCGCACCGGCCAGTAGGCCTCCGGCGCGAGCAGGATGGCGACGAGGGCCGGTCCGAGCTCCATCGAGCCCTGCGAGAGGCGCAGGCCGACGGTGACCGCGACCATCGCGACCGAGAGCGTTGCGAGCAGCTCGAGCGCCGCCGAGGAGAGGAACGCGACGCGCAGCGTCTCCATCGTCGCGACCCGGTGCCGCTCACTGACCGCTCGCACCGTCTCGACCTGGCGACCGGCCCTGCCGTAGGCGGCGAGGGTCGGCAGGCCGCGCACGACGTCGAGGAAGTGCCCCGAGAGGGCCGCGAGCGCCGACCAGCGGCGCTCGGTCGAGTCCGCCGTCGCCTTGCCGATGAGGGCGGCGAAGACGGGCAGCAGCGGGAGGGTGAGGATGACGACGACAGCGCTCGGCCAGTCGACGACGAGCAGCGTGGCGATCGCGAGGACCGGCACGACGGCCGCGGTCACGAGCGTCGGGAGGAACTTGGCGGCATACGGCTCCACGGCGCTCGCGCCGCCGGTGGCGAGCGACACCGCACGCGACGGGTCCGGGCGGGAGCCCTCGTCGAGCTCGCCCCACCGGCGGAGCAGAGCCGAGCGCAGCGCCGTCGAGACGGCCACTCCGGCCCATGCCGCCACCCACTCGCTGACACCGGCGATGCCCGCGCGCACGATGAAGAGCACCGCCAGGCAGACGACTGCGGTCGTCAGTGAACCGCCCCCCACCACGGCGACGACGACCGCCGAGATCACGAAGGCCGAGGCGATCGTCGCGATGCCGGCGACCACGCCGAGGGCCCCGAGGGCCGCGACCGAGCTCCGGGTGGCAGGGACCACCCGGAGCAGTCGTGGATCGAAGGGTTTCACAGGTGGGCCTCGCGGTGGATGGGGACGAAGACGACGGTCAGCGGGACGCGGGCTCGAGCGGTGCGTCGTCCGGAATCACATTGGTGGTCAAGCGCTTCCGGAAGACCCAGTACGTCCAGCCCTGGTAGATCAGGACGATCGGCGTGAAGATCAGCGCGACGATGGTCATGACCTTGAGGGTGTAGTCCGTGCTCGAGGCGTTCTCGATCGTCAGGTTGTAGGCCGGGTTGGTCGTCGACGGCATGACGTTGGGGAAGAGCACGATGAAGTAGGTCGCGACCGCCATCGCGATCGTGACCGCCGTGCCGATGAAGGCCCAGCCCTCACGCCCGGCCCGGTTGGCGGCGATCGCGCCCAGCAGCGCGACCGCCGCGACGACGGTCGTGGCCCACGACGCGGGCTTGCCGTCGGCGAGGCCGATCACGGCGAGGAGCAGGACCGCCAGCACGGCAGCGACGATGCCGACCCGTTGTGCGATGAGACGGGCCTCGTATCGCACTTTGCCGTCGGTCTTGAGCGCGATGAAGATCGCGCCGTGCGTGAGGAAGAGCGCGACGAAGACGAGTCCGCCGAGCAGGCCGACCGGGTTGAGCAGGGTGAAGAGGTTGCCCGTGAACTCCTTGTTCTCATCGATCGGCACCCCGCGCACGATGTTGGTCAGTGCCACGCCCCAGAGCAGGGCCGGCACGAGCGAGCCCCAGAAGATCGCCTGGTCCCAGCGCGCCTTCCACCGGGCCCCGGGCCGCTTGTGGCGGTACTCGAAGCCGAGGTTGCGCAGGATGAGCGCGACGAGGATGAGCAGGAGCGGCAGGTAGAAGCCGCTGAACAGCGTTGCGTACCAGTGCGGGAAGGCAGCGAAGGTCGCACCACCCGCCGTGAGCACCCACACCTCGTTGCCGTCCCAGACGGGGCCGATGGTGTTGATGAGGAGCCGCCGGCGCTTCTGCGCGTCGGCGGCGTCGGCGGCGTAGCGCTTGCCGCCGAGCACGGGCAGGAGCATGCCGACACCGAAGTCGAAGCCCTCGAGCACGAGGTAGCCCGTCCAGAGGACGCCCAGCACGATGAACCAGAAAGTCGCGAGATCCATGGTGGTCGTCCTCTCAGTAGGCGAAGACGAGGGGAGCATCCTCGTCACGGTTTGCGGGGTCCTGCGGCTCCTCGAAGGGCTCGGCACCCTTGCGGACGTAGTGCAGGAAGAGCTTGATCTCGACCACGGCCAGCGCGCCGTAGAGCAGGGTGAAGACGCTCATCGAGGTGATGACCTCACCCATCGACACGCTCGGCGAGACACCGTTGGCGGTGGTCATCAGCCCGAAGACGAGCCATGGCTGCCGGCCCACCTCGGTGAAGATCCACCCGAAGGAGTTGGCGAAGACGGGCAGGAGCGGAGCGGCCACAGCGGCATACAGCAACCACGTGCTCGTGGGGGTGCGGCCCTTTCGGGTGGTCCACAGCACGGCCAGCGCGATGATGGAGGCGGCGATGCCGAGCCCGATCATGAGGCGGAAGCTCCAGTAGGTCGTGGGGATGTTGGGCACGAAGGCGCTCGCGAGGTCGGCGACCCGCGGGTTGCCGCTCGCCCCGTAGGTCTGCGCGTACTCGGCCTTGAGCTCGTTGATGCCCTTGACGGCACCGTCGAAGGAGCCGGTGGCGAGGAAGCTCAGCAGTCCGGGGATCTCGATGAGTGGGGTGGCGGCCGAGCCGTCCAGCGAGCCGATCGTCAGCACGGAGAAGGGGGCTCCCAGACCCTCGGGAACCGACTCGTAGAGCCCCTCGGCGGCGGCCATCTTCATCGGCTGCACCTCGGTCATGATCTTGCCCTGCACGTCGCCGGTCACAGTGACCCCGACCGCGGCGATGAGGCTGACGACCGCGCCGAGCCGGGCGGCCTTGCGATACATGGGGGCATCGCTCTTCGACACGTGGTCGGGAGACGCGGCAGCCTTGGCCTCACGGCGCATGAGGTGCACCGCGACGCCCATGATGACGGCTGCACCGGTCATGTAGGCGGCGAAGATGACGTGCGGGAAGGTGATGAGCTGCACCTTGTTGGTCAGCACCGCGAAGAAGTCCGTGAGCTCGGCCCGCCCGCTCGCTTGGTTGTAGGTGTAGCCGACCGGGTGCTGCATGAACGAGTTGGCCGCCAGGATGAAGTAGGCCGACAGCACGGTGCCGATGTGCACGATCCACATGGTCGCGGCGTGCAGCTTCTCGGGGAGCCGACCCCAGCCGAAGATCCAGAGCCCCAGGAAGGTGGACTCGAGGAAGAAGGCGAGCAGCGCCTCGATGGCGAGAGGCGCCCCGAAGATGTCACCGACGAAGCGCGAGTAGTCGCTCCAGTTCATGCCGAACTGGAACTCCTGCACGATGCCCGTGACGAGCCCCAGAGCGAAGTTGATGAGGAAGAGCCGGCCGAAGAACTTGGCCAGCCGGAGCCACTCCGGCTTGCGCGTGCGCACCCAGGCGGTGTGGAAGACGGCGACGATCAGCGACATGCCGATCGTGATCGGCACGAAGAGGTAGTGGTAGACGGTCGTGATGGCGAACTGCCATCTCGCGAGGTCCGTGGCGTCCAAGGTGGGCTCCCGTGAGGGGCGGCGCGGTAACTACATGACGTAGTAGATGCTAGCGGCAACGTCTCGCACGAAGTCCACGCCCGCAGAGAGTTGTGTCACGCTCCACAACGGGCCTAGTGTCCGGTCACGCAGCCATGAGCAGAGGAGCACGATGGGTGACGTCACGGCTGAGATCGCCGTCGACCCGGACAGTTCCGTGCCGCCCTTCGAGCAGGTGCGCACCCAGATCGCCGACCTCATCGGCGCCGGCCGCATGCTGCCGGGCGACCGACTGCCCACGGTCCGGGCCCTGGCCGCCGACCTCGGCCTCGCGAGCAACACGGTGGCCCGCGCCTACAAGGCGCTCGAGGCCGGTGGCCTCGTCGAGGCGCACAGCCGAGCCGGCACCCGAGTGGCCAACGGTCAGCACACCGCGGAGGTGGCGCTGGCCACGCTCGCCGGCTCGTTCGCGGCCGCCGCGCACGGCGCGGGTCTCAGCGAGGCTCGCGCGGTCGACCTGGTGCGCGCCGCTCTGCGAGCTCAGTCCAGCCGATCCGGCTGAGTCCCAGCGCAGTCCGCCGCAGAGGGGTATGCCGTTTCGGCGCCTCAGGCGTGTCCGGCGGGCTGCTGCGCCGGTGCCCTCGGGGTGGTGAGGCGGCCCTCGGGCACGGGGCGAGGGAGCGGGTGGAGCAGCCGGGTCAGCCAGGCGCCTCGTGAGGCGCGCGCGGGTCGCGCGGCTCGCGCCGGGCGGGGCTGTCGCGAAACGGTGTTGGGCCAAGCGCCGACCATGCGGGCGCCGTGCGGGGGGATCCTGCTCATGTCCGTCTCCCTGTCCTGCCTCGGGCCTGGTAGGCCGCGCTCGTCGGGTCACGAGTCAGAGGGCAGGCGAAGGCGGCTGATACCCCGTGCGGGCTAGGAGGCGGGTTCGCGCCATCGCGACCCGAAGTGCCGTGGATCCATCCCTGAGCGCTCCACGGCCCGGGAACGTGTGAAGGAGCCGAACAGCCCGAGGGCCGCCTTCAGACGGTCGGTGTCACTCGGGCGACGGCGATGACGCGGCCCGCCTTCGTCTCGTAGTCGGCGAAGAACGGGTACTTGGCCACGATGACGTCGTGCCAGGCGGCGTCGCGAGCGTCGCCGCGCAGCACCTCCACCGAGACCGGGTGCGTCTCGCGGCCGACCTGGATCGTGGCCGCCGGCGCCGCCCGGAGGTTGCGGATCCACTGCGGCTCCGCGGGTCTGCCTCCTGCCGACGCGGCGAGGTAGTACGCGCCGTCGCGCAGGACGTAGGCGACCGGCACCGTGTGCGGCTGTCCGGACTTCCGCCCGGGAGCCGTCAGCAGGAGCACCGGGCTGCCCCCCTTGGCCTTGCCGCCGACCTTGCCACCCGTGCGGCGGTAGACCCAGACCGCTGCCTTGTTGCCGCCTCGCCAGAGGCGGTCAGTCATCGAGCTCATGGTGTTCCTCGCTCACGTCACGTCCCCTGGCCCTCACGAGTCAAGCACGACGCGGCGCGCCGGAGTGGCGAACCGCGCAACCCGGCATACGCCTCGCAGGCGTCGGTGACTCAGCTCGTGGGCCGCTCGTCGACGATGCGGCGGGCCTTGCCGATCGACCGCTCGATCGAGCCGGGCTCACGCACCTGCACCCGGCACGTCGTGCCGATACGCGTCTTGATCGCGCGCTCGAGGGTGCGCGCGATGTCGGCAGCCGCGCCAGCGTCGAGACGCGCCAACGGCTCGACGAGCACAGTGAGCTCGACCATCCGACCCGGCTGCGTGAGCACGCACTGGAAGTAGGGCGACAGCCGCGGCTCGGCAAGCACGTGCTCCTCGATCTGGGTCGGGAAGACGTTGACGCCACGGATGATCATCATGTCGTCGGTGCGACCGGTGATCTTCTCCATCCGGCGCATCGAGGGCACGGCAGTGCCCGGCAGCAGGCGGGTGAGATCGCGGGTGCGGTAGCGGATCACCGGCATCGCCTCCTTGGTCAACGACGTGAGGACGAGCTCGCCGATCTCGCCGTCGGGCAGCACCTCCTCCGTGACCGGGTCGATGACCTCGGGATAGAAGTGGTCCTCCCAGATGTGCAGGCCGTCCTTGGTCGTCGCGGCCTCCTGCGCGACGCCGGGCCCCATCACCTCCGACAGCCCGTAGATGTCGACGGCGTCCATGCCGGTGCGCCGCTCGATCTCCGCCCGCATCGACTCGGTCCACGGCTCGGCGCCGAAGATGCCGACCTGCAGGCTCGTCCCGGCGGGATCGATGCCCTCGCGCTCCATCTCGTCGAGCAGACTGAGGAAGTAGGACGGCGTGATCATGATGACGCGTGGCTCGAAGTCGCGGATCAGCTGCACCTGCCGCTCGGTCATGCCGCCGCTGACCGGCACGACGGTCGCACCGAGTCGTTCCACGCCATAGTGCGCGCCCAGGCCACCGGTGAAGAGGCCATAGCCGTAGGCCACGTGGACGATGTCGCCCGGGTGCCCGCCTGCAAGGCGGATCGATCGGGCCATGAGGTCGGCCCACGTGTCGATGTCGCGCTTCGTGTAGCCGACGACCGTCGGACGTCCCGTCGTGCCCGAGCTCGCGTGCACCCGCACGACCTGCTCGCGCGGCACGGCGAACATCCCGAAGGGGTAGTTGGCCCGCAGGTCCGCCTTGGACGTGAACGGCATCCGGGCGACGTCATCGAGCGAGTGCAGGTCGTCGGGGTGCACGCCGCTCCTATCGAACGCCGCCCGGTAGTGCGGCACGTTGGCGTATGCCGCCCGCACCGTCCGTCGCAACCGCTCGAGCTGGGTGGTGCGCAGCTCGTCGACCGACAGCGTCGGGATCTCGTGGTCGGGTGGGGCCGGGCTGTGGGCTGGGGCTGAGGCGCGGCCTGCGGTCGACTCCGTCGTCATGTGCCCATTCTGCTCAGGCCGCGGCTGCCCTCCTGCTGCGCGTCGATAACGAGGTGCCCACGATCAGGCCGTTGGCTGCCAATTGGCGATCCTCGTGCGAGGATCGCCCCTGTCGGCCGCAGGATCCACGCGGCCACCACCACAACGAGGAGTCGATCAGTGAAGTCCCGCCCCACGATGCGGTCCGTAGTGGCCGTCGCCGCCCTCAGCGCTCTCGCGCTCGCCGGCTGCAGCAACGGCCCGTCCGCCACCACCGCCACCCCGGCCGCCTCCGGCACCGGCTCGTCCAGCGTCCAGCTGATCTCCGAGGGCAAGCTGACCGTGTGCACCCACCTGCCCTACGCCCCGTTCCAGTCCAACGACGACTCGGGCAAGACCGTCGGGTTCGACGTCGACATGATGGACCTGGTCGCCAAGAAGCTCGGCGTCGAGCAGGCCATCGTGGACACCCCCTTCGAGGGCATCAAGTCGGGTCAGGACATGGCGACCGGCAAGTGCGACATCGCCGCCGCGGGCATGACGATCACCGACGAGCGCAAGAAGGCCATCCTCTTCTCGGAGCCCTACTTCGACGCGACGCAGGCGCTGCTCGTTGCCAACGGGTCGTCGGTCAAGACGCTCGCAGACCTCAAGGGCAAGAAGCTCGGTGCCCAGTCCTCCACGACCGGTCTCGACTATGCGAGCAAGGAGAAGGACGCCAACGGCTACGAGATCGTCGAGTTCCAGGACCTCGCCTCGGAGACCCAGGCCCTCCTGACGGGACAGGTCGACGGCGCGATCAACGACCTTCCGGTCTGGAGCGAGGCGATCAAGCAGAACCCGGGCAAGGGCGCGATCGCCACGCAGTTCGACACGGGCGAGCAGTACGGCTTCGGCATGAAGCTCGGCAACGAGGCCCTGAAGAAGGTCGTCGACGAGGCGATCACGTCGGCCAAGTCCGATGGCACCTACGACGCGCTCTTCAAGAAGTGGATCGGCGAGGTCCCGGCATCCTGACGGAACCTCCGGGTGCACCGGGTGGGGCTGGCGCGGATTCCGTCTCTGCGCCAGCCTTGCCCATGTCCGACCGAGACCCACGAAGGAGGACGGCATGACCATTCAGACCACTGAGGCCCCCCGCAGCCGGCTCACGCGTCGACAGCGCGCTCGGCTGGGCCGAGGCGTCCAGTACGCGATCGGCCTGCTGGTCCTCGCGCTGATCGCCGCGAAGACCGACTGGGCGACCTTCAGCGACGCCTTCCTGCGCAGTGACATCTTCTGGCGGATGATGCCACGGGTCATCACCGTCGGACTGGTCAACACCCTCATCTACACGGCGCTGGCGTTCGTCTTTGCGTTCTTCCTCGGTCTGCTGCTGGCCATCATGAAGCTCAGCTCGATCGGCCCGTACCGCTGGTTCGCGACCGCCTACGTCGAGTTCTTTCGCGGGGTGCCGGCGCTCGTCGTGCTCTTCATGGTGGCCTATGGCATCCCGAACGCGTTCCGAGGCTTCACCTTCCCCGGCGACAAGTACGGCATGGTGATGGTCGGCCTGGGCGTCACGGCGGCCGCCTACATGGCGGAGACGTTCCGCGCCGGCATCCAAGCCGTTCCGCCAGGACAGCTGGAGGCGGCACGGACCCTGGGGATGAGCTACCCACGCACCATGCGCACCATCGTGCTGCCCCAGGCCTTCCGGATCGTCATCCCGCCACTGACGAACGAGCTCATCCTGCTGGTGAAGGACTCGTCCCTCGTCTACGTCGTGGGCGTGACCGCAGCGCAGTACGAGCTGACGAAGTTCTCGCAGGACTTCCTCAACCGGACGGTGAGCCCCACGCCGCTCCTCGTCGGCGCCTGCTGCTACCTCGCGATCACCCTGCCGCTGTCCCTGCTCGTGCGACAGCTCGAGCGCCGCTACGCGAAGGCCCGTTGATGACCACTCAAGCCGAGCGGCCCACCCACGCCATCTCGATCCGCAACCTCAAGAAGTCCTTCGGCAGCAACGAGGTGCTCAAGGACATCAGCCTCGACGTGGACCCGGGCGAGGTGGTGTGCGTCATCGGACCCTCCGGGTCCGGCAAGTCCACCCTGCTGCGGTGCGTCAACCTCCTCGAGGAGCCGACGTCGGGTCAGATCTTCGTCGGCCGAGACGAGATGACCGATCCCGACGTGGACGTGGACCGGGTGCGCCGCCGCATCGGGATGCTCTTCCAGTCTTTCAACCTCTTCCCGCACCTCACCGTGCTCGGCAACCTCACCGTCGCCCAGACCAAGGTGCTGCGGCGCTCGGGATCAGAGGCCCGCGAGGTGGCCCGGCGCAACCTCGAGCGGGTGGGCATGTCTCACAAGGAGGACGCCTTCCCGGCGCAGCTCTCCGGAGGGCAGCAACAACGCGTCGCCATCGCGCGCTCCCTGTCCATGGACCCCGAGCTCATGCTCTTCGACGAGCCGACCTCGGCCCTGGACCCCGAGCTCGTCGGAGAGGTGCTCGCCGTCATGAAGTCCCTCGCCGCGGAGGGCATGACGATGATGATCGTCACGCACGAGATGGCCTTCGCCCGCGAGGTCGCCAACCGGGTCGTCTTCATGGACGGCGGGTTCGTCGTCGAGCAAGGGGCGCCTGCCGACGTCATCGGGAACCCGCAGGAGGCGCGCACCAAGTCGTTCCTCCACCGGGTGCTCAACCCGATGGTGATCGAGGCCGACGAGATCACGGACGACGGCGTCAGGGACGTGACCTGAGGTCGCGGGCCAGGCGGATTCGCCGCGACGGCTCCCTCTCGGGTACTCTGACGGAAGCGGCCCGCCCAGTTCTGCCTCGGGTCGCTTCTTCTTGGCCTGGCAGGCGACTCACGTCGCGCCGGCCCCGTCGATTCGCTCTTGCGCCGCGACCCGTCCACTGACGAGCGGGATCGCGCCGGGCAGAACGACCTCATCCAGCTCTTTGGGAGTGCCCACCTGTGTCCACCGACACGACCTTTGCCGCCCTCGGCGTGCCCACCGCCCTCGCCTCGATCCTCGAGGCCTCAGGGATCACCACCCCGACCCCCATCCAGGCGGCCACGCTGCCGGACTCGCTCGCCGGCCGGGACGTCCTCGGCCGCGGCCGCACCGGCTCGGGGAAGACCTACGCCTTCCTGCTGCCGCTGCTGACGCGCCTGGCGCAGTCCGGTCAGCGTCGCCAGGCCCGCCGTCCCCGGGCCCTCATCCTCGCCCCGACCCGCGAGCTCGTCACGCAGATCGACACCGCTCTGGCGCCACTGGCCAAGGCGCTCGGGCTGAACTCGCTGACCATCTTCGGTGGCGTCGGCCAGAACCCGCAGGTCTCCGGCCTGCGCTCGGGCATCGACGTCGTCGTCGCCTGCCCCGGTCGGCTCGAGGACCTCATGCAGCAGGGTCACGTCATCCTCGACTCCATCGAGATCACGATTCTCGACGAGGCCGACCACATGGCCGACCTCGGCTTCCTCCCCGGTGTGCGTCGCATCATGGACAAGACGCCGGCCCAGGGTCAGCGGATGCTGTTCTCCGCGACGCTCGACGGCGCGATCAACGTGCTCGTCAAGCGCTTCCTCACCAATCCCAAGACGCACGAGGCCGATTCGGCGCAGTCGCCCGTCTCGACGATGGCTCACCACGTGCTCCACGTCGACAACGGCTCGCACCTGCCCGTCCTGCTCGACCTCACGGCGGCCCCCGGGCGCACCGTCGTCTTCACCCGCACGAAGCACCGGGCCAAGAAGCTCGCCAAGCAGCTCAACGCCTCGGGAGTTCCGGCCGTCGAGCTGCACGGCAACCTCAGCCAGGGTGCCCGCACGCGAAACATGGACGACTTCCACTCGGGCCGCGCGCAGACGCTCGTCGCGACCGACATCGCGGCCCGCGGCATCCACGTCGACGACGTCGCGCTCGTCATCCACGCCGACCCGCCGGTCGAGCACAAGGCCTACCTGCACCGCTCGGGCCGCACCGCCCGTGCGGGCAACGACGGCACCGTCGTCACGATGATGCTCGACGAGCAGGTGCGCGACGTGCGTGACCTGACCCGCAAGGCCGGCATCAAGCCGACCACCACGCGGGTCCAGATCGGCCACCCGCTGCTCATCGAGCTCGCCCCGGGCGAGCGGTCGTACGCCGGTGGGCTCGTCCGCGAGGAGGCTCCCGCGGGTGCCCGCTCCGGCGGCGGCACGCGCGGTGGCTCGGGCGGCGGTCGCTCCGGCGGCTCGCGTCCCGCTCGCGGTCGCTCCGGTGGTCGCGGCGGCGAGGGCGGCGCGCAGGGCACTGGCTCCAGCGCGTCCGGCCAACGTCGCAGTGGCACCGGTCGCGGTGACGCCGCCGGCAGCACCTCGGGCCAGCGTCGGGGCGGCTCCACCGCGCCGCGCCGCTCGGGTGGCACCTCGACGGTCTACTCGACGAGCACCGGTGGCGGCAGCGCTGCCTCGTTCTCCGCCGGCAGCCGCGGCGGAGCGCGCCGCTCCTCCCGCTGACTCCAGGACGACCCGCTCCGCCGAGTCGAGTGCCCAGTTCCTGACGCTTCCGCGGTCGGGAAGTGAGCACTCGACCGGGGCGGTCAGGGGCGGTCGGCGAGGGTGCGGCTCCGGCCGCGGAACTCGGCCACCACCAGCCCGTCGACCTCCCGGCTCACCGTCACGTCGGTGATGCCGCTGCGCCCGTATGCCGTGCGCACCCGCCCGTCGGCCACGAGCACGTCGCCGAGACGGCTCGGTGCCGTGAACGAGATGTCGGCACCCGCGGCCACCGTGAGACGCCCCTGCGAGTTGCAGGCCAGCGCGAAGCACGAGTCGGCCAGGGCGAAGACGAAGCCCCCGTGGCAGATGGCGTGCCCGTTGACCATGTCGTCACGGACCGTCATGCGCACGACGGCGTGGTCGGTGTCGACGACGACGGCCTCCATGCCGAGTGCCCGGGACGCGGCGTCGTCGGCCCACATCTGTCGGGCGAAGGCCACCCCGTCTGCGGACGCCGGGGGCTCGCTCGCACTCACGTGACGCTGCCGTCGGTGAGGGCCGGGCTCGGGCGGTAGCGACCGCCCGGGAACGCCGTGTCGAGCTCGCCGATCAGCGCGGCGACGACGTCGAAGCCGATCTCCCGTCCCCACTCGATCGGCCCCCTCGGGTAGCGCACCCCGAGCCGCATCGCCGTGTCGACGTCGTCGGCAGTGGCCTCACCGCGGTGCACGAGGTCGACCGCCTCGTTGACGAGCATCGCGACGGTGCGCGCCAGCGGGTCGGTCGCCACCGGTCCGCCGACGAGCCGCTCGGCCAGCTCGAGGTCGGGCTCGGCGCCCTCGACCGAGCCGTCGGCGGCATACGTGTAGATGCCCGAGCCGGTCTTGCGACCGAGCCGCCCCTCCTCGACGAGGCGGCGCTGGAGGTCGGTCGGTGCGTAGCGCTCGTCGTGGCCGGTCTGCTCCCAGACCGACGTGCCGACAGCGAGGTTGACGTCCTGGCCGATGAAGTCGGTCAGCTCGAGCGGGCCCATCGGGAAGCCACCCCGCTCGCGCAGCACCCAGTCGATGGTCGCAGCGTCGGCGACGCCCGCCTCGACGAGGCGCTGGGCCTCGCCGTAGAAGGGCCGCGCCACGCGGTTGACGATGAAGCCCGGCGTCGACGCGCACCGCACCGGCGTCTTCCCCCACGCGCGCATCAGCGCCGTCACGTGCTCCAGGTATGCCGGCGAGGTCAGCTCGCCACGGACCACCTCGACGAGCGCCATCACCGTCGGCGGGTTGAAGAAATGCAGGCCGAGCACGCGCTCGGGTTCGAGGGCATCCCGGGCGATGGCGTCGATGCCGATGCTCGAGGTGTTGGTCGCCAGCACGGTGGTGGACGGTTGCTGCTCCGACAGATCGGCGAGCACCCGCCGCTTGAGGCGGAGGTCCTCGGGCACCGCCTCGATGACGAGGCCGCACTCAGGCAGGTGGCGCATGGAGTCGGCCGTCGCAAGCCGCTCCAGGGCCGCGTCAGCCGCATCACGGCTCATCCGTCACTTGCCCACGAGCCGGTCGAGGGAGCCGGCGATCCGCTCCCGTGCGCCTGCCGCCGCGCCGGCGTCCGCGTCGACGAGCACGACGTGGTGGCCGGCCGCTGCCGCCACCTGGGCGATCCCAGACCCCATCGCCCCCGCGCCGATGACGGCGACGGTGGCGAAGATGCCCTCGTCGTCGGTGCCTCGCTGCGTCGCTTCGTGGCCGGGCTCGCTGGCGTCGGTGTCCATGACCGACATCCTGCCCGGTCGCACCGGCCCCGCGCCCGCTGGCCGACGGGGACGGCATACGTCCGCTCGACATCTGGTTAGCATCGTCGGGTGACCGCCACGGCAACGACGCCCACCCACCCCCTGCTCGCCGCGCACGGCGGCGTCCTCGACGAGATCCGTCAGGCGCTGACGACGCGCTCCTACTACTCCCGCTACCCCGAGTCGCCGAGCCCTCGCGTCTACGGCGAGAGCGCCGCTGCGCAGGGGCTCGCTGCGCACGAGGCGCACCTCGGTCAGCCGTATGCCGCCCTGCTGGGTCAGCCGACCGACGGCACCTTCGTGGGGACCGAGGTCTCGCCCTACGGTCCCGTGCTCGGCACGACCTATCCCGCGCTCGACCTCGACGCTGGCCTCGAGGCCGCCCGCGCGGCGATGCCCGCCTGGCGTGACGCAGGCCCACAGGTGCGCGCAGCCGTCTGCGTCGAGATCATCGACCGCATCAACCGCCGCAGCTTCGAGATCGCCAACGCGGTCATGCACACGTCGGGCCAGCCGTTCGTCATGTCGTTCCAGGCGGGCGGGCCGCACGCCCAGGACCGGGCGATCGAGGCCGTGGCCGCGGGGCTCGTCGAGCAGGAGCGTGTGCCGACGAGCGTCGTCTGGGAGAAGCCGGGCAAGGACCGCGAGGGCAAGCCTGCGCCGCTGCGCCTGCAGAAGGACTACCGCATCGTGCCGCGCGGCGTCGCCCTCGTCATCGGCTGCAACACCTTCCCGACGTGGAACGCCTACCCCGGCATCTTCGCCTCGCTCGTCACGGGCAACCCGGTCATCGTCAAGCCTCACCCGCGAGCGGTGCTCCCGCTCGCGATCTCGGTCGAGATCGCACGCTCGGTGCTCGAGGAGGCCGGCTTCGACCCGGCGCTCGTGCAGCTCGCCGCGGAGTCCGACGGTCAGGGTCTGGCCAAGACCCTCGCCGAGCGCGACGAGGTCGCGATCATCGACTACACCGGTGGGCCGAGCTTCGGCGGCTGGCTCGAGCAGGCGGGTGCGGCGGCGGGCAAGCTCGTCTTCACCGAGAAGGCCGGCATCAACACGATCGTCGATCGACTCGACCGACGACCTGCGTGGCACCCTCGGCAACCTCGCCTTCTCGCTCGCCCTCTACTCCGGTCAGATGTGCACCGCACCGCAGAACATCTACGTCCCCGAGGGCGGCGTCGACACCGACGAGGGCCACCTGTCCTTCGACGAGTTCGGAGAGCGGCTCGCCGGCGCCATCGGCCGCCTGACCGGTGACGACGCCAAGGCCGTCGAGCTGCTCGGCGCGACCGTCAACGACCAGGTGCGCGCCAACGCCGACTCGCTCGCCTCGATCGCCGACGACGCCGACGGCCGCGTCGTGCTCGACTCGCGCCGCGTCACCCACCCGACGTGGGCCGATGCCGTCGTGCGCGCTCCGGGCCTCGTCGCGCTCGACGTGTCGCGTGAGGACGTCTACACCCAGGAGTGCTTCGGCCCGGTGGGCTTCCTCATCCGCACCGCCTCGACGGAGCAGTCGCTCGCCCAGCTCGCCGACACGATCCGCGAGCACGGGGCGATGACCGCCGCCGTCTACTCGACGAGCGAGGACGTGCTCGAGCAGGCCCGAGAGGCTGCGGCCGCCGGTGGTGTCGCGCTGTCGGAGAACCTCACCGGCCAGGTCTTCGTCAACCAGACGGCCGCCTTCTCCGACTACCACGGCACCGGGGCCAACCCTGCGGCCAACGCCGCCTACACCGACGCCGCGTTCGTCGCCGGCCGCTTCAGGGTCATCACGTCACGACGGCACGTGTGAGCCCCGAGGTGGTGCTGGCTCCCGTCGCGGCCGACCGGGCCACCCTGCAGCGCAGGGTCGTCCGCACTCTCGTCGCCTCGCAGGTGCTGGGCGGTGTCGGCATGGCGGCCGGGATCGCCGTCGGCGCGCTGCTCGCCGAGGAGCTGAGTGGCAGTGAGGCGCTCGCCGGTGTCGGCACCACGGCACAGGTGCTGGGCACCGCCCTCATCACGATCCCGGTGGCCCGCGCCACCGCGGCGCGCGGTCGCCGGCTCGGACTCCGGCTCGGCCTCAGCGTCGCCATCGTCGGTGCCGCGGTCGTTCTGCTGGCCGCCTCGACGGGGTCGTTCCCGCTCTTCGTCGTCGGCATGTTCCTCTTCGGCGGCGGCACGACGGCCAACAACCAGGCGCGGTATGCCGCCGCCGACCTCGCGGAGGCGAAGCGCCGTGGCCGGGACCTGTCGATCGTCGTGTGGGCCACGACGATCGGCTCGGTGGTCGGGCCCAACCTCATCGGTCCGGGGACGGCTCTCGCCAGGGCGCTCGGGCTGCCCGAGCTCAGCGGCACCTTCGTCTTCTCGCTCGTCGGGTTCGGTTCTGCTTGGCTCGTCATCGACCTGCTGCTGCGACCGGATCCGCTGCTGACCGCGCGCCGGCTCGACGACGCTGCCCGCACCCAGCAGGGCAGGGCCGCAGCCGGGCGCACCCGCCCAGATCATCGACGGTCCCGCACCGGGAGTGATGGCCGACGCGCCCAACCACGACGGCTCGATGCGCCGCGGCATCGCGATCGTGCGAGCCAGGCCGCAGGCCATGCAGGCGATGCTCGTCATGGCTCTGGGGCACCTCGTCATGGTCGGTGTCATGGTGATGACCCCGATCCACATGAAGCACGGCGACGCCGAGCTGCAGGTGATCGGCTTCGTCATCTCGGTGCACATCCTCGGCATGTACGCACTGTCGCCCCTCGTGGGGATGGCGGTCGACCGGTGGGGCGGCGAGTGGGTGGCGACGACCGGTGGGGTCGTGCTGACCGTGGCCGCCCTGCTTGCCTCACGGTCGCAGGTCGGCTGGTCCGGGCTGCTGCTCGTCGCGCTCTTCCTGCTGGGCGTCGGCTGGTCGTGCACGCTCGTGTCCGGGTCGACGCTGCTGACGGCGGCGGTCGCGACGGACGAGCGGCCCGCGAGCCAAGGCGTCGCCGATGTCGTCATGGGCCTCATGGGGGCGCTCGGTGGGGCGGTCGCGGGAGTCGTCGTCGCGCAGTTCGGCTACGGCGTGCTTTCCGGCGCGGCGGCGGTCGTCGGTGTGCTCATCGTCATGCTCGGCCTCGCCCGAGGCGTCCGAGCCCCGGTGCCGACCCGCTGAGGTCGGTCAGGCCAACAGGGTCAGCACGAGGCCGATGAGCGGGATGGTGCCCTGGGACAGGGCGGCCCGCAGGTAGCGCCGACCGGTCGTGACGAGCACGGTCGCAGCCGCGACCATCGAGCCGGTGCAGAAGAGCACGAGGGCGCGGCCGGCCGAGTCGTGCCCGGCCCACCACAGGACCAGGCCGAGAGCCGCGCCGATGCCGAGGAAGAGGTTGTAGAAGCCCTGGTTGTAGGCCATCGGCTTCGTCACCTCTGCCGCGGCCTGGTCAGCGACGCCGAAGCGCTTCCAGGTCTCGGGCCGGGTCCAGCCGATGCTCTCCATCCAGAAGATGTAGACGTGGAGCAGGGCGGCCAGCCCGACGAACACGCTCGCGGCGATCCTCATGCCCGGATCGTAGGGCCCCGCGCTCATTCGAGTGGCCGCTCCGTCCCACCCGCCTCACCCGCGAGTCGCCGCACCACTCGAGTGAGAGGAGGGCTCGGTCACGCCGTGATGCGCAGGGTGGAGGTGCGGTCGGGCCGGACGAGCACCTCGATGCGGTCGGCGACCCGCGACTTGAGCTCGGTGACGTGGCTGACGATGCCGACGGTGCGCCCGCCCTCGCGCAGCCCCTCGAGTGTGTGCATGACGTCGTCGAGCACGTCGGGGTCGAGGGTGCCGAAGCCCTCGTCGACGAAGAGCGTGCCGAGGTCGACACCGCCGGACTCGGCCCGCACGACCTCCGCGAGGGCGAGGGCCAGCGAGAGGGAGACGTAGAACGTCTCGCCGCCGGAGAGGGTGCCGACGTCGCGCACCTGGTTGGTGTGCAGGTCATGGACGCGCACGCCGAGCCCCGACTTGGCGTTGCCCTTCTTGGCGTCGGTGTGCTCGAGCGTGTAGCGCCCGCCGGAGAAGCGGGCGAGCTCGGCGTTGGCGGCCGAGAGCACCTCGGTGAAGCGCCGGATGAGGACGTACTTCACGAGATCGAGGTTGAGCTGGTTGTCGCCGTTGCCCGAGACGAGCTGTCCGACCCGGACCGCGTCGGCGGTGGTGGCGATGATGGCAGCGTTGCGGCCCAGAGCCTCGTGGATGTCGGCGACGTGGCGCTTCGTGCGCCTGACCTGGTCGCGGAGGCTGCCGTGCTCGTTGGTCGCGGCCTCCATCTCCTTCTTGGCGGCCTTCTCGAGCTCGGTCATCTGGTCGATGTCGTCGAAGAGCGCGTCGAGCTGGACGTCGGCGAGCTCGGGGCCGGTGAGCCCGGCCCGCACCTGGGTGCACGCCGTCTCGAAGTCGGCGATCTCCTGCTCGCGCAGCTTGATCCACTCGAGCGAGCGGTCGGCGGCGAGCCACTGGGCCACGTCGTCGAAGCCGGCGGCCGCGAGATCGGCATCGCGCGCCAGCTCGTCCTCCGCCACGGCCGCGGCCGCGACCGCGCGCTGACCGATGGCGTCGATCAGCTCGTCGATCCGGGTCGCCGTGGTGGCGATCTCCAGACGCCGCTCGGCCACGGTCTCGTGGCCATCGCGCGCCTCGTCGACCTCGGCTCGCTCGCGGGCGATGCGCTCCTCGAGGTCGGCGAGCGCCTGCTCGAGGCGCGCGATGGCTGTCTCGAGCTCGCCGTGACGCTTGGTCAGGTCGGCCTGGGCGGCCCGGAGCTCGGTGAGGCGGGCCTCGCCGGTCGTGACGTGCCGCTGCGCCTGTGCTGAGACGGCCAGAGCCGCGGTGGCAGCCTCAGCCCGCTCGCGAGCGGTCTCGAGAGAGAGGCCGCCGGCCGCGACCGCCCGGATCCCGATCTCGGTGCGCAGCGCACCGAGCTCGTCGACCCGGCGCGAGGCCACCGCCCGCAACGACTCGAGCCGCTGCTCCTCGACCGTCACCCGCTCGGGGGTGACGGCATCGGCGCTCGGTCGTGCGGGGACGGGGTGCTCGAGCGACCCGCACACGGGGCAGGGCTCGCCCTCGGCGAGCGCGAGGCCGAGCTCACCGGCGATGTCGTCGATGCGGGCCTGCCGGAGACGGGCCAGAGCGAGCTCGGCGGCCCGCACGCCCTCGAGGGCATCCGCGGTCGCGCGCTCGAGGGCCGGCAGGCGGGCGGCGTGAGCGGTCGTGCTCGAGAGCTGCCTCCAGCACCGCCTGGGCGCGGGAGGCCTCGGTGGTGCGGCTGTCGAGCAACGCGTGCAACCGCCTGGCCTCGCGGAGCTCCGCGTCGAGCGCCGTGATGGCTCCGGGCAGCTCGGCGAGCTCGCGCGCGGTGGCGGTGAGGGTGGTGCGCGAGCGGTCGAGGTCGGCCTGCTGACGCCGTCGCCTCGGCCACGCGGCCCACGAGTGCCGTCTCGAGCGTGATGGCAGCAGCCAGCGAGCCGATGACCTCGCGCGATCGCGTCGCGGTCGCGCGCAGGGTCTCGAGGTCGGCTGCGCGCAGGCTCTCGCCCACCCGCGAGCGGGCCACCCGGAGCGCGGCGTCGGCCCGCTTGAGGGCGCCTTCGGAGATCGCGAGGGTGCGCACGGCTCCCACGACCGGCTTGGCCTGTCGGGCGCGCTCGACCTCGGCGCGCAGCTGCGTGAAGTGCACCGCACGCTTGCCGAGCGTCTCGTCCTCGCGCTGCAGGGCGAGCAGCCGCTCGCGGCGCTGCATGCGCAGCCGGGCCTCGCCGACCATGTCGGCCATCTGTCGGTGGCCCTCGATCGCCTCGCGGCTGCGCTTGCCCGCGTGCCGCTCGCGGGTGGCGAGCTCGTCGACGACCTGGGCCAGCTCGGCGGTCAGCGACTCGGGGGCCGATCGGCTCACCTCGACCAGGGCGTCACGGCGGTCGGTCTCGAGCCCGGCGGACACCGCGAAGGCCTGGACCGCCATGCGGATCTCGTCGACGGCCGCCTGTCGTCTGGCCTGGGCGACGCGGCCGGCCTCGACGATCTCGTCCTGGACCCGGCGGAAGAAGGCCGTGCCGAAGACCTTCTCGAGGAGCTTGCCCTTGTCTTCGGACCGGGCCCGCAGGAAGGTCGCGAACTCGCCCTGCGGCAGGATCACGGTCTGCACGAACTGGTCGCGCGTCAGCCCGACGGCACGGGTGATCTCGTCGTCGCAGTCGCCGATGTTGGTCGAGAGCAGCTCGCCGCCGAGCAGGTCGTCGGGGGTCGCAACCCGCCACAGCTTGATCGTGGGCTGCTGCACGGTCGTGCCGTCACCGCGGGACTTGGGTCGCTCGAAGCGGGGGGTGCGCTGCACGCGGTAGATGCCGGACTGGGTCTCGAAGACGAGCGTGACGACCGGCACCGTGCGGGGGTCGGCGTGGTGGGAGTGGATGCGCTCGACGTCGGCCGAGGCCTGGGCGACCTTGCCGTAGAGCGCGAACGTGATGGCGTCGATGATCGTCGACTTGCCCGAGCCGGTCGGCCCCTCGAGCAGGAAGAGCCCGGCGCGCCCGACCGCGGAGAAGTCGATGCGCTCCGTGCCGGCATACGGCCCGATGGCCGTCATCTCGAGGTGGTGCAGCTGCATCGTCAGGCCACCTCCTGCGACTCCGCCAGGTGCTCGCGCCGACGACGGCGGCCTCGTAGCCCGCCTCGAAGACGTCGACCTCGCCGTCGCTGGCGACGGTCTTGGTGACGTAGGCGATGAAGTCGCTGCCGAGCTCGCGAGGGTCGCGCTCGCTGACGACCGTCGTGCCCCCACGCCCACGGTCGATGGCCCCCTCGGGCTCGTGGAAGACCTGGAGGGCGTGCGGGAAGCGGGACCGGACGCGGTCCATGAGCGAGTCGGGTCGCACCCGGTCGGTCACGGTGACCCGCACCCACGACGCCTCGGCGCCGGCGTGCTCAGGCGACTCGAGCAGCTCGTCGAGCCGCCCACGCAGGGTGGCCATCGGGCGCGGCTGCTCGATCTCGACCGGGCGGCACCGTCACCGGCCCCGAGTCCGGCACGTCGACGAGGAGCACGACCTTGGTGTGGTCCTGCTCCGAGAAGGAGTAGCGCAGCGGCGACCCGCTGTAGCGCACCACCGAGCCGTCGGCGGAGTCGGGCGACTGCGGCCCGTGCAGGTGGCCGAGAGCGGCGTAGTCGATGCCCGCGAAGACGGTGCCGGCCACCCGGTCGACGCCGCCGACCATGATGGACCGCTCGGAGTCGCTCGGCTCGGCGCCGGCGACGAAGGCGTGCGCGAGCACGACGCTGCGCACGCCCGACCCGCGGCCGGCGAGGTCGGCTCGGATGCGGTCGCACGCCGCCGCGACGACCGCCTGGTGCGAGCGCGGCAGCACCTCGCCGGAGCCGGCCAGCGCAACTCGCGCGTGGTCGGGGTCGAGGTAGGGGATGCCGTAGATCGCGGCCGTGCACCCCGTCGCTGCCCTCGAGCAGCAGCGGCAGGTCGAGGGCGCCCGAGGTCGGTGACCATGCGGATGCGGTCGCGGAAGAGGGCGGAGCCGTAGCCGAGGCGGATGGCCGAGTCGTGGTTGCCCGACGTGACGACGACGGTCGTGACGGCCGACAGCGCGAGCTCAGCGTCCACTCGAAGAGCTGCACCGACTCGACCGGCGGCACGCCACGGTCGTAGACGTCGCCCGCCACGAGCACGGCGTCGATGGGCACGCCGTCGGGCGGGTCCTCGACGAGCTCGCAGATGCGGTCGAGCACAGCCGACTGCGCCTCGTGGAGGTTCACGCCGTGGAGCGTGCGCCCGAGGTGCCAGTCGGAGGTGTGGAGCAACCGCATGCCTCGACGGTAGGACCCGGCGCCGACACCCGTCGCAGCCGACACCCCGACGGCACTCGCCGAGGTCGCCCGGGGTCGTCAGCCGCTGTCGGTGCACGGCCCTAGCGTGACGCTATGGTCAGGCCACGCGTCGTCGTCTACAACGAGGTGAGCATCGACGGGCGGGTCGTCGGCTTCGAGACCGATCCGTCCCGCTACTACCGCCTGGGCTTCCGCTGGCGCAGCGACGCGATCCTCATGGGCAGCACGACCGCCCTCGCCTTCGGACCTCCTGAGCCCCTCGCCGACCAGCTGCGCTCCGCTCCCACTGCCCGAGCGACTGCCCGTCGTGTCCGGCTTCGAGTCGCTCGTCACCGAGCCGCGACCGCTCCTCGTCGTGCCTGACAGCTCGGGCGCCGTGCGCTGCTGGATCCACGCGCTCGCCCAGCCGTGGTATCGCGCTGTGGTGGTGCTCGTCTCCCGCAGCACCCCCGCCGCCTACCGCCACTACCTCGACCGCCGCGGCATCGAGCAGCTCGAGACCGGTGACGACCGCGTCGACCTCTCGGACGCTCTCGAGCGTCTCGCGACGCGCCCACGGGGTGACGTCGGTCCGCACCGACGGTGGCGGCGCGCTCAACGGCGCCCTGCTGGCCGCCGACCTCGTCGACGAGATCGCGCTCCTGCTCGACCCGGTCGTCTCGAGCGACCCGGATGGTCAGCGCGTCGTCACGCTGCCGCACCCGGCCGGGCCGGGCGGCATACGCCTGCGGCTCGAGGAGGTCGAGCGCCTGCCCGAGGGCGTGCTGTGGCTGCGCTACACCCCCCACCGCGGTATGCCGTGAGCCCGCCTTCACGCGGAAGGCGGGCTCACGGCATACCGGAGTCGGGCAGTGGGGCTCAGTCGTCGGTCTTGAGGAAGCCGAGGAGGAGGGACACGAAGGTGATGATGAGCGCACCCCAGATGGCGTCCCAGAAGAAGTTCGTCGACGTGGAAGGCCAGGTTGAACACCCCGGCGAGCCACGACGTCAGCTGGAGCATCGCGGCGTTGAGGATGAAGATGAACAGCCCCAGCGTCAGGATGATGAAGGGCAGCGAGAGCAGCGCCGCGATCGGACGCACGAGGGCGTTGACGAGACCGAAGATCAGGGCGACGATCCCGACCGTCGAGCACGGTGTTGGCGGTGCCCATGTCGTCGCCGAAGGTGATGCCCGGGACCGCCCACGCGGCGATCCAGAGCGCGAGGCCGTTGATGACGGTCTGAATCGCGAAGTTGACCATGGGCTCAGTCTTCCACGGGCGCAGGCGAATCGGCCGGAAGGCCGGGGTGCTCGTCACCGGGGATGCGGGGCTGGAACATCTGGTTGAGCCGGAGCAGGTCGGCCTCGACCATCTTGAGCGAGCCCACGGCATCGGCGACGGCGACCCGCTCGATGTGTCCGTTCTGCAGGGCGACCATCTGGCCCCAGTCGCTCTCGAGCGCGGCCTCGACGGCCGCGACCCCGAAGCGGGTGCCGAGCACGCGGTCGAACGCCACCGGCGACCCACCACGCTGGATGTGGCCGAGCGCCGTCATGCGGCTCTCGATGCCGGTGCGGCCCTGGATCTCGCGGGCGAGGATCGAGCCGATGCCGCCGAGGATCTGGTGGCCGTACTTGTCGACCTCCGGGGCGGGGATCTCCATCGTCCCCTCGAGGGCGTCGCGCCCTCGGCGACGACGACGATCGTGGCGAAGCGGCCCTTCTTGTGGCGGTGCACGATGCGCTCGCACACCTCGTTGACGTCGAAGGGCTCCTCGGGCACCAGCGTGATCGCGGCGCCTCCGGCGAGGCCCGACCAGATCGCGATGTGCCCGACGTGGCGACCCATCACCTCGACGACGAGGACGCGGTGGTGGCTCTCCGCCGTGGTGTGGAGGCGGTCGATGGCGTCGGTGCAGATCTGGACCGCCGTCTGGAAGCCGAACGTCATCTCGGTGAGGCTGATGTCGTTGTCGATCGTCTTCGGCACGCCGATGACGGGGAAGCCGTTCTCGTGCAGGCGGCTGACGACACTCATCGAGCCCTCGCCGCCGATGCCGATGATCGCGTCGAGCCCGTGCCGGTCATAGGCCTTGCGCACCAGCTTGAGGCCGTTGTCGTGGGCGAACGGCTGGTCACGGCTCGTGCCGAGGATCGTGCCGCCGAGGGGCAGGATGCCGCGGCAGCGGTCGACGTCGAGCAGCTCGTAGTCGTTGTCCATGACGCCCCGCCAGGCGTTGCGGAAGCCGATGACGGTGCTGTCGTAGGTGACTTCGGCGGCGCGGGTGGCGCCACGGATGACGGCGTTGAGACCGGGACAGTCCCCGCCCCCGGTGAGAATGCCGATGCGCATGGAGTGGACTTTCGTCTGTGTGGGCAAGAAGAAGATGTCGACGCGGCGCTGGTCCGACGGTGTGAGCCTAGCCACACTCGGGGTTCGCCGTCAGGAGCACGTCCATGGGGACGGGCGCCGCCGTGGACACCCCCTCTACAGTGCGGGTATGAGCGACGCCGCCGAGAGCACCACCGAGAGCGCCCCGCCGAGGGAGACCTACGGCGACCCCGAGGCGGCCGTCCGCCTCCGCGAGGTGCTGGGCCGGATGCCCGACTACAAGCCGGGCAAGGCGGCGTCGGCGCCCCCCGGCGTCACCGCCTACAAGCTCTCGTCCAACGAGAACCCCTATGGCCCGCTGCCCTCGGTGCTCGCCGCCATCGCCGACGGCGCGACGACGATCAACCGCTATCCCGACATGGCCGTGACGGCCCTGACGCAGCGACTCGCGCGGGCCCTCGACGTGCCGCCGGAGTGCATCGCGACCGGCACCGGGTCGGTCGCCGTGCTCGCGCAGATCATCAGCGCGGCCTGCGACGCCGGCGACGAGGTGATCTTCGCGTGGCGCTCCTTCGAGGCCTATCCCATCGCCACCCAGCTTGCCGGGGCCTCGCCCGTCATGGTCGGGCTCGACGAGCAGTCCCGCCACCGGCTCGGCGCGATGTTCGCCGCGATCAACGACCGCACCCGCGTCATCCTCGTGTGCACGCCCAACAACCCGACGGGCCCCTGTGTCGGGCAGGACGAGCTCGAGGCGTTCCTCGACAAGGTGCCGAGCGACATCATCGTCGTCATCGACGAGGCCTACGTCGAGTTCGTGCGCGATCCTGAGGCGGTGCGTGGCCTCGACGTGTGGCGCCGCCGGCCCAACGTCGTCGTGCTGCGCACCTTCTCCAAGGCCTACGGCCTCGCCGGGCTCCGGGTGGGGTATGCCGTCGCGCACCCTCCCGTCGCCGCTGCCCTGCGCAAGACGGCCACGCCCTTCGGCGTCAACTCGATCGCGCAGGTCGCTGCGATCGCGTCGCTCGACGCCTTCGACGAGCTGTCGGAGCGGGTGGAGCTCCCTTGTCGCGGAGCGTGACCGGGTCGTGCAGGCGCTCGCCGACCAGGGCTGGAAGCTGCCCAGGTCCGACGCCAACTTCGTATGGTTCCCGCTCGGTGCCGACTCCACCGCCTTCGCGGAGGCGTGCCAGGAGGCCGGACTCATGGTGCGGCAGTACGGCGACGACGGCGTCCGGGTGACGATCGGTGAGGTGGAGGCCAACACCCGCCTCATCGAGGTCGCCGGCACCTTCGGCGCGCGCTGAACCGGCTCAACGGGACCACGACGGAGGACGGGGAGGACGGGTGGCGAGGACGCCGGGCCGCGCTGTTCGCCGGCCTGCGATCGGTCCGGCCGGTGGCGGGCCGGTGGGCCGCTGCGCTCGTCGCCCTGATCGGTGTCGGGCTCGCCGTGCCGTCGCTCGTCGGACCCTCCTGGCTGCAGACCGTGTCGGACCGCGAGCGCGGCGAGCTGCTCTCGCAGCAGTGGCGGTGGAGCTGGGGCCGGGTCGACCTGACGGGGCTGACCGGGGTGGAGCTGGACCTCGTGCCCAACCCCGTGGGTCTGGCCGTCGCCGTCGCGCTCCTCGTGCTGGGCGCGGTCGCCGTCCCCATGTGGATCCTCGCCCGAGGTGCGTTGGTCTCTCCTCGCCCCGATCGCGTTGGCGCTGTTGGCCGGCCGGCTGCTGACGACGGCCGCCGAGAGGCACGGCCGCTCCTTCCGCGACGAGCTCGCCCAGCGAGGCCGGGCTCAGCATCACCTCCGGCTCCACGACCGCCGGATGGCTCGAGACGGCCTCCGCGGTGGTGCTCCTCGTCGCGCTGGCCCTCATGCTGGTGGGCCTGGTGGCGAGCGCGCCTCACCGGGACCCCGCCGACCCGGCAACTGACGACCCCGATGAGCCCGCCGCACGGCATACTGGGGCGATGTCGGCGTCGGCGGGCCTGCGCCCCAAAGGTGCTCGCCTCGACGGCCCCGAGGTGGGGCTGACCGACGACGAGGGCCGATGAGCGCGGCGGTGGCGCGGTGGCGCGAGATCTGGGGCCGTGCGCCGTTCGTCCGTGGACGCCTGCCGGCCGCGGTGCCCGCGGTGCTGGGCAGCGTGCTCGCCGCCCCGGCGATCATCTGGCCGGTGCTGCAGATCTCCCAGTCCATCGGGCCCGACGGGCCGTCGTCCGCCTTCGTGCAGCACGTGTGGAGCTGGGGTCGCTACGAGATGACCGGTGACGAGGCGGTGACCCAGAACGACGCGCTCAACCTGATGCCCGCCTACGTGCTCGCCTTGGCATGCCTCACTGGCGTGCTGGGCGGTCTGGCCTGGCTGCTCCGTCGGGGTGCCGACGGCCAGGTGCTCGGCGGCGCTGGAGTCGCCTTCGCCCTGGCCGTCGTGGGGGGCTCGGCACTCGAACGGCTGGGTGACGCCGCGCTCTACGCGACCGTGGAGGTCACCGGCTTCGAGGTCGTGACCCTGCCGGCCGGACGGGCGGCGCTGGTGGCATCGGCCCTCCTTCTGGTCGCGCTGCTCCTGATGATCTGGCGGCCCGTCGTCGCGCTGGTGCGGCCGGTCGGGGCGCTCGCCGGACGGTTCGCGGCTCGCGGCCGGGCGGGGGGCCCGGCCGACGAGGAAGCGGAGCGGGCGCCTGTGGGGCAGGCACCGCGGGTGGGCACGGCTCAGCTGCGAGACGCGCGCGCCGCGGCCGGCGCACCTCGCCGGGGCGGGGACCGCGGTGGAGAGGGCGTCGGCTTCAGTGACGCGACGCGCCAGGAGGACCGCTTCCGACCCCCGACCTGACCCAGGTCGAGTGCTCACTTCACGACGCCCGTCCCCGTCGAATGCCGGTCCTACGGGTGCTTGTGGGACTGGGCACTCGACGTGAGGTGTTTGTCGGGAAGTGGGCACTCGACGTCAGGGGCTGAGGAGGTCCGAGGTGCCGGGGAGGATGGCATCGACGGGGCGCTGGCACTCGAGCGACGCGAGCACACTGGCCCACCGGCCCCGGCGCACGTCGACGCTCCAGACCGGAGCCGTGGAGAGCCGGGCGGCGATCGCGTGCGCGCGGCGCAGGTGGACGTCGAGGCCGGTGCGGGAGTATGCGTCGAGCTCGCGATGCACCCGCGTGACGCCCTCGTCGTCGCGAGGTCGCGGTGGCGCCGAGCCACCGGCGCGAAGGGTCCAGAGGCCAGCCAGGTCGTGCGCGGTCACGTCGCCGGTCAGGTGGGCGACCCGCTGGAGGAACCAGGCTGCGTGGGCTGCCTCGTCGGGGCCGGCGCTGTCCCAGATCTCGCCGTCGACGTCGAGAGACTCGACGGCGCGGCTGAGCTCGGGGAGGGCGGTCGCCGCCCGTGCTCCCTCGCCTGCCGGTCTCGCGTGTGGTGCCTTGCCGACGGCCCTGGCCGACACGAGGGCGTCGTGCAGCGCAGCCGTCGAGGCGAAGCGTGCGGAGGGGGACTTCGCGAGTGCCCGATGCAGCACGCGCTCGCCCGACGGCCACGGGGCGACGCCCACCGCGGCGAAGCGGCGGGGTGCGTCCGCGGTGATGCGTCGCAGCGCCTCCTCGCGTTCGCAGGCGAGATCGAGGTAGGACGTCGAGGTCAGCACGCGGTGGGCGAGCGTCGCGATCGCGTACTGCTCCGACCCGGCGTCGAGTGGAGGCAGGCCCCCGCCGTGCAGCAGCGCTCGGGCGCAGGCGGGGTCGAGCCCCTCGCCTCCGCCCGCCCGAGGGGCCGGCCCCGACGCGGGCCCGGTGGCCTCGCCCACCTGGGCGAGGCCGAAGTCGATGAGGGTGACGATGCCGTCAGGGCGCAGCAGGACGTTGCCGGCGTGCACGTCTCCGTGCAGCACCCCACGCTCGTGCATCGCGGCATAGGCCTCGAGGACGGCGACGGCAGCGGCACGGCGGGCCTCGTCGTCACGATCGGCCACGGCGAGGTCGACCGGGTCGCCGGCGACCTCGGTGAGCACGAGGACGCCGCCGGTCGGTGAGGCCTCGTGCCACACGAGGTGCGGCACGTGGGTGCCCGCGAGCGCAGCCAGCCGGCACAGAGCCTCCACCTCCCTGGCGAAGAGGCCGGGCCCGAGGCTGGCCTCGTCGACGATCTTGACGACGACTGCGGTGCCGTCGCAGAGGGCACCACGCCACACCTCGCTGTCGCGCAGCGTGCGCAGGCGTGAGGTGATCGTGGCCGGACCGAGGACCTCGCCGACGCGTTGCCGGTCCTCGACGCCGGCAGCGCTGTCGGAGCCCTCGGGCACGAGCAGGTCGGCATGGGTGAGCGCGACGAGGACGGCGAAGGCTTCGTCGAGGGTCGCCATCGGGTCGGTTCCCGTCGCCGAGCAGTAGCGGAGGATCGCCTCGATCAACGTCGACGGGTGTCGGAACTGCTCCAGCAGCCGCATCGAGTCGGCGGAGAGCAGCTGTGGGGTGACGCGACTGCCGCGACGAGCGAGCAGCACCTCGTCATGGTCGGGCAGCGACACGACCTCCGTGTCGGTCGGCAGGACGTAGCGCACGTCGGCCACGGTCATGAGCAGGTCACCTCGGCTCGGGTGCGTCGCGGGGCCGGAGTGGGGAGCGACGGTCCAGCCTCCGCCGGCGATGACGCGGAGTCGCGCCGCCCGGTCGTGCCGGCGGCAGGTGGTGTGACGATGGAAGCTGTCACAGCAGAGGGTGATTCGAGCAGCTCATCCCGTGCAGGGTGCCACGTCTCCACGTCGAGCCCGAGGGCGACAGCTCGCGCGAGCGCCTCGTCGGCGACCTCGGCCGCGCAGGCCCGGGGGCCGAGGGTGACCCGAGAGGCGCAGAGCGACTCGGCCACCACACGGCATACGTCGGCGCGCCAGCTCGTGCCGGCGACGTCGCGACCACGGGACACGATGCCGGTGGTGCCGACCTGGCCGGTGAACGGAACCCCCTGTGCGGCAACGCCGCCCAGCGCAAGTGCCAGCGCCGATGCCACGCGGTCGGCCCGCTCCGCGCTCGCGAGGTAGAGCACGATCTTGTCGGGCCGGTGCAGGCCGGCCAGGTCGGCGCCGACCTTCCAGGCCGGCACTCCGAGCAGCGGCGCATGGGTGAGGATGACGCCCAGCGTGGTGGCGATCTCGCACACCGCGGGGCTGACATAGATCTTGTGGACGAGGGCGGTGTGGTCGGCGTCGGTCGCCGTCCAGCTGTGCCAGTGGCGTGCCGTCGACCGCGTGTGCCCGGTGAGGCCGGACCCCGCGGCGCGCTCGGCCGCCGTGACGACGTGACGTGGCCACCGCGGGTCGAGCCGTCCGTCGGGCACGCATCCCCCGGCGCGATAGAGCAGGGAGGCCAGCGCGGCCGCGTCGGTCGTCGCGGGGTCCACCCGTCCGGTGAGCGCCGCAACCCGCACCACGGCGGTGCGCGTCAGCTCGGCGAGGCGCCCACCGGAGGGGTGTGACATCGGTCAGCCCTTGCCGACGACCGAGGCGACGTAGGCGAGGTCCTCGCCGGTCGCCTGCATGGAGTCGATCTGCCTCTCGACGGCCTCGAGCGTGACGCGGAGGTTGTCACGCACGAGCTGCAGGTCGGTCTCCTCGAGACGGCTTCCGGGGAAGACGATCGGCGTGATCGGCGTCGGGATCGTGTAGAGCGTGTTGTCGTCGGCCGGAAGCCCGACGGTGCCCCCACCACCGCGACCCACCGCGACGTGCGGCGACAAGGCGGCGACCCGGATGATCGGTGAGGTCTCCGGGATCGTCGGTGGGTTGGTGAGCGGGTCGTGCCACCGGAAGGTCGGCACGCGGTGGACGTAAAGGTCCTTGATGTAGAACCCCATGGTTGGCTCCTCTGGTCGCTGCCACGCCCCCAGTGACCGTGGCGGTGAGGGAAATCCGAATCGGATCACCACGGGGCAGAGGCGCCGCGCGGGAGCCCTGATACGCCGCGCGGGCGCGCTGACGTGCCGTGGCCGGGCCATCCCGTCGCGGTATGCCGTCCGGTGCTGTCGGCGGTGCGGCATACCGTCGCCGCATGCTGACCACCGTCGCCGTCTCGGGCTATCGCTCGCTGCGTGACGTCGTCGTGCCGTTGCACGGTCTCGACGTCGTCACGGGCGCCAACGGCAGCGGCAAGTCGAGCCTCTACCGCGCGCTGCGGTTGCTCGCCGGGTGCGGGCGGGGTGACGTCGTCGCCGCCCTGGCCCGTGAGGGTGGCCTGCAGTCGGCGCTGTGGGCGGGGCCCGCGACCCTGGGCGGAGCCCGGCGGGAGGGGCACGCGGTGCAGGGCACGGCGCGCAGGGGGCCGATCAGCCTGCGGCTCGGCTTCGCCTCCGACGACCTCGGCTATCTCGTCGACCTCGGTCTGCCACAGCAGTCGTCGGGCGGTCGCGAGGGAGGCGAGGTCTCGGCGTTCCTGCGCGACCCGGAGATCAAACGAGAGGTGGTGTGGTCGGGGCCGGTCATGCGCCCCGGGTCGGTCCTCGTCAGGCGCCGCTGGGGGCGTGTCGAGACCCGCGCGCCGGTCGGGGCCGACGACGGGTGGGACGACTCCTGGGGCGGTGACGACGAGTGGGAGTCGGACCCGACCGCGACTCTCGGCGCACCCGAGCGCGCACCTGAGCGCGCACGGGGCGACAGAGCAGGGGCCGGGTCGCCCGGTGGCGCACGACGGGGCTGGGTCGAGCTGACTCGCTCGCTGCGCCCGTGGGAGAGCATGCTGACCGAGCTCGCCGACCCCGAGCGGGCACCCGAGCTCCTCCGGGTGCGACGGATGATCAGGGGCTGGCGTTTCTACGACTCGTTCCGAGCGGACGCGGCAGCGCCCGCTCGTCAGGCCCACGTCGGCACCCGCACACCGGTGCTCTCCGACGACGGGCACGATCTCGCAGCGGCTCTCCAGACGATCCGCGAGCACGGACGCTCAGTGCTCGACCGAGCGGTCGCCGACGCCTTCGACGGCGCGATCCTCGAGGTGACGGCCGAGGGCGGCCGCTTCGACGTCGCTCTCCACCAGCCCGGCATGCTGCGCCCGCTCTCGAGTGCCGAGCTGTCCGACGGCACCCTGCGCTACCTGCTGCTGGTCGCCGCCCTGCTCACCGTCGACCCGCCACCGCTGCTCGTGCTCAACGAGCCGGAGACGTCGCTGCATCCCGACCTGCTGCCGCCGCTGGCTCGGCTCATCCGGGCGGCCGCCGAGCGCAGCCAGGTCATGGTCGTGTCGCACTCGGCCCGGCTCGTCGCCGAGCTGGGGATCGGCGGCACCGACGACGACGCAGCAGACAACGACACCGCCGCCGACGACGACACCGACACCCACGACCGGCTCGCGGCGGATGCCGCGGGAGCCGAGGAGGCCGGCTCCGGGCCTCCTGCGCGCTCGATCACGCTCGTCAAGGACCTCGGCGAGACCTTCGTGCGGGGTCAGGGCCTGCTGACCACCCCCGCATGGACCTGGGGCACCCGCCGGTGAGCAGTGCACCCGGCCCACCGCGGCAGGGTGCCCGGTCACGGGAGGCGGGCGGACGGCATACGGGCTGGGCGGCGGTGCCGGAGCGTCCCGCATTGTGAGATTCCCGGGGGGCTCCGGTAAGTTCCGTGCCGAGGACCTGCACGTGTCAGCCGTCACCTCGGCAGGCGCGTGTGACACAGCCGCTGGGCGGGTGACCCCCCGCCAGCGGCCCGACAGAGGCCGGCCCCACCGGCAAAGGAGCGCCCTGTGAGCGACAAGGTAGTCGCCGAGCTGCAGGAGCCGACCCCCGCGGTCGGCGACGGTGGCCCGGACATGATCCAGCTGCTGACCCCCGAGGGTCAGCGCGTGTCCCATCCCGACTACGACAAGTACGTCGCGGACCTGACGGCCGACGAGCTGCGGAGCTTCTACCGCGACCTCGTGCTCATCCGGCGCCTCGACGCCGAGGGCTACGCCCTCCAGCGCCAGGGCGAGCTCGGGCTGTGGCCCAGCCTGCTGGGCCAGGAGGCGGCGCAGGTCGGCTCCGGTCGCGCGCTGCGACCCCACGACTTCGTCTTCCCGACCTATCGCGAGCACGGCGTCGGCTTCGTGCGCGGCATGGACCCGCAGAGCTCGCTGCAGCTCTTCCGCGGCGTCAGCCAGGGCGGCTGGGACCCCACGGAGCACAACTTCCACCTCTACACGATCGTCATCGGGGCCCAGGCCCTGCACGCCACCGGCTACGCCATGGGCGTGCGGATGGATGGCAACGTCGGCACGGGCGACCCCGACCGCGACACGGCCGTGATCTGCTACTTCGGCGACGGCGCCAGCTCGCAGGGAGACGTCAACGAGGCGTTCGTCTACGCCGCGAGCTTCGATGCGCCCGTCGTCTTCTTCTGCCAGAACAACCAGTGGGCCATCTCCGAGCCCGTCGAGAAGCAGACCCGCATCCCGCTCTTCCAGCGCGCCCGCGGCTTCGGCTTCCCCGGCGTGCGCGTGGACGGCAACGACATCCTCGCCACGTATGCCGTGACGCAGCACTGCCTCGAAGAGGCCCGGGGCGGCAACGGCCCGCTGCTCATCGAGGCCTACACCTACCGGATGGGCGCGCACACCACCGCCGACGACCCGACGAAGTACCGCGTGTCGGCCGAGGTCGAGGAGTGGAAGTTCCGCGACCCGATCCTGCGCCTCAAGTCCTACCTCGCCCACGAGGGCATGGCCGACGAGTCCTACTTCAGCGCTGTCGACGAGGAGGCCGACCGTTTTGCGGCCGAGCTGCGCGAGGGCTGCGTCACGATGGAGACCCTGCCCGGCGAGACGATGTGGGACCACGTCTACGCCGAGGACCACCCCGTGATGGAGGCGGAGCGGGCGGCCTACCTCGCTTACAAGGCGAGCTTCGAGGGGGCGAACTGATGGCTGTTCAGCACCTCGAGAAGGTCACTCTCGGCAAGAGCATCACCAACGGCCTGCGCAAGGCCATGGAGGCCGACCCCAAGGTCGTGCTCATCGGTGAGGACATCGGCAAGCTCGGTGGCGTCTTCCGCATCACCGAGGGCCTGCAGAAGGACTTCGGCGAGGACCGCGTCATCGACAGCCCGCTCGCAGAGTCCGGCATCATCGGCACCGCGGTCGGCATGGCGCTGCGCGGCTACCGGCCGGTGTGCGAGATCCAGTTCGACGGCTTCGTCTACCCGGCGTTCGACCAGATCGTCAGCCAGGTTGCGAAGATGCGCGCCCGCTCGCTCGGAGCCATCAAGATCCCGATGGTCATCCGTATCCCGTTCGGCGGCGGCATCGGCAGCCCCGAGCACCACTCCGAGAGCCCCGAGGCCTACTTCGCCCACACGGCCGGGCTACGCACCGTGGCGTGCAGCAACCCTGAGGACGCGCACTGGATGATCCAGCAGGCCGTCGCGTGCGACGACCCGGTCATCTTCTTCGAGCCAAAGCGGCGCTACCACGACCGTGCCGAGTACGACACCGCCGCGACCTCGCCACCGCGAGGGCTCTTCGAGGCCAATGTGATGCGCGAGGGCACGGATGTGACCCTGCTCGGCTACGGGCCCGTCGTCAAGACGATGATCGAGTCGGCCGAGGCGGCCGCGGCCGAGGGCACCAGCATCGAGGTCATCGACGTGCGCTCGCTCTCGCCGCTGCCGATCGAGACGATCGTGGCCTCCGTGCGCAAGACCGGCCGTCTCGTCGTCGTGCACGAGGCGAGCAGCTTCCTCGGCATGGCGTCGGAGATCTCGGCGCAGGTCACGGAGCAGTGCTTCTACGAGCTCGAGGCCCCGGTGATCCGCGTCGGCGGCGCCAACATCCCCTATCCGCCGAGCCGGATGGAGGAGGAGTTCCTCCCCGACCTCGACCGCATCCTCGACGGCGTCGACCGCGCGCTCGCGTACTGAGAAGGGTTGCGACACATGGCAATCAGGATGTTCAACCTGCCCGACCCGGGTGAGGGCCTCGTCGAGGCCGAGATCGTGGAGTGGAAGGTGGCGCCGGGCGACTCCGTCAAGGTCAACGACGTGGTGCTCGAGATCGAGACGGCGAAGTCGCTCGTCGAGCTGCCCATCCCGTGGGCCGGCACCGTCGCGCAGCTGCTCGTCGAGGTCGGCCAGACCATCGACGTCGGCACGCCCATCATCTCGATCGACGACGGGCTGGCGGGCGACGACGCACCTGCCGTCGCACCGTCCATCCCGGGTGAGCGCGCCCAGCCTGCCGGCAGTGGCGAGGGCGCCATCCTCGTCGGCTACGGCGCCAAGGCAGGCGCCACGGCGCGACGGGCCCGCAAGGCTCCCTCCGGGGGCCGTATGCCGTCCGCCCCGGTCGAGTCGCCGGCTCCCTCCGCGCCGGCCCCGGTCGCTGTCGCGGAGGCCCCCGCTCCCGTGGCGTCGGCTCCCGCGGTCGCCACCAACGGCCTCGGTGACCTGGCCGACGGTCGGGGCGGCGGCCGCCCCAAGGCGAAGCCGCCCGTGCGCAAGCTCGCCAAGGACCTCGGCATCGACCTCGCGGCGGTGACGCCGACCGGAGCTGACGGCGTCATCACGCGTGACGACGTCAACGCGCATGTCTCGGGTGTGGCTGTGCCCCAAGCTGATTCAGCGGTGACGGCGCCCCCCGGCCGAGCGGCATACGGCGCGCCCTTCGGGTCGGGGGAGCGCGAGGAGCGCACCCCGATCAAGGGCGTGCGCAAGATGACTGCGCAGGCGATGGTCGGCTCGGCCTTCACCGCTCCGCACGTCACCGAGTGGATCACGCTCGACGTCACGAAGACGATGGAGCTCGTCGAGCGGCTCAAGGGCACGCGCGAGTTCAAGGACGTCAAGGTCACGCCGCTGCTCGTCCTCGCCAAGGCGCTCGTGCTCGCGATCCGCCGCAACCCGGGCATGAACGCCACCTGGGACGAGGCAGCCCAGGAGATCGTGCAGAAGAACTACGTCAACCTCGGCATCGCCGCGGCGACACCGCGGGGCCTGATCGTCCCCAACATCAAGGACGCCCACGCCCTCACGATGCTCGAACTGGCCCGGGCCATCGGGCAGCTGACCGCGACGGCCCGAGAGGGTCGCACCCAGCCGGCCGAGATGTCGGGCGGCACGGTGACCATCACCAACGTCGGCGTCTTCGGCGTCGACAGCGGCACCCCGATCATCAACCCGGGGGAGTCGGCGATCGTCTGCTTCGGCGCGATCCGCAAGCAGCCGTGGGTCGTCACCGCAGCCGACGGCAGCGACGAGATCGCGGTCCGCCACGTCACCCAGCTGGCGGTGAGCTTCGACCACCGCCTCATCGACGGTGAGCTCGGCAGCCGCTTCCTGTCCGACCTCGCGGCGATCCTCGAGGACCCGGCCCAGGCGCTGGTCTGGGGCTGAGACCCGCCGCTCCACCTGAGGAGGGCCGGCTCTCACCGCGAGAGCCGGCCTCCGGGCCGTGTGGAGGGGGTCAGCCGGAGAAGGCCCGCCTCACGAGCCCGTCCAGGGCCCGGTCGGGCAGGAGGCGGCGGGCGGTCACGATGGCCCGGGCGCCGCGACCGGCGGGGTAGCGGGCAGCCGGGTTGGCAGCCTCCAGGGCCGTGAGGACCTTCTCGGCCACGGCCTCGGGCCCGGAGCTCATCCGCGGGGTGTCGACCCGCTCGAACAGCACGGCCATCCGACAGGCGAGGTCCTCGTAGGCGGTGCCGAGCGAGCGCTCGACCATGCTCTTGCGGGCGATGGTGCTCCACTCCGAGAGGATGGGGCCGGGCTCGACGATGACGACGTCGATGCCGAAGGGCGCGAGCTCGAGGCGCAGGCTGTCGCTGAAGCCCTCCACCGCGAACTTCGTGGCGTGGTACCACGCGCCGAGCGGCTCGTAGACCTTGCCGCCGATGCTGGAGATGTTGATGATCCGACCGCTGCGCCGGGTGCGCATGTGCGGGATGACCAGCTGTGTGAGCCGCGCCAGCCCGAAGACGTTGACCTCGAACTGCCGCCGCGCCTCCTCGATCGGCACGTGCTCGACGGGGCCGTAGGAGCCGTAGCCCGCGTTGTTGACGAGCGCATCGATCCGACCCTGCTCGGTGAGGATGCGGTCGATGCCGGCGATCATCGAGGCGTCGTCCGTGACGTCCATCGCGAACGTGGTGACGCCGCGCGACTCGAGCGAGGCCATCCGCTCGACCCGGCGGGCGACCGCATACACCGTCCATCCGGTCGCGACGAGATGGACGGCGATGGACTCACCGATGCCGGACGACGCTCCCGTGACGATGGCTACCTTGCTCATCCCCACACCGTATGCGGAGTGGTCGAGGACGGCTCCAGTGACCGCGGTCAGCCGGCGGCGACCCCGACACGCTCGGCCGTGCGGGCGCTCTGCCGGTCGACGAGGTAGGCGGCAGTGAGGTCGTCACCGACGGCGGAGAGGAGGCGGATGTCGACGGCCTCGTGGCGCTCGGCGATGGTGGGCTCACGCGTCGTCATGACCGTGCGGGCGTCACGCTCGGCCACGGCAGTGGCGAGCTCCCGCTTGAGCGCCTCGTCGAGGATGCCACCGGGCACCTTGGCCCGGGCCGCGACCTCGACGGCGAACCGCTCCGTCTCGGCGGCCAGCGTGGCGTTCTCGGTGGTCAGCATCCGCGACGTGCGGTGCAGGAGCGCCACGCCCGCGTCGAGGTCACCGTCACCGATCCGCTCCACGGCCCGGGTCAGGAGCGGACGGTCGCCCCGCAGTGCCGAGTCGGCGAGCAGGCCGAGGCGCAGGCCGAGCAGACGCTCGTGCGTACGCGTGTTGCCGGCCTCGCGCCCCAGGGGCACCTTGAGCTCGTCGTGGGGCGCCGACTGCGACATCGTGTCGAGCAGCTCGATGCCGGCCTCGTCGGGCGTGTGCACGGTGTCGCGCAGCGGCACCTCCTTGATGAAGAGGGCGGCGAGCAGGGCGAGCGCGAAGGGCACCAGGCCCCAGACGAAGACCGTGTGCAGCGAGTCGGCCAGCCCCTGCTGCACCCCGGCGACGATCTGCGGCGGCAGCTGGGCGAGTGCGGAGGGGTCGAGCACCGATCCGGCGCCGATCTCCTGCCCGGAGTCCTGCATCTGCTGGACGACCGACGCAGGCAGGTGCGTGGCAATGTTGCCGGCGAGACCGCTCGTCATGATCGTGCCGAAGACCGCAGTGCCGACAGTCGATCCCACGTTGCGGAAGAACTGGGTCGACGCGGTGGCGACGCCGAGGTCCTTGCGCTGCGAGGAGTTCTGGATGATCAGGGTGAAGACCTGCAGCGCCATGCCGAGGCCGACACCGAAGACGATCATCGCGAGCGTGAGGTCCAGCTGGCTCGAGCCGTAGTGCAGCTGGGTCAGCAGCCAGAAGCCGACGCCCATGATGAGGATGCCGATGATCGTCTGGAGCTTGTAGCGGCCGGTCTTGGTGATGACGAGTCCCGAGATGATCGACAGGCCGATCATGGCGACCGACATCGGCATGAGGATGAGGCCCGAGTTGGTGGCCGAGGCCCCGAGCACGCCCTGGGCATAGACAGGCAGGTAGATCATCGCGCCGAACATCATGACCGAGACCATGAAGGCCGCGATGTTGCTGAGCGTGAAGAGGCTGCTGCGGAAGAGCCGCAGCGGCAGCACGGGCTCGACGGCCCGGCGCTCGACGAAGATGAACCCGGCGAGCGTCACGAGCCCGGCGGCATACATGCCGAGGATGGCGGGGGAGCCCCAGGCGAGCGTCGTGCCACCGAGCGACGTCGGCACGAGCAGGAGGATGAGGGTCATCGACAGCAGCGCGATGCCGGCCTTGTCGATGACGGTCTCGCGCGGCGTGTGCTCGAGGTGGAGGAAGCGGCTGATGCCGAAGTAGGCGAAGACGCCGACCGGCAGGGTGATGAAGAAGAGGTAGCGCCAGCCCCAGTTGTCGGTGACGAAGCCGCCGACCAGTGGGCCGAGGATGGAGGACAGGCCAAAGACGCCGCCCATGAGGCCTTGGTACTTGCCGCGCTGACGTGGCGGGATGATGTCGCCGATGATCGTCTGCGACAGGGGCATCAGGGTGCCCATGCCGATGCCCTGGATGGCGCGAGCAGCGATGAGCCACCAGAAGTTCGGCGACAGGCCGGCGAGGACGGAGCCGGCCATGAAGATGACGAGCCCGCCGAGGTAGAACCCGCGGCGACCGTAGAGGTCGCTCATCTTGCCGACGATCGGGACGGTGATGGCGCTGACGAGCATCGCGGCGGTGGCGAGCCAGGAGTAGTGCTCGATGCCTCCCAGCTCGGCGACGATGCGGGGCATGGCCGGTCCGACGATGGTCTGGCTGATCGACGCCACGAGCATGCCGAGCATGAGGGCGATGAAGATGTTGCGCGTGGGGCGGTCGAGCCCGGGCGCCTTGCTCGCGGTCGTCGAGCCTGCTGAGCCGGTCGCGCTGTTCGTGGCTACCCCGTGGGTGATCTGTGGCATGGGATCGACGGTACTCCTAAAATGCAGTGACTGCAAAATTGCAGCGGGTGCACTGTGCGTGACACCATGAGGGCATGAGCACTGACCTGCTGACCGACGAGACCTGCGGGCTGCGCGAGCGCAAGAAGCGCGAGACCCGCCGGGCCATCAACGGAGCCGCCCTCGATCTCGTCGAGGAGAAGGGCTTCGGTGCCGTCACCACCGAGGAGATCGCGGCGCGCGCCGGCGTCAGCGCCCGCACGTTCTTCAACTACTTCCCGTCCAAGGAGGCCGCCGTCATCGGCGCGACGGCCGATGAGCTGGAGTCGTATGCCACCCAGCTGGATGAGGTGCGCGACGGTGAGTCCTCGATCGACGCCCTGCGGCGGATCCTTGCGGGCATGCTCGCCCCGGCCTCGATCGACCGCGGGCTGCGGGTGCGGCGGCGCCGCATCCTGCTCGGCGAGCCCGCCCTTGCCCCGGCGCTCGTCGGCAACAACATCCGCATCGAGAACGCCCTGACCGCCGCGCTCGAGCGCCGGCTCGGCCTCGCCCCCGGCTCATCGCTCGAGCCGCGGATCACCGTGGCCGTGGCCATCGCAGCGGTGCGAGCCTGCATCGAGCACCAGCAGCACGGCGGGTCCGGCGACCTCGACAGCAACATCGACGCGGCGTTCGCCCGCATCGCGGTCGGGCTGGGCTGACCTCGTCGGCTGCAGGACCACCTGCCCGCGTTGTCGCGTTGCGGGCGGGCTGCGCCACGAGCTCAGTCCCGTTGTCGAGGGCGCGGTATCACCGGCTTCGCCCCGGGCGCATGCGCCGGACTGGCGCACGGGCATCGGAGCCTCGGCACCCGTCGCCTGGGGGTGCAGACCGTGACCTGCTTCGCCCGCGAACGCGTCGGCAACCTCGCGACGGCGCAGGTGCGCTACCTCGCGCTCGACCGACGGCAGCGCAAGGCCTGAGCGCGGTTGGGGGACAGTGGCGTCCACCCTCCGCCAGCGTGCAGACGTGGCACGCGAACGGCGCAGGGTGTGGCCACGCTGTTCAGTGGGCCTCGCGGCCGAAGAGGAGGGCCGAGGCGTCAGCCTCACGCGTCATGTGGAGGCGCGGACGGCAGCGTACGAAATCAAGAAAGTCGCCGACACGCAACCCTGATTCGAGGGGGTGCCGGAACCGCACCTCCCGACGCATCGTGTAGCGGTTGCGTCGACCCTCCCTGTGCCGACTGATGACCTGCGCGTCCTCGAGGTCGGTGACGATCTGCTGGGCAGAGCGCTCCGTGATGCCCACGCGGGCGGCGACGTCCTTGAGCAGCATGTCGGGGTCATCCGCCAGGCAAACGAGAACGTGCCCGTGGTTGGAGAGGAACGTCCAACCTTTCCTTCTCATGATTCAACGCTAGACCGGTCTTGGGGAGTCGTTCAGGAAGGGTGAAGAGTGCTTCGTCACACCACCTGGCCGGTTGTACCTTTTGCCGGTTTGAAGCCTTGCGCCATGTCCCGATTCATGAGTTCCCGGCACAGTTGAGAACAATGTGGATGGAAGAAGAACTTTTCCGGAATCCCTTTGGGCGCAAAAGGTTTCGCATCTTGGATGCTCGCGAAAGCCCTCTGTCAGATCGTCTCTCTGCCTAGCCTTTGTGAATTCGGTTGGTCAGGCGATCGGTCACAGGTAGGTAGGAAGATGTCAGGTAGCAGTTCACGCAAATGGTTGTGCACCATCGTGGCGAGTGCCGCGACGGTGCTGGCTCTCGGCATGCAGGCGGCGGTGGTGCCGGCCACGGTCGCCTCGGCCCTGCCGGCCGGGCCCACGGATGAGACGAAGGTCCCGCACTACTTCGGGCCCTGGCCGAACTGGGCCAGCAGCCCACTGACCCTCCCCACGGCCGAGGTGGACATCTCGGGCGCCGGCACGGGAGCGACCGCCGTCGCCCAGGTCGACCCGGTCGACGGCGGCATCAAGAGCATCGATGTCACCTCGCCCGGGCATGACTACGTCGCTGGCGCGACGTCCGTGACGATCGGCGGGAGCGGTTCCGCCGCGGCCGCGACGGCTACCGTGAGCAGCTCCGGCACCGTCATCGGCTTCACCGACGTCGTCAAGGGCTCTGGCTACACCTCGTTCGACGTGTCTCTCTCGGGCGGTGGAGGCACGGGAGCGACGGCCATCGCCTCGGGTGGCGTCGACGCCATCGCGATCACCGACGGTGGCAGCGGCTACACGATGCCCACGGTCGACTTCGACCTTCCGGACAGTCCTGACGGCACCTCGGCGAAGGGCCACGTCCCGATGGTCGCGAACGGCGACCCCGTCGACGGGATGGACGCCAACGGAAGCATCACCGCGGTCATCGTGGACGACCCCGGCACGGGCTACACCACGGCGCCGGCAGTCTTCATCCGCAACGGCACGCAGTTCGATCCCCTCAACTTCCCTGACGGCGGCGGGCCGGCCACTGCTGTCGCCACGCTGGAGCTGTCTGCGGTGAACGTCGTCGACTTCGGCACCGGCTACACGGGTGCCCCGACGGTGGCGGTCAGCGACCCGGTCGGCGGCGGCACCGGCGCGGGTGCCACGGCGCTCACAGACGTGGGTGCTATCACGGCCATCACCGTCGACACCAAGGGCTCCGGCTACCTCACGCAGGGCATGAAGAAGTTCGTCGACGACCTGCCCGGCACGTGCACCCCGCCGGCGTGCCCGACGGACGGGACGAAGTTCATCCCGAATGCGGTGCCTGTGGAGACGTCCTACGACGGCGTGAAGGCTGATGAGTACGTCATCGGCCTGGTCCAGTACCGGACCAAGTTCTCGTCCGAGCTGCCCGGCTCGGGCACTCTGGTGCGCGGCTACGTCCAGCTGTGGACGCCTGAGCTGGCGGCGAAGGGCATCGCGAGTGGCGTCCCACTGACCAACGCGTTGGTGGACGGGACGACCGCCCCGGTCGCCGGCGGGTACACGGGGGTGAGCGACCCGCAGTACCTCGGGCCGTTCATCGGCGCGACGAAGGACAAGCCGGTCCGGATCGTCTTCCGGAACCTGCTGCCCACGGGCACAGCAGGCGATCTCTTCCTGCCCACGGACAGCAGCATGATGGGCTCGGGCATGGGTCCGATGGCGATGGCGGCGCCGACGAACGATTCCACCGTCATGGACGGCATCCGCAACCCGCTGTGCACCGAGGCCTCGAAGTCGAACATGTGCTTCAAGGACAACCGGGCCACCCTGCACCTGCACGGCGGCGTCACCCCGTGGATCAGCGACGGCACGCCGCACCAGTGGATCACCCCGGCGAACCAGACCACCACGTGGCCGCAGGGCGTCAGCGTGCAAAACGTCCCCGACATGAAGGACACCGCCCTCCCGGCAGCCCCACTCTGTGCGAGCCGAGCAACGACGGCTGCTCGACGTTCTTCTACAGCAACCAGCAGAGCGCGCGGCTGATGTTCTACCACGACCACTCGTGGGGTATCACGCGACTCAACGTGTACGCCGGTGAGGCTGCGGGCTACGCCATCACGGATGACACCGAGAAGAAGCTCATCGCCGACGGGGTCATTCCCGCCGCTGCCGACACGGTGCCGCTCATCGTCCAGGACAAGACCTTCGTGCCCAGTGACGCCCAGCTCAGGGACGGCGTCGATCCGAACACCGGCGCGAAGACCTACGGGCAGGACCCGACGTGGGATGCGCAACGCTGGGGCGGCCCGGGCAGTCTCTGGTACCACCACGTCTACATGCCGGCTCAGAACCCCGGCGACCCGTCGGGAATGAGCGCCTACGGCCGGTGGATGTACGGTCCGTGGTTCTGGCCACCAGCTGCCGACACCAAGTACGGGCCGATCAAGAACCCGTACTACGACCCGAGCTGCAACCTCGACGTCCCGTCGACCTGGCAGTACGACACCGACCCGTTCTGCGAGCCGGAGCTGATTCCCGGCACCCCGAACATCTCGGCCGGCATGGAGCAGTTCAACGACACCCCCGTCGTCAACGGCGTGGCCTACCCCAAGCTGACCCTGGAGCCGAAGACGTACCGCTTGCGGTTGCTCAACGCCGCCAACGACCGCTTCTTCAACTTCCAGTGGTACACGGCTGACTCGGACCCGGCCAACGGCGGGACGGACAAGACCGAGGTCAAGCTCAACGCCGCTGAGCTCGCGGCGGCGCAGACCGACCCGAACGTGTCCCCCACCCCGGCGGACGCGAAGAACAACGCTGCCGGCCCGGACTGGGTCCAGATCGGAACCGAGGGCGGCTTCCTGCCCGCCCCGGCCGTGGTGGACGGCCAGCAGCCGACGACCTGGATCACCGACCCGACCCGGTTCGACGTCGGCAACGTCGACAAGCACTCGCTGCTGCTCGCACCGGCCGAGCGGGCGGACGCCATCGTCGACTTCTCGAAGTTCGCCGGCAAGACGCTGATCCTCTACAACGACGCGCCCGCGGCCTTCCCGGCACGGGTCCCGTCATACGACTACTACACCGGCGGCCCGGACCTCAGCCCGAACGGAGCGCCCAGCGTGATGCCGGGCTACGGGCCGAACACCCGCACCGTCATGCAGGTCACCATCGCGGCCAACCCCGCCGCGCCTGCCTTCGACCTGACCAAGCTGCAGAACGCGTTCAAGCACAACGCAGCCGGCACCGGCGTCTTCGAGTCCGGGCAGCCGCCGGTGATCGTCGGGCAGGCGGCCTACAACTCGGCCTACGGCTCAGGCTTCGCGGCCAGCAGCAACTGCAACGCGCCGGGCAGCACCCTGACGCGCTGCGACGGCCTGGTGCGGGTCAGCGACACGACGACGTTCGGGTTCAACACCCTCAAGGCGCCGAACGCCAAGATGAGTGTGCCGCTGGGTCCGAAGGCCCTGCACGACGAGATGAACTCGACGACGTTCGACGAGTTCGGTCGGATGCAGGCCACGATGGGCATCGAGGCCCAACCCCCGACGCCCGGACTGCAGAACGTCACCCTGTATCCGTACGTCAATCCCTCCACGGAACTCATCGACGGCACCAACCTGCCCAAGGCTGAGGTCAACCTCGACGCGGGCGGCCTCCCGGCCGGTGACGTCAAGGTCACACCGATCAGCACCGCCGCGGACGGCACACAGATCTGGCGGTTCACGCACAACGGAGTCGACACCCACCCGATCCACTTCCACCTCTACGACGTCCAGATCGTCAACCGGGTGACGTGGGACAACATCATCATCCCGACCGAGCCCAGCGAGCTGGGCTGGAAGGACACCGTGCGGATGAGCCCGCTGGAGGACACCATCGTGGCGCTGCGGCCGATCATCCCGAAGGTCCCGTTCGAGGTGCCGAACGCTGTCCGGCTGCTCAACCCGATGATGCCGGCCGGTGACACCAGCGCCTTCAACAACATCGACCCGCAAGGGAACCCGACCGGTGCCATCGTCAACTCGCTGGTCAACTTCGGCTGGGAGTACGTCATCCACTGCCACATCCTCAGCCACGAGGAAATGGACATGATGCGGCCCGAGTCGCTCGCCCTGCCGCCCAACCCCGTCGCCGACGGCTCCATCACCTGGGCCATCACCGGGACGGGCAACAACGGCCGGGTCACCCTGACCTGGACGGACAACTCGATCACCGAGACGTCCTACCTCATCCAGCGCACCACCGATGGGACCACCTGGGTCGACGCCGGCACACTTCCGGTGACCCTGGCGGTGACGAACGCGAAGGGCGCGACCCGCACCTTCACGGACCAGGGATCCAACCGGACGACCCCGTACATCTACCGGGTCATCACCCAGAACACGGTGGGATACGGAGGCGCCTACCCGAGCCTGACGGCCAAGTCCACCCCCACAACGGTCGGGGTCAACCTGCCGGCCCCGCCGGCAGCACCCAGCCTGCTCACCGCAACGTCCCAGTTCGGTCCACAGGTCGGGCTCAGCTGGCGGGACAACTCGACGACCGAGTCGGGCTTCCTCATCGAGCGAGCCACCAACGGCGGAGCCTTCACCAAGATCGCCACCGCGCCAGGCGTCGGCGGCACCGGAACGCGGACCTACGTGGACACCACCGTGTCCCAGAGCACCTCGTACCAGTACCGGGTCACCGCTGTGAACCTCGCCGGGAGCTCAAGCGCATCGAACACGGCAACTGCCGTGATCGGGGCGGTGCTGGCCACAGCGCCGACCGCGACCGCGACAGCAGCCCTCGCCGGCAACAACGAACGGCTCACCGTCAACTGGAGCGGGGTGACCGGCGCTACCGGTTACACCGTCCAGTGGAGCGCCACGAGCAACTTCGCGACGGTGGCAGGCGCGCAGACGACGAACTCGACCGCCCGGTCGCTGACCACGGGCAACCTCACCCGCCAGGTCTGGTACGTCCGTGTGGGCGCGCGCAACGCCGTGGGCAACACCTGGTCGAACGTGGTGACCGTGGCATCGCCGTGACGACGCGTCCCTGACGGGGCGCAGGCACAAGCAGTGAGGGTCCGCCAATACGGGCCCTCACTGCTGCGCGGTCGGCCACACCGGACGGACGATATGACCGAGCCCTCAGACGGGCGTGGACCTCGCGGTGGCCGTGTGCTCGACACAGGTCGTCGCCGTCGGGCGGGCCTCGAGTCGAGCGGCGGGAATCTGTCGACCGCACACCGTGCACAGGCCGTAGGTGCCGTCGGCGATGCGCTTCTGCGCCGCCTCGATCTCGGCGAGGTGCTCCTCGGCCTGGGTGATGAAGGCGGCGATCTGCGAGCGCTCGTAGGCGATCGTCAGACCCTCCGGGTCGTGCTCGTCGTCGCCGTTGTCACCCTCGGCCGCCTCGACCACGCCGTCGAACTCTCGGCGGAGGGCCGCGAGCCGCTCGAGCTCGGTGGCGCGGTCCTGCTCGAGACTCGCGCCCTGGGTTGCCGTCATTTCGCTCATGTCTCTCATTGTCCGCCGTTCCGTCGCTGTCATGCGCCCCCAGTGGCGCACACCACTGGGTGGCGTGCCAGCGCCAACCGCGCCCGACCCAGCCTCCGGCAGGATGAGCCCATGAGCGACTCCAGCGGTGTGGTTTTCCCTGTCGATGCCTCCTCCGGCCGGCGCAGCACGGCGGTGGTGGGCCGGTCCGTCGTGGCTCAGGCGCTCAGCGCCGTCGACCCGGTCGGTGCGGCCTCGGCCGCGCGCGAGACGAACTGGCGCCAGGGCTACCTCCCACACTTCCGGCGCCTCGTCGAGGCGGGCCTGTCGTCCGACGCCTCCGCCGTGACCATCGCTCGCGACGGCATCGCGGCACTGCAGGATCGGATGCGCTGGTCAGCGGGAGGCGACGACCGCCCGCTCACCGACGCCTTCGCCCGGCCTCCCGATACGGAACTGGGGCACGAGACGATCCGTGGGGTCGCCGCACCCGACCGCACCCTCTCCGTCCCGTATGCCGGTCAGCGGCTCTCGGGGGATGCGCTTCGTCGCCAGGTCGACACGTGGGTCGAGGAGGGCACCGTCGAGCCGTCCTGCGCCGAGGCCATCGGCGCGGTCATCGACAACCCCGACTGGCTCGACCTCTCCGACCGCACGGTCGTCGTGCTCGGCGCGGCCGCCGAGATGGGCCCCCTGCGGACGCTGCTGCGGTGGGGCGCCGATGTAGGAGCCGTCGACCTACCGCGAAAAGACCTGTGGGAGAGGCTGATCAACGAGACCCGCAAGAGCGCCGGGTCCATCACCGTGCCGGTGCGGCGCGGTGACTCACCGCTCGCCGAGCGTCTCGGCGGCGACCTCGTGCACGACCTCGGCGCCGTGACGCAGTGGGTCGAGCGACTCGAGGGGCCGCTGGTCCTCGGCAACTACGTCTATGCCGACGGCGCCACCAACGTGCGGGTCTCGGCGGCCGTCGACGCCCTGAGCGCCCGCGTCGTCGAGACCCGGGGGCAGGACGAGGTGGCCCTTGCCTTCCTCGCCACCCCGACCGACGTCTTCGCCGTGCCGGGGTCGGCCGTCGCACGCTCGGTCACCAACTACGCCGAGCGCCGCACGAGCAAGGTGCTCCGCGTGCCGCTGCGCACGCTCTCCGGTGGGCGGCTGCTGCGCCGCAACTACGTGCCCGTCGGAGGGCCTGAGGCTCCGGGCATCAATGACAGCGTCGTCCTGCAGCAGGGGCCCAACTACCTGCTCGCCAAGCGGCTCCAGCGATGGAGGGCGACGGCATACCGCGCCGAGGGTGGGTTGCGTGTCGCTCAAGGTCGCGCCTCCGACGCGCACCCGCTCGGTCGTCAAGAACCGCGCGCTCGCCGCGGCCTACGCCGGCGCCCACCGCTTCGGCATCGAGGTCTTCGAGCCCGGCACCGCCAACACGCTGATGGCGGCCCTGCTGGTGCACGACCTGCGCGCCGGCTCACCCGCGCAGCCGCACCCCTGGCAGGACGAGGCGTATGCCGCGGTGCACGGTGGGCTGTGGACCGCGGCCTACGACCCGCGCAGCGCTCTCGGGCTCGCCGCGTTGCTGGGCGTCGCCGCCGCGAAGTGACCGCGAAGCCCCCTTGGACCCTGGACCGGGCGGTGAGACCCGTCTCAATGTGAGCAGGGAGTTGGCGTCACCGGCCCCGAGGCTCGATGCTGTGCCCATGGGTGAGCGAGTGGCGCAGGAGCCGCGCCGGGTCGACGAGGCGTCGCCCGAGCGCGGGCTCGGTGGCACGATCACCTCCCCGCGCACGCTCGTTCCGGCCCTGCTGGCGGCGATCGCCTACGTCGATCCCGGCAACTTCGGGGTCAACATCAGATCCGGTGCCGAGCACGGCTACACGCTCGTGTGGGTCGTCGTCTTCGCCAGCGGCTCGGCGATGGTCATCCAGTACCTCGCCGCCAAGCTCGGCATGGTCACCGGCAAGAGCCTGGCCGAGCACAGTTCCGAGCGCTTCCCGGGCGTCGGGCGGCTGCTGCTGTGGGCGCAGGCCGAGCTCGTCGTCATCATGACCGACCTCGCCGAGATCGTCGGTGGGGCCATCGCGCTCAAGCTCCTCTTCGACATGCCGCTCATGGTGGGCGCCGTGTGCGTGACGGCGTTCAGCCTCGTCGTGCTCGGGCTCAAGGTGCGCGGCCGCAGCCACTTCGACTCGGTCGTGCTCGTGCTGCTCGTCGTGATCATCGCCTCGCTGCTGTGGCAGGTCTTCATCGCGGATGTCGATCGGGTCGCCCTGCTGCAGTCGGTCGTGCCTGGCCCGCTCGACTCGTCGGCGGCCCTGCTCGCCGTCGGCATCGTCGGGGCGACCGTCATGCCGCACGCCCTGCACTTCCACTCGGCGGCGTCCCGAGGCCGCGACGACGGCTCGGCGCAGGTTTCGCAGGTCGAGCGCCTGCGCGCCGGTCGGCGCACCGTGCGCAGCGTCGTCATCGCCATGACCGTGGCGGGGGCGGCCAACGTCAGCCTGGTCGTCTTCTCGGCGGGCCTGCCCGGTCAGGCCGGGGCGAGCATCGAGTCGGCGTATGCCGCGCTCGCCGCCAACACGGGGCAGCTCGCCGCGACGATGCTGGCCGTGGCCCTGCTCGCCTCGGGGCTGGCCTCGACGCTCGTCGGCGTGCAGACGGGGGATGTCGTCATGGCCGGCTTCGGGCGCCGGCCGATCGCACCCCTCCTGCAGGCGACTGCTCGCCGTCGTGCCCGCGCTCATCATCCTCGGCTTCGGCGTCGACCCCACGAGCGCGCTCGTCTGGAGCCAGGTCGTGCTGTCCTTCGCGCTGCCGGGCACGCTGATCCCGCTCCTGCTCTTCACCCGTGACCGCCGGCTGATGGGTGGGCTGGTCAACCGCCCGCTCACGACGGCGGTCGCTGCGCTCATCACCGCCGTCATCGTCGCCCTCTGCGCCTACCTCATCGTCTCCGGGGGCTGACCGGTCCACCCGCGACGGGGCGACATTCAGCCCTGAAGGGTGTCAGGGGCGCGGCGGACGGGGTGTGGGAGAGTGGCCGACACACCGCCCGTCCGAGGAAGGGAAGGCATGGCTGCCGGTCTGCTCCCACCCGTCCCCAGGGAGCTTCCTGCGCTCACCGACCTGCGGCTCGAGGTGCGTGGCTTCCTCGCCGAGCAGGTGCGCGAGGGTGCCTTCGAGCCCCATGTCGACACCTGGCTGACCTGCTGGGATCGCGGCTTCACCCGTGAGCTCGGCCGGCGCGGCTGGCTCGGGATGGTCATACCGGAGCGCTACGGCGGCCGCGGCCGCACCTATCTCGAGCGTTTCGTCGTCACCGAGGAGCTGCTCGTCGCCGGTGCGCCCGTCGCGGCCCACTGGATCGCCGAGCGCCAGATCGGTCCCTCCCTGCTGACCTACGGCACCGAGGAGCAGAAGGAGGCCTTCCTCCCCGGGATCAGCCGGGGCGAGCTCGTCTTCGGCATCGGCATGAGCGAGCCCGACTCGGGATCCGACCTCGCGAGCGTGCGGACGCGGGCCGATCGGGTCGACGGTGGCTGGCGGCTCACCGGCACCAAGGTGTGGACGAGCGGTGCCCACGAGGCCGACGCCTTCTTCGCGCTCGCACGCACCGAGCCGCTCGACCCGGTGCGCCGCCACGACGGCCTCAGCCAGTTCATCGTCGACCTGCACGGGCCGGACGTGCACATCCGGCCGATCGTCTCGATGAACGGCGACCACCACTTCAACGAGGTGCACCTCGACGGTGTCTTCGTGCCCCACGACCGGGTGCTCGGACGCCTCGGCGCGGGATGGGCGCAGGTCACCTCCGAGCTGGCCTTCGAGCGCAGCGGCCCCGAGCGGGTGCTGTCGACCTACCAGCTGCTCGCGGCTGCTGCTCAGGCGATGGACGACGGGCGCCTCCCGCTCGACGAGGGCCTGGGCCGGCTCGTCGCGCGGGTCGCCGGCCTGCACCAGATGTCCTTCGCCGTCTCGCACGCCCTCGAGGCGCACGAGCCCGCCGACACCACCGCAGCCATCGTCAAGGTGCTCGGCACGACGACCGAGGGCGACATCGCCGACTACGTCGACGGACTCACGGCCTCGGGGTGGGTGCAGGACGACGAGCTCTACACCCTCCTGCACGCCGCCATCCTGCAGCGGCCCGGCTTCACCCTGCGCGGCGGCACCAACGAGATCCTGCGCGGGGTCATCGCCCGCGGGCTGGGGATGCGCTGATGACCCCCGACGCGCCCCTCGTCGAGCTGCACGGGGCCGACCCCGACCTCGTGGGCGTGCTGACCGAGCTCTTCGCGGCCTACCGCGCCAAGCGCCCGACGCCCACCCACGTCGTCGACCTCGACCGCGACCTCTGGGCCCAGCTCGAGCAGCTCGGCCTCACCCGGCTCACCGGGTCGCCCGAGCGCGGGGGCAGCGGAGGCACCTGGGCCGATGCGGCGGCACTGCTCGGTATCGCGGCGGGAGCCGCTGCCCCGGTGCCCCTCGTCGAGCACGACGTGCTCGCCGGGTGGCTGCTCGAGGCAGCCGGCCTGCCCGACGACGGGGGCCTGCGCACCGTATGCCGTCCGGACCCTTCGGGGGTCGCCCTCAACGTCACGTGGGCCCGGGAGGCGACCCATGTCGTGGCGCTCTGGGAGGACGGCGACAGGTGGCGCGTCGCCGACGTGCCCATCGAGCACGTCGCGCTCACGGAACGGCGCAACATCGCCGGGGAGCCATGCGACACAGTCGAGTTCGAGGTCGATCAGCTCGAGGCAGGCGACGTCGTGTCGCACGTGGTGGGCGAGCAGTTCCACCTGCGGGGGGCACTGGCGCGCAGTGCCCAGATCGTCGGCGCGATGGAGCGCATCGTCGAGATCGTGCTGCGCCATGTGGCCGAGCGCACCCAGTTCGGTCGACCGATCGGGCGCTTCCAGGCGGTGCAGCACCTCGTCAGCGACATCGCGGCCGAGACCGCACTCGGGCGCGCGGCGACCGACGCCGCCGTGGCGAGGGCCTCGGCGACGAACTGGACCGATCCCGGCATGCTCTTCGCCGTCGGCGTGGCCAAGTCGTGCGTCGGTCACGGGTCGTCGGTGGTCGTGCGCGGGGCCCACCAGGTCCTCGGCGCGATCGGCACGACGCTGGAGCACGAGCTGCACACGTTGACCAAGCCGATCCTCGCCCGACGTAGTGAATACGGCTCGCTCCACGAGTGGGACGAGACGCTGACGAGCCTCGCCGTATCGGCCGGCCACGACCGGCTGTGGTCGCTCATGACGACCGGCCGGGCCAAGACCCCACCCCCGACCTGACCCACCCGCCGCCTTCGATGTGTTCCGCGGTCACCCGAGACCGCGCAATACATCGAACCCGGGCGACGGCAACGAAGGAGATGCAGCGCATGACCGAGGTCCGCTATGAGGTGTCCGATGGCGTCGCGGTCATCACCCTCGATGCCCCGGAGCGGCGCAACGCGCTCTCGGTGGAGATGTCGCAGGAGCTCATCGACGCGGCCCGCGCCGCCGAGGCCGACGCGTCGGTGGGGGCGCTCATCGTCACCGGGGGGTCGCACTTCTGCGCGGGGGCGGTGCGCAGCGTGCTCGCCGACACCGGCCGCGACCCCGTCGAGGACAGCGCCTACCGCAACCTCGAGATCGTCTATCGTGCCTTCACGACGATCGGCGAGGTCGCCATCCCCACCATCGCCGCCGTGCGGGGCGCGGCCGTCGGGGCGGGCCTCAACCTCGCGCTGGCGACAGACCTGCGCATCGTCTCGCGCACCGCGCGGCTGCTGCCCGGCTTCGCCCAGATCGGCATCCACCCGGGCGGCGGGCACTTCACCCTGCTCAACCGGGTCGCCGGACGTGAGGCCGCCGCCGCGCTGGGGCTCTTCGGCGAGGAGGTCGACGGCGAGCGCGCCGTCGCGCTGGGACTGGCCTGGGCGGCCTACGAGGACGGCGACGTGCAGGACCGTGCCCTCGGGCTGGCGACCCGGGTGGCCGCGGACCCGGAGCTCGCGCGCCGCACGGTCGCGAGCTTCCGGCGCGAGACTGCCCCCGGTGGACTGCCGTGGGACGTCGCCGTCGAGCTCGAGCGGTCACCGCAGATGTGGTCGTTGCGACGCCGCGAGGGCTAGCGTCGCGAGCTGCACGACCCCGCGCTGAGCCCGCCAGGCGGCATACGGGCCCACGACCTCGGGGTCCTGAGGAACGCCGAGAGGCCACGTCACCGCAGTGACGTGGCCTCTCGCGCGACCCGGATCAGTGCCCGGCAGGGACCACGACGGCGTCGTCGTCCTCGGCCGCCTCCGCCCCCGGCTTGGGGCCGAGGTCGACGTGCGGGAGGAAGAGCGAGGCGATGAAGGCGAGCACGAGCACCCCGGCCGCGACGAGGAAGACGACCGACATGGCGTCGGAGAAGCCCACGAGGAACGGCTTGGCCAGCCTCGGGTCGAGCTGGTTGATGAACGAGCTGTCGGAGAGCGCCGCCCCTCCGATACCGCCGCCCGCACCGCCCGACTGCTGCGAGGCCTGGAGCTGCTCGGCGAAGGCCTTGTTGACGGCAGGATCGCCACCCGTGGGGTTGCGCAGGGCCGCCTGGAAGGCGGGCGTCGGCGCGATCGCGGAGAAGGCCTCGGTGATCTTGGTGCCGGCCTGCGAGAAGAGGATCGACAGGAAGACAGCCGTGCCGAGCGTGCCACCGATCTGGCGGGTGAAGGTCGCCGACGAGGTGGCCACACCCATGTCGCGACGGTCGACGGCATTCTGCACGGCGAGGGTCAGCGGCTGGAAGTTGAAGCCGAGGCCGATGCCGAAGAAGACCATGGTGACCATCGTCTTCCAGAGCGGGGTGTCGGCCCCGACGTAGTGGAAGGCGAACAGCGACCCGACGAGCAGCGCCGAGCCGATGATCGGGAAGATGCGGTAGCGACCCGTTCGGGAGATCGTCTGGCCCGAGAAGATCGAGCCGGCCATGATGCCGAGGGTCATCGGCAACAGCTGCAGGCCGGCCTCCATCGGGCTGGAGCCCGTGACGATCTGCAGGTAGAGCGGCAGCGCGGCCAGGCCCCCGAACATGCCCATGCCGATGAAGACCGAGCTGATCGAGGCCGAGGCGATGGTGCGGTTGCGGAAGAGGCGCAGCGGGATGAGCGCCTCCTCGGCCATCGAGCGCTCGATGAGGATGAACGCGACGAAGCCGAGCAGGCCGATGACGTAGCAGGCGATCGCGGTCGGGGAGTCCCAGCCCCACTGGCGACCCTGCTCCGCGACGATGAGCAGGGGCACGAGCGTGACGGTGAGCGCCAGCGCGCCCCAGTAGTCGACGCGGTGGTCGAGGCGCGTGTGCTTGAGGTGCAGCGTGCGCGACACCACGACCAGCGCGGCGATGGCGATCGGCACGTTGACGAGGAAGACCCAGCGCCAGCCGGTGATCCCGAGGATGGTCTCCTGGTCGGAGAGGACGCCGCCGACGACGGGACCGATGACGCTCGAGGTGCCGAAGACGGCGAGGAAGTAGCCCTGGTACTTCGCGCGCTCACGCGGCGGCACGATGTCGCCGATGATGGCGAGGGCGAGCGAGAAGAGACCGCCGGCGCCGAGGCCCTGCACCGCACGGAAGGCGGCGAGCGACGGGATCGACCACGCGAAGGTGCACAGCATCGAGCCGATCGTGAAGATCGTGATGGCGAAGAGGAAGAGCTTCTTGCGCCCGTAGATGTCACCGAGCTTGCCGTAGAGCGGCGTCGTGATGGTGGCCGTGATGAGGTAGGCCGTCGTGACCCATGCCTGGCCGGCGAGGTCCTGCAGGTCGTCGGCGATGACGCGCATGGCGCTCGCGACGATCGTCTGGTCAAGGGCCGCGAGGAACATCCCCATCATCAAGCCGATGAGGATCGTCACGATCTCCTTGTGGGAGAGCGGGGCGGGCGCCGCGGTGCGGGGCCCCCCGGCTGTCACTTCGTCCATGTCATTGCTCCTGGGTGGAGTGGAAGGGGAGGATGGGAAGGGCTTGGCCGCGGGCCCTCAGGTGCGCGTCGAGCGCGTCGCCGAGGGAGCGCAGCTGCCGGATGAAGGTGGTGGCGGACTGTCCGTCCCAGTCGGCCAGCAGCCCTTGGAACCACTGGGCACGGGTCGACTGGAGGAGTCCCAGCACGGAACGGCCTTCGCCGGTGAGCGAGGCGACCTGCGCCCGCCCGTCGGTGGGGTCGGTCTCCTTGGCCACGAGGCCGTGCGTCACGAGGGCGCTGACCTGGCGGCTCACGGTCGACACGTCGCTGTGCAGGTTGGTCGCGATGTCGGAGACGCGGACCGGCCCGGCTCCAGCGATGATGAAGAGCACGGGGTATGCCGCCGCGTCGACGCCCTCGTGCACGCGCGGAGACGCGTTGCGGGCTGCCAGCAGCAGCTTCTGCACGCGCAGCAGGGACAGGAAGACGTCGTTCGCCTCCTGGTGGCTCACGGCCATGGCTCATCCTCCCCGGGAAAGTGGTTGCTTGCAGCAAGCAAGTATCACTCCGGCCGCGGACGTCGTCAAACCCGGCAGGGTGATCTGCCGCGTCGTCGGTCGGTCGCACTCCGGTCCGCATTGCCCGGGTCTGGGTGTTGAGCGCTGCACGGATGGGTAGATGGGATGATGGCGGCGCACCGCAGGGCAGTCCTGGCCCGCCGAGGCAGGTGCAGCGCCACAGAGGAGCCTGATGTCGAGCGACAACCCGTCAGCACAGTCCGTCGATGCGACCATCCACGACGTGTTCCGTCAGCTGTCTGCCCTCATCTATGCGGGCGCCGACTCGGGGTCGATCCACCAGGCCGTCGTCGACTCCGCCAAGCGGCTCATCGACGGGTGCGACCGCGCGTCGCTGCTCGTGCGCACGCGCGACCGCTTCGCCACCGCAGCCAGCACCGACGACATCGCCCGCCGCATCGACCAGATCGAGCTCGAGGTGGGCGAGGGGCCGTGCGTCGACGCCATCCTCGACGAGGCCTACCAGCACGACCCCGACCTGACCGACACCCGCACCCCGTGGCCGCGCTTCACCGCGCGCATCGTCGCCGAGACGCCGGTGCGCTCGGCGATCGGCTACCGGCTGTTGCTCGATGGCGACAAGGTGGGCGCGCTCAACATCTTCTCGGACACGCCCAACGGGCTGACGGTGAAGTCCGCCGACGTCGGTGCGGTCATCGCGTCGTTCGCCTCCGTCGCACTCATGGCGATCCGAGCCCGTGAGGAGGCGGCGACCCTGCGCGAAGGGCTCCAGAGCAACCGCGAGATCGGCAAGGCCGTCGGACTGCTCATGTCGGCGCACCACGTCAACGGCCAGGAGGCCTTCGACCTGCTGCGCCGCACGTCGCAGGAGCTCAACATGAAGCTCGCGCACGTCGCCGCGCAGGTGGTCGAGGGCCAGGAGAGCCAGTTCGGCGCGACGCGCTCGTCCTGACCCTCCCGGCCGCCAGCCAGTCTCCTGCGGCCTAGCTGAGGTCGACCGGTGGGATCCCGCCGAGGCGAACCTCACCTGCTGACCTCAGGCCGAGCGGATGCCCTCGGCGTCCAGCGTCGAGCGGAGGGTGTCGAGGGTGCGGCGCAGCAGGCGGCTGACCTGCATCGCCGACAGGCCCATGGACTGGGCGATCTCAGCCTGCGTGAGGTCGTTGGTGAAGCGCAGCTCGACGATGCGCTGGTCACGAGCGGGCAGACGCTCGAGAGCCGTGCGCACGACGATGCTCTCGTCGAGCGCCGGGTCAGAACTGCCTCGGGCGTTGCTGTCGAAGAGGTCGAGCACCGGTCGGCTGCCGTCAGCCGTTGTCGCGTCGAGCGACGCGGGTCGCAGGTTGCTCGCGGCGACCTGCGCCTCGCGCACCGACTCGGTGGTGAGCTCGAGCTCTTCGGCGATCTCGTCGAGCGCCGGGTCGTGCCCGAGCTGCTGCTCGAGCCGTGACCGGGCGTCGGTGACGAGCTGTCGGCGCTCCTGCAGCTCACGCGGCGGGCGGACGAGCCACCCGTGGTCGCGGAAGTGCCGGCGCAGCTCACCGGTGATGGTCGGCGTCGCGTAGGCGCCGAACTCGGTCGGCTTGCTGAGGTCGAAGCGCTGGATCGCCTTGAGCAGAGCCAGGAAGGCGACCTGCTCGAGGTCCTCGCGGTCGAGGCCCTTGCCCGAGTAGCGGTGGGCGAGGGAGCGGGCGAGCGGCATGTGCAGCATGGTCACGCGCTCCAGTGCCCGGGTGCGGTCGTCCTTGCTCTCCGCGGTGCGTAGCTCTGAGATGAGATTACGAGTCTGCGCATCCTTGCGCGGACCCGACAAGATGTCGGTCATGGGTCCTCCGGGTGATCCCCGATACGGCGCTGGCTTGACCGACACCTTGACGCTAGGCGGCTCAGCCTTGAATAGCAAGGCCGCCGGCATTCCCATTCAGACCTGAAATGGTGTATGGGGGCGGGGTGGTGAGCGACCCTCTCCACGGGCCGCTCCCGGGCTCTGCGCCGACGCTCAGGCGGTGACCACCAGCGCGTCAAGGACCCGCCGCGCGATCTCGTCGTCACCGGTCACCGTGTAGTGGATCTCGTCGGTCGAGCGCCGTCCGGCAGCCCGCCGAGTGAGCGCGTGGGTCGTCAGGTGGATCGACGTGACGTCGAGCTGGTCCTCGCCCTCGGGTCGGTGGTGCCCGCTGAAAAGTGCTTCCCCGTAAGGGCGCTCGTCCTCACCGGTGACGACGCGGGCACCCTCGCGGGCGACCACGGGGCCGGTGACGTCCACGACGACGGCGTGGCCCGGGCCGATGCCGGCAACCCGAGAGATGATGCGCGGCAGGGCGCGCAAGGCGGCTTCGGTGAAGAGCGCGGCGGCGGGGGTGTCGAGGTCGCCGGGCCGGTCCAGGGCGTTGCGGATGTCCTGCTCGTGGACCCATGTGTCGATGACGCGCATGCGCAGCAGATGGCCGAAAGTCGTTTCCGGCCCCAGCGCGCCACCGACGACCGTGTCGAGGTCGGCGGGCGACTCGCGCAGCGACGCGATGCGCTCGGGGTGGAAGTCGGCGAGCTCGGCGACGACCTCGCGGCCGGTGCGACCGCGCCGCGCCTCGACCTCGCGCTCGATGTCGCGGGCCGCGTCGTGCCGCAGGTGTGGGTAGTCGGGCACGTCGACGTGATCGGCGCGGATGCCGGCGAAGGACTTCTCGACACCGACGACGTGCGCGATCTGGTCCTTCACCGACCATCCCGGGCAGTGGGTGGGCCGGTCGAAGTCCTCGTCGCGGCACCCGAAGCCGAGGTCGATGACGGACTGGACGGTCTGGTCGAGCGCGTCGATCAGACCGGTGCGGTCGTCCGGGGCGGCCGGATGCATGGGCATGCGGCCACACTACTTACCCTTGAGCCATGTCGTCCGTGCCGCGAGCCATCCCCCCCGCGGGGCGCCGCACCTCCCTGACGATCGGGGTCACGGTCGGCGTCGTGGCCGCCGGGCTGGTCTCGAGCCTGCTGGCGGCGCGGTTCTCCGGTGCCGTGGCCGCCCCGCCTCCGGGCATCACCGACGCAGGGCCGGTCGTGCGGGCGGCGCTGCCGCTCGTCCGGGTCGTCAGCGACGTCGCGGCGGCGCTCACCCTCGGCGTGCTGTTGCTCGCCGCCACGATGGTCCCGGGTGAGACGCGCGCGGCGAGTGCGGCGCCGGGTGAGCCGCGTCGCGCGCTCGCCCTCAAGCTCGCGACGGGCGCGGCCTTCGTCTGGGCCCTCGCCGCAGCCGTGGGTGTCGTGCTGACCTTCGCCGACGCCGCCGGTATGCCGCTCAGCGAGCCGTCGTTCGGCGCCCAGCTCATGGCCTCGGCATGGTCGATCGACACGCTCCGCGTCATGGTGCTGTCGGCCATGGCGGCCTTCCTCGTGGCCACCGGCGCAGCCCTTGCAACGACCCGGGCTGCCACGGTGGCCCTCACCCTCATCGCCCTCTTCGGAGTACTCGTGCTCGCGCCTGCCGGGCACGCAGGAGGCTCGTCGGACCACGAGACGGCTGTCAACGCCCTCGGCGCCCACCTCGTCGGCGTCTCGCTGTGGCTCGGGGGGCTGCTCGGGCTCGTCGTGTTGCGCCGCTCCTTCGGTGACTCCTTCGGCATCGTGGCCCGGCGCTACTCCAGCCTCGCACTGTGGTGCTTCGTCATCGTCGGCAGCTCGGGAGTGATGTCGGCCTCGACGCGCCTCTCGGGGTGGCAGGACCTCACCACCGACTACGGCCTGCTCGTGCTGGCCAAGGTGCTTGCCTTCGTGGCGCTCGGGGTCGCCGGCTGGTGGCACAGGCGGGCCATGCTGGAGCGCATCGACGCCGGGGGCAGGCTGGCCTTTGCCCGCCTGGCGGCCGGCGAGACCGTCGTCATGGGCGTGGCCGTGGGCATCGCGACCGCGCTCGCGCGCACAGCCCCGCCGGTGCCCGAGACCGAGAGTGACCCGTCGGCGGCCCTGGCGCTCACGGGCTTCCCGGCGCCGTCAGCGCCGACGGCGATGTCGTGGCTCACGGCGTGGCGGGTCGAGTGGCTCTTCCTCGCGGTCGGCCTGCTCGCCATCGGGCTCTACGCCGCGGGAGTCGTCCGCCTGCGCCGCCGGGGGGACGCGTGGCCGGTGCTGCGCACGGTGACCTGGGTGGTCGGCTGGCTGCTCTTCATCTACGCGACCAACGGGGTGCTCGGCATCTACGGGCGCGTCGCCTTCTCCTGGCACATGACCCTGCACATGTTCGAGGCGATGGTCGTGCCGATCTTCCTGGTGCTCGGCGCCCCCGTCACCCTGGCCCTACGCACGTTGCGCCCCCGGCACGACGGCACGCTCGGACCGCGAGAGATGGTGCTCGGGCTCGTCCACTCCCGCTTCATGGCGGTCCTCGGCAACCCTGTCTTCGCGGCGGCGTTCTTCTTCATGAGCCTCGTCGTCTTCTACTGGACAGGCCTGTTCGAGCTCGCGCTGACGACGCACACCGGCCACCTGCTCATGACGGCGCACTTCATGATCACCGGCTACCTCTTCGCCTGGGTGCTCGTCGGAGTCGACCCGGGACCGAAGCGCTGGAGCCCGGCGCTGCGCCTCATCGTGCTCTTCGCGACCATCGCCTTCCACGCCTTCTTCGGGGTCGCGATGATCACGGGCACGACCGTGCTGGGCGGCGACTTCTTCGAGACGATCGACATCGCGTGGGTGCAGGACCGGCTCGCCGACCAACGTTTCGGCGGCGGGGTCGCGTGGGCGATCGGTGAGCTGCCGGCGCTCCTGCTGGCCCTCATCGTGGCGATGCAGTGGTTCCGCAGCGACCGGGCCGAGTCGGTGCGAGCCGACCGCAAGGCCGACCGTGACGGAGATGCCGAGCTCAAGGCATACAACGCCCGGCTGGCGCAGCTCGCCGACCGCGACGACCGCACCAAAGCCTGACCGCGCACCGCCACCCGTCGAGTGCCCACTTGCTGACAGAACACGCGTCGGGAGCTGGGCACTCGACGGGTGTCCCGCCGCAGTCGTGTGACAGTGGTGCCATGAAGGTGGCCCTGATCCAGCTCGCCTACGGCGACGGCGAGTCCGTCCTCGAGCGCACCAGCCGCGCAGCCGACCTCGTGCGCGCCCAGGCCGGGCACGACCTCGTCGTGCTGCCCGAGCTCTGGGCAGCGGGCGGGTTCGACTACCGCCACTGGGACGAGCGCGCCGAGCCGGTCGACGGGCCGGTCGCCAGCGCGCTCGCCGAGGCCGCGCGCGACGCGGCCGTGACGCTGCACGGTGGCTCGATCATCGAGCGCGCCGACCCCCTCGAGCCGGGCGACAAGGGCCTGTGGAACACCAGCCTCGTCTTCTCGCCCACGGGCGAGCTCGTCGCGACCTACCGCAAGATCCACCGCTTCGGCTTCGGCGAGGGCGAGCCGCTGCTCATCGACGCGGGCGACGACCTGGTCGTCGTCGAGGTGCCTGTCGCCGGCGGCGACAGCGTGCCGGTGGGCCTGTCGACGTGCTACGACCTGCGCTTCCCGGAGCTCTACCGGCGGCTCGTCGACGCCGGCGCCGAGGTGCTCGTCGTCCCGGCCGCGTGGCCGATGCGCCGCGTCGAGCACTGGACGCTCCTCGGCCGCGCCCGCGCGATCGAGGACCAGTGCGTCGTGCTCCAGTGCAACACCGCCGGCACCCACGCACGTCACGAGATGGGCGGCCACTCGCAGGTCGTCGACGCCACCGGGAAGGTTCTGGCCGCCGCCGGCGCTGACGAGCAGGTGCTGAGCATCGAGATCGACACGAGAGCGGTCGCCGCGTGGCGTGACTCCTTCCCCGTCCTCACCGACCGGCGCCTCGGATGAGCCCCACCGGCTCTGACACCCTGCGCTCGCGGGTGCGCGTGCGCGCCCCCGAGCTCGTCGGCCGCGGCTGGCTCAACACCGGAGGCCGGTCGCTCGATCTGGCTGCCCTGCGCGGTCGCGTGGTCGTCATCGACTTCTGGACCTTCTGCTGTGTCAACTGCCTCCACGTCCTCGACGAGCTGCGTGCCCTCGAGGCGCGCTTCCCCGACGCCCTCACGATCGTCGGCGTGCACTCGCCGAAGTTCGAGCACGAGGCCGATCCGGTGGCGCTGGCCGCGGCCGTCGAGCGGTATGCCGTGCACCACCCCGTGCTCGACGACCCGGAGCTCACGACGTGGCGGGCCTACACGGCTCGCGCGTGGCCGACCCTCGTCGTCGTCGACCCCGAGGGCTATGTCGTGGCCTCGATGTCTGGCGAGGGGCACGGCCCCGGTCTCGCGGCGCTCGTCGCCGAGCTCATCGAGGAGCATGCCGCCAAGGGCACCCTCCAGCCGGGCGACGACCCCTACGTGCCGCCGCCCGTCCCTGACACGGCGCTGCGCTTCCCCGGCAAGGTCGCTGCCCTTCCGGACGGCTCGGTCATCGTCTCGGACACCGCCGACCACCAGCTCGTGCACCTCGAGGCCGACCTCGAGACCGAGCGTGCGCGCTGGGGTGGCCGAGGTGAGCTGGCTGAGCCGCAGGGCGTGCTGCTCGCGACTCCCGAGCTTGTCGAGCGGCTCGGAGTCGACCTCCTCGTCGCTGACTCGGTCAACCACCAGCTCAAGGGAGTCCGCCTCTCCGACGGCTCGATCCACGTCCTCGCAGGCACCGGCGAGCAGCTGCGCGAGCGCACCGGCGGCGGCCCTGCGCTCGAGCAGGCGCTGTCGACCCCGTGGGATCTGGCGTGGTTCGAGGACCGGGTCGTCATCGCCATGGCCGGCACGCACCAGCTGTGGGCGTGGACCCCTGGCGCCACCATGGCCGCGGGCACTCTGGAGGTGCTCGGCGGCACGACGAACGAGGGACTGCGCGACGGCACTGCGCTCGACGCGTGGTTCGCCCAGCCGTCGGGCCTCGCCACCTCCGCCGACGGCGCCCGGCTCTGGGTGGCCGACTCCGAGACCTCGGCTCTGCGGTCGCTGCACCGCGACGACGCCGGCACCCTGGTCGTCACGTCGCACGTGGGCACCGGACTCTTCGACTTCGGGCACCGGGACGGCGACGCCGGCGAGGCACTCCTCCAGCACCCTCTCGGGGTCACCGTCCTCCCGGACGGCTCGGTCGCGGTGAGCGACACCTACAACGGGGCGATCCGACGCTACGACCCGGCGTCTGGCCAGGTGACGACCATCGCGCAGGGGCTTGCCGAGCCCAGCGACGCCGTCGTCGAGACCGATCCTGAGAGTGGCGAGACGCGGCTCGTCGTCGTCGAGTCGGCAGCGCACCGCCTGGTCCGGGTGGCGCTGCCCGACGACGCCCAGCGGGTCGACGGCCCCGCCCGTCGCACCCAGCGCCCCGCGACACCGCTGCCCACCGGCACCGTCGAGCTCGAGGTCACCTTCGTGCCGCCCCCGGGCCAGAAGCTCGATGACCGGTGGGGCGATCCGACGATGCTCGACGTCTCGGCCAGCCCACCCGAGCTCCTCGTAGGCGGTGGCGGCAGGGCGCGAGGCCTGCGCCGGTCACTCACGGTGGCACCCGGCATACCGGAGGGCACCCTGCACGTGTCGGTGCAGGCGGCGGCGTGCGACGGTGACCCCGACACGGGCGAAGTGCCCGAGCACGCTGCCTGTCACCTCTTCCAACAGGACTGGGGCATCCCCGTCACCATCGACGAGTCGGCGGATGCCACCATGGTGCTCGATCTCAGGGGAGTCTGAGGGCCAGCGTGGCCCGTGGCTGACAGTCAGGTGGATCTCGTGGCACAACAGTCCGGCGGAGTCGTGCGACCCGTGGTCTCACTGGTCTGCGGCGTGCTGGCAGTCGTGCTCCTGCCGCTGTCGCTCGTGGCGGTCTGGGCCTCGATCATGCTGACGCGCACCGCCGTCTTCGTCGACGAGCTCACCCCGGTCGCGCGCGAGCCCCAGGTGCAGGAGGCGCTCGCCGACCGCGTCGTCACCGAGGTGCTCGGTGCCGTCACCCTCCAACCCGCGGTGGAGCGGGTGATCGAGGGCCCGCTGCGGCAGCTGGCCACCACGGTGGTCTCCGATCCTCGCGTCGCCACCGCGTGGGCGGGCGCCCTGCGCAGCACCCACCGACAGCTCATCGGCGTGCTCGAGGGCCGGGCCGACACCGGGCTCGACGGCCGGGGTCGGGTGACGATGCTCATCCCGCTCGAGATCCCGGAGCTCGAGCAGGTGCTGTCGCAGGTCGGTGTCACCGACCCGGCCGCCCTCCGTCCCACCCTCGAGATCCCCCTCGTCGCCGCGTCGGACCTCGTGACCGCCAAGCGGGTGTATGCCGTCGCCGACGCCTGGGGTGTCTGGGCGCCGGTGCTCGCGGCGGCCCTCGCGCTCCTGGCGGTCGCGCTCGCCCATCGTCGACGAGCCACGCTCGGGTGGATTGCCTTCGGCTGGTTGCTGGGCGGTGTGGGCCTGGCGTCGGCGCTCATGCTCGGCCGCGCCCCGACGATCGACCTCGTGCGCGATCCGGTCGTGCGCACGCTGGCCGACGCGGCCTACGGGCTGTCGGCGACCTGGCTCTACCTGGCCTCCGCAGTGGCAGTCGGTGTGTCCGTCGTGCTGCTCGTGGGGGTGGCGGCGTCGGGACGTTCGCGACGCCGCTGATCGACGAGCGCGCCTCTGGGGTATGACGTCTCGGAGCGCGCAGAGTGGCGTGCCACGAGTCAAGGAGACGACATGGGCATCGGACTGGGGATCTTCCTGCTCGTCGTCGGTGCGATCTTCTACTTCACACCGCTCGACAGCAACCTGCTGAGCACCAACCTCAACACGGTGGGCATCATCCTCATGCTCGGTGGGGCGCTCGCCATCGTGCTCGCCCTCATCATGAACGCGCAGCGCACTCGCACGCAGCACACGGTCGTCGCCGAGCGGCGTGGCGCGCCCGACGTCGTCGAGCGCCGGGTCGACGGCGACGAGGTCGTCGAGCGCCGCGTCGAGCGTCGCGACGGTCCTCTCTGACGGTCCGCCGCCACACGACGGACCCGCCCGCGCACTCCACCGGGACGCCGACACACGCGACACTGACACACCGAGCAGTTGTGAGATCTGCGGAGTGGGGGAGCCGGCCGGCCCGGGCACCTCGGCGCTTCAGGAGACCCAGCCGCGCTTGACCGCGAGCACGCCCGCCTCGAAGCGACTCTCGGCATGCAGGGCTGTCAGAGCCGCTGAGACGAGGCGCCGCACGGTGCGCACCGAGACCTGCAGACGGCGCGCGATGGCCTCGTCCTTCTGGCCCTGGGCGAGCAGGGAGACGACCTGACGCACCCGGGCGTCGGAGAACTCACCCTCGGTTGCCTGACCATCCGTGACGATCGGGATCGCGTCGTGCCACACGGCGTCGAAGAGTGCCGCGGTCGGTGCGACGAGGTCGGACCCGTGCACGACCATGGCGCCCGCCGACCGGTCGCGGGGCAGGATGGCGACGCCTCCGTCCACGATGACGAGGCGTTGGGGCGGAGCGGGGTGGGACCGGGCCTGGACGCCCTGCTGGACCTGGCCGCACAGGTGGTCGCGCCAGTGGGTCCGCTCGAGCGAGGCGTCGCTGACGACGACACGCAGCGGGATGCCGCGCGCCAGCAGCTCGTCGTCGAGCCGGGCGGAGGGGCCGATGGCCTCCGGTGACAGGGCGTCTCCGGGGAGCATGAACGAGACCCGGTCCCGGGCGGCCCGTGTGAGCTGGAACAACCGGGAGGTGACGACGCGGGGATCGTCGATCTGCTCGACGAGACCGTCGGACCCGTGCAGGGTGCGGCTCGTGACGAAGGACTCGACGAGGGCGCTCATGTCGTCGCGGGCCTCGGTGACCTGCCGCTGCCGCTCGGCGAGACGCTCCTCCTCCCGGGCGACGAGCACGGCGATGGCCTGCTCGGGCGGGATGGCCTGGAACGCCGAGGCCCCGGCGCCGGCCTCGACGAGCATGAGGTCGGCGAGCAGGTCGAGCTCCGCGCGGATCTGCTCCACGGTGACGCCGACGTCACCCGCAATGGTCGTCAGGTCGGCCGTTGGATGCTCCAGCATCGCCCGATAGACCGACTCTGTCAGTGCTTCGACGCCGAAGACCCCGAGCATGCGCACCCCTTCGCAGCTTTGTCCACCTTCGGCCGCAGTCTAGCCGCGAGCCCTGCGAACGGCCGGACCGTGTCGGGAGGTGAGGTCGTCCATGGGGGGGCCATGTCCGGAACCGGACAGGTCCGCAAAGGGCCCCCGAAAGTGCTCGCATGCACGCCCCGCGGCTAGCACATTGGGCACCACGCGGGGAACAGGGCCCCGCGGTCACCATCCCTCAGGAGACACCTCGCATGATCACAGCCACAGCCACAGCCACAGCCACCGCCGTTCGACGCTCCTTCTCGTCCCTCGCCCGTCCGGTCCGCCCGACCGTCCTCGCCTGGTCGTGGGCCGATCTCGTGCTGTGGTGGCCTTGCGTCGTCCGGCCCGTGGCGGGGTGACCCCCGTCGTCCTCGTCCTCACCGTCGGCCCGCAGGGGTCGGTCGGCGGCCCCTCGGCCAGTGTGCTCTCGCGGAGCGCGCTGGCCGAGGCGCTTCGGGTCGAGGTGGCAGGCTGCGCTGATGTCGAGCACGTCTTCGTGGCTGTGCCCGACGCCGACGGGCCCGCGCTGCAGGCGGTGCTGTTCGTGCTGCGCGTGGACGAGGACGAGGCCATCGCCGTGGCCGTGGCCGTGGTCGGTCGGCTCGTCACCGGATGCGGCGTGCTCGTCGTGGCGGCCCACCGAGCCCCATGGCACGGCATCGAGCCGACGCCGACCGGCATCGTCGACAGCGCCTGAGCCAACCAGAGCCGCCCGCCCCGGCACGAGGGGCGGGCGCTGGCTCTGCGTGGGGGCGGTCGGTCAGAAGGCCGACTCGGGCACGTCCATGAGGTCGTTGTCGGTGGCCTCGGCGATGGCCCGCTCGGCCGCGAGCTTGGGCAGCACGTTCTTGGCGTAGAACGAGGCCGCCGCGACCTTGCCGCGATAGAAGTCGGCGTCCTTGCCCGACGCGCCACTCTCGAGGCAGCGCTGGGCGACCTCGGCCTGACGGAGCAGCAGCCACCCGACGACGAGGTCCCCGGCGGCCAGGAGCAGCCTGGTGGTGTTCTGGCCGACCTTGTAGAGGTTGGTCAGGTCGCCGCCCACGCGCGGGTCGCTCTTCATGAGGTCGCCGATCATGTGGCCGAGGATGCCCTGCACGTCCTCGAGGGCCTTGCCCAGCAGCTCGCGCTCGGTGTCGAGAGAGCCGCCGAGGTCCTTGGCGAACTCCTGCATCTGCCCCGCGATGTGCTGCAGGGCCTGGCCCTTGTCCCGCACGATCTTGCGGAAGAAGAAGTCGAGGCCCTGGATCGCGGTCGTGCCCTCGTAGAGGGTGTCGATCTTGGCGTCCCGGACGTACTGCTCGATCGGGTAGTCCTGCAGGAAGCCGGACCCCCCGAAGGTCTGCAGCGATTCGGTGCCGAGCAGCGCCCAGGCGCGCTCCGAGCCGAGGCCCTTGACGAGTGGCAGCAACAGGTCGCTGACCCGGTGCGCGATCTCGGCATCGGAGCCCGGCTCGAGCGGGGCGGCCGGGTCGCCGGACTGCGCCTGGCTGACGGTGTCCTGCTGGCACGCGGTGTAGATGACGAGCGCACGCAAACCCTCGGCATACGCCTTCTGCAGCATGAGCGACCGGCGGACGTCGGGGTGGTGGGTGATGGTGACCCGCGGCGCGGCCTTGTCGGTCATCCGCGTCAGGTCGGCGCCCTGCACGCGCTCCTTGGCGTAGGCGAGCGCGTTGAGGTAGCCCGTCGAGAGGGTCGCGATGGCCTTGGTGCCGACGAACATGCGGGCGTTCTCGATGACCTTGAACATCTGGGCGATGCCGTCGTGAACGTCGCCGAGGAGGGTGCCGACGGCCGGCTCGTGCTCGCCGAAGGTGACCTCGCACGTCGTGCTGACCTTGAGGCCCATCTTGTGCTCGACGTTGGTCACCCAGGCGCCGTTGCGCTCGCCCAGCGCGCCCGTCTCGGGGTCGACGTGGAACTTGGGCACGATGAAGAGGCTGAGGCCCTTGGTGCCGGGGCCGGCGCCCTCGGGGCGGGCCAGCACGAAGTGCACGACGTTGTCGACCATGTCGGACTCGGCGGAGGTGATGAAACGCTTGACGCCCGTGATGTGCCACGTGCCGTCGGGCTGCTGGACGGCCTTGGCGCGGCCGGCGCCGACGTCCGAGCCGGCGTCGGGCTCCGTGAGGACCATCGTCGTGTGCCAGGCGTTGTCGACGATGTGCTTGGCGAGCTTCTTCTGCTCGTCGGTGCCCATGTGCCACAACAGGCTGGCGAAGGAGTAGCTCGCGGTGAACATGTGGACCGCGGGGTTGGCACCACACACCATCTCGGCCACCGACCAGCGCAGCGAGGCCGGCACCACCATGCCACCGAGCTCAGCCGGAACGTCGAGGTTGCCCCACTCGCCGTCGACGTAGGCGCGGAACGACTTCTTGAACGAGTCGGGCATCGTCACCGACTTGGTCAGTGGGTCATAGACCGGCGGGTTGCGGTCGGAGTCGATCAGGCTCTCGGCCAGCTCGTTCTCGGCGAGGCGCGCGACCTCTCGGAGGATGTCCCGAGCCGCGTCGGCGTCGACGTCCGCGTAGATGCCCGTGCCGAGCACGTCCTGGCGCCCGAAGACCTCGAACAGGTTGAACTCGAGGTCACGCACGTTGCTCTTGTAGTGGCCCATGAGGTCCTCCACCGTTCTGTCGATCGGACGACCGCGGCGTCGCGGCAGCAGCCAAGTTACCGGCCGGTACTCCCATGATGCTACCGACGGGTAACGAACGCAAGCGGACACCCACGAGTCGGTATGCCGCGGGGCCGGGAACGACGAAGGGCCCGGTCGTCATGACCGGGCCCTTGCCTCGTGGAGCAGGCGGCACGAATTGCACGTACGTCTTCCTTCTGGAAGAAGGCTGTTCTGCTACTGAACTACGCCTGCGTGTTCGTCAGGAACCTTAGCGGACCGTCGTCGATGCATCCAATCCGATGCATCCAATCCGATGCGTCCAGTCGGCGCTAGCCCGGCGACTGCTCGGACCCTCGGGCGGACGACCGCTCGGCCTCGACCGCCCGGTAGATGTTGCCGTGGATGTGCTCCGCTCCGAGACGCTCGATGACGCCATCACGGTCGAGCGTCTCCCGCACCGACGGCTTGAGGCGTGCCAGTCGCAAGGTGACCCCGGACTCCTGGGCGAGGTCGACGATGTCACTCAGCTTGCCGACGCCCTGCGAGTCGATGAAGTTGATGCCACCGCAGTCGAGCACGACCCCGGTGAGCTCGCGTCGCTCCTGGATCACCTCGCGGAGCCGATCGTCGAACGCGTCGGCGGTGGCGAAGAAGAGGCCGCCGTCGAGCCGGATCACGGCGACGTCCGGGTAGACGATGTCCTCCGGGTGCTCGTCGACCTCGCGGAAGACCTGGGTGCCCTCCTCGAGGCCGAGCGCCGGCATCCTCGGCCGGGTGGCCACGGAGACGAGCCAGAAGAGCGAGAGGAAGATGCCGATGACGACACCGGCGAGGACTCCGAAGACGAGGGTGCCGACGATGGCCGCGACCGCGATCCAGAAGTCGAAGCGCTGGACGCGGGCCAGCCGTCGCATCTCCGGCACGTTCATCATGCCCATGACGACGGCCTCGATGATGAGCGCGGCGAGCACGGGCTTGGGGAGGTTGGAGAAGAGCGGGGCGAGGAAGAGCAGCGTGAGGACCACGGTGACGCCGGAGGTCAGCGAGGCCACCCCCGTCTTCGCTCCCGAGTGGTCGTTGAGTGAGCTGGCCGAGAGGCTCGTCGAGACCGGCATCCCCTGGAAGACGCCCGAGGCCGTGTTGGCGAGGCCCTGTGCCGTCGACTCCTGGTTGATGTCGATCTGGTAGTGGTGCTTGGCGGCGAAGGTCCGGGCGTCTCCCGCCGTCTGCGAGAAGCCGATGAGCAGCAGGGCGACCGCCGCGAGTGAGGTGGTGCCGATGTGGTCGAACATCAGCTGGAGGTTGGGCACCTGGAAGGCCGGCAGCCCGCTCGGCACGTCACCGACGAGGGCCACCCCCTTGGCACCGAGGTCGAGGATCGCTGCGGCCAACAGGCCACCGACGACGAGCACGAGGGCGCCCGGGCACCCGCGGCGCCACGGCCCTCAGCCCGAAGACGACGATGAGCGCGATGACGCCGACCACCACCGTGGCCGGGTGCGCCTCGCCGAGCGTCCCGAGCCATGACCACAGCTCCTGGATCGGGTTGGAGCCGGTGACCTTGGTGCCGGTGAGCTTGGGCAGCTCGCCGATGACGACGTCGATCGCGGCGCCGAAGAGGAATCCGGTGACGACGGCGCGGGAGAGGAAGCGGGCGATCCAGCCCATCTTGAGGACGGCCAGCAGCAGGAACAGCACTCCTGACGCGAGCGTGATCCCCGCGACGAAGCTCGCGACGTCCTGCTCCGCGACGAGGCCGGCCGCGAGCACGGCGCTTGCGGCAACCGCTGCGAGGCCCGAGCTGGGGCCGACGGAGATCTGCCGGCAGCTGCCGAAGATCGCGTAGACGATCGCGCCGGCGGCGGCCGCGTAGAGCCCGTTCTGCAGGGGGATGCCGGCGATTCCCGCGTAGCCGAGGTTCTTCGGCACGATGAGGGCGGCGACGGTGACACCCGCGATGAGGTCGCCCCTCAGCCAGGCGCGGTCATACGAGCGCAGCTGGCCGATGAGCGGGACGATGCTCGGGTTCCATCGTGACGTCGCGGTCATGCCCTATGCCTACAGCACCGAGTGGGCCGTGAGGCCCCTATCGCCCAGATCTGCCGCGAAGGTGCGCGCTGACGTCATCGGCCGTCATGACGGGTCGAGGGCGTCCGCCAGCTCGAGGGCCCGCTCGGCCAGCCGTCGGGCGCTCGGCAGCGCCTCCTCGTCGAAGCTGACCCGGGTGCGCCGCTCGACGAGGTCCTCAACGGTGAGCGCGCCCTCGTGCAACACGCCGAAGAGCATCTCCGCGCCGATGGTCGGGCACGAATCGCTCACGGGCACAGCCAGATCCGGATGCATCGAGGCGAGTCGTGACACCTCCACCGCCTCGGTGCCGTAGCGCCGCACGAGCCGCGCATCGGCGGGCACGCGCGCCAGGGCCCTGCGCTCCGCCGCTCCGACGAGGGGGAGGGTGCGGGTACGGCACACGGTCGCGATGCCGGCCCGGCGGCATACGGCATCCACGGCGTCCTGCGCCATCTGGCGGTAGGTGGTCAGCTTGCCGCCCGCGATCGTGACGGGGCGGCCGGGCTCGTCGAGGAGCAGGTGGCGCCGGGAGACGTCGGCGGACTCGCCGACCGCGTGCCCCCGGACGAGGGGACGCAGGCCGGCGAAGCGACCCACGACGTCGATGGCGCCCAGGGGGCGCTCGAGGACGCGGTTGATCGTGTCGAGCAGGAATCGGGCGTCCTCGTCGGGCACGGTCGGCGCGACCGGGTCGACGTCGGTCGTCGGCACGTCGGTGAGGCCGATCAGGACGAGCCCGTCGGGCTGGGGGATGGCGAAGACGGAGCGCCCGAAGGCTCCGGCGACTGGGGCGTAGCAGATGGCCCGAGGGCCACCCAGGGCCGAGGCGCGCACGACGAGGTGCGACCCGCGGCTGGGGTGGATCGAGAGCCCCGGCTCGTGCTCGCCGGCCCAGACCCCGGTCGCGTTGACGACGTGCCCGTGCGCCTCGAGGGTCGCCCCGGTCAGCTCGTCTCGCAGGAGCACCGTGCGGTCACCGAGCTCGACGGCGCTGCACCGGGTGAGGATGTCGGCTCCGAGGCCGGCCGCCGTGCGGGCCACCGCGGTGACCAGCCGTGCGTCGTCCTCGAGCTGGCCGTCCCAGTGGAGCAGGGCGCCCCGCAGGTCGGCACGCCGCAGGTCGGGCACGAGGGCGAGCGCCTCGGCGGCACTGATGCGCGACGGCCTGGGCAGGAGACGGCGTGGGGTGCCGGCGAGCGTGCGCAGGCCGTCGGCCACGCGCATACCGGCCTCGGCTGCGGCGCCCATGGCTTTGGGGGTCGCGTCACCCAGCGGGAAGAGGTTGGCGGCGGGACGGGTGAGGTGGGGCGCGATGGCCGTCATGAGGTGGTGGCGCTCGCGCGCCGACTCCCACGCGATCGCGACGTCGCCCTTGACGAGGTAGCGCAGCCCGCCGTGCACGAGCTTCGAGCTCCAGCGGCTCGTGCCCGCCGCGAGGTCGACGCGCTCGACGAGGGCGGCGCGCAGGCCGCGCGACGCGGCGTCGAGCACGACGCCTGCCCCCGTGATGCCACCGCCGACGACGATGACGTCGTAGGGGGTGCTCGCCAGGCGGTCGAGCGCGGCGACCCTCGTGTCAGCGTTGATGGAGGTGGTCACCTCGCCCCCTGACCGGCCTGCGCGACGCGGGAGTGGTCGCGGAGCACGCAATCAACGGTACCGATGCGGCGCGGTGTGCGACCGTGTTGGGCATGCGAACTGGGTGTCGGTGCGGCTGTCGGGCGTCATGTCATGCGCCGTGTGCCACGTGTCATGGATGAGCTGACGCGCTCGATCCGGCGCTCGGTCTGGCACGGCTGGGGCGACCCGGCGGAGGCGCACCCTCTGAACGCCGATGGGTGGGCCGTGCTGGGGTCGCTCGGCATCGCGCGTGGCCCGCAGGCACCGCCGGTGGCGCTCGAGGACGTCGTGCTGCCCGCGGTGGCCCTCGGCGCCGCGGAGCTGGCTGCGCTGCGTGAGGTCGTCGGTGACGGCTTCGTGCACACCGATCGCCGGTGGCGGGTCGAGCATGCGGGGGGCAAGAGCTACCCCGACCTGTGGCGGCTGCGGCGTGGCGACGGGTCGCAGGCGCCCGACGCCGTCGTCGAGCCGGCTGACGCGGGGGAGGTCCAGCGGCTCCTCGAGGTGTGCAGTGCCCACCGCATCGCAGTCGTGCCCTTCGGTGGTGGCACGAGCGTCGTGGGTGGCGTGGGGGCCGCCCGCGGCGGGGAGGGCGTGTTCACCGGTGTGATCGCCGTCGACCTGCGCAGGATGGACCAGCTGCTCCACGTGGATCGGGAGTCTCGGGTCGCGACCTTCCAGCCAGGCCTGCGCGGCCCCGACGTCGAGCGGGCCCTGGAGCCGCACGGCCTGACGCTCGGGCACTACCCGCAGAGCCACCAGGAGGCGACGCTCGGTGGTTACGTCGCCACGCGCTCCGCCGGTCAGGCGTCGACGGGCTACGGTCGCATCGACGACATCGTGCTCGGGGTGCGGCTCGCGACGCCGCGGGGCGAGCTCGTGCTCGGTGGGCGCAGCCCCGCGTCGGCAGCCGGTCCGCGTCTGCTCGACGTCGTCGTCGGTAGCGAGGGCACGCTCGGCATCATCACCGAGGCCACCCTCCGGGTCGCTCCGCGTCCTAGCGCCAAGAGGTATGCCGCGTGGCTGTTTCCGTCGTTCCACGCCGGCTGCGAGGCGCTGCGGGGTCTGGCCCAGGACGTCGGTCCGGGGCTGCTGCCCGACGTCTGCAGGCTCTCGGACGAGGGGGAGACGCGCGTCAACCTGGCGCTCGCGGGACGCTCCGGCGCGACCCTGCTCCGCTACGGCCGGGCACGCGGGCTGCCCGCGCCGGTGCTCGTCATCCTCGTCTGGGAGGGCACGGACGCCGGCGCCCTCAAGCACAGGCAGTCGGTGAGCGAAGGGGTGCTGCGCCGAGGGAGAGGGCGACGGCTGCCGCGCCGCGTCGCCCAGGCGTGGGAGAAGGGGCGCTTCTCCGGCCCGTATCTGCGCGACGAGCTGATGGGGCGACGCATCCTCGTCGACACCCTCGAGACCGCGACGACGTGGGACCGGCTCGGGACGCTCCATGACGAGGTGGCGTCGCAGATCCGATCCTCGCTCGAGGTCGACGGCCGCGGTGTCGTCGTCATGTGCCACGTCTCGCACGTGTATGCCGCAGGCGCCTCGCTCTACTTCACCTTCGCCGTGGCGGAGTCGGCGGACCCCCTGACCCAGTGGCGCGAGGTGAAGTCCGCCGCGACGGAGGCGATCGTCGCTGGCGGAGGCACGATCACCCACCATCACGGTGTCGGCGTCGACCACGCCCCGTGGCTCAGCGCCGAGATCGGTGACCTGGGGGTCGAGCGTCCTGCGGGCCATCAAGGCCGAGCTCGACCCGGTCGGAATCCTCAACCCCGGCAAGCTTCTTCCACCGTCGGTGAGCACTCCCTCGGGCGTTGTCGAGGAGGCGACACCAGGCCCCGACCCGGTGGCTGACCTGCACCATTGACCACTCCTGACGCGGTGGAGGTGGAGACGCACTGGCGGCGGAGGCGGAGCATGAGGTGGGCACGGAGTCCTGCCGCATATCACTCGCGAAGAATGAGCCCGTGCGGCATGCAGGCCCGGACACTGGCATGACAGCGGCAGCGCGCGGGAGCGACGCGGTCCGGGTCTGGGGCACCCGCCCCTGACCGGACCTGGCTGCCGCCGAGGGTGCTTGCCGATGTCCCGTTGCAGATGCGTCTCGCACGAGAAGGAGTCCGATGGTGGAAGGGCGATCATGGGGGTCCTCGGGCGGTCTGCACCGTCGGGGGCGCGGGGCCAGGGTGGCGACGACCGTCCTGGCGGCGGCCGTGCTGCTGGGGGCGTGCAGCTCCGAGACGAGCGGCGACGCGACACTGCGTGCGGCGGAGGCAAAGGTGGTCTCGGCCCGAGCGGCGGTCGACGGGGCCAAGGCTGAAGCAGAGACCAAGCGCGCGGAGTTCTGCGCCTCAGGCACCAGCTACATCACTGCGCTCGACCGCTATGGAGACATCCTCAACGGCACTACGCCGACCGTCGGAGACGTCAAGACCGCGGGCCGCGACCTCGCGCAGCCCAGCCAGGACGCCGTGGCCTCCGGACAGGCCGCAGCCGACGCAAAGCGGGCCGTGACGACGGCGGAGCAGGAGCTCGCTGCCGCGGAGGCAGAGCTGGCCCGCCTCCGGGCGGCCACGACGGGGACCGCGCCTGCGTCATCGTCGCCCACGACACCCGCCACGCCGTCGACCACCACCGCTCCTGCCGTGCCGAGCGAGACCATCGTCCGAGTCCAGCAGGCAGAGAGCGAGTTCGAGACGGCTCAGGGCAGCATCTCCGACGACACCCCCCTCCGGGTGGCAACGCAGCAGTTCAACGCGGCTGCCGTCGCGCTGGAGCTGGCGTGGTTGGGGCTCTACGCCGACGCCGGCTGTCTGACCGACCCGCAGCAGCAGAAGGCCGTGAAGGCCGTGCAGGACTACACCAAGGCCCTGCAGCAGGACCTGCTCGACGCGGGCTACTACAAGGGCAAGGTCGACGGGGTCTACGGCCCGACGACAGTGGCCGCCGTGGAGGAGCTGCAGAAGGCGCACGGCCTGCCCGTCACCGGCGCCATGGACAAGGCCACCGAGGCAGGGTTGCGGACCGACTTGGCGGCCAAGGGCGGCGCAGCCGCCGGGGCGGAGGTGGCCTCGACCGCTGCAGTCCAACAGACGCTCAAGCTTGCCGGTCACTGGGACGGGCCGGTGGACGGTCAGTGGACCCCGGCGCTCACCGAAGCCCTCAAGCAGGCCCAGACCGAGCTGGGGGTGCCCGCCTCCGGCACCGTCGACGCGGCGACCATCGCAGCCGTCGAGAAGGCCATCGAAGAGGTCGCGAAGACTCCGACGGTGACGCTCACAGTGACAACGACGACGACGGTTGCGCCAAGTCCGCAGCCCTCGTCGACTCCGCCTTCATCGGTGGAGACCTCGACCGGCTAGGTCACCGGGCCGCTGCGGGCCATGCGGGCCACTGCGGAGATGTGAGAGCGAGCGACGGGAATCGAACCCGCGTATCCAGCTTGGGAAGCTGGCGCTCTACCATTGAGCTACGCTCGCACGGGCCGCCGGGAAGCCCCCGAAAAGGGGCCGCGAGGCGGCACGCGGCGCCAGTGTAGCCGACGCCCGACCGATGGACAGACCTCGACCCCAGGGGCCCGACACCGCATGGATCTCGCCAAGCAGCAGGCCTTCGTCGAGCACGTCCGCGCTCGCGGAGGAGCCACCCATCAGGTGGCCGTGACGCTCGAGCAGTTCTTCGACGGCAACGACTGCGAGTGGTGCATCGCCCCCAACCGCGACGAGGACCTCGAGCTCGCGACCGTGCGTGACGTGCTCTTCGCCCTGCGCGATCACGCCGACGTGCACGACGTGCGGGTCGAGCTCGACCAGCTCGAGTTCCAGACCTATACCGACGACGAATGGCCCTATGCCAGTGGGGTGGCCGTCATCACGACGCTCAGCCCGGAAGAGGTGGACGTGCTGACGACCGATGCCGAGACCGACCCGAGCGGGGGCCCCTCGCCGAGACCCGACTGGCTCGTCGACGGGCCGAGCGTGCCCGAGGGCCACCACTACGTCGGCGTGTGGTGGGACTGATGGCCGAGCTGGAGCAAATCACCGACGCCCTCTGCTACCACGGCGAGGGTCCCGTCTGGTCGCCGACGTGGGGCGGCCTGCGGTGGGTCGACATGCTCGCCGGCGACGTGCTGACGCTGCGCGCCGACGGCTCCGTCGACCGGCTTCACGTCGGCGACGTCGCGGCCTTCGTGCGGCCCCGCACCCGCGGCGGCTGGGTGGTCGCCACCGAGCGAGGGCTCGCGCGCGCGGACGAGCCGGACGGCATACCGGCGCCGTGGATCGAGCTCTGGGACGACCCGTCGATCCGGATGAACGAGGGCGGCGTCGACAGCCTGGGCCGCCTCTGGTGCGGGTCCATGGGCTACGACCGCGTGCCCGGCAGCGCGACCCTCTATCGCGTCGACGCCGACGGTCACGTCGTCACCGTCCTGCCCGACGTGACGATCTCCAACGGCATCGACCTCTCGCCCGACCACCGCCTGGCCTACTACAACGACACGCCGTCCGGGCGCACCGACGTCTTCGACGTCGACGACGGCGAGCTGACCCGCCGCCGACCCTTCGTCACCCACGACGACCGGGCACCCGGACGGCCTCACCGTCGACAGCGCCGGCAACGTGTGGGTCGCGCTCAACGGCGCCGGTCGCGTGCGGTGCTACTCGCCGAGCGCGCAGCTGCTCACCGAGATCGAGCTGCCCGTCCGGCTCGTGACCGCATGCACGCTGGGCGGCGACGATGCTCGTGACCTCTTCATCACGACGTCGCGCGAGAACCTCGACGACCCGGAGCCAGAGGCCGGCGCCGTCTTCCGGGTGCGCGTCGAGGTGCCCGGCCAGCCGGTGCGGGCCTTCGCGGGCTGAGCGACCCGCGACGGCCCACGACGCCGAACCCCGTCGGTATGCCGTCCGGCCGGGTCAGCCGGGATAGATCGCTCCGCTGGCGGGGGCGGGGGCATGGAAGCCGGCGCCACGCATCGCCCGAGGCGGGCGGTGCAGCTGCTGGACGCCGGGGAACCCCTCGCCCGGGCCGACACCGTCGGGCCCACCGGCACCCGGCCAACCACCGGGCCCGCCGCCGGCCCCGACGCCGAGGAGGCTGCGGGTGAGCGCGTGCGCGTCGGACAGCAGCTCGTCGAGGGCCACGCCCAGGTGGTCGTCGGAGGGTGGCTCGTCGGCGATGGCGGCCGCGAGCACCGCCCGGCGCACGAGCTCCTTGGTGAAGGAGGCCGTCGTGCCCTCGGCGCGGGCCGCCGCGGCCGAGATGGCCTCGGAGCCGAAGAGGTGACCGCCGTAGAGGTGCAGCAGCGCCCGTCGCCCGTCGCCGTCGGGCAGCGGGATCTCGGCGGCGAGGTCGACGCGGCCGGGCCGCTGCGCCAGCGCGATCTCGAGGTCCTCGACGCGGTTGGTCGTGAGCACGAAGGCGACGTCGGCGTCGGCGTCGAGACCGTCGAGCGCGTCGAGCACCTCGAAGAGCAGCGGCGACGCGCCCATCCCGAACGAGCGGTCCTCGGCGACGAGGTCGCAGTCCTCCAGCACGACGATGGCCGGCTGGTGCGCGCGGGCCACCTTGGCCGCGTCGTGGATGAAGCGCAGCGATCCACCGCTCAGCAGCACGGCCGTCGTGCCCGGGGACGCCGAGAGCAGGTAGCGCACCGTGTGCGTCTTGCCCGTGCCCGGGCGGGCCGTAGAGCAGCACGCCGCGCTTGAGGTGCTGACCGTGGGCCAGCAGCCGCTCGCGCTGCTCACCCATCCCGATGACGTGGTGCGCGACGCGGTCGAGCACCCCGTCCGGGAGCACGACCGACAGCCGCGTCGACCGTGGGGCGCTCGACGAAGGTGAGACCGGCCATGCCATGGCCGTAGGGGTCGGACCCGAAGGTGATGACCTGTCCCCGGATGACGCTGCGCAGGTCCATCAGCTCCTGGGCCCGCGCGATGAGCGCGTCGGAGACCGCCCGGTCGCGCGCGATGACCTCGATCGCCCCGGCCTCCCGACCGAACTGAGGGTTCATCCCGAGGTGTCGCACGGCGACGGGCTCGCCGTCGAAGCTGGAAGAGCCGGATGCCCGACGTGACGACCTGGCGCTTGTCGTCCTTGCCCGGCCCGGTGGACATCCGGTCGTAGTCGACCTGCCCGACCGGCAGCCCCATGCCGTGCTGCACGAGGTCGCCGAGGGACATGTGGTGGCGGGCGTCGCCGGCGATGCCGACGATGCGGGCGTCCGCGTCCGCACCGGCGAGCTCGGCCAGCGCGATGTCGGCATCGACGAGGCGGTGGGGGAGGATCGGCAGGTTGACGACGGAGAGCAGGTGCGGCTCGGTGCCGAGGTGCTCGGTCAGCACGTCGACGAGGCGGTGCCCGCCGCCCGGCCGCGGCAGCTCCTCGAGCACGCGGCGCAGCACGGTGTGGAAGTCGTTCGAGCAGCTCGTCGCTGGCGACGCGAGGGCGGTCCGAGGGGTCCATGCCCCGACCTTAGGAGAGAGCGCCCTTTTCGGGGGGCGAGGTGCCGCGTCGTGCGTGGGCTCCGCGTGCTGGCTGGGAGTGTCGGCCGCGGGCGTTCGGCAGGTGATCGGTGGCTCTCGCTGTAGCCTCGACCCGTGCTGCTCTCCGACAAGGACATCCGGGCCGAGATCGCGGCGGAGCGTGTGGTGCTCGACCCGTGGGACCCGCAGATGGTCCAGCCGTCGAGCATCGACGTGCGCCTCGACAAGTACTTCCGGCTCTTCGACAACCACAAGTACCCCTACATCGACCCCGCCGCCGAGCAGCCCGACCTCACCCGGCTCGTCGAGGTCGGCGCCGACGAGGACGGCTTCGTGCTGCACCCGGGCGAGTTCGTGCTCGGGTCGACGCTCGAGGCGGTGACGCTGCCCGACGACCTCGCGGCCCGGGTCGAGGGCAAGAGCTCGCTCGGCCGGCTCGGCCTGCTCACCCACGCGACGGCCGGCTTCGTCGACCCCGGCTTCTCCGGTCACGTGACGCTCGAGCTGAGCAACGTCGCGACCCTGCCGATCATGCTCTACCCGGGCATGAAGATCGGCCAGCTCTGCTTCTTCCGTCTCAGCTCACCGGCCGAGAACCCTTACGGCTCAGCGGCTTACGGCTCCCACTACCAGGGGCAGCGCGGCCCCACGGCGAGCCGGTCGTTCAAGAACTTCCACCGCTCACCGGTGTGAGCACCACATCCGTGGGTCAGCTCGACGAGGTCGTCCCGACGAGCCGAGGCCGTATGCCGTTCGCGACCCTCGCGTGGGACGCGCAGCCCGCCGACGCCGGGGCCGTCGCGCTCGTGCTGCACGGCGGCGCCGTGGAGGGCCGCGAGCCCAACCTCCCCTGGTCGCACAACGTGGCCCGCCTCGTGCCCTTCGCCCGGGCCCTGCGGTCGGTGCCCGGCCCGCTGGCCGTGGCCCGCGTCCGCTTCCGCTACCGCGGCTGGAACGGCGACGAGCAGGCACCACTCGATCGACGCCAGGTGGGCCCTGGCCCAGGTGCGGGCGGCATACCCGGATCGGCCGGTGGCCGTCGTCGGCCACTCGATGGGCGGCCGGGTCGCCCTGCACCTCGGCGACGAGCCCGACGTGCGGCTCGTCGTCGGCGCTGGCGCCGTGGATCGAGCCGGGCGACACCGCGTCCCGGGCCGTGGTGCCGCACCGTCGTCATCCACGGCGACCGCGACGTCATCTGCGGGCTGTCCCGCATCACGGCGACTCGTCGAGCAGCTGCAGTCGCAGGGGCGTGACGCAACGCTCATCCGGATCGCGCGCGGCGACCACGCGATGCTCGTGCGAGCCCGGCTCTGGACCGAGCTCGTCACCGGCGTCATCGCCGCCACGTTCGCCGACGAGCTCGGCCTCGCGGGTGACGGCGGCGAGCCACGGTCCGGTGCCGTCGGTGCGGTCGATCGCCCTCGCGGCGCACGGCGGCGGGTCGGTCACTCGACCTCTGAGGATGCCCTCCTGAGCGCTCGACCGGTCACGGCGAGGCAACGGAGGGTTGGACGACCGAGACCGTGTCGGCCCTCGCGGGTACGTTGATCTGCATGATCCGCTTCGAAGGCGTGACCAAGCGATACGGCGACGCCCCGAGCGGCTCGCGCGAGCCTGACGGCAGCCGTGACGACGGGGGCTCCGTCGCCGTCGACAACCTCACGCTCGAGGCGCCGACCGGCCAGATCACCGTGCTCGTCGGGCCCTCAGGCTGCGGCAAGACGACGACGCTGCGCATGGTCAACCGCATGATCACCGCCGACCTCGGGCACCATCTCCATCGACGGCCGCGACACCGCCTCGCATGGACGTCGCCGAGCTGCGTCGCGGCATCGGCTACGTCATCCAGCACGCCGGCCTCTTCCCGCACCGCACGGTCGTCGACAACGTCATGACGGTGCCCCGACTGCTCGGCGTCGACAAGCGCGAGGCCCGCACCCGAGCCATGGAGCTCATCGAGCGGGTCGGCCTCGACCCGGCCATGGCCCGGCGCTACCCCGCCCAGCTCTCCGGCGGCCAGCAGCAGCGCGTCGGCGTCGCCCGGGCGCTCGCGGCCGACCCGCCCGTCATGCTCATGGACGAGCCCTTCTCGGCGGTCGACCCCGTCGTGCGCGAGCAGCTCCAGAACGAGTTCCTCCGGCTCCAGTCCGAGCTCGGCAAGACGATCCTCTTCGTCACCCACGACATCGACGAGGCGGTCAAGCTCGGCGACCAGGTCGCCGTCCTGCGCGTCGGCGGCGTGCTCGCCCAGCTCGACTCGCCCGCCAAGCTGCTCGCCGACCCCGTCGACGACTTCGTCGCCGGCTTCGTCGGCCGCGACCGGGGCTACCGCGCGCTGTCCTTCGCCGCCGCCCCCGAGCTGTCGCTGGCCGACGAGCCCACCGTGCCGACTCGGCGCCACCGCCGACGACGTGCGCGCCGTCGGAGCGCCCTGGGTGCTGGTGCGTCGGCGACGACGGGCGAGCCGATGGGCTGGGTGCGTTCGGCGGCCGTCGAGCCGCGAGGTCACCCGCGACGTGCTGCACCGCGGCGGCACCGTCGCCTCGACCTCGGGCTCGCTCCGGGCCCTGCTCGACGCCGCCCTCTCCTCGCCCAGCGGTCGCGGCGTCGTCGCCGACGACGACGGCCGGCTCGTCGGCACCATCACCGCGGCCGAGGTCGTCCCCGCCATCGAGGCCCGGCGCGCCTCCGGCACGGCAGGACGGCTGCCGGGCGACGCCCGGACGTCGGCCGAGGCTGACGAGGCCGACGAGGATGCAGCCCGTGCTGGCGAGCCCACAGCCGAGGGGGCGACCGCCCGGTGACCTGGGCCCTCGACCACCTCGGCGACATCCTCTTCCGGGCCGGGCAGCACGCCTGGCTCGCCGGGCTGCCGCTCGTGCTCGGCCTGCTCATCGCCCTGCCGCTCGGCTGGCTCGCCAACCGCACCGCCGTGGCTGCGCGCGACCCTGCTCACGACGACGGGTCTGCTCTACACGATCCCGTCGCTCGCGCTCTTCATCCTGCTGCCGTCGATCCTCGGCACGAAGATCCTCGACCCGGTCAACGTCATCGTCGCCATGACGATCTACACCGTCGCGCTGCTGACCCGCACCGTCGCCGACGGGCTCTCGTCGGTCGACCCCTCGACCCGGCAGGCGGCCATCGCGATGGGCTACGGCGGCTTCGCCCGCTTCCGTGCGGTCGACCTGCCGCTCGCCGTGCCGGTCATCGCTGCCGGCCTGCGCGTCGCCGCCGTGAGCAACGTCAGCATCGTCAGCGTCGCCTCGCTCATCGGCATCTCGCAGCTCGGCTACTTCCTCACCGACGGCTACGCCCGCTCGTTCCCGACCGAGGTGTGGGTCGGCATCGTCGCCTGCCTGCTCCTCGCGCTCGTCTTCGACCTCGTCATCCAGGTCGTCTCGCGGCTGCTGACGCCGTGGACCCGGGCGGTGGCGGCATGAACCTCGCGCGATCTCGGGCCTGGTTCACCGACCCCGCCCAGTGGTCGGGCGCCGACGGCATCCCCAACCGGCTGACCCGAGCACCTGCGTCTACACCGCGATCACGCTGCTCATCGCTCTCGTCATCGCGGTCCCGCTCGGCGCGTGGGTGGGCCACACCGGACGCCTGCGCTGGCTCGTCACGGGGGCCAACGCCCTGCGCGCCGTGCCGAGCCTCGGCCTGCTCTTCGCCGTGTCGATGCTCGTCGGGCCGCTCATCCAGAGCGAGCTCGCCTTCGTCATCCCGAGCATCGTCGTCCTCGTGCTGCTCGCGGTGCCGCCGCTGCTGTCGGGCGTCTATGCCGGCATCGACAGCGTGGACCCCGCGGCCCGCGACGCCGCGCGCGGCATGGGCATGACCGGCTGGCAGGTGCTGACGAGGGTCGAGCTGCCCTGCGCCCTGCCGCTCGCCCTCTCGGGCTTCCGCAGCGCGACCCTGCAGGTCATCGCGACGGCGACGATCGCGGCCTCCGTCAGCCTCGGCGGCCTGGGCCGCTACCTCATCGACGGGCTGGCCTCGCGCGACTACGTGCAGATGGTCTGCGGCTCCATCCTCGTCGCCGCCCTCGCGCTCGTGGCCGACCTGCTCCTCGCCGGCCTGGAGAGGTATGCCGTGTCGCCGGGAATCTCCGGACGGTCCGCGCGTGTTGCCCGTTCACGCGGCCCGCGAACCCGATCCGCGCCCGCCAGACCCCGACGCAGACCGCTCGGACCCACCAGCACTGACCCACTCCAGCACTGCCGGACCCGCGGCGGCGACCGCCACCTCGGGCCACCCATCCGAAAGGGACCGAACATGACACGCACGCGCATCCTCGCCGCGGGCCTGCTCCTCGCCGCCGCCGTGCCGCTGGCAGCCTGCGGAGGCGGCGGCGACCCGCTCGCCCCGGCGACCAGTGCCGGCTCGACCGGCGGGGTCGACGGGCGCCGCCGGCTCGGTGACGGTCGGCTCGGCCGACTTCCCCGAGGCGGCGCTGCTCGGCGAGATCTACGCCCAGGCCCTCGAGGCCAAGGGCATGACCGTCAAGCGCCAGTTCAACATCGGCAGCCGCGAGACCTACCTCAAGGCCATCACCGGCGGCGAGGTCGACGTGCTCGCCGGAATACACCGGCTCGCTGCTCAACTACTATCGACAAGAACGCCAAGGTCACGGCGCCCGACGAGGTCTACGCCGCGCTGCAGAAGGCCGCTCCCCGCAGGGCCTCTCGGTGCTCGACAAGTCTGCGGCCGAGGACAAGAACTCCCTCGTCGTCACCAAGGACACCGCGAGCCAGTGGTCGCTCAAGGCGATCCCCGACCTCGCCGCGCACCAGGCCGAGCTGTCGATCGGCGCCCCGCCGGAGTTCAAGACCCGCCAGCAGGGTCTCGTCGGCCTCAAGTCGGTCTACAACATCGTGCCCAACGAGTTCCGGCCGCTGCAGAGCCAGGCGACGCGTCGAGGCGCTGAAGAACGGCCAGGTCAAGGCGGCCAACATCTTCAGCACCGACCCGTCGATCGTCGCCAACGGCTTCGTCGTGCTCGAGGACCCGAAGAGCCTCTTCGGCTCCGACAACGTCGTGCCGCTCGTGCGCACCGAGAAGGCCGACTCGCTCAAGGAGGCGCTCAACGCCGTCTCGGCCAAGCTCGACACCCCGGCTCTGGCCGACATGGTCAAGCAGGTCGTCGTCGACAAGAAGGACACCAGCGAGGTCGCGAAGGCCTGGCTCGCCTCCTGACCCTGCGGCATCGGACCCGGCCGTCGCCCTCGCCGACAGAGGCCCCCGCATCGGATGCGGGGGCCTCTGGCGTGCCTCGGCCAGCCGCCGGGAATGTCGCCTGACGGTAATGGTTCTCATTATTGTCGCGCACACTGTGCGACTGAGACTTCGAGGAGAACCCATGGCCAAGCGCACCGACCTGCGACCCGTCATCACCCTGCGATCGACGGCGGGCACCGGCTTCAGCTACGTCACGACGAAGAACCGCCGCACCCAGCCCGACCGGCTCGTGCTGCGCAAGTTCGATCCTGTCGCGCGCGAGCACGTCGACTTCCGCGAGACCCGCTGAGCCGACGCAACCCCGCGTCTGCCGGCGGGGCGCACGCCACCTGAGCCAGGCGGCATACCGACCGATGTTGACGCAACCCCTGCGAGTGGGCACCTCCGTGTGAACGGAAGTGCCCACTCGTCGCGTGTCGGCACCTAGGCTCAGGGTCACCGCATTGCTTCACTTCACCGTCGAAGGAGAGTCATGTCGATCGCCCACCACGTCGTCGGGTCCGGCCCGCGGACCGTCCTGCTCACCCATGGCTGGTTCGGCTCCGCCGCCGGCTGGGGCCCGTTCGTCGACTACCTCGACCGCGACGCCGCCCGATGGGTCTTCACTGACGTGCGCGGCTTCGGCGACCGTCGTGGTGAGGACGGTGACCAGTCGCTCGACGAGACGGCCCGCGACCTGCTGGCCGTCGCCGACGAGCTGGGCGCCGAGCGCTTCACCCTGGTGGGCCACTCGATGGGGGGCGCTGCGGTCCAGCGCGTGCTGGCCGTCGCGCCGCAGCGGGTCGAGGGGCTCGTCGGCGTGTCGCCGGTGGGCGCCATGCCGACCCCCTTCGACGACGACGGGCGCAGCCTCTTCTGGGGGGCCGCCGAGAGCCGCGACAACCGCTTCGGCATCATCGACTTCACCACCGGCAACCGCAACACGCCCGTGTTCGTCAACGCGATCGTCGACTGGTCGCTCGAGCACAGCGACGTGGACGCGTTCGCCCGGGTGCTCGACGCCTGGGCCGGCGCCGACTTCGCCGATGAGGTGCGCGGCAGCGAGCTGCCCGTCCTCGTGGCCGTGGGTGAGCACGACCCGGCGCTCGGTGCCGAGACCGTCACCCAGACCTGGCTGCCGCTCTATCCGAACGCGCGGCTTGAAGTGATGGCCAACGCCGGGCACTACCCGATGTTCGAGGCACCGGTGAACCTCGCCACGCTCGTCAACGGCTTCGTCGCCGACCTGCCGCAGGACTGAGCGTGCGGTGGCGGCCGACCTCAAGGCCCTGACCGCTTCGCTGCACGACCCGTCGACCTACGTCGACGACGTGCCGTACGCCGTGCTCGCCGACCTGCGTCGCGAGCACGGCATCGTGCGCGTCGAGGAGCCCGAGCAGACCGGCTGGCCCGAGGGGATCGGCTACTGGCTCGTGCTCCGGCACGCCGACGTCACCCGGGTGCTGCGGGACCCCGCGACCTTCTCCTCGCACCTCGGCGGCACGCAGATCCGAGACCCCGCCACCGCCGGCGACCTCGCCTACGTGCGCCGGATGATGCTCAACATGGATCCGCCCGAGCACTCGCGCCTGCGCCGGATGCTCTCCCGGTCGTTCACGCCGCGCGCCGTCGCAGTGCTCGAGGGCCAGATCGCCGGCCACGCGCGCGCGATCGTCGACCGGATGCTCGCGGGCCCGCGCGAGGTCGATGCCGCCCGCGACGTCGCGGCCGACCTGCCGCTCCTTACGCTCGCCGACGTGCTCGGGGTGCCGGCCGAGGACCGCGGACTGCTCTACGACTGGTCGAACCGCGTCATCGGCTGGCAGGACCCCGACTACGCCGTCAGCGCGACCTTCGACCCGGCGCGCGGCACCGACCTGGCCCGGGCCGCGCTCGCCCTGCGTCCCGGTCCGGACGCCGATGGTCGGATGCCGGACCCGCGCACCCGCTCGGGCATGCCGGACCTCTATGCGTATGCCGCCGCGCTGGGTGAGCGCAAGCGTGCCGCCCCCGGTGACGACGTCATGTCGATCCTCATGGGCCAGCGCGACGGCGGCTCCGGCGAGGGCCTGGGTGGTGACGGACGCGTGAGCGTCGAGGAGTTCGAGAACCTCTTCTGGCTCTTCGCCGTCGCGGGCAACGAGACCCTGCGCAACGGCATCCCCGGAGGGCTCATCGCGCTTCTCGAGCACCCCGAAACCCAGCGTCGGCTGCGGGCCGAGCCGGACGGCATACCGGCTGCGGTGGAGGAGATGCTGCGCTGGTGGACGCCCGTCATGGTGTTTCGCCGGACCGCGACGCGTGACACCGAGATCGCCGGTCAGGCGGTGGCTGCAGGGGACAAGGTCGTCGTGTCGTTCGCGTCGGCCAACCGGGACGAGGCCGTCTTCGAGCGGCCCGACACCTTCGACGTCGGGCGCGACGCCAGAGCGCACCTGGCCTTCGGCCACGGTCCGCACTTCTGCCTCGGTGCCCACCTCGCTCGGGTGCAGATGCGCACGCTCGTGCGTGAGTTGCTCGGGCGCACGTCGTGGATCGAGTCAGCGGGAGAGCCGGTCCGCCTGCGGTCGAACTTCCAGCGTGGCGTCAAGCGGCTGCCGATCCGCTGGAGCGTCTGAGCCCTCGGGCAGCCGGGCCGGCACACCGTGCACGGGAGCGAGCGGGGCGAAGGCCGTCACGGCGTCGATGCCGTCGCGGAGCATCTTCACGAGACGCTCCTCGGGGTCGTCGATGCACGCACGGGCGACGCCGTCGACGGCCAGCGCGACGATCTTGGACGCGTTGGCAGGACGGAGCGCGGCCGAGTTGAAGCCCGTGCGGGCCAGGTGGATGCGGGCCCAGCGCTCGGCGGCCGGAGCCCGGACGAGAGCAGCGCGGGAGGTCTCGGAGAGCTGGCCGGGCTCACGACCATCACGCTCGGCGAGGATGCCCTCGGCGTTGAGGATCGCGAGCGCCATGATGTTCTGGCGCTCCTCTGCAGCCACCGGGAGCGCGGCCCGGGAGGCCGACAGCACGAGCGCGGCGGCCACCCGGTCATCGTGCGGGTTGAGCCCCACGACCTCGGGGATCATCGTGCTGATCCGCTGGCGGCTCGTGTCGTCGAGCATGTCGTTGACGCACCGCGCCAGGGTCGCGAGCACCGGATGCGTGCACGAGGGGTGGTCGCTCCATCGCTCGCCGGCGAGGAAGGACGCCATCTCCATGAAGCAGGCGCCCTTGCGTGGGCTGCGGTGCCGGCCCCGTGAGAGCACGGGCACACCGTCGGGAACGAAGGGGGTTCGTCGTGACATCGACATCGTGGCTCCTCGCGCGGTGCTGTCGCTGGTCCTCGGGCAGCTCGGGGCGGGCCCCGGCAGGTCCCTTCATGGTGCGCCTCATTCGGGCTCTTCGCCACCCCCTCTGCGCAAACCCTGGACAGCCTCGTGGCTGAGGTACGCGGTCAGGCGGGCGGGGCGACCGCCGTGTCAGCGCGGCCCGACCGGTCCAGGGCCTCGCGGACGAACCCGCTGGCCTTGAGCTCCTCGACCGTGTCGTGCACGAACTGCACCGTGTCGTGGTGGTGGCCCTTGGTCGTGCCGACGGCCTGCCGGATCTGCATGAAGGCCTCATCGACCAGGCGCAGCCCGGGGCGCGAGGCGACGAAGGCGGCCAGCGGCTGTCGGATGCCGGCGCCGACCTCGAGACCCTGCTCGGCGAAGACGTCAGCCCCTTCGGAGCCGCGCACGAGGGTCGCGTGCTCGAGCGACCGGGTGAGGTAGAGGTCGTAGGCCGAGCCCTCCTTGACCCCGATGCGCACCCCCGGACGGTCGACCTCGGCGACGCCACGGATCGGGGAGTCGTCTGCCACCGCGAAGACGCCTTCGATGATGACGTAGGGCGCGGTGAAGTCGACCTCGGTCGCGCGGGCCGGCTCGATGGCCATGAAGCAGAGGTCAGCCGCCCCTGAGGTCAGGGCCTCGAAGGACTTGCGGGCGGCGTCGAAGCAGACGAAGGACACCGGGACGCCGAGCCGAGCAGCGATCTCGCTCGCGATGTCGACGGTCACGCCGGACGGTGCGTCCGAACTGCCTTGAGCAAGAACGGGATTGCCGAGATTGATCGACGCCCTCAGCGTCCCGGAGGGTGCGAGATCACGGGCAACGGCAGTCAGGTCGGCGCTCATCGGGCTCAGGCCGAGCAGCGACGGCCGGTGCGTGACGTCCGCCGGACGGCATACGGCGGGACGGCCCGGCGGCCGGGCCACCGGGCGTGTGTCATGGGCGGTCGACGACCGTGACCGGGGTGCACGCTCAGGCGGTCGGAGCGGGCTCCGGCTCGGGGTCGGGCTGCGGCTGGGCTGCGGCTTCCGGCTGCTGACCCCCGTCGCCGCGGCGCACGGCAGCGAGGAGCATCTGGGCGATGTCGACGACCTCGACGGCGTCGGTGGCCTTGCCGTCCTGGATCGCCGCGTTGAGCCCGTCCGACAGCATGACCTTGCAGAACGGGCACCCGATCGCGATGCGGTCGGCCCCGGTGGCGAGGGCCTCCTCGGTGCGGTTGGTGTTGATCCGCGTGCCGAGCTTCTCCTCCATCCACATGCGGGCACCGCCGGCGCCGCAGCAGAAGGACTTCTCCTTGCTGCGCTCCATCTCGGCGTACTCCACACCGGGCAGGATCTGGAGCAGCTCGCGCGGGGGCGCGTAGACCTGGTTGTGCCGGCCGAGGTAGCAGGGGTCGTGGTAGGTCACCTTGGCGCCGGTCGAGGCAGCCCCGGTCATGGTGCCCGAGGCCGCGGCTTCGTCGGGTCGGGCCACCGGCACGAGGCGCTTCTCGCGGACGAGGCGGTTGAGCAGCTGCGTGTGGTGCAGCACCTCGTACTGCCCGCCGAGCTGGGGGTACTCGTTCTTGATGGTGTTGAAGCAGTGCGCGCAGGTGACGACGATCTTCGTCGCGCCGACCTCGTTGAGGGTCTCGACGTTCTGCTGCGCGAGCATCTGGAAGAGGAACTCGTTGCCGGCGCGGCGGGCAGAGTCGCCGGTGCAGGCCTCGCCGTCACCGAGCACCGCGAAGCTGACGCCGGCGGTGTCGAGCAGCTCGGCCACGGCGCGCGTCGTCTTCTTGGCGCGGTCCTCGTAGGCGCCGGCGCAGCCGACCCAGAAGAGGTAGTCCACCTCGTCCAAGGACTCCACGGCTCCGCTTCCTGATCCACCGACCTGCTTGACCTCGAAGGGCAGGTCCTTGGCCCAGTCCATCCGCAGGCGCGGCGCGAGACCCCACGGGTTGGAGTTCTTCTCGAGGTTCTTGAACAGGCCATTCAGCTCGGCGGGGAAGGCCGACTCGATGAGGTTCTTGTAGCGGCGCAGGTCGACGATCGCGTCGACGTGCTCGATGTCGACGGGGCACTGCTCGACGCACGCGCCGCACGTCGTGCACGACCAGAGGACGTCGTCGTCGATGACGGCGTCCGGCCCGTGCGGGTTGTAGGCCGAGAGCGGGTGGCGGATGTCGTAGCCGGTCGCGCCGACGAGCTGCTCGGTGGCCACGGCGCCCTTCGTCGCGTCGCTGAAGCCGTCGGCGGCCTCGATGCCACCGGCCCGGACCTCCTCGGAGGCGAGCAGCCACGGTGACTTGGCGTGCGCGTGGTCGCGCAGCGCCATGACGAGCAGCTTGGGCGAGAGCGGCTTGTCGGTGTTCCACGCCGGGCACTGGCTCTGGCAGCGACCGCACTCGGTGCAGGTCGTGAAGTCGAGCAGGCCCTTCCAGGTGAAGTCCTCGACCTTGCCGACGCCGAGCGCGGCGTCCTCGTCGAGGTCGTCGACGTTCTCGAAGTCGAGCACCTCGCCGTCGACGCGGATCGGCTGCAGCTCGCCGAGGCTGGTGCGGCCGTCGGCGTGGCGCTTGAAGAAGATGTTGAAGAAGGCGAGGAACCGGTGCCAGGCGACGCCCATCGTCGGCTGCAGGGCGATCGTGATCATCCACGCGAAGGAGATGAGGATCTTGACCGCGGCGATGATGATGATGAGGTTCTTGATCGTGTCGAGCGACAGCCCGGTGAAGAAGCTGCCGATCCACCCCGTCAGGGGGAAGTGCAGGGCCGTGTCCATCCCGGTGCCGAGCTTGCGCGCCAGCGTCCACTCGAGAGCGCGGAGCAGGCCGATGCAGATGGTCACGCCGAGGATCGTGAACTCGACGTAGTAGGCCTGCCACCACGTCGAGCCGAAGAAGCGGCTGCGCCGCCCGTTCTCGCCCGCGGCCGAGCGCGGGTGGTTCTTCTGCCGGATCGCCATGAGCACGAGGATGCTGAGGAAGCCCGCGAAGGCGAAGACGTCGGTGACCCACTCGTAGAGGAAGAAGTGGCCGATGACCGGCAGCGCGAACTCCGGGTCGACGAGCTGGCCGAAGGCATTGAGCAGGGTGAAGAAGAGGACGCCGAAGCTGACCATCGTGAACCAGTGCGCGACGGCGACGACGGGCAGACGCGACATGCGCGTGTGGCCGAGGAACTCCCGGAGCAGCGTGCGGGTGCGGGCTCCCTTGTCGTCACCGCGGTGCTCGGGCTGGCCCAGCCGGAAAGTCGCGAGAAAGTGGTTGACCGTCTTGACGAGCAGGGCGACGGCCACGGCGGTCACGCCGAGGCAGACGACGATGGCGACGATCTGGAGCGCACTCATGCCGGGGAGTCTACTGACGTGTGAGCAAGCGCTTAGCGATTGTGACGGCCGTCGCGCCGTGACGCTCGTCCTCTCGCCTTGTCGGTGACGCGGGCTTTCTCGAAAGGCAGTGCAGGCGGAGGAAGGAGTGCCATCCTGAAAGGATCGCCCGGCAACTCGAGGGCTGTGACGCCGAGCGGCCCACATCTCGAAGGGGCACTCACATGTACCACAGCACGTACCGAAAACTCGTGCCAGTCGCCTTCTCCGCCGCAGCCGCGCTCTGCGCCGTTGCGCTGGCCCCGCCGCTGGGCGCCGCGGCCACCGGCACACCACGTCCGACTGCACCGAGCATGACCAGCACGGACACGAGCGTCCTCCGTGAATGGAACGAGCGTGCCCAGGGCATCGCCGTGGGGCTGCGCCCGACTGCCCACGGCCAGGGCCGGGGAATGGCCATGGTGCAGGGGGCCGTCTACGACGCGGTCAACGCCATCGACCGACGTCACGCGGCATACCTCGTGGACGTCGAGGCGCTCGGCATCGCGCCGGGAGCCTCCGCCGACGCCGCCATTGCGACGGCCGCGCACGACGTCCTGCGCGAGATCGCGCCGAGCGGCCTCTGGGTCGGGCTCGACACGGCTCTCACCACCACGCTGGCGAACGTCCCGGACGGCCCGGCCGAGGACGAGGGCGTCCGGGCCGGGAGGGCCGCCGCGAGCGCGATGCTCGCCGACCGCGTGGGGGACGGCTTCATGGCGCCATGGACCTTCGTCCTCGGCACGCAGGCGGGCGACTGGCGACCGGCCACGCCCACCGCGCTCGACCCCGATCCTTGGGTGGCACGGCTCAAGCCGTTCCTCATGCGGTCCTCGGACCAGTTCCGGACCGAGGGGCCGAACCCCCTGACGAGCGCCACGTACACCAAGGAGTTCAACGAGGTGAAGTCGCTGGGAGCGCTCGACAGCACGACGCGTACGCCCGACCAGACGACGGCCGCCATCTTCTGGCAGACCCCGCCCGCGGCTCTGTGGAACGGACTCGCCCGTGACCTGGTCACCCGTCGCGGGGTCGGCACCGTGGACGCGGCCCGGTTGCTGGCCATGGTCAACCTCGCCGTGGCCGACGGGGGCATCGCCTGCTGGAGCGACAAGTACCGGTGGAACTTCTGGCGCCCGATCGCCGCGATCCGTGAGGCCGGCACCGACGGGAACCCGGACACCGTCGCCGACCCCGGCTGGCGCTCGCTCTTCGACCCGGCCACGCCCACGTCGCCGCCGCTGGTCACGCCGCCGTTCCCGGACCACCCGTCTGGCCACGGGTGTGCCACCAGCTCGGCGATCAACAGTGTCCGGAGCTTCTTCGGGACGGACAAGATCGCGGTCGACATGCGATCCAGCAGGTTCCCCCTGCCGCGACACTTCGAGCGGCTCTCGCTGGTGGTCAAGGAGGTCATCGACGCGCGTGTGTGGGGTGGCATCCACTTCCGAAGCGCTGACGTCCAAGGGACGGTCCTCGGGCAGAAGGTGGTGCGCTGGATGAACAAGCACTACTTCCAGCCGGTGGGGTGACCGCCTCCGGACAGTGAGGTGACCAGGGAGGGCCGTCGCGCGAGCGGCGGCCCTTCGCTGCAGCGCCACCGCGCAGGCAGGACGCCCGGATCATGGGCGGTCCCTTGGCAATCGATAACGACATGTTGGAATATGCATAAGGACCACCCGGTTGTCACGGACAATCGAGTCACCCCGTCTGTTCGCACCACCAGGCCGAAAGGGCACCAGCCATGCCGATTTACGACGACGTCACCAAGCTGATCGGCAACACGCCGCTCGTGCGCCTCAACAAGATCACCGACGGCGCCGAAGCCACGATCGCCGCGAAGCTGGAGTTCTACAACCCGGCCAGCTCGGTCAAGGACCGCATCGGCGTGGCTATCGTCGACGCCGCCGAGGCCAGCGGCCAGCTGAAGCCCGGTGGCACCATCGTCGAGGCGACCTCCGGCAACACCGGCATCGCGCTCGCCATGGTGGGCGCCGCCCGCGGCTACGAGGTCGTCCTGACGATGCCCGAGTCCATGAGCAAGGAGCGCCGGGCGCTGCTGCGCGCGTTCGGCGCCGAGCTCGTGCTCACCGACCCGTCGACCGGCATGAAGGGCGCCGTCGCCAAGGCCGACGAGATCGCCGCCGAGCGCGGCGGCGTGCTGGCCCGCCAGTTCGCCAACGAGGCCAACCCCGAGATCCACCGCAGGACGACCGCCGAGGAGATCTGGAAGGACACCGACGGCGAGGTCGACATCGTCGTCGCGGGGATCGGCACCGGCGGCACCATCACCGGCATCGGCCAGGTGCTCAAGGCTCGCAAGCCGAGCATCCAGATGATCGCCGTCGAGCCCGAGGAGTCCCCGATCCTCAACGGCGGCCAGCCCGGCCCGCACAAGATCCAGGGCATCGGCGCCAACTTCGTCCCCGAGATCCTCGACACCGAGATCTACGACGAGGTCATCGACGTCAACGCCGCCACCTCGGTCACGTGGGCCCGCCGCGCAGCGACGGAGGAGGGCCTGCTCGTCGGCCTCAGCTCCGGCGCCGCCATCGCCGCCGCCGTCCAGGTGGCCAAGCGCGAGGAGAACAAGGGCAAGACGATCGTCGTCATCATCCCCTCGTTCGGTGAGCGCTACCTCTCCACGATCCTCTTCGAGGGTCTCGTCGACTGAAGGTCGTCCCATGAGCTCCGCAGTCACCAGCCATCCGCGCGCGCCCGCCGTGCCGCCGGCGCACCCGTCCCTGTCGCTCGTCCGTGGTGACGCGCGGCAGGAGCCGCCGCCGGCCGCCGAACCGGTGCACACCGACGCACGGCAGCGGTATGCCGGCCCGCTCCGCCTCGCGCGCAAGCTCGCTGAGCGGCTGCTCGAGGACGTCGACGGCGCGATCGAGCGTGACCCGGCGGCATCATCGCGCCTCGAGGTGGTGCTGACCTCACCCGGCCTGCACGCCATCTGGGCCCACCGCGGCCTGCACGAGCTGTGGAAGCGGCCCGGCGGCCGGCTTCCGGCTCGGGTGCTCGCCACTCTGACGCGCTCTGTCACGGGCGTCGAGATCCACCCGGCGGCCCGGCTCGGTCGCCGCTTCTTCATCGACCACGGCATGGGCGTCGTCATCGGCGAGACCGCCGAGGTCGGCGACGACGTCATGCTCTACCACGGCGTCACCCTCGGCGGCCGGTCGATGGAGCACGTCAAGCGCCACCCGACGGTGGGCAACCGCGTGACGATCGGGGCTGGGGCTCGCGTGCTCGGCCCGGTGCTCGTCGGCGACGACGTGCAGATCGGCGCGAACTCCGTCGTCGTCAAGGACGTGCCGAGCGGCGCGGTGGCGACCGGCATACCGGCGGTGCTGCGTTTCCCCAAGCGTGACGCCACCAACCAGTGGATGGACCCGGCGATCTTCATCTGACACGGTGCCGCGTCGTGTCCGGGCGTCGAGCTGGGCCGCACTAGACTTCGGCGCACACTGGAGGGCTCGCATAGTGGCCGAGTGCGGCGGTCTTGAAAACCGCTATGGGTTCATAGCCCATCGTGGGTTCGAATCCCACGCCCTCCGCCAGCGGAGTCGTTCAGCCAAGCAGGCCCGGGCGTGAAAAAAGGGCCTCCGGACAGGTCCGGAGTCCCTTTTCATCTCATCGGTCCACCGACGAGGCTCGTCTCACCAGAGTCCGAGCATCTCCTCGTAGGTGGTGTGTGCGTTGTACTGACCGACCCGCAGGTGGCGGGACGGGCGGTTCATCGCTGCGAAGAACGACGCGACATGTGACATCTGTATTCAGTTTCCTCATGGCAAAGCCCCCAGGACGAGTCGTCATTGGGGGCTCGGTGGTCGATCGTCGTTGCGGGACGATCAGAACCGGCAGACCACCCGCGGTCCGGCCGGGAGCAGGGCCGGACCGGCGGATGACGTCTGCGAGAGCAGCATAACAGTTCGGCATCCATCCGCGCCAGACGGGTTGACCCCCAGGAGGACTCGTGAGATACGACAGTGTGAGTCGACGCCCCGGTCTCGAGCCGACCCCCCTGCCTGCTCCCGGGGCCGAGCCCGTCCTCGAAGCACTCGCGCCTCTCGAGCTCGCTTCCCCGGCGGCGCTCGTGCTGCGGGGTCGACGGTTCGACGCAGGCACTCCTGCGGTCATGGCCATCGTCAACCGCACCCCTGACTCCTTCTTCAGCGGCAACCGGCACGGCCGACCTCGATGCTGCCAAGGCTGCCCTCGCCGACGCGGTCGATGGCGGCGCCGACATCGTCGACATCGGCGGCGTGCGGGCCGGCCAGGAGGGCGAGGCCGTCGACGCGGGCGAGGAGATCCGCCGGGTCCTTCCCCTGCTGCAGTGGGCTCGGGCCACGCACCCGGAGGTCATCCTCAGCCTCGACACCTGGCGGTCCGAGGTCGCCCGCGAGGCGGGCGGTGTTGTCGACCTCGTCAACGACACGTGGGCGGGCCACGACCGGGAGCTCGTGCACGTCGCAGCCGAGGTCGGCGCCGGCTACGTCGTCTCACATACCGGCGGTCTCCCGCCCCGCACCGACCCCGTCGACGTCAGCTACGGGGCCGGCCCGCTCGATGTCGTGCGCGACGTTCTGGCGACGTTGTCGCACGGTGCGCTGGTGGCCGAGCGGGCCGGCATACCCCCTGAGCGAGTGCTCATCGACCCCACCCTCGACTTCGGCAAGACGACCGTGCACTCACTCGAGGTGCTCCGTCACACGGCCGACGTCGTTGCGCTGAACTACCCTGTGCTGCAGGCGATGTCGCGCAAGGACTTCATCGGGGAGGCGCTCGGCCTCCCGGTCGAGGAGCGGCTCGAGGGCTCGCTCGCGGCGACGTCCGTCGCGGCCTGGCTGGGTGCGACGGTCTTCCGCTCACACGACGTTCGGGCCACCCGCAGGGTGCTCGACATGGTGGCGACGATCCGCGGCGACCGGGCCCCGAAACTCGCCCTCCGGGGCACGGGGCGACGACCCGAGACCGACCGCCCGGCCAACGCCATCTGAACAGCGAGAATGCCCTCGTTCCGACAGGCCGACTCGTCGGTAGTCTGCTACGTTCGTCGCAGTTGCAGTCGTAGTTCCTCGCGGTCGAGCAGGTGCCCGTCATCACCGGTGACGGGATTCTTTTTCGGTGTCGACGGGTTCGCCCGTTTCGAGTGGAGTCAAGGCGGCAGCTTGGGATGCGCGAGGTGTGTCATCTCACTCGCCAAAGAAGGAAGAGTTACCCGTATGGCACAGGGCATCGTCAAGTGGTTCAACGCTGAGAAGGGCTTTGGTTTCATTGCCCAGGACGGCGGCGGCCCCGACGTTTTCGTCCACTACTCGGCGATCCAGTCGAACGGCTACCGTTCGCTGGACGAGGCGCAGCGCGTCGAGTTCGAGGTCACCCAGGGCCCCAAGGGCCCGCAGGCTGACGCGGTTCGTCCGCTCTGATCAGAGTGATCTGATCACCCCTTAACGAGCGACACCGCATCACCGCACAGTCGTTTGTGCGAAGGCCCCCCGGTTTCGACCGGGGGGCCTTCGTTTGTCTCGTGGTTGCTGACGGCTCACCGGCCGAGCCCGTATGCCGGGCGGCGGGGTGCCCTCAGGTCAGCACTGCTCGTAGGGCGTGGTCGTCGGGCTGGGGGTGGCCGGCGTGCGCGTCTTGGTCGAGCTGGGCTTGGGTGTCACCGGCGAGGTCGACGGGGTGGCCGCCGGCTTCGGGGCGGCGATGGCCTTCTTGACGAGCTCGCGGATGAGGTCGTAGTCCGGGTTGCTGGAGTAGACGTCCTGCTTCTGCGTCAGCGCCACGCTCGTGATCCTCGACCTGCTGCACGCGCTCGACGAGCTCGACGAAGGCCGGGAGGTCCTGGGCCTGGATGTCGGTGTAGATGCGCTCCTTGAGGATCTTGGCGATCTCGGGGTACTCCGCCGACCATCTGGGCCGGGTTGACCTGCTGCGACGATGGCCTGCACGACGCACCGCTGACGCATCTGGCGGTGGGTGTCGTCGTCGGCGGCGCGGCTGCGGGCGTACCAGAGCGCGTGGCACCCATCGAGCTGCTGGCGCCCGGGCTCGAAGTAGCCCTTGATCCCGACAATGCAGGCCGTTGACGACGTGTGCCACCGATGGGCAGCGGGCTGCCGTCGCCGCGCTTCTTGACGTTGATGTCGAGACCGCCCATGGCGTCGATGAGCTGCTCGAAGCCGTAGAGGTCGACGATGACGATCTGGTTGATGTCGAGGCCGACGATCTCCTGGACCGTGCCGCGGATCTCCTGGCGCCCGGGCACCGAGCCGGCGGGGTAGGCCCCGGGGTGGTCCTTGGCGAAGTTCTCCGCCTCGACGTAGAGGTTGGTGAGCATGCACTGCCCCGTGCCGCCGGGGCCGTTCTGCGCGCAGCTGGAGTCGGGCACGCCGAACTCGCCGGACGGGTAGGGCTGGCGCAGCGGGCTGTCGGGGGCGAGGGGGGCGTTGAGCAGGTTGCGCGGCAGCGAGATGAGGGCGGTCCGGCCGCTCTGGGTGTCGATGCTCGCGACGATCATCGAGTCGGTGCGGATGCCGGTCGCGGTCGGACGCCGGCGTCAGAGCCGAGCATGAGGATGTTGACCCGGGCCTGGTTCGGCCCACGGGTCGTCCCTCGGTCGCGACCTCGCACGCCCTGCCCGGGAGCCTTGTCGCCGGCGGTCGTCGTGCCGAAGACCTCCTTGACCGTGTCGGTCGTGATGAGGGTGTACTCGGCGACCTTGAACGTCGACCCGGCGACGAGGAAGACGAGGACCGTGGTGAGCGCCGGCCAGGGTGCGCGTGCGGGTGCGGTCGAGTCGGGTGGGTCGGGTCTGGATCGCGGTGAGGATGATCGAGCCGCACCAGAGGATGCCGATGACGACGAAGGCGACCGCCGCGGCCTGCAGGAGCGAGGGCCGGGCGACGAGCGAGAGAGCGGCGTTGGTGAGGCCGTCCCGGAGCACGATGTAGCCGACGACGAGCCCCGTGAGCAGGAAGAGGGCGAGGATGACCCAGCCGAGTCGCTTGCTGCGTGTTTGGGTCAGGCCCGCGCCGGGTATGACCGTGCCCAGAGCGGTGAGCCCGAGAGCCCGACGGAAGCCCGCCGTGACCTGTCGACGAAAGGCACTCGCGACCGCTGGCGTGCGGCGTCGCGGCTGGGGCGCGGCGCGTTGGCGGCGGTCATCAGATCCTCTCGGGCGGGCGCGGGGCATCCGTCGCCCGACGGGTGGGCAACCCTGCCATTGTGCACCGTGAACCTTTGAACCGCCTCATGACGCGGTGAGAGTCACATCGTGCCCCGCGCACCGGTCGCCCGACTCGGCGGGCCCGGTTTGGGGAAGCGGACGGCGGGCCGGTAGCCTGTGTCCGCTCGTGCATCCTCGGTGCGCTCGACAGAGTTGGCGCAGGGGAGGCCGAGCACGGAGGCGTCGCATAGTGGCCTAGTGCGCCCGCCTGCTAAGCGGGTTGAGGATAAAACCTCTCGCGGGTTCAAATCCCGCCGCCTCCGCCAGCACCAGACACGAGGGTCCCCCGACACGCCGCACCGTCGGGGAACCCTCGTGTCTGTGCCAGCGGACCGACCGTTGGAGAGTGGGCACTCGACTCAGGTGCGGGCCTCGAGGCGATCGCGGGCCTTGCCCTTGTGCGCCATCGGCACGCCGACCCACAGCACCAGCCCCAGCGCCAGCAGCCCTCCGCCGATCCAGAACGCCGCGGTGTGGGACATGAGCACGTCGAGCACGAGCACGACGCCGCCGATGATGCCGATGCCGAGGCTGAAGAGGCCCACGATCATGAGCCGGTCGGTGTAGGTGACGATGAAGTCCTTGAGGCCGTCGCGGAAGAGCGTGCGGTGCATGGCGACGGGCGCAGTGAAGACGACGACGCTGACGGCGGCTGCGAGCAGCGTGAAGAGGTAGATGTTGCGCTGCAGGTCGGTGAGGATCGTGAAGCGCTGCTGGAAGGGGATGGTCAGCAGGAACGCGAAGAGGATCTGCACCCCGGCCTGGGCGATGCGCAGCTCCTGCAGCTGCTCTCCGAAGTTGCGATCGATCCGTTCGGCCTCGGACTCGTCGCGGGTGTAGGGCTGTGAGTCGTTCATCCCCCATGAGTACCCCAGAAGGGACTCCGAGCACAGCCTGCCCGCGCAGGCTCCGCCGGCCGCGCCGCGGGGCGGACGGAGGGCCCGGCACCTCGAGGGGTGCCGGGCCCTGCATCACGTCTCCGTCGCTACGGGCCAGCGGCGGCAGACCACACCACGTCTCAGCTCGCGCCGAGGTGGGCCTTCAGGGTCTCGAGCTCGGCGGCGAGCTCGGTGGGGAGGCGGTCGCCGAACTTGGCGAACCACTGCTCGATGAGGGGCAGCTCCTTCTCCCACTCGGCCGGGTTGACTGCGACGGCCTTGGCGATCATCTCGGTCGTCATGTCGAGGCCCTCGATGTCGATCCCGTCAGCCGTCGGCACGAGGCCGATCGGCGTCTCCACGACGTCGGCCTCGTTCTCGAGGCGGTCGACGACCCACTTGAGCACGCGGCTGTTGTCGCCGAAGCCGGGCCACAGGAAGGAGCCGTCCTCGTCGCGACGGAACCAGTTGACGCCGAAGATACGGGGGAGCTTGGAGGCGTCCGCACCCTTGCCGATCTCCAGCCAGTGCTTCATGTAGTCGGCCGCGTGGTAGCCGATGAAGGGCAGCATCGCCATCGGGTCGCGTCGCACGACACCCACGGCGCCGGTAGCCGCAGCGGTGGTCTCCGAGGAGAGCGTGGCGCCGATGAAGGTGCCGTGTTGCCAGTCGCGCGATTCGTAGACGAGCGGGATCGTCGTCTTGCGGCGACCGCCGAAGAGGATCGCGTCGATCGGCACGCCGTCCGGGTTGTCGTACTCGGGGGCGAGCATCGGGCACTGCTTGGCCGGGGTGCAGAAGCGGCTGTTGGGGTGGGCCGCCTTCGTGCCCGCCTCGCCGTCGGCGGGGGTCCAGGAGTTGCCGTGCCAGTCGGTCAGATGGGCCGGCGTCTCGTCGGTCAGGCCCTCCCACCACACGTCGCCGTCGTCGGTGAGGGCGACGTTGGTGAAGACGGAGTTGCCCTGGTCGATCGTCGCGATGGCCTGCGGGTTGGTCGATGCGCCGGTGCCGGGGGCGACGCCGAAGAGCCCGAACTCCGGGTTCACGGCATACAGCCGGCCGTCCTCCCCGAAGCGCATCCAGGCGATGTCGTCGCCAACCATCTCGGCCTTCCAGCCGGGGATGGTGGGCGTGATCATCGCAAGGTTGGTCTTGCCACACGCGGACGGGAACGCTGCCGCGATGTAGTGGACCTTTCCCTTGGGCGAGGTGAGCTTGAGGATGAGCATGTGCTCGGCCATCCAGCCCTCTTCGCGGGCGATCGCCGAGGCGATGCGCAGCGCGTAGCACTTCTTGCCCAGCAGGGCGTTGCCGCCGTACCCGGACCCGTAGCTCCAGATCGTGCGCTCCTCGGGGAAGTGGACGATGTACTTCGTCTCCGAGCAGGGCCACGCGACGTCGGCCTGACCCTCCGTGAGCGGGGCACCGACCGAGTGCAGCGCGGGCACGAACCTCGCGTTGGTGCGCTCGATCGCGTGCAGCACCTCGTCGCCGCAGCGGGCCATGACGAGCATCGAGACGGCGACGTAGGCCGAGTCGGTGATCTCGACACCGAACATCGGCGCCTTGGCGTCGATGTGACCCATGACGAACGGGATGACATACATCGTCCGTCCGCGCATGGAGCCGCGGTAGAGCTCGGTCATGAGGCGCTTCATCTGCTCCGGCGCCATCCAGTTGTTGGTCGGTCCGGAGTCCTTCTCGTCCACCGAGCAGATGTAGGTGCGGTCCTCCACCCGAGCGACGTCGCTGGGGTCGCTCGCGCAGTAGAAGGAGTTCGGCTTCTTGCTCTCGTCGAGGCGCACGAAGGTGCCCGCCTCGACGAGGGCGTCGGTCAGCTCGGTCCACTCCTCGGGAGAGCCGGTGATCCAGTGGATGTCGCGCGGCTGTGTCAGCTCGGCGACCTCGGCGACCCAGGCGGCCAGGCCGGGGTGGGTCGTGCGGGTGATCGGTTTCTCGTCAATGGTGGTCAACTCGGGGCCCATCCCTTTCGCGCGCGGTGCCACCCGGCACCACGTCGTGCCGGTGTGACTGCCCCGCGTGTGAACTGCTCGTCCCGGTGGGGCGCGAAGTGTCCACATGCTGAGCAGATGACGTGATGTCTTCACCGTACGCCTGGCCCGGAACGCTGCCGACCGGAAGACCGTGCGCGACCGGTGAGACGCCTCACACCGCTCTCTGGTCGCAAGAATCCGGACGACTTCTTGTCGGTTTCTTGCAGGACTTGCGCTACTCAACCGTAGGTTTCTGCCGCTTGTGGTTGCGTTGGACACCCGTGGCCGGCTGGGGTTCCCGACCGGTGACCTGGCCCGGCTACCGGGGGCCGCGGAGCGTGCCGGTATGCCGTCCGGTCCGATTTCGTGGATCGGCGAGGGGGGCGCTAAGGTAACTCTTCGTCCCACCGAGTGCCGATCGGCACCGACGGGCAGGCACCCGTAGCTCAACGGATAGAGCATCTGACTACGGATCAGAAGGTTAGGGGTTCGAATCCCTTCGGGTGCACTCTGTGTTGAGACAGAGAACAGCAGGTCACAGCCCCGCGTCGCCCTTGGCGGCCGGGGCTGCCTGCATCCCGGCCGGCGCCATGGGCTCATCAATGGGCTCACTTATTCGCGAAGGGGGCCTCAGGTCGCAGGTGGAGACTCTCACGGGTGTCCCAGTCGTCACCGCGCCACCCGCCCGGATCTCGGGTCGGCCCGGCCGGCCCAGCCGCGCGCACCCGATTTCGGAAGCCATCACGCCGCGGAGTCACCCACGGGCGACGACCTGCGCTCGAGCCCATCGAGCGGTCGACTGGGGGCGCATCGACGAGGACGCTGATTGATGGCCACAGCGTGGTTACTGACGGCGGCTCGCCATTAGTCTCGCGGTGTGCCCGAGTTCAGCTGGCGACCGGCCAACGGCGCGACGTGCGATGACGTCGAGGCTGTGTTCGACGCCGCCGGCGCCCGCAGGTGCCGCTGCCAGTCGCTCAAGGTCCCGGGCTGGATCTGGCGCGACACGACCCAGCAGGAGCGCGACGACGCGCTGCTGGAGCAGACCGGCTGCGGCACAAGCGGACCCACGTCCGGCCTCGTCGGGTACGTCGACGACGAGCCCGCCGGCTGGGTCGCTGTCGAGCCAAGGGAGAACTACCCGAGGATCTGGGTCCGGCAGAAGTCCTGGATGCGGATGGACCCAGACCTCGAGGGCGTCTGGTCGGTCACCTGCTTCGTCGTGCGTAAGGGCTTCCGTCGACAGGGACTGATGTACGAGCTCGCCGCCGCCACCGTCGAGTACGGCAGGCAGGTCGGCGCTCGGGTTCTCGAGGGCTACCCCACCGAGCCGCCGCCGGGGAAGACCGTGATCTGGGATGAGGCGTCGGTCGGGCTGCTCCAGGTCTTCCTCGACGCCGGCTACGAGGTGGAGGCGTCGCCCACGCTGCGCCGCAGGGTGGTGCGACACCGACTCGGCGCGTCGACCTGACGTCGGTTCCTTCCACGCCCGGGCGAGTAGACGTCTCCGGGCCTATCGCTCTGCATGACCCCGGAGGGCATGACGGCCGGGCAATGGGACAACGGACCGCTCAGTGCAGGGCACGCTGAAGGCATGAGGTGAACGACTTGTCGCATAGCCACCGCGAGCCGGCCATTGCGGTCCAGACTTCTCCCATGGGTGATCCTCCAACCGGCAAGGGCGAGGGACAGGGAGGCGAGGTCTCGTCGGCGACTGTCACGCCAGTGCTTGTCGCCGAACTGCTCGCCGAGGGCGAACCGATGCCGGTGTACGTGCACGTCATCGACCATCCCGACGCGCGCGTGCTGGTCGACACCGGCATGACGGAGATACACCCAGCCGTCGCCGACATGGATCCTCGCCTGATTCCCCTGAGCGAGCAGGCCGGCTTCGATGTGGCCGGAATCGACATCGTCGTCAACACCCATCTGCACTTCGACCACTGCGGCGGCAACCACCTGTTCAGCGGCAGGCCGGTCTACGTCCAACGCGCAGAGCTGGACGACGCACGGAGCCAGCCCGACTACACGATCCGCGAGTGGGTCGAGGCGCCCGGAGTGCAGTACGTCCCCGTCGACGGCACGCTCGAGTTGCTGCCGGGCATCCGGCTCGTTCCGGCTCCCGGCCACACCCGAGGCTCACAGGTCGTGGTCGTTCAGACGGGCGGCCGTTCGGTCGTCATTGCGGGTGACACAGCCGTCTTCTTCGACGAGCTCGATGATCCGCGCACCGAGGGCCAGCAGCTGATCCGGGCGCTTGCCCCCGAGGAGGTCTGGCTCTCGCACCAGCACGAGCCGTGGCGCCCGTCGGGCACGACGATGCTTGACTGAACGGCCGACTCGCGGCGGGATGGAGCACTGAGCCGGCCGGGTCTCGCGGGTGTCAGCCCCAGAACTCGCGGAGTTGTTCGGCATGCGTTCTGCCTTGGTCGTAGCCGGCCTGAGCTGCACGCGGACGGAGCGACAGATCCATCGCGTTCACCCCGAACATGTGCTCGGCGCTGCTGTCCGGGTGGATGATTTCCACGCTGCTCCCGTGCGCGCGGAGATGGTCGACCTGCACCGAGAGCCCCGTGCGCCATGCCAGCGGGTGCAGAGTTTTCCCGCCGAGAGGCGAGAGCACCAGCACGCGCTCGTGGCCGACAGCGAGATCGGCGTTCTCGGCGCTGGCCCGGTAGCCGCCGTCGAGGTACGGGTTGCCCCCGATCCGGTACGGAAGGCCACCACCAGCACAGCTGGCGGCGACCGCGTCCACCAGGTCGACTCCGCTGTGGCGGTCGAAGAGGACCGGTTCACCGTTGTGGGCGTCGACCGCCGTGATCATGAGGGATCGCTCCGGCCAGCGCTGGCTGGGCAGCCGCGAGGCAACGGTGGAGCGCCACTGAGCCTGGAACGACCCGTCCGAGGCCGCTTCTTGTTCGAGGGCCGCCGCTCCCATTCTGCGGCGCATATCCGTCACGTCATCGGCGGAGGCGATGATCTCGAGGAAACGCGCGAGGTGGGCCGCCATCGGCTTTTGGGGAACGCGTCCATCGTCGGATCGGACGGGACTCGTATGGTGCCGAGGCTCAGCGGCAACGGTCGCGGCGAAGAGTCCGGTCGGGTTCGCGCCCGCGATCTGGGCCGCTGCCGTGGATCCGGCTGATGTACCTATGGTCAGGTCGGCGTTGGTCACGTCTAGCCCTGCGTGGAACAGCCCCGCGATGATGCCGATCAGCCACGCGTTGCCGGTCGAACCACCGCCACCGAGCACCAAGGCCCGCTTGCCGGTCGTCGCCGTGAAGTGTCGCGTCAGGAAGAGCGTTGTGTTCAAGGGAGTTGCCTTTCGCGCGTTGCGCAAGGGCGCTCCCGACGGGACTGGATCAGTCGCGTGTCGTGGACTGCAGGGAGGGCCCACTGGATGTTTGGGTCATGGGTTCTCACCTCCTACCGGTCGATCACGATTGTTTGGAATCTAACTCTCGACGGGCCGGTGTGCAATCAGGAGCCGTGTCCAAGAGGCCGCGCCCGGGAGGATGCTTGACGACGGTATCCTCAATCCCGAATACTATGGATGAAGTATTCCAAGTCGGAGAGTCGCCATGACACGCAGACGCGTCAACAACCCCCTCGCCCTGGCCGTGCTCGGCTGCCTCGGGGAGCGGCCGATGCACCCCTACGAGGTCAGCCAGACGCTGCGGCACCGCGGCAAGGAGAAGAGCATCCGGCTCAACTACGGGTCGCTCTACTCGGTCGTGGCCTCCCTCGAGAAGCACGGTCTCATCGCGGAGCGCGAGAAGCTCCGCGAGGGCAACCGCCCCGAACGGACCGTCTACGAGATCACCGCGGCCGGCATGGACGAGTTCGAGGACTGGCTCTCCGAGCTGCTCAGCACGCCGTCGACCGACCCGTCGTCCCTCGAGTCCGCTCTCTCCCTCATCGCGGGCCTCCACCCGGACGAGGCGGCCCGCCTGCTCGACGAGCGCGTGGGCAGGCTCGACGTCGAGCTGCGCTCCATCGCCGCAGGCAACGAATGGGCCCGGGAGCAGGGCCTCCCCGAGGTCTTCCTCGTGGAGAGCACCTACCGCGAGGCGATGCTGAGCGCCGAGCGGACGTATGCCGCCGGGCTGGCGGCCGACATCCGCTCCGGGGCGCTCGGGGGCACCACGACCTGGCGCCGGCTGCACGAGCTCCGCGCGGCCGGCATACCCATGGAGCAGGTCCTCGCCGACCCGGTCCACCACCTCGGGGAGGAGGGACGCGTCCTGGCGAACCAAGCCACCCTGAGCGTTCCGGCCCACGACGGGGCCTGACGAGAACCCCCGGCCCGGCGCGGCAACGCCGGGCGCGGGGGCCATTCCTCGAGTCGGTCGCACGCGACCTGCCTGACGGCACTCAAGGCACACCACGAGCCTACGGCAGCCGTACCGACCGACTCCCAACGATCCGGGCGAGAGCCCGCCATCCCAGACCAACCGGTCCGGGTCGTCATCGAAGGAGTCACCATGACGCACCACCCTGCGACCCTCGTCGCGGATGCACGAACAGCCCACTCCCCGTGGGCCGTCGAGGCCCACGACCTCGTCAAGACCTACCCCGTGGGACGCTCGAAGCCGCCCGTCCGGGCCCTCGACGGGCTCACGCTCCAGGTGCGTCCGGGCGAGGTCTTCGGCCTCCTCGGACCCAACGGGGCCGGGAAGTCGACCACCGTGCGCATCCTCTCGACCCTGTCCCGTCCGGACTCGGGCACGGTCCGGGTCGCCGGCCACGACGTCCTCCGGGAGCCAGCAGCGGTCCGGCACAGCATCGGGCTCGTCTCGCAGAAGCCGAGCGCGGCCCCGTTGATGACCGGACGGGAGAGCCTCGAGATGGCCGCTCGCATCCAGGGACTCGGCCGCGACGCGGCTCGGCGCAGGACGGGCGAGCTGCTCGACCGTTTCGGCCTCGCCGACGCCGCCGACCGGCTGACGCGCACGTGGAGCGGAGGCATGAATCGCAAGCTCGATGTCGCGATCGGCCTCGTCAACCGGCCCGCCGTCCTCTTCCTCGACGAGCCGACGACCGGGCTCGACCCCGAGGCGCGGGCCGAGATGTGGGCCGAGATCGCCCGGATGGCATCGGTCGAGCGCACGACGGTGCTCCTCACGACCCACTACCTCGACGAGGCCGACCATCTCTCCGACCGCCTCGCCATCGTCGACCACGGGCGCGTGGTGGCCGAGGGGACACCTGACTCCCTCAAGAGCGAGCTCCATGGCGACAGCATCGTCATCGAGCTGACCGACGCGGCCACGGGCGCCGACGCCGCACAGCGACTGTCGCGGGTTCCGGCCCTCGTCGACGTCATCCACGAGGGACGGATGGTCCGGGGACGGACCGACCGCGGTGCCGCAGTGATCCCAGCCGCCCTCGCGGCCCTCGAGCAGGGCGGGGTGGAGGTCGCGTCGGCGACGGTGGCCCGGCCCTCCCTCGACGACGTCTACCTGCGCCATGCGGGGCGCGCGTTCGAGGCGGTGGCGTCGTGACCACGCTCGCCCTGCACTCGGCCCTGCTGACCCGGCGGTCCGTCACGGCGCTCGTCCGCCAGCCGGCTTTCGTGGCCATCACCCTCGTCCAGCCGGCCATCTGGCTGCTCCTCTTCGGCGCGCTCTTCGAGACTGCGGTGCAGATCCCGGGGTTCGGCGCCGACGGCCGCTCCTATCTCGAGTACCTCACCCCCGGTGTTGTCGCCATGACGGCGCTGTTCTCCGCGGCCTGGGCGGGCACCGTCTACATCGAGGACATGACGCTCGGCGTGATGGACCGGATGCTTGCCTCGCCCGTCCGGCGCGGTGCAATGATGAACGGCACGATCGCCTACCAGAGCATCACGGCAATCGTTCAGACGACCGTCATCATCGGCATCGCGTATGCCGCCGGGGCGCGGTTCGACCGCCCCTTCCCCGGCATCGTGCTCACCTTCGCCGCCGCGGTCCTGCTCACCGTCGTCTTCGCGGCGCTGTCCAACGCGGTGGCCCTGCTGTCTCGGGACCAGAACGCGCTCATCGGGATCAGCCAGCTCCTCTCGCTCCCGCTCGCCTTCCTGTCATCGGCGATCATGGATCCGCAGCTCGCGCCCGACTGGATCCAGACCGCGGCGACGTACAACCCACTTGACTGGGCCGTCGTCGTCAGCCGCGAGGGCCTGGCGGCTGCACCGGACTGGGCGGCGATCTGGCCGCGCCTGGGCGCCCTCACCGCCCTTGCGATCCTCATGAGCTGGCTGGCGACGAAGGCCTTCGCCGCCTACCAGCGGTCCGTCTGAGAGGACGTCGTATGCCGCTGGCCCGGGTCGCGCGACCCGGGCCCAGTGGCGCATACGTGCGGGTCCGTTGGGCACAGGAGGTGGGGACCGGCTGGCGTGGATGAGCACAGACATCGGAGGTGTCCAGCCGCGCCAGTGGCCCCATGTCAGGCACGTGCCCGACCTGCCCGGGGGAGACGAGGTAGAGCCCTCCGGCGAGCAGCGCAAACGCCGTCCCGATCGTGCAGACCTGCGTCATGACCTTGGCCGTCCTGGCGCCGAGCCGGCGCCGTGCGAGGGCGAGGAGGCCGAGCCCGGCCAGGCCACCGCCGGTGTTGACGATGACGTCGGTGCTGTCCGACCTCCCGACGGCGAGGACGTACTGAGCGACCTCCAGGGCGAGGCTCGTGCCGGCGACCGCGACCGCGGCCGTCCACCATCGACGCGCAGGCGCGAGAAGGCCGAGGTAGACACCGAAGGGGAAGAAGAGCACGAGGTTCACGATGACCTCGGCGGGCGCGCTGGGACCGGCCTCGCCAGTGCGCACGAACGGAACCAGCTTGATCGCGGTGTCTCCGCCGACCCACGGGACGTCGAGCTTCCACAGCACGGCCCAGACGAGCAGGACCAGATAGACCACGAACAGCGCCAGGAGCCAACACCTGGTCAGTGACCACGAGCAGGCGGCGGAGTCTGCCTGAGTCGTCCGTCCGGTGGCCGCCGTCAAGGGAGGCGGGTTCGCATTGCGTTGGGGCCAAAGCGGATGCCACGTGCGAGTCACTGCTGCATCCGTGGGTCGTGCGACGGGTCGGCATACATGTCCGGGCAGCGATGGTGGTCGGTGTGGAGGCGCAGTTCGTAGTGCCACGGCTCGTTGGCGTAGATCTGGCACAAGCCGTACCTCGAGCCGTGCTCCGAGAGCCAGGTCGTTGCGTCGAGGTCGCCGATGTCGACAGCGTTCCCCGACACGTGAGGAGACGTGGCGGGGACGGCGACCCAGCGGGCGGTGTCTGCGCTCGTGCCGTACTTCGTGACCGCCTCCTGGCGGAGCTGCTCCTGGTATGCCGACGAGCGCCAGCCGCTGTTGACGTAGAACGTGACGCTGTCACCCGCGGCATCCGTTGCGGCATCGCGGAGCGCAGCGAGAAGGGCTGGGTCGAGGTTGGTGACAGCCGGGTAGGTGTCGAAGACGCCGACGCCGTCGGGTAGGCGACCGTCGGCGACGCCGAGCGCAGTCGGGCCGTCGGCCGGTGGCTCGCCGGGAGGGTGGGGCGAGACGTCGCCACGGTTGTGGTCGGACGACGTGTACGCAGACTGCTCAGGGACGCTGGCTGGTGCTGCTGAGAACCCACCCGCCGGCGAACCGCATCCGGCGACACTGACGAGCGCCGCGACGACGACCCCAACCTTGCGAAGAGTCGATCGAGGGTGAGCCCGGCCGGTCGGTGCTGACGTGAAGGGGGACATGTCGCCCAGTCAAGGCAGGGCACTGTTGCCACCACGTATGCCGTTTTCGATACGTCGACGATATGGGCCCGATCTCTATCATCGGCGTATGCGCGTGTTGGTGGTCGAGGACGAGCCCCTGCTCGCAGGAGCCATCCGTGACGGCCTGCGGTTGGAGGCGATCGCGGCCGACACCGCTGGCGACGGCGACACCGCTCTGGAGCTGCTGAGCCTCAACGCATACGACATCGCCGTCCTCGACCGCGACATTCCTGGACCCAGTGGAGACCAGATCGCCCGTCAGATCGTCGCCTCCGGCGCGGGCACGCCGATCCTCATGCTCACCGCCGCCGACCGCCTTGAGGACAAGGCCTCCGGGTTCGAGCTCGGCGCCGACGACTACCTCACCAAGCCGTTCGAATTGCAAGAGCTGGTGCTTCGGCTCAGGGCACTGGATCGCAGGCGGGCCCACCACCGGCCGCCCGTGCGAGAGATCGCAGGTCTGCGGCTGGATCCGTTCCGCCGCGAGGTCTATCGGGACGGCCGGTACGTCGCGCTCACGCGGAAACAGTTCGCGGTGCTCGATGTTCTCGTCGCTGCCGAAGGCGGCGTCATGAGTGCCGAAGAGCTCCTGGAGCGAGCATGGGACGAGAACGCCGACCCGTTCACCAACGCGGTGCGCATCACCGTGTCGGCCCTGCGCAAGCGACTCGGCGAACCCTGGGTCATCGCCACGGTGCCCGGCGTCGGCTACCGCATCGACCCGGGACCGGGCGCCGGTCAGGGCGGCGAGCATGGATAGGGAGCCGGGCATGAGCGTCCGACTCAAGCTCACGCTCAGCTACGCCAGCTTTCTCATGGTCGCGGGCACCTTGCTCCTGGCGACCGTGTGGGTGTTCCTTCTGCGCTACGTGCCCGATCAGTCGCGCACCCTGGAGGGCCTTCCCGGCCCCTTCAGCCCGACCCGCTCCGATCTCCTCGAGGCCTTTGCGCCGAGGGCCGTCCAGGCGTTGGCGATCCTGCTCGCCGTCGGTCTCCTTGGGGGATGGCTCCTTGCCGGACGGATGCTCGCACCCCTTGCCAGGATCACCGAGGCCACCCGCGTCGCCGCCGCAGGATCGCTCTCACACCGGATCCAACTCGAAGGTCCCAGTGACGAGTTTCGAGAGCTGGCTGACGCTTTCGACGCCATGCTGGCGCGACTCGAGGCACACGTCGCCGAACAACAGAGGTTCGCGGCCAACGCCTCACACGAGCTACGCACCCCCCTTGCGATCACACAGACACTTCTCGAGGTGGCCCGGAAGGACCCCGAACGCGATTACGAAGAGCTCGTCAGCCGCCTGCACGACGTCAACACCCGAGCCATCGGTCTCACGGAGGCACTGCTCCTGCTCAGCCGGGCCGACCAGCGCTCCTTCACCCGAGAACGCGTCGACCTGTCGCTACTGGCGGAGGCCGCCGCCGAGACGCTCCTTCCTCTGGCCGAAGAGCGCGGCGTCACCGTCGAGGTCACTGGCGACACCGCCCCGACGGCCGGCTCACCTGTGCTCCTGCAGCAGATGACGACGAACCTGGTGCACAACGCGATCGTCCACAACCAGATTCGAGGCGGCACCGTGTGGGTCACGACCAGCGCGCGCTCCGATGTCGTGGTGCTCACCGTCGAGAACACCGGTGACCACCTCAGCCCGCAACTGGTCGCAACGCTCACTGAGCCCTTCCAGCGCGGCGCCGGAAGGACGCGAACCCATCACGGAGGCGTGGGCCTCGGCCTGGCGATCGTGGACAGCATCACCCGCGCTCACGACGGAACGCTGACACTCACACCGCGCCCGAGTGGGGGACTCTGCGTCACAGTCCAATTGCGTGCAGCGCCACCACAGTCCGTCGGGTGACGATGAAGCTCGCGGTGGGAGCCTTCCAGCATCGCCAGCCTGTCGGATCCCGAGCGAGCCGTTCGTTGTACAGGTGAGAGGCGGCTGCGCGGAGGCCGCCGGGCCGCGCGCGGCCCGCTGGAAACGCAGTCGCCACCCCTCGAAGGGAAATGCCATGTCAAAGGTTGTCGCAATCATGTCCATGTCACTCGACGGCTACGTCGCCGACCTCGACGATGGGGTGGCCGAGGTGTTCGACTGGTATCTCACCTCGGGGGACGTCGAGATCCGCACCGGAGGATCGGACCCCATGACGTTCCGCGTGTCCCGGTCGAGCGCCGAGCACCTGCGCGGTCTCACGTCTGGACTTGGTGCCGTGCTCACCGGTCGACGCACGTTCGACGTCGCTCAAGGCTGGGGCGGCAATCACGCGTGGGGACCGGCGTTCGTCCTCACCCACCAGGTCCCCGCGGGATGGCCGCGACCCGGCTCGAGTGTCCAGTTCGTGACCGATGGTGTCGACAGCGCCGTGTCGCAGGCCAAAGCGGCTGCCGCCGGGAAGTCCGTCGGGGTCCACGGCGCTGACACGATCCAGCAGTGCCTGAACGCTGGCCTCCTCGACGAAATCCACGTCGACCTGGCGGCGGTGCTTCTGGGCTCCGGCGTTCGACTCTTCGACCACCTCGGCGGCACCCCAGTCGTTCTTGGCAACCCGTCGGTGATCCGCGGCGTCGGCGTGACACACCTGCGCTACTCGGTACGCACGGCGTCGTCCGACGTGCCTCTGGACCTGAGGTGAGGTCATACCCGGGCCGCCGTGGACAAGCGGAAGGACGCACGTGCTCGGCGGCCGTGACACGGACGTTCACCCGACGCCTTGCGTGAGGGGCCGCTACGGTGCCCCGGGCACCTGGTCCTTCACGGCGTCGTAGCCGACCTTGGCTGGTTTGGTGGTCGGCGAGTAGATCACCCGGATCACGCCGGTCGGAAAGACTTCCGAGGTCACCAGCCGCAGATGGTAGGGAGCGTCCCCCTCGTCGAAGAGCCGGCGTCCCTTGCGTGCCGCGACCGGGTGGACCAGGAGGCGAAGCTCGTCGACCAGCCCTTCGGCGAGGAGTTGCTGCACCACGGAGATCGAGCCGGGGATGAGGATGCCGTCGATGCCTGGGTCTTGCCTGAGCGCCGAGACGGCGTCAACGAGGCCACCCTCGATCAGCTCGGAATTGCGCCAGGAGAACTCGAGCGGCTGTCGGGAGACGACGACCTTTCGGACGTCACCGAGCTGCCTTGCGAACGATGAGTCATCCCCGCCCGCAGCCTCTCGATCAGGCCACGCGCCGGCGAAGCTGTCGTAGGTCACGCGGCCGATGAGGAGCACGTTGGATGCGTCGTAGTCCTCACCTACGGCGCGGCCCATGTTCTCGTCGAAGTACGGGAAGTGCCAGTCGGGGTCGATCTCGGCCACGCCGTCGGCCGAGATGAACAGTGTGGAGATGACCTTGGCCATCGTGGTGGTCCCTTCGGGTCGCGTCGGTAGGTGGTTCCGTATCGCCATGCTCTCACCGGCGAACCGCCAGAGGGCGATCAAACCGCCCGTCCGGAGCCGGTCCAAGACCACGTGCCAGCACAGGATTTCCGGTATGCCGTGTGGTCACCACCCGGCATACCTCTCGGCTCCCCCCGCCCACGGGCAGCCGAAGGGGTTTCTGGGACGCGTCAGCGTGGACGACGAAGGACGGATCGGGCGTCACCCACCGGGCCCAGGTGGGCGAGCTTGTCGGGGTTGACGATCGAACGTATCCCGGCGATCTGGCCGTCAACGATCTCGATCGCCCATACGGCAAGCAGGCGTTGCTGCTCGTCGAGGAAGATCGCCCCGGGGCCTCCATTGACCTCGACGGGACGCATCGACACCTGCGGGTGGCTCGCGGCCAGCTGAAGCCACGCCATCACGGTGGTCGCGACGCGGCTACGGCCGAGCAGCGACTTGGCCAGGGCCGGAGCCTTGCCACCACCATCTCCGGTCAGCTCCACGTCATGGGCCAGTAGGGCCTCGAGTCCGGAGAGGTCACCCCGCTCGGCGGCCGCGAAGAACCGTCGCGCCAGGTCGTGCTGCTGCCCACGAGTCGTCGTGAACCGAGGCCGGCGGGCCTTGACCTGCTGGCGGGCTCGGGTGGCGAGCTGGCGGACGTTGTCCTCGCTCTTGCCGACGATGTCCGTGATCTCCGGGTAGCCGTAGCCGAACACGTCGTGCAGCAGGAGCACGGCACGCTGCTCAGGGGACAGGCTCTCCAGCAGCACCAGCATCGCCATCGACAGCGAGTCCGCGGTCTCTGCGTGCTGGGCGGGGTCGCTGGACGCGTCCGTGATGATCGGCTCCGGCAGCCACTCGCCCACGTAGCGCTCGCGTCGCGCCCGAGCCGAGCGCAGCTCGTTGATCGCCAGTCGGGTCGTGACGGTGGCGATGAACGCGCGCGGTGACGCGATGCCCTCACCCGCGTCGAGCGACTGGTGCACCCTCAGCAGGGCCTCCTGCACCACATCCTCCGCCTCGGACACGCTGCCCAGCATCCGGTAGGCGATCGCGAACGACGTCGGCCGCAGCTCGTCCAGCAGTGCGTCCCGGTCGTTCGCATCAGCGCTCGGCCTGTCGCTGTCGGGTGTCGTCAGGCAGCATTCGTCGCCGGCCTCCCGGCGTCATGACGCCGCCAGACCGACGAAGCCCTCGCGCCAGCTCGTGTGGGCGGGAGCTCCAGCCGAGCTCGCGCTTCGCCTTGGCGTTGGACGCGCCGCGCAGCTCGGTCATCATCACGTCGCCCGACCTCACCGGTCAGCAGTCGCCCCACGAAACGAGGCACGTGCATCGGCCTCCGCGCACCCAATGTCCGCGCCAGCGACGGGCAGCCACTCGGCGACCGCTGCGGGCTCGTCGTCGACGATGTTGTACACCCCGCGACGCCCGTGCTCGACGGCCGCTACGGTCGCCTCGGCGGCGTCCGCGATGTGGATGAAGGACCATACGCCCGACCCCTTCCCGACCAGCGGGAACTTGCGCTCGTCGCACCGCCTCGGTCTGCTCGCCGTCGGGCCCGAGCGACGTGCCCGGCCCGTAGAAGCCGCCGTAACGCAGCACGATGCCCTCGGTCCAGGTGGCCGCCAGGACCGCATCCTCGACGTGGCGGATCGCGGCGACCGTCTCGCGCATCTCCTTGGCTGGGTGAGGACCGAACGAGTCCTCCTCTGACTTCACCGGACCGCCCGTGCGCTCGTATGCCGCGAAGAAGCTCTGTGCGACGAACCGCTTCACCCCGGCGGCCTGGCCCGCCGAGAGCAGGTGGTCCGTGCCTTGCGTCCGAAGGCGGTTGGTCGCCTCGAACGCGCGGTCGAAGTGTCGCAGGTCCATGGGCCCGATGGCGGTCAGCTCGTGGACGATCACGTCCGGCTCCGCCTTGGCCACCGCCTGGGCGACCTGGTCGGCATCGAGCGCGTCGGCGACGGCCGGTTCTGCGCCCATGTCCCGGAGCAGCTGTTGCTTGGACGCGCTCCGCGTCATGCCATGCACCTCGTGCCCAGCGTCGAGCAGCCTCGGAACGAGCTGCCGCCCGATGGCGCCGGTTGCTCCTGCGACAAACACCTTCATCGTCACCACTCCCTCGTCGATTGTCACCTGTACCCCATACGACAAGACAGGGGTCGGGCCTGTGACAGCCCGCTCCTGATCGCCCGGTTGACCCCCGCCAGCTGTGGCAACCCGCAGCGACTCAGCTATCGAGCTTCGTGACGACTCGCTGGGCGGTGAGCCAGCATGCCGCGCCCCGGGCGACGTCGAGACCTGTTCGCCCGATCGCCCCCGATTCATACTTGGCGGATGAGCGCGCCTTTCCCCGAACCGACCGAAGCCGCGTCGAGCCGCGCCGAGGTGCTCGTTCGCTATCTCGACTACTTCCGCGACCGGGTCGGCAGCAAGGTCGAAGGACTGGCCGAACACGAGCAGCGAACGAGTCGGCTCCCGTCCGGGTGGACGCCGCTGCAGCTGTTGAAGCACCTGACGCATGTCGAGCGACGGTGGCTCGAGTGGGGGTTCGAAGGCGCGGCTGTTGCCGAGCCGTGGGCAGACAGCCGCGACGGGCGTTGGTTCGTCGACGACACGGAGTCGCTCGTCGACCTGCACCGTGCCTTCCGCGAGCAGACGCGACGCAGCAACTCGGTCATCTCGGCGCACGCCCTGACCGACGTCGGACAGCCCGGCCCTCGATGGGGCGGTCAGCGACCGGCCACCCTCGAGCGGGTGCTGCTCCACCTCGTGCAGGAGTACGCCAGGCACTTGGGCCACCTCGACATCGTGGTCGAGCTCGCGGGCGGGCCAACCGGCGAATGACCTCCGGTCGTGCGGTGCGTGAGGACGTCCCTTCCCGCCCCCGCATGACCTGACGCGCACACAAGCCGAGCTCGACGAGCACCGCTGCCGCATGATGACATCCGCTCGACACGCTCGCCGTGGGACGCTACGCGTCGTTCTTGTCGACCCGCGCTGCCTCGTCAGAGGTGAGAAGGATGACGTTGCCATCGGGATCGTCGACCATGGCTGCGTACGGGCCTGCCGTCTGCGTGGGTGGCATGCGGCTGGGATGGCCCGCGGCGACGAGGTCAGCCCAACGTTGGTCGACGACTGCATTCTCGCCCACATAGAACTCGAGCAGCTGCTGATAGCCGCCGACCGGGCGGGTCCAGGCTGGATCGTGGGTGGCGGCGAACGATGTTGTCAGCAGCAGGCTGACGCCGCTGCCCATTCGATGGATGACGACGGGTCCAGCGGATACGGGATCCGGCAGGTCGAGACCCAGGTCGCGATAGAACGCGATCGACGTCGCTAGATCGTGGACCTCGAGGATCAGCATGCTGAGCTGGATCTCCATCCGCCCACTCTGCCACCAGGACAGACGAGCCAACCGGTCGAGGCAGCTCTGAGCGACGCCAGCTTCCGGTTGGCGCTTTGACGTCCAGGCCCATGGGTGTGGTGACCTTGCCACGCCGACGTAGCGTGTCGGAGTGATGTTCAGTCGAGACCTTCGTGCCGCGGTGGCCCGCGGCGAGATCACCGTGTCGGTCCGCTTGTGGAGCCGCCCGCAAGTCAAAGTCGGAGGCCGTTACCCGGTAGCCGGCGTCGTCATCGAGATCGACTCCCTCGAGGTCCTGCCCTTCTCCGCCGTGACACAGGACGATGTACGAGCCTCGGGCGAGACCGACCGGGAGGCACTTCGAGCCCGGGCCGCTCACTCGGGTGCGATCACCGACGACACCCTGGTCACGCGGATCGAGTTTCACCTCGTCTGACTGCGGCGGTGTGAACGGGATCCGCCGACTGGCGGTACGCCTTGCGACCCGACAGGCGCGCCGGACTACCCGGTGCTGACCGAGGCGTCGTCGAGCACCACGACCCCCCGCTTGTCGGCTGAGCAGAACCGGCCGAACATCTCCAAGGGCAGGCCGTACGCCTTGCCCCACACGGACAGCTGCGTCGCGTCGGCAACCATCCCTGACCCGCGCAGCGTGTCACCATCAGCCACGACGCGCCCGCCCAGCACGATGCCGGCCCCGCCGTTCTCGGTCTCGGTCGTGTCGGGCCAGATGACCCAACGCCGTCCATCAACGCCCAGGTCCAGGTCGACGCAGCCGTTGTCCTGGACGGCCACCAGACCGACGATGGCCTGACGCTGCCCGGCGAACGCGCTCGGCGACGGCTGACGAGGGATTCCGAAGCCTGCTTCTGTGTCGGAACACGCCGCGGCTGTGCCGCACACCAGCAGGACCGCGAGCGCGACCCTCGCCTGCTTGCACATCACCTGCCTCCGGCCCTTCGAGGCTCGGGACTGCCCTCACCTGGACCCAGTGTGCCGCCCCAAGACCTCGTTCCGACAGGCGCAATGCAGACGGATTGACGGCACGTTGCCGGACTGGCTCCTCATTGGACCGTGGCGGTGGGGTCGTCGGCGATGAACTCGGCGCCTACGACGGCGCGCGGCTGGCCCAGCCTGGCCGAGTCGTAGAAAAGCACAAGACGCTGGCCCTGGCCCGGATTGCCGAACGTGCAGGCCGGCCGCGGACCAGCGTTGTCACATCCGATCAAAGACCATCCTGGCCCGCCGCGGTCGATCACCCCGAAGAGCTGTCGCACCGCCGCCGCTGTCGCGTACCGGCCTGCCCTGGCCCGGTCACCGACTCCCCAGGCACGCACCGCGAGAGAGGTGTATGCCTGTTGGGAGTCTGGGTATCCCGAAGTGCCTGCCGACGTCGGCGATGCAGCCGCGTTCGACGTGCTCGCGGGCGGCGAGATGGGCGTCGATGGCGTCGACGACGTCGCCGGGGGAGGCGACGGCGTCATCTTCGAGCCGTCGGTGGAGGGCGCCACGGTCTGGGCGCATCCTGCCACGGCGAGCGCGATGAGGACCCCGGAGGCACAGCGGCTGGCACGCGCAGGCATGCAGCAAGTCTGCCGGATAGCAGCGCGCCGCGGCGAGACCGGGAGGGGCTCAGAGGCGGTGTGGGGCGCGCTCCTCGGCCTGCTCCAAGGGCCGTGCATCCCCAGGGCGAAGGACGCGGTTTGCGGGCGCTGACGAAAATTTGCGCTCCCCTTGCTAGGTTGAGGCGCGTGGCCCGGCACGGAGACCTGAACATGGCAGACATCGCAGCGCAGGCGGGGGTGTCCATCGCCTCGGTGTCCCGCGCGCTCAGCGGCTCTCCAGGGGTGTCCGAGGCGACGCGTATACGGATCCGGGGCCTGGCCGCTGAGCTGAACTACGCCGTCTCGCCCGATGCTGCGCGACTGGCCAAGGGATCCCGCGGCCGGGTCGCCGTCGTGACCGCCGACCTCGCCCACTGGTTCTACGCCTCGCTGCTCGAGGGCATCATGACCGCGTTGCGCGGGTCTGACCTCGACGTGCTGCTCTACGAGGTCAAGCGGGAGGAGGAGCGCCGTAGGTTCTTCGACGAGCTGCCGGCGCGGCGCCAGGTGGACGCGTTGATCATCCTGGCCTTTCCGGTCAGCGACGAGGAGCGCCTCCAGCTCGACCTCATGGGCGTCACGGTCGTGATGGCCGGTGGCGTCCTCGGCGATCAACCGCACGTCCGGATCGACGACGTGGAGGCGGCCCGGCAGGCCACGCACCACCTCATCCTCGCCGGGCACGAACGCATTGCGCTCATCAACGCCACCGGCCGCTGGCGCCTGCCGTACGCCGGTCCGCAGGACCGCTTCCAGGGCTACCTCGGCGCCCTTCGCGACGCGGACCTGCCGGTGCAGCACGAGCTGGTGGTGCAGGCCGAGTGGGGAAGCTCCGGAGGTGCGGACGCGATGGCTCGCCTCCTCAGCCTCCCGCAGCCCCCGACGGCGGTCGTCGCGTTCTCCGACGAGATGGCGTTCGGGGCCCTACGCACCCTGCGGCGTTCCGGGATAGCCGTCCCCCACACCCTCTCGCTCGTGGGCATCGACGACCACGAGATGGCGGACGTCGTCGAGCTCACGACGGTGCGGCAGCCGGTTCTCGAGCTGGGTCGGGAGGCGGGCACCCTCGTGTTCCGGCTCCTCAAGGGGGAGACGGTGGAGGAGCAGCACGTGACGCTGCCGACGCAGTTGGTCGTCCGAGGCACGAGCGGCTCTCCACGCACAGCGAGGTGACAGCGGGCGGCCGGACTCTTGACAAGGTCCGACAAATCCCGACAATCTCTCACGTAAGCGCTTGCGCAACCAGTTGTGGTCCTCCCTCTGGCCCGGTCGTGCAGCGTCATTGACGCCGTTCCCGTCGGCGCGCCTAGCAAGGAGGCTATGTATGCGCAGGTCCAGACGAGCGATGTTGGCAGCCATAACTGCCATCTTCGCCATGCTGTTCAGCTCCGCGGTGATGCTGTCGAGCTCGGCGACTCCGGCCGCGGCCGCGGACGCGGCGTGTGTCGACAACCCGTTCGGCAACCGCCCGCTCTACCTCAAGGGCGGGTTCAACGGCTGGTCGGCCAGCCCCGACTACAAGTTCGCCTACAACTGCAACCGGTTCGAGCTGACCGCCAACGTCAGCGGCAGCAGTGACTTCAAGGTCGCCGACGCCAACTGGTCCGCCGACGCCGACTTCGGCGGAGGTGCGGCCGGCGCGCGCCCGCAGCCGGGCGTGCCGCTGCAGCTGGCACTCCGGGGGTCGAACCTGACCTACCCGTTCAACGGCGTGCAGAAGGTGGTTCTCGACGTCTCGCAGTCGAAGACGACACCGAAGCTGACCATCACCCCGTGCGCGCAGAATCCGCTCGACGATGCCCTACTCGGGCTGAGCGGCGACTTCAACGGGTTCACCCCGCGCCCGGCGGACTTCTTCACGTACAGCTGCGACGGCTACTACCTCAACGTCAACCTCCAGGGCACGCACGAGTTCAAGATCCTCGACCCCATCGGCCCGCCGAAGACGCGCCTCGGCGCGCCTGACGCCAGCCACTCGGTCGTGACTGACAGCCAGCCGTTCCCGCTGGCCTCCGAGGCCGAGGGCACCACCGCCAACCTGCGCTTCGACTTCGCCGGCGAGCACACCCTGCGGGTGAACTTCACCGGCGCGGACCAGCGCCCGACGCTGACGATCATGCCCAAGTCGTGGGTCAACCCCGGAATCCCTGCTCCCGTCACGGACTCCGTGGCCCGCCAGGTCAGGTACGACTCCCGCAACAGTGACTTCAAGGCGCCGTACGGTGCGATGACGACGGGGCAGAAGGCCCGCTTCTCCCTCACCGCTCCCCGGGGCGTGACGTCGGCGACGCTGGTCGTCGAGACTCGCCGCCTCGAGGGCAACCAGGACGTCCTCGAGTACCTCAACCCGGTCAGGGTGCCCATGACGCGTACGGCGGACGGTGCCCTGGACTCGTGGAGCGCCTCGTACCGCTTCGCCAAGAAGAGCGTCTACGGCTACTACTTCGAGCTGACCATCGACGGGCAGCAGTACGTCTACCAGAACAACAACGACTCGATCTACTGGACCACCGAGCGCGGCTCGTTCGGCGTCGGTCAGATCGGCTTCGCGCCGTCGGACCCGAAGCTGGTGCGCCGCTACCGGCAGACGGTCTACGACCCCGGCTTCACGGTGCCCGGGTGGGCCCAGGACGCCGTGTACTACTACATCTTCCCGGAGCGCTTCCGCAACGGCGACACCGCCAACGACCCCAAGCCCGGCACGGCCACCTACCTCGACGGCCCCATCGAGCTGCACAAGAACTGGCTGGACAAGCCGTATGTCCCCGGCAACGCGGACGGCTCCACCACCGACGACAACACCTACAACAACGACTTCTTCGGCGGCGACCTCGCCGGCATCATCGAGAAGCTCGACTATCTGAAGACGCTCGGCGTCAACACGCTCTACATCAACCCGATCTTCGAGGCGGGCAGCAACCACAAGTACGACACCGCTGACTACCTCAAGGTAGACGACAGCTTTGGCAGCAATGACGACGTCACCAAGCTGACCAAGGAGGCCAAGGCCCGCGGGATCCGGGTCATCCTCGACACCTCGCTGAACCACACAGGTAGCGACTCGGCCTACTTCGACCGCTACGCCAACTTCCCGGAGACCGGCGCGTTCGAGGGCGCCAAGATCCAGTCCGACTCGCCGTATGCCGACTGGTACACCTTCTTCCCCGACAGGACCCAGCCCGACCAGCAGTACTCCGGCTGGGGTGGCCCCACGCTCCCTGAGCTGACGGAGTCGGACAGCTTCAAGGACTTCGCCTTCCGCAAGCCGGACTCGGTGATGAAGACCTGGCTGGACCGCGGCACCGCGGGCTGGCGCATGGACGTCGCCCCGTGGGTGAGCGACGAGTTCTGGCGGGAGTGGCGCACGTCGATCAAGGAGCACCGCCCCGATGCTCTGACCGTCGCGGAGACGTGGTTCGACTCCTCCAAGTACTTCCTCGGCGACGAGTTCGACACCACGATGAACTACATCTTCCGCAACGCCGTCATCGACTACGCCAGCGGCCGCAACGCCAAGGCGGCCTACCAGAGCATCGAGCTGATCCGTGAGGCGTACCCGCCTCAGGCCTTCTACGCCCTGATGAACCTGCTGTCGACCCATGACGTGGCGCGGACGCTCAACGAGCTGGGTTACACCGACAGGAGCACCCCGGCCCAGGTCGAGCAGGCCAAGGCGCGCTTCCGGCTCGCCGTGCTGTTCCAGATGACGTTCCCGGGAGCGCCTGCGGTGTACTACGGCGACGAGGTCGGTGTCACGGGTGGAGCGGACCCGCTGAACCGTGGCACCTACCCCTGGGCCGACAAGGGCGGCGCCCCGGACACCGCCATGCTCGCCGACTTCCAGAAGATGATCGGCCTGCGCAACCAGCACGACGTCCTCCGGCGCGGCTCCATCGATGCGCCGCTCCAGCTCGACGAGAACATCATCGTGCTCACCCGCAAGTACCAGGGCGTGCGCGCCGTCACCGCCTTCAACAACTCGGCGACGCCGCGTGAGGTCACCGTGGACCTGCCGGTCGGTTACGGCGACAAGCCGTACCAGGATGCCCTGACCGGCCGCGCGGTCCAGCCGTCCAACGGCAAGATCACGCTGACCGTGCCGGCGCTGAGCGGCTCGGTACTCATCACCAAGTGACGGGACGCCCCCAGGACAGCGCCGCGAGTCGGATGCTGTCCTGGGGGCGTGCCTGCGCTCCATGTCCTGGCCCGGCCGGACGAAGGTAGCCCAGGAGATCGACCGGTGGTGACGGGGCCGATGACCGGATGGGGACGCAGGGGTGGGGCGCTCGGAAGCGAGAGTCACCCGGGCGGGGTGACGCTGGCGCCCGGCCGCCAGGGTGAGGATCATGGGACCCCAGCAGGGAGGAGTCCCGAGGTGCCCGACGAGATCGACCCTCCACGCCCGGCCGCTCCGCGGCGTCGACTGACGCTGCGGCGCCGGCCGGCTCCCCCCTCTGCCCTCGCCTCGAGGTGGACCACGGTTGACGGGATCAAGCTGCACTACCGCGAGTCGCCCGGCCCGCCCGACGGCGCGACGATGACGCACCTGCACGGCTTCGGGCTCTCCGGCGCCTACCTGGTGCCGACGGCCGAGCTGCTCGCGGACGACTTCCACACCCTCGTCCCCGACCTGCCGGGCTTCGGGCGCAGCGGCCGCAGCCCGAGCCCGCTCGGGGTCGAGGGCCTCGCCCACGCGGCGGCGGCGTTCCTCGACGAGCGGCAGGTCGCGAGGACCTCGCTCGTCGGCAACTCGATGGGATGCGCCGTCATCTGCGAGTTCGCCCACCGCTACCCCGAGCGGGTCGACCGCGCCGTGCTCGTCGCACCGGCCGGTGGACTGCACAACCAACCGCTCACCACGGCGATGAAGCAGCTGATCCTGGACTCCGTGCGCGAGCCGCCCAGCCTCATCACGGTGGCCGTGCCCGACTACCTGCGCTTCGGGGTGCCGAGCACGGTCCGGCTCTTCAGGGCCCTGACCCAGTTCCCGTCGCTCGACCGGCTCCTCGAGCTGGAGGTGCCGACGCTCGTCGTGCTCGGGAGGTCCGACCCGCTGATGCCCGGACCGGAGCGCGTCAAGGAGGTGGCCGGCCGCACCGCGAACTCCGTGCTGCTCGTCGTCATCCAGGGAGCGGCCCACGCCATCAACTTCAGCCACCCGGGCGAGCTCGCCAACGTCATCCGCCAGTTCATGTCGGACCAGCCGATCGTCGACGACCCCGACTCGCCCGGGAACGCCCGCGCCTACGAGATCCACCGCGGCGACCGCCTGCCCGGGCCGAGCTGAGCCGGCCTCATCCGTGTCGCCCGGGTGGGCCGAAGCACAGTGCGAGTCCCTTGCGCCGTGGGCGGCCCGGGAGTTGGGTGTGGGGAGACCCGTCCACCGACTGTCCACTGCTGCACGCCCGAGAGGCCCCGATGACCGACGCTCCGCTCGACATCCTCGACCCGACGCTGTCGCACACGCGCGGTGAGACCGAGCCGGCCCTCATCGAGCAGACGATCGGCGACAACTTCGACGAGACGGTGGCTCGCTTCGGTGACCGCGAGGCCCTCGTCGACGTGGCCCAGGGCAGGCGATGGACGTATGCCGCGCTGAAGGCTGACGTCGACCGGCTCGCTCGCGCGCTGCTGGCCGTCGGGGTGCGGACCGGTGACCGGGTCGGCATCTGGGCGCCCAACTGCTCGGAGTGGACGACGGTGCAGTTCGCCACCGCCAAGATCGGCGCGATCCTCGTCAACATCAACCCCAGCTACCGCTCCCACGAGCTCCAGTACGTCCTCGGCCAGGCCGGCATCTCGACGCTCGTCGCGGCGGAGTCGTTCAAGTCGAGCGACTACCGCGCCATGGTCGAGGAGGTTGCCGGCGAGGTCGACGGGCTGCGCCGTGTCGTCTACATCGGCACCTCCGACTGGGAGGAGCTGCTCGCCCGTGCCGACGAGGTGTCGGGGACCGAGCTGAGCGGCATACAGGCCGGGTTGACGAACACCGACCCGATCAACATCCAGTACACCTCTGGCACCACGGGCTTCCCCAAGGGCGCGACGCTCAGCCACCGCAACATCCTCAACAACGGCTACTTCGTCGGCGAGCTCTGCGACTACACGGAGGCCGACCGGGTGTGCATCCCGGTGCCCTTCTACCACTGCTTCGGCATGGTCATGGGCAACCTCGCCTGCACGACCCACGGCGCGTGCATGGTGATCCCGGCACCCGGCTTCGATCCGGCAGCGACGCTGCGGGCGACCGAGGACGAGAAGGTCACCTCGCTCTACGGGGTGCCGACGATGTTCATCGCCGAGTGGAACCTGCCGGACTTCGCCGACTACGACCTGTCCACGGTGCGCACCGGCATCATGGCCGGATCCCCTTGCCCCGCAGAGCTGATGAAGAAGCTCATCGCAGTCGGTATCGAGGAGATGACGATCTGCTACGGCATGACGGAGACGTCGCCGGTGTCGACGCAGAACCGCACCGATGACACGTTCGAGCAGAAGGTCGGCACCGTCGGCCGCGTCGGGCCGCACCTGGAGATCAAGATCGTCGACCCCGTGACCGGGGAGACCGTGCCGCGTGGCCGTGCCGGGGAGTTCATGACCAAGGGCTACTCGGTCATGCTCGGCTACTGGGAGCAGCCCGACAAGACGGCTGAAGCCATCGAGGACGGGTGGATGCACACCGGCGACATCGGTGTCATGCACGACGACGGCTACGTCGAGATCACCGGCCGCATCAAGGACATGGTGATCCGCGGCGGCGAGAACGTCTATCCGCGCGAGATCGAGGAGTTCCTCTACACCCACCCCGACATCCTCGACGCCCAGGTGATCGGGGTGCCCGACGCGAAGTACGGCGAGGAGCTGTGCGCATGGATCCGGATGAAGGACGGTGCCACCCCGCTGACGGCCGAGTCGCTGCGGGAGTTCTGCACCGGCCAGCTCGCCCACTACAAGATCCCGCGCTACGTCGAGATCGTCGACGAGTTCCCGATGACGGTGACGGGCAAGATCCGCAAGGTCGAGATGCGAGAGGTCACTGCCGAGCGGCTCGGCCTCGGGTGACGGCGTCGGAGGCGGGCGGAGCGTGCTGGGGAGGGTGCTCACCCGATAGGTGCACGGCTGAGCCCGCGTGCCCTCCTTCGTGCTCGGGAGGCTCCCGGGCAGTAGGTTTCGGGGGAAGTGGTCGTGAGGACCCGTTGACCCGAAGGGGAATGGAATGTCGGACACCACCAAGCTGATCCTGGCGGTCGTCGTCGTTGTCGTCGTCGTCGCCGTGATCATCACTCTCTTCCTCAACGCGAGGAAGCGGCGTGAGCTCGAGCACCGGCGGTTCGAGGCAGGCGAGCTGCGCGCCAAGATCGACGAGCACTCCCCGCGTCTGCAGGAGAGGGAGGACCGGGCGTCGGTGACCAAGGCGATCGCGGCCGACGCACGCACCGAGGCCGAGCGCACGGCCGAGGAGGCCGAGCGCAAGGCCGCCGAGGCGAGGGAGCTCGAGGAGCAGGCGCAGCAGAAGGCCGCCGAGGCGCGTCGACTCGAGGGGCACGCCCAGAAGCACGCCGAGGAGGCCACGCAGGCCCAGTCATCCCTGGTCGAGCTCGAGCGCGAGGCGGACCGGATCGACCCCGACGTGCGCACCGACGCCGAGGGCTACCGGATCGACGAGTCGGGGCAGAGGCTGCCCGACCGGGAGCCGTCCGGCTGCTGCGCCGTCGGTCACGGCCTCGAGCGGCGCCGCCGCAGCGGCGTCGGCGCCCTTCCTGCGCGACGACGACGAGCCCGACCTGGCCGACGCCGAGAACCCGTTTGCGACCGGCGAGGCCAACGCCGCTGACCCGGCGACGGATTCGGCGTGGGACGACCGCCCGGTGGGTACGAAGGACGGTGACCCGACCATCGACGAGAGCAGGGACGACGTGAGCACCCACGACACGACCAACCCGGACGACGCCACGAGCAGCACCCCCGACACGGCGACCAGCGAGTCCAGCTGGGAGGGCTCCTCGGCCACTGGCGCGGCCGCTGCCGCCGGCACGGGTGCGGCCGCCGGCTGGGCGGCACGCAGCGACGACGATGACGTCGACACTGACGCGGCGCCGAGCACTGACGACGGCACGGACGCGCCGCGGAGGAATGCCGACGACACGGACGTGGCGCCGAGCAGTGCCAGTGCCAGCGACGGCGACGGCGACGGCGAGAGCGAGGGCGAGGGCGACGCCAGCGAGCCAACCGCCCGCGAGGGCCGTGGAGATGTCGAGCAGACCGTCTCGGTGCCGGCCCTCGAGGACCGTGACGACTACGTGACCGGCTCGGGCACCCCGGACGACGACCCCGGTGACCACCGCGGCCAGCCGTGGGCGACGACCTCGGGCACGCCCGCGCCGGAGCCGGCGAAGGACCCGGAGACCGGAGCCGAGGAGGGCCAGGCCACCGAGGGCGCGCTCGGCTCGCGCATGGACCCGACGACGGAGACCACGGTCGACGGCGAGGCCGACGACCACGTCGACGGCGAGCCCGACCCGGCGACGTCCGCCGCGGGCGACCAGGCAGAGGTGAGCGAGCCGCAGCAGTCCGGACCGCGGGTCTCGACCTTCGAGGAGGTCGTCGACGGCGGCTTCGGCATCGGGTCCGCGGCGCCGCTGGAGGGCGGCACGCAGCCGCTCGGCCACGACGTCAAGGCGAGCCGCGACGGGAGCACCTTCCTGGTGCCGGGCGACGAGGGCTACGACGATGCCCAGGCCGACGTCTGGTTCTACAACGAGGAGTCGGCGCGACGCGCCGGCTTCCACAAGTCCGGCGAGTAGCACCAGCCTCCGCAACGTCGGAGACATCGATGGGCAGGCCGTCTCGAGCGGCCTGCCCATCGACGTCAGCCGGCAGCCCCAAGGGCGGCGCAGCGACGTGCGGGCCGCACCTAGACTTGCGCGCATGGTTTCACCGCTCGTCGCGCTCACGCCCAGGGTCCAGTCCGCCATCGCCGTCGCGCTCGGCGACGAGCACCGCGACGCCGACCCGGTGCTGCGTCCGTCGCAGTTCGCCGACGTGCAGGTCAACGCCGCGCTCGCGCTCGCCAAGAAGGTCGGTATGCCGCCGCGCGAGGTGGCGGCCAAGATCGTCGCCGCGCTCGACGTCGACGGCGTGTGCGACGCGGTCGAGGTGAGCGGGCCGGGCTTCATCAACCTCACCTTCTCCGACGCCTGGCTCGCCGCCCTGCTGCAGGAGGTCGCCGCCGACGAGCGCGCCGGGGTGCCGCTCCAGGAGCGCGAGAACATCCCCATCGACTACTCCGCGCCCAACGTCGCCAAGGAGATGCACGTCGGGCACCTGCGCACGACGGTCGTCGGCGACTCGCTCGCCCGCACCCTCGAGCACCTCGGCCACAACGTCGTGCGGCAGAACCACATCGGTGACTGGGGCACGCCGTTCGGCATGCTCATCGAGCACCTGCTCGACGTCGGCAGGGAGTCGCGCCGAGGCCGAGCTGCTCGTCACCGATCCCAACGCCTTCTACCAGGCGGCCCGGGTGAAGTTCGACCTGGCTGAGAAGGCCGAGCCGGCAGGCAGCGCAGGCGATTTCAACACTCGCGCGCGCACCAGGGTCGTCTCGCTTCAGGCCGGAGACCCCGACACCCTCGCCCTGTGGCAGGAGCTCGTCGACCTCTCGAAGACCTACTTCAACACGGTCTACTCCACCCTCGGCATCACGCTCACCGACCTCGACCTCGCGGGCGAGTCGACCTACAACGCCGTGCTCGGCTCGCTCTGCGACGAGCTCGAGGCCGCGGGCATCGCGACGATGTCGGACGGCGCGCTCTGCGTCTTCCTCGACGGCTACACCGGCCGCGAGGGCAAGCCCGTGCCGCTCATCATCCGCAAGTCCGACGGCGGCTACGGCTACGCGACCACCGACCTCGCGACGATCCGCTACCGCGTGCACGACCTCAAGGCGCACCGGGTGCTCTATGTCATCGGGGCGCCGCAGGCGCTGCACCTCAACATGGTCTGGGACACCGCGCGCAAGGCCGGCTGGCTGCCCGACGACGTCGTGCCGGTGCACGTGCAGATCGGCAACGTGCTCGGCGAGGACCGCAAGATCCTCAAGACCCGCTCGGGCAAGCCACTGCGGCTCATGATGCTGCTCGACGAGGCCGTCGAGAAGGCCCGGGCCGTCATCGACGAGGCACGCCCCGACCTCGACGAGGCTGCCCGGGCGACGATCGCCCGGCAGATCGGCATCGGTGCCGTGAAGTATGCCGACCTGTCCGTCGCCCACAACAGCGAGTACGTCTTCGACCTCGACCGCATGGTCGCGCTCACCGGCAACACCGGCCCCTACCTGCAGTACGTCGTCGCCCGCATCCGCTCGATCTTCCGGCAGGTCGCCCTGGACCCGGCCGAGCAGCAGGCGCCGATCCTCGTCGGCGAGCCGCAGGAGCGGGCCCTCGCGCTGCACCTGCTCGGCTTCGGTGACGTGCTGGCCGAGGTGGGCGACGAGTACGAGCCGCACCGCCTCTGCGCCTACCTCTTCGAGCTGGCACAGACGTTCTCGGCGTTCTACGAGAACTGCCCGGTCCTCAAGGCCGACCGCGACGAGGTGCGCGAGTCCCGGCTATCGCTCTGCGCGCTGGTCCTGCGCGTCATGACGACCGGTCTCGACCTGCTCGGCCTCGAGGCTCCCGAGCAGATGTGAAGCGCGGGGCCGGCGCCCGGGCCGGCCGGACGGCATACCGGGGCGGTGTCGTCGTTGCCTGTGCGCTTGCACGCTGACCTGCGAGAATGGGCAGGGTGCGGTGCGCCTTCGGGGACCTCGTCATCGACACCGACCGGTTCCTGCTCGAACGCGGCGGCACGTCCCTCCACGTCCAGCCCCAGGTCTTCGACGTCCTCAGCCACCTCGTGCGCAACCGTGAGCGCGTCGTGCCGAAGACGGAGCTGCTCGACAGCATCTGGGGTGACCGTTTCGTCAGCGAGTCGACGCTGACGAGCCGCATCAAGGCGGCGCGCCGCGTCGTCGGCGACGACGGCATCAGACAGACGGTCATCCGCACCGTGCACGGCCGCGGCTACCGGTGGGTGGCCGACGTGGAGCCCGTTGCTGATCCCGTTGCAGGGCTCGCCGGCGGCTCTGCGACGCCTGCGTCCCGCGCCCCGCGCCCCCGCGCATCGTCGAGCAGCGCATCCGCTTCTGCCGCACGTCCGACGGGGTGCGGGTCGCCTACGCGACGGTCGGGGAGGGCCCGCCGCTGGTGCGCGCGGCGCACTGGGTCACCCACCTCGACTACGAGTGGGAGAGCCCGGTCTGGCGGCACTGGATGGAGGGACTCTCGCGCGGGACGCACCTTCGTCCGCTACGACGAGCGTGGCTGTGGCCTGTCCGACCACGACCCGGAGGACATCTCGCTCGAGGCGTTCGTGCGTGACCTCGAGACCGTCGTCGACGAGCTGGGGCTCGAGCGCTTCCCGCTCATGGGGCTCTCGCAGGGCGGGCCCGTCGCGATCGCGTATGCCGTCCGCCACCCCGAGCGCGTCAGCCGACTCGTCCTCGTGGGCGCCTTCGTCAAGGGGCGGGTCGCCCGCGCCACGACCCCTGACGAGCTGCGCGAAGCGGCGCTGCAGGGCGAGCTCATCCGGATGGGCTGGGGCCGCGACGACCCGTCGTTCCGGCTCTACTTCTCATCCACCTTCATGCCCGACGCGCCGCCCCAGATGTGGAGCGACTTCGCCGCGCTGATGCGCCGCACCACCTCGGCCGAGAACGCGTTGCGCCTCAACAACGCCTTCGTCCAGATGGACGTCACCGACCTCATCGACCAGGTCACGGTGCCGACGCTGATCCTGCACGGCCGGGACGACATGCGGATCCCCTTCAGCCAGGGCCGCGAGATCGCCGCCCGCATCCGGGGGAGCCGCCTCGTGCCTCTGGACACGCGCAACCACCTCCTCCTGGCCGACGAGCCGGCGTGGGAGCACCTGCTCCACGAGGTCGACGCCTTCCTCGCCGACGACGAGTCCTCACGGAGTCCACGGGAAGTCCAGATCCTGTCCTAGGACGGCGGCGCGCCGAGCGGGACCGTGGTCCTCATCGCAGCATCGATGAGGAGACAGCCCATGACCACCGCTTCACCGGCAGCCCGCGGCGGCACCAGCAGGACCGGCAGGACCGGCAGCCCGCGCACCCCGCGCCGCACGGCCGCCGCCCGCCTCGAGGCCGACGTCGTCGTCGTCGGTGCCCGCTGCGCCGGTGCGGCCACAGCGCTGCTGCTCGCCCGCGCCGGGCACGACGTGCTCGTGGTCGACCGGGCGACCTTCCCCAGCGACACGATCTCGACCCACGTCATCGCCCGGTCGGGCATGGTGGCGCTGCACCGGTGGGGTGTGCTCGACGCGGTCGTCGCCTCGGGAGCCCCGCCGATCCGCCGGGTCGAGTTCACGAGTGCCCTCGGCTTCCTGCAGCGCGAGGTCAAGGACCGCCATGGCGTCGACTTCCTGCTCGCCCCGCGCCGGATCGTGCTCGACGGTGTGCTCCAGCGCGCGGCGCGACAGGCCGGAGCGCGCGATCCGCACCGGGGTCGCCGTCACCGACGTCCTGCGCGATGCGCAGGGACGCGTGGTCGGCCTCGTGGGCCAGGACGAGGGCGGTCCGATCGAGGTCCGCGCGCGACTGGTCGTGGGCGCCGACGGACTGGGCTCGCGTGTCGCCCGCTGCCGTGGGGGCGCCGCTCACGATCGTCCGGCCCGCCTCCGGTGCGGCACAGTACGCGTACTACGACGGTGACTGGCCGGCCATCGAGCACCACCTCGGCGCCGACGCCTTCGCCGGCGTCTTCCCGACCCATGACGGGCAGGCCTGCATCTGGGTCTGCACGCCGGAGCACGTGGCGCGCTCGTCGCGGCGGGAACGCCGAGACCCCGGTGACGCCTTCGACCACCTGCTGGCGTCTGCCGTGCCCGGCCTCGCCGCCCGGGTCGACCCGGCGGCCCGCAGGTCGCCCGTGCGCGGGATGCTGCGCATGCCCAACCACTTCCGTCAGGCATCCGGCCCCGGGTGGGCACTCGTCGGCGACGCCGGCTACCACCGCGACGCCGTCACCGGCCACGGCATCAGCGACGCCTTCCGCGACGCCGAGCTGCTCGCCGAGGCCATCGATGCCGCGATGAGCGAGCCCGGCTGCGAGACAGACGGCGCTCGCGGCCTACGAGCAGAGCGCGACCGCCTGGCCGCTGAGGTCTTCGAGATCACCTGCGCCCTGTCGACCTTCCCCGACGCAGGGCCGCTTCCTCCAGCTGCAGAAGCAGCTCGCCGTGGCCATCGACGTGATGGCCGGCGAGATGGCGGCCAGGCCGCTGCCACGCGCGAGCGAGTTCGCCGCGTGACCCACCTGTCCTCGACGAGCGAGGCACCGCCGACACCCGGCACCGACCCATCACCAGCACCACCCAGAAAGGCAGCACCATGACCATCACGAGCGAGAACCCCGCCGCCGCGCACCGCAACGGCGTCGACACGGCGGCCCTCTTCGCCACCCTCGACGCCGTCAAGCAGATGCCGCCGGCAGCGAAGTTCCAGTTCCGGGTCCACAACCAGTGGGTCCAGGGCACGCAGAGCCGCTCGACGATCCACGACTTCTTCGGCGTCGGCGAGGAGCGCAGCCACGAGCGGGAGTTCGTCTTCGACGCCGACCACCCCGCGGTGCTCGTCGGGAAGGACAACGGGCCGACACCCGTGGAGTTCGTCCTCCACGCCTTGGCAGCCTGCCTCACGGCGGGCATGGCCAACATCGCCGCCGCCCGCAAGGTGACGCTCACCGAGGTGCGCTCGACGGTCAGCGGCGACATCGACCTCAACGGCGTCCTCGGGCTGCAGCCCGTGCGCAACGGCTACGAGCAGGTGACGGTGTCGTTCGTCGTCAAGGGGGATGCTCCCGATGAGGTCCTGCGCGAGATCGTCGAGCAGTCGCGCCAGCGCTCGGCCGTCTATGACGTCATCACCAACGGGGTGCCCGTCGACATCGACGTCGAGGTCGCCTGAGGGGATTGCCGGGCCTGTGGGCCGCGGAGGACAGTCTCCCATGAGCGACTGGGACTTCAGCGGCCTGCGGGCCACCTTCGTCAACTGCACCCTGAAGCGGAGCCCCGAGGTGAGCCACACCCAGGGGCTCGTCGACGCCAGCGCGGCGATCATGGGCGAGCACGGGGTCGACGTCGACGTCATCCGTCTCATCGACCACGACGTCGCGACCGGTGTCTATCCCGACATGCGCGAGCACGGCTGGGAGACCGACGTGTGGCCGGACCTCTATCCCGGCATCCTCGAGAGCCAGATCCTCGTCGTCGCCGGCCCGATCTGGCTCGGTGACAACTCGAGCGTGACGAAGCGCCTCATCGAGCGGATCTACTCCCTCAGCGGCATGCTCAACGACAAGGGGCAGTACCTCTTCTACGGACGGGTCGCCGGGTGCCTCATCACCGGCAACGAGGACGGCATCAAGCACTGCGCCCAGAACGTCCTCTACAGCCTCCAGCACGTCGGCTACACGATCCCGCCCAACGCCGACGCCGGGCTGGATCGGCGAGGCCGGCCCTGGTCCGTCCTACCTCGACCCGGGCAGTGGCGGCCCCGAGAACGACTTCACCAACCGCAACACGACCTTCATGACGTGGAACCTCATGCACCTGGCGAAGCTGCTCCGCGACGCCGGCGGGGTGCCGGCGCACGGCAACCAGCGCTCGGCGTGGAACGCCGGCGAGCACTTCGGGTGGCACAACCCGGAGTACCGCTGAGTCGGGTCGCCGTGGTGGTCCACCGATGACTCCGGCCGAGTCAAGCCGAGTCCACGGTCCGGATGATGCGGATGCCGCTCTGTGGTCAGGATAGGGTGCCTACCGGGCTCCCCGAGTGAGTCCCGTGTGCCCTCTGAGAAAGGTTGTTCTCCCGTGTCGTTCTGGGACATCGTCTGGTTCATCTTCATCTTCTTCGCTTTCATGGCCTACCTCATGGTGATCTTCAGCGTCATCGGAGATCTCTTCCGCGACGACTCTGTGTCGGGATGGGTGAAGGCCCTGTGGATCATCGCGCTGATCTTCCTGCCGTTCATCACGCTGCTGCTCTACCTGATCATCCGCGGCAAGGGCATGGCGGAGCGCACGGCCCAGGGCGTGGAGACAGCTCGTCGGGCGCAGGACGAGTACGTGCGTTCGGTGGCCGCCGGCTCGAGCGCCTCGGCCCCGGAGCAGATCGCCAAGGCCAAGGAGCTGCTCGACTCCGGTGCCATCACGGCGGACGAGTTCGCTGCGCTCAAGTCCAAGGCCCTGGCCTGACGGTCGAGACCTGCCAAGACCACCACGAGCTCGTCACCACTCCCGGGTGGTGACGAGCTCGTCGTGGATACTCGAGCGGGAGGGCGGCGGGGACTCGACGGTACGGCTGCCCCGCGACCTGCTCTCAGACTCCGTGGGTCGAGGAGACGAGCGCCTGGTAGCGCGCCACGACGTCAGCTGCGGCGGACCCCTGGCCGGTAGGAACGGCATACTCCGAGTCGAGGGCCAAGGGCCAGGTCGGCGGCGTGGCGTCTCCCGACAAGGCCCACGCGGCCTGCCGAGCCGCCCCGATGCCGACGTACTCACCGGGCGCGGGGACGACGACGGGTGCACGGAAGAGCCCCGGAGCGATCTCCCGCACGGCGCGCGAGGCTGCTGCGCCGCCGATGAGCAGCACCCGCTCGACACCGACGCCGTGCTGGCGCAGTGCATCGACTCCGCCCACGAGGTTGCACAGCATGCCCTCGACCGCGGCTCGGGCAAGGTTCTCGGGCGTCGCGTTGGAGCGCGTGAGGCCGCTCAGGGTGCCTGTGGCGTCGGGCAGGTCCGGGGTGCGCTCCCCGTCGAGGTAGGGCAGCAGCGTCAGGCCGCCGGCGCCGGGGTCGGCTGCGAGAGCGAGACGGTCGAGCTCCGCGAGGTCGACCCCGATCATCGTGGCGGCCGCGCCGAGCACGCGTGCCGCGTTGAGCGTGCACATGAGCGGCAGGTGCCGTCCGGTCGCGTCGGCGAAGCCGGCGATCGCTCCCGTCTCGTCGCGGATGGCGGAGTCGTGGGGCGTGAAGACCGTGCCACTCGTGCCCAGCGAGACGACGACGTCGCCGGGGCTCAGCGTCAGGCCGAGGGCGGCGCCCATGTTGTCGCCCGTGCCCGCGGCCACGAGCATGCCGCTGTCGGTGCGACCTGCCACCGCTGACGGCGCAAGCACCTCGGGCACCTCGAGCTCGCGCCCGAAGGCGGTCTTGAGCAGGTCGAGGCGGTAGTCGTTGGATCCAGCCGACCAGTAGCCGGTGCCCGACGCGTCGCCACGGTCGGTGGTCCAGCGCTCGAAGCCGTTGCCCTGCTTGAGGATCCGGCCGGTGAGCCAGTCGTGGGGGAGCACGACCCGGGTCGCTCGGGCCGCCAGCTCGGGCTCGTGCTCGGCAAACCAGCGCAGCTTCGTCACGGTGAAGCTCGCGACCGGGACGAGACCCACCGCGTCGACCCAGGCGGCCGCGCCGCCGAGCTCGGCGGTGAGGTCGGCGGCGGCGCCCGCGCTGCGGGTGTCGTTCCAGAGCAGGGCGTCACGCACCACGTCGTCGTGCTCGTCGAGCGTCACCATGCCGTGCTGCTGTCCGCCGACGGCGACGGCGGACACCCCGTCGAGGATGCCGTCACCGCTCGACTGCTCGTAGGCCTGCCACCAGCGGTCGGGGTCGACCTCGGTGCCGTCGGGGTGGGGTGCCCGCGCGGTGCGCACGATCTCACCCGTCTCGGCGTCGCACACGACGATCTTGGTCGACTGGGTCGAGCTGTCGACTCCGGCCACGAAGGTGCGGTCGCTCATCGGTGGTCCTCCTGGGTGCGTCGGCGCGGGCGTCGTGAGTCGGTGGTGACAGCATCAGTGCTACGGCAGGATGCCGGCCTTGAGGCCTTCGCGCCGGAGCGTCCCGCCACGAGGGCCTCAGCCGCCTGGTCGAGCGTATGCCTTGAGGACACGCGGCGGTCGAGGTCCACCACGCCCGCTGCCCCAAGTCCGATCGCCGCCGGCTGACCCGGACGTCGCCCGGCGTGAAACCTTCGAGCCCCGGCACCTGCCCACGATCAGAGACAGCGCCCGTAACGGGCGGCATACATGTGATTTGGGCGCCTCGGCGCCCGTTACCGGCCGGTCGTGCTCTAGGTTCGGGAACCAGTCCCTGCCCCTCAGCGCGAAGGAGCCATCGTGCAGATCGGTGTCCCACGAGAGAGTCGCCCCCGTGAGACACGGGTCGCTGCGACGCCCAAGACCGTCGGTCAGCTCGTCGGCCTCGGCTACGACGTCGTCATCGAGAGCCGGCGCCGGTGCGGTAGCCAGCTTCTCCGACGAGGCGTATGCCGCCGCGGGGGCTCGCGTCGTCGATGCCGAGCAGGCGTGGGGCTCGGACGTCGTCCACAAGGTCAACGCGCCCAGCGACGAGGAGATCTCACGGTTGCGCCCGGGCACCGTGCTCGTCTCGCTGCTGGCGCCGGCACTCAGCCCGGAGCTGGTCGAGAAGCTGCGGGCGGCCGGGGTGACCGCGATGGCCATGGACGCGGTGCCACGGATCAGTCGCGCCCAGTCGCTCGACGTGCTGTCGTCGATGGCCAACATCGCCGGCTACCGGGCCGTCGTGGAGGCGGCGCACGAGTTCGGGTCGTTCTTCACCGGCCAGGTGACGGCCGCCGGCAAGGTGCCGCCTGCGAAGGTGCTCGTCGCCGGAGCCGGGGTGGCGGGCCTCGCCGCGATCGGCACCGCACGGTCCCTCGGGTGCGATCGTGCGCGCGACCGATGCCCGGGCCGAGGTGGCCGAGCAGGTCGAGTCGATGGGCGCCGAGTTCCTCGCCGTGCAGATGCCCGAGGTCGAGGCGGGCGCCGCGTCGTCCGACGGCTACGCCAAGGAGATGGGGGAGGAGTACAACCGGCGAGCGGCCGAGCTGTATGCCGCTCAGGCCCCCGACGCCGACATCATCGTGACGACCGCCCTCATCCCCGGGCGTCCGGCGCCGCGGCTCATCACCGGCGAGATGGTGGCCGCGATGAAGCCCGGCTCGGTCATCGTCGACATGGCGGCGTCCAACGGCGGCAACGTCGAGGGCTCGGTCGCCGACGAGATGGTCGTGACCGCGAGCGGCGTGAGGATCATCGGCTACACCGATCTCGCCGCGCGGCTGCCCACGCAGGCCTCGCAGCTCTACGGCACCAACCTCGTCAACCTCATGAAGCTGCTGACCCCGGGCAAGGACGGGCAGCTCGTGCTCGACTTCGACGACGTCGTGCAGCGCAACATGACCGTCGCCCGCGACGGCGAGCTGCTCTGGCCGCCGCCCGCGATCCAGGTGTCGGCGGCGCCGGTTGCTGCCGTGGCTGCATCGAGGCAGGTGGTCAAGGAGCCTGACAAGCCAAAGGATCCGAGGCGGAAGTATGCCGGGATGGCGATCGGGGCTGCTGTCTTCGCGCTGATCGCGGCCGTGTCACCCGCGAGCTTCCTCGGGCACTTCACCGTCTTCGCGCTCGCCGTCGTCATCGGCTACTACGTCATCGGCAACGTGCACCACGCGCTGCACACCCCGCTCATGTCGGTGACCAACGCGATCAGCGGCATCATCGTCGTCGGGGCCCTGCTCCAGCTCGGCACGACGTCCACCTCGGGCGGGGCGACGTCGACGGTGATCCTCGTCCTCGCCTTCATCGCCACCCTCATCGCCAGCATCAACATCTTCGGAGGGTTCACGGTGACCCGCCGCATGCTCACGATGTTCCGGAAGGGCTGACCGGTGACCGACGTCAGCACCGCCCTCATCCAGGCCGCCTACATCGTGGCGGCCCTGCTCTTCATCCTGTCGCTCGCCGGCCTCTCGAAGCACGAGACCGCCCGCGACGGCAACGTCCTCGGCATGATCGGCATGGCGCATCGCCCTCGTCGCGACGCTGTGGCTGGCGCTGCGCGATGCTGCCTGGGGCAACTGGGTCGCCATCGGCGTCGCCATGGCGATCGGCGCGAGCATCGGCATCTGGCGGGCCCGTCGGGTCGAGATGACCGGCATGCCCGAGCTCATCGCCATGCTGCACTCCTTCGTCGGTGCGGCCGCGGTGCTCGTCGGCGTCAACACCTACCTGGCCGACAGCGGCGGCGGCGACGCCGTGCACCTCGTCGAGATCTTCCTCGGGGTCTTCATCGGTGCGGTGACCTTCACCGGCTCCATCGTCGCCTTCCTCAAGCTCTCGGCGCGCATCTCGTCCAAGCCGCTCATGCTGCCGGCACGCCACTGGCTCAACCTCGCCGCGCTCGTCGCGTCGCTCGGTCTGCTCGTCTGGTTCGTCGCGTCGCACTCGATCGTGCCGCTGCTCGCTCATGCTCGTCATCGCGCTGGCCTTCGGCTGGCACCTCGTGGCCTCGATCGGCGGCGGCGACATGCCGGTCGTCGTCTCGATGCTCAACAGCTACTCCGGCTGGGCCGCGGCCGCGGCCGGCTTCATGCTCGGCAACGACCTGCTCATCGTCACCGGTGCGCTCGTCGGCTCCTCCGGTGCCTACCTGTCCTACATCATGTGCAAGGCGATGAACCGGTCGTTCGTGTCCGTCATCGCCGGCGGGTTCGGCTCCGACGGTGCCGTGTCGAACGCCGACGTCGACTACGGCGAGCACCGCGAGACCACCGCCGAGGACGTTGCCGACCTGCTGACGCACTCGTCATCGGTCGTCATCACCCCGGGCTACGGCATGGCCGTCGCGCAGGCGCAGTATCCCGTCGCCGAGCTGACCGCGAAGCTGCGAGAGCGAGGGGTCCACGTCCGCTTCGGGATCCATCCCGTCGCCGGTCGTCTCCCGGGACACATGAACGTCCTGCTCGCCGAGGCCCGGGTGCCCTACGACATCGTGCTCGAGATGGACGAGATCAACCCCGACCTGCCCGAGACCGACGTCGTGCTCGTCATCGGCGCGAACGACACGGTCAACCCCGCGGCCGAGGAGGACCCGACCTCGCCGATCGCCGGCATGCCGGTCATCGAGGTCTGGAAGGCGAAGGAGGTCATCGTCTTCAAGCGCTCGATGGCCGCCGGCTACGCCGGAGTGCAGAACCCGCTCTTCTTCCGCGACAACAGCGCCATGCTCTTCGGTGACGCCAAGGAGCGCGTCGAGGACATCATCAAGGCCCTCTGATCCTGCTCCGTTCATCGGAGCAGAGTGTGGGACGGGCAGAGGTGTCGCCCGCGCGGGACTCGGATCCTGCTCCGGTGGGTGGAGCAGGTTGTGAGGCGCTGACACCGGATCCCGGAGCCCGCACCCCGGTCGCCGCCCAGCCCCAGGTCTCGCGACCGCCCTGGGGATGGCCGTCGGCGGATTCCCAGGATTCCTGCGACGATCGCCACCCGACGAAACGGCCCGGAGGGGCCGGGCTGGCGCGCGGGTGGTGGGCGGGCGGTCCCTGGGCGGCGGAGGTGCGTGCGATGGGGGGTCCGTGCATGAGTGGTGATCGACGGCCCGTGTCGTTCGACGCAGCCGCGGGACGCCGTCTGATCACCCCACCGACAGTGGTGAGCGTCTGCTCAAGCGGGCCGCGCGCGAGGCCCGGGTGGCCGCCGCCATCGAGAGGCAGGCGGCTCTCCCCGACCCGGAGTGCACGTGTCTTGACGAGTGCTTCGAGCTGGCGTGCGTCCCCGCGTGCCCTTGCCAGTGCGAGCCGGAGCGCCCGCGTCTCGCCTCGCTACGACCCGCAGACCCCCCTGTCTGAGGTCAGTGCTCCCTGATCATCTCCGGCGGCTCCGCGGCAGCCTCGGGCTCGGTCTCGAGTCGGCTGTGCTGCTTGGAGTAGAGGAAGTAGATGACGAAGCCGATGGCCATCCAGACGAAGAAGCGGATCCACGTCTCGAGGCTGAGGTTGAGGATCAGGTAGAAGCAGCAGGCCGCCGACAGCCACGGGATCCACGGGTTGCCCGGCACCTTGAAGGCGCGCTTCAGGTCGGGGCGCTTCTTGCGCAGGATCGGCACGGCGAGCGAGACGAGGATGAACGCCGACAGCGTCCCGATGTTGACCATCTCCTCGAGCGTGCCGATCGGCGTGATGCTCGCGGCCACGGCGACGGCGGCACCGATCATGAGGGTGAGCTTGACCGGGGTGCCGGTCTTCGGGTTGGTGACCCCGAGGCCGGGCGGCAGCAGACGGTCACGGCTCATCGCGAAGGTCACTCGGGTCGCGCCGATGATGCAGGGTCATCACGACGGTCGTCAGGCCCGCGACCGCGCCGGCCGAGATCAGGGTCGCGTAGCCGTCCTTGCCGACTGCGATGAACGCGTTGGCGAGGGCGGCCTTGGGGTCGATCTCGTTGTAGTGCTGCATGCCGGTGATGACGAGGGCGACCGCGACGTAGAGGATCGTGCAGATGACGAGTGAGCCGATGATGCCGCGGGGGAGGTCGCGTTGGGGGTTGTTCGCCTCCTCGGCCGTCGTGGCGACGACGTCGAAACCGATGTAGGCGAAGAAGACGAGGGCAGCGGCCGACATGATGCCGAGCACGCCGAAGGTGGCGGGGGTCATGCCGCTGAGGAGCTGCAGGACGGGGGCGTGGATGCCCTCGGAGCCCTTCGCTCCAGGAGCCGACGGGGGGATGAAGGGCGTCCAGTTGTCACGGTTGATGAAGCCGATGCCCGCGATGATGACGAAGAGCACGATGAAGAGCTTGACGCCCACGAGCACGAGGTTGACCCGCATCGACTCCTTGATGCCCTTGGCGACGAGCAGCGTCAGGGCGGCGACGAGGAGGAAGGCCGGGAGGTCGAAGTGCCAACCCTCGGCCGGTCCGAGCGCCGTCAGGCCAGGTGATGCCGAGCTGGTCGAGCAGGGTGACGAAGTACGTCGACCAGCCCTGGGCCACGACGCTGGCCCCGAGCATGAGCTCGAGCAGCAGGTCCCACCCGATGGCCCAGGCGATGATCTCGCCGAGGGTGGCGTACGAGAAGGTGTAGGCCGATCCCGGACACCGGCACGGTCGAGGCGAACTCCGCGTAGCAGAGAGCGGCGAGCCCGCACACCACGGCGCCGATGACGAAGGAGTACACGACCGCCGGGCCGGCATACTGCTGGGCCGCTCGACCGGTCACCGTGAAGATGCCGGCACCGATGATGACGCCGATGCCGAAGACGACGAGGTCCAGCGCCGACAGCCGTCGTTTCAGATGATGGTCGGCCTCGTCCGCGGCCGCCAGGGACTGCTCGACCGACTTCGTGCGAAAGACACTCATGCTGACCTCCGAGCGGTGGGTCCGGTGACTCGACCCAAACTAGACCCGAGAAGCCGCCGGTGCGAGGGATGCGGGCTGGCGTGGACGCGCGTGTCGGTCGGCGTCAGGACTGCGGCCAGATGGGACCGGTGTCGGCCCCTCGCCGGCGGCGCTTGATGTCATCGCTCTCGTAGACGGTCTCGCCGTCCTTGCGCCTTCTCGATCGGCACCGCCCGAGAGTAGGAGTCGAGACGCTCCTGGATCGGGTCGTGGGTGCTGTGCACGTCGGGGTACGACGGACCCGAACGCGACCGGCGCGCGCGCCGCGCGAGCTGCGGCCACCGGGTGTGATCGGGCTGACCGGTGCCTCGTGCACGCTTGGGGTCGCCCCCGGGTAGCCGCCGTAACCCGTGGGTCCAGCGCCGCCGCCGGATCCTCCGGTGCCTCCCGACCCGCCGGTGCCCCCGAGCCCGTCGATGTCGTCCGGGTCGATGTCGTCGCCGTCGATCAGGTCACCCGTCCGAACTGGGATGTGGAAGATCTCGGCACAGATGGCGCGGTAGGTCTCGTCGGGCTGCGGGACCCACTTGATCTCGCGCAGGGCCTGGTCCTGGCCGGCGCTCTCCAGGACGAACCGTCCGTAGCCGAGGAGCTGGCCCGGGATCGAGCGGACGTAGCTCATGTCGGTCACCTTGATGAGCGGCATCATCGCGACCCGGTGCGTGAAGACCCCGTAGCGCATCAGCAGTCGCTTGTCGGTGGCGACGAACCAGTTGTGGTGCCAGTCGAGCAGCTGCCACAGCATGCGCAGCAGCAGGACGATGAAGATCCACCAGAAGATCGTGCCGACCGCCTGGCTGTCACGGGTGACGTTGGAGTCGACCCAGATCGCTGCCACGAGCGCGAGACAGGCTGTGGCGACCGGCTCGCGCCACGCTGACCCAGTGGGAGTGCACCGCGGTCACGAGCCTCTCGCCCGGGAGCAGGATCGGCTCCAGCCCCGCCGGGACCTCGTGGTGTCGCAGTGCCATGACCGGTGCCCTCCCCGCTCAGGCTAGACCGGTCCGGCGCGGTGGTGTGCCGGCTCTCATCGGTTGAGGAGGGAGTTGAAGAACGACAGGATCGCGTTGAAGCCGTCGACGATGACGCCCCACAGGTTGGTGACGATGTCGGCGGCCTTCGTCGGTGACGTGAAGACCGCGTAGACGAAGAACGCGAGCACGATGATCAGGATGACTCTCTTGGTCTTGCTGCCCACGATCAGTCGCTCCTCGGCTCTCGGGGTGGTGCTGCGGGCCCGACCCCGACGGGGCCACGGCACAGGGGTGGCACCAGTGTGCCGCAAGTGACGCCTGTGGTGCAGTTGGTGTCCCCGCGTGTTGCGGGTCGGACCGCTATCCTCCTGACGTGCCGTCACCCCCGACGTATGCCGCCGCGTTGCGTGACGCGATCGCCGACGTCACGCGTGGGATCGGCTCGCCGCAGCTGGCTGCAGCCACCGAGGCCCTCATCGGGCGCTACCGGTCGGTGGCGCCGGCAGGTCCGCCGATCCTCGACTCCGCCGTGCGGGTCGCGGCCTATGCCGCCTACCGGATGCCGGCCACCCACGCGGCGCTCGCCCGGGTGCTCGCCACGGTGTCGGAGACGGGGCTGGCGCCGGCGAGCCCGCTCGACCTCGGCGGTGGCACCGGCGCTGCGGCGTGGGCAGCGGCCGGGACCTTCGCCTCGCTCCAGACGATCACGGTGCTCGACCAGGCCGAGGAGGCGTTGCGACTCGGGCGAGCGGCTCGCCGAGTCCGCACCGGTGGAAGTGCTCCGGCCGCGCCAGCTTCACCCGGGCCGTCGAGGGCTCCTGGCCGCAGGCGACCGCGGACCTCGTCACCGTCTCCTACGTTCTGAGCGAGCTGACCGTGGATCAGCAGGCGCGGCTCGTCGCCGATGCGATGGACCGCAGGGAGGTCGTCGTCGTCGTCGAACCCGGCACTCCCGACGGCTACCAGCGAATCCTTCAGGCGCGCAACGCGATCCGTGAAGCTGGGTGGCAGATTCTCGGGCCGTGCCCACATGCCGGGGAGTGCCCGCTCGCCGTCGGGGACTGGTGCCACTTCGCCGCCCGGGTCAACCGGTCGTCGGAGCACCGGAGGATCAAGGGCGGCGAACTGTCCTATGAGGACGAGAAGTTCGCTTGGGTGGCGGGTGCTCGGCCGGGCGCGGTTGCAGGCCAGCGCAATCTCAGGACGCGTGCTGCGACACCCACTGAAACGCAAGGGTTTCGTCGAGTTCCAGGTCTGCCGCGCTGACGGATCCGCGGGCCGAGAGGTCATCTCGAAGAAGGAGGGCGCACGCTACCGCGACGCCCGGGACGCAGAGTGGGGCGACGAGCTCCCTTGACCGGTCGGCATACCGGAGCGGTGGTCAGACGGTGCCGTACAGACGGTCACCGGCGTCGCCAAGTCCGGGGACGATGTAGCCCTTGTCGTTGAGCCGCTCGTCGATCGTGCCGGTCACGAGCTTGACCGGCACGCCGGTGTCGGTGAGCGCGGCCTCGAGGTTGGCGACGCCCTCGGGCGCGGCGAGCAGGCAGACGGCGGTGATGTCGTCGGCGCCGCGGTCGATGAGGAAGCGGATCGCGTCGGCCATCGACCCGCCCGTGGCAAGCATCGGGTCGAGCACGAAGACCTGGCGACCGGTGAGGTCGTCGGGCAGCCTGTTGGCGTAGGTGACCGGCTCGAGGGTCTCCTCGTTGCGTTGCATGCCGAGGAAGCCCACCTCCGCGCTCGGGAGGAGGCGCACCATGCCCTCGAGCATGCCGAGACCGGCGCGCAGGATCGGCACGATCAGCGGCTTGGGGTTGGAGAGCTTGATGCCCGTCGTCGGTGCCACCGGCGTCTCGATCTCGAACGGCTCGACCCGCACCTCGCGGGTCGCCTCGTAGGCGAGCAGCGTCATGAGCTCCTCGGCGAGGCGTCGGAACGTCGGGCTGTCGGTCCGCTTGTCGCGCAGGTAGGTCAGCTTGTGGGCTATCAGCGGGTGGTCTGCGACGTGGACGTCCATGGGTGGAAACTTAGCGTGTGACGCGCCGCCCCGAAGCCCCCCATGAGCAGTCGTATGCCGCCCTGCTGGGGGAGGCGATCGCGCTGGCGACCGAGACCGCAGGGTCGCAGGACGTGCCGGTGGGCGCGATCGTCGTCGACCCGGCCGGCGTCGTGATCGGTCGCGGGCACAACGTGCGCGAGGCCCTCGGTGATCCGACCGGCCACGCGGAGGTGGTCGCCCTGCGCGATGCGGCGACGGCCCGGGGTCACTGGCGCCTCGACGGCTGCACGCTCGTCGTCACCCTCGAGCCGTGCGTCATGTGCGCCGGAGCAGCGATGGCGGCCCGTCTGGAGCGGGTGGTGTTCGGGGCGTGGGACCCCAAGGCGGGAGCCTGCGGTTCGGTGTGGGACCTCACCCGCGACCCGCTCGCCACGCACCCCGTGGAGGTCGTCGGTGGGGTCCGGGCCGAGGAGGCTGCCGCCCTCCTCGTGGATTTCTTCGAGGGCCGCAGGCTCCGGTAGGGTCTCCTCTCGGTGGCGTGTCCGAGCGGCCTAAGGAGCACGCCTCGAAAGCGTGTGTGGGGGTAACTCCACCGTGGGTTCAAATCCCACCGCCACCGCCAGTCACCTGCAGAAACGCCGGTTCGAGCCTCAGGGCCCGGACCGGCGTTTCTCGTTGTGGTCGTCGCGCTCGCCCTCGTCGCCGCGTACGCCGCGCTGGCGTCCGTGCTCGAGGACGTGCGTCATGCGACCGTCCTTCCCGTGGGACGGCGCGGCGCCGGGGCGGACACGATGACTGCTCCGGTCCGCTGCCCACGCTCAACTCGTTTGATCGATGGTCATGCCGTGTCGGATGGCCGCCTGAAGGGCGTCGGCGTTGATGACTGAGAGGCGTCTGAACCTGATGCAATAGCCGGTGATGGTGGCTTTGCCGATCGAGGCCCCATAGGTGCGCGCCAGGTACGTCTTGTCGTCCAGGCCAAGCACGTAGACCGAAATGCCTGTCGTGTTGGCGCTGAGGCCGATGCGATAGAACTCTCTCGACGACCCATCGGCGTAGGTGATGGTGTAGCCGCCGTAGCCGATGTTGGGGTTGGCCACGACCTTGCCGTCGTCGTTGGTGCCGTCGTTGAACCACAGCCTGCAGTCGGGGAACTCCGCGCGCACTCGAGCGTGCAGCTCCCGGAGGTCGGTCTGCTTCGGCTCGGGTTGGCTGGCGAGGTAGGCCTCGACGTGCTCGGCGACGTCCATGTGGCCTCAGATGCTAGCAACGCCGGGACGCGGTGGACATGGACCCGCTTCCGAGCGCGCGCACCCGCAGCGCCCTCCGGTGGGCTACTCCTCGGGTTCGCCTTGCTGGGCAGATTTCCTGCGCTCCAGCAGCCAATGGACCTCGTGGCTGTCCGGATGCCGCCACTCGCGCAGCCGGTACTCGAATCCTGGCAACAGCACGAGCGGGATCGGCTCCGGGGACGCCGGGGCGACCGCACCCACGACGATCTTCGCGTCGGTGGGGATGAACGGGGAACGCGCGGGAATCGGTGCCGTCACGATCTCTACTGGGTCTCCATAAGGGCGCGCCATGCTGGGAAACGTATCACGGGCTCGAGATGTCGATGCCATAGATACCGGTTAAAGCAATGATAGACGCCTGATAAGATCATTCTCAGTGTCCCGCTCATGGTGGCACCAACCGCAAGAACAAGGATCAGGGAGAACCCAGTGCGCACGAAGCTCGTCAGCGTCCTCGCATCAGCAGGCGCCATGCTCGCCGTCGTCACCACGACGGCCGCACCCGCAGAGGCGGTCACGCCGGTTGTGGAGATCTCCCGCGTGTACTACAACTCGCCCGGCAGTGACACCCGCTCGAACGCCAGCCTCAACGCCGAGAACGTCCGTCTGACCAACAAGCGCAGCGTCAGCATCAACCTGAAGTACTGGACGCTGCGCGACAACACGGGCTACACGTACAAGTTCGCCAGCGACTTCAGACTGGCGCCCGGCGCGAGCGTGTACATCCACACCGGCAAGGGCACCAACACGAGCACCCACCGATACTGGGGCCGCGCGGCCTACGTGTGGAACAACACCGGCGACAAGGCCACCGTGCGCAACTCGTCCGGCACAGCGATCGACACCTGCTCTTGGGGCGGCACCGGCAGCGTCACGTACTGCTGAAACCGGACGTGCCTCAGCCAGCTCTGATCGAGGGTTGCTCGAAGCTGGCTAGGACTGACACAGGTGCACGCCTTGTTGGCGACCTGCGGTGCTGGGCTGTTGGACGAGGCCCCCCCGCCACCCCCGGCCGGCTCAGCGCGCCTTGTCCGACGTGTCGGAGCCGCCTCTGGTGGCGCTGATGCCTGCCTTGGCCAGGTCGTGCAACGTCGCTCCAGGCAGGTAGGCCGAGGTCAGGGCGAGCCCGATGCGCGGCAGGGCTGCCTCGTCGGCGAACACGAGGTAGACCGGTTGGTGGCGCGGCTGGAACTTCCGCTTGAAGCTGTCGAGCGAGCGGAAGCCGTAGAGCGGCTCCATGGCCTCGCCGAGCTGGTCGAGCAGACGGTCGAGGGCCGCCCGTTCGGTCGTGCTGTCGCCAGAGTGGGCCAAGGGGGCGCCGGAGAGCGACACGAACCGGGCACCCGCCTGCTGGAAGGCCAGGCAGGCGCTGGCGATGAGGAACTCGGTCACGGGACGGAAGCCGTCGGGCAGGCGACGCATGACGTCGAGCGTCCAACCGTGCACCTCGCCACCGGGGCCGTAGACGGGCAGCCACGAGGTCACGCCGTGCACGGTCTTGTCGCCGTCGAGTGCCAGTCCGATGGTGGTGTCGGGGTCGAGCGCTTCGTCGACGCCGCCGAGCGTGAAGCCCATCTCGGGCAGGCCCTTGTCGGAGACCCACAGCTCGGAGATGGCCCGCACCTGCATCACCAGCCCACGCGGCATGTCCGCGAGGCGACCCTCCTGGTAGGTGATGTTGTCCTTGGCCGCACGGTTGAGCGCAGTCCTCACGTCCTGCCAGGCTTTGCCCTTGAACGCGAGGTTCTCGAGGTCGATGATCGCCTCCTCGGCGACGAGCACGTCGCGGAGTCCTCGGCTCCGGCCCCAGTCGGCGATCTCCTGGGTGACGGAGAAGAAGCAGACCTTGAGGCCGCGCGTCTCCTGCTCGTCGACGAAGCCCTGCAACACCGTGGCCCGGGTCGCCGGGTCGGCCCCCACCGGGTCGCCCAAGGCGATGGCCATCCCTCGGTGCACCTGGAATGCGACGTAGCCGTCGGGCCGGCCGGCGTCGTCACGGTGGAGGTACCAATAGTTGTCCGGCCAGGTGCCCATCCACGACATCGTCGTGCCACCGTGCGTCTTGAGCAGGGCGATGGCTGCGTCGCGATCGCTCGCGCCGGCCAGCAGCTCGCGCCCCCGGGCCCGGCGCGGTGCGGCCCGGAAGGCGGCGCGGCCGACGATGAGCACACCGAGCTGCACGGTGCTGAGGGCGATGGTGACGACCAGCTGCGGTGTGGCCGAGATGAGGACGTCCTGAGCGTTGAGCTGGTCGGCCGCCGTCGTCTCCAGGATCAGGAGGAGGACACCTGCCAGGGCGGCCAGCGAGGTGAGGATGACGGCGATCGCGCCAGACGCGCCGCGAGCCCTTGCTGAGCCCACGCGCCACGGCGAGCGAGATGACAGCGTTGATCAGCACGGAGGTGGCGTCGGAGTCGTCGCCCGTCGCTCCGAGCGGCCCGTCGGAGGGGACGAGGTAGACGACGATGTTGATCAGGGCCGACACGATGAAGAACGTCGACGCGATGACTCGCCACTCGTGCCGGGTGAAACGGGCTGGACTGAACCGGGGCTTCCGACCCAGCAGGAACGGCCCGAGCACGAGGCCGAGCATGACGGCGAGGAAGTGCTCGACGTCCCAGAGCAAGCCGATATAGAGCAGGGAGATGCTGACGTAGAGGCAGAGCACGAAACGAACCCGCCCGCGCCACGGCGGAATGAGTGTCGCGGATGCCGCCGCGACCGCACCGAGGGCGCCCGCACTGAATCCGACATCAAGGGTCTCGGACAGCCGCTGCGCCCAGGCCCAGCCCGTTCCGCGGAAGGCGAGGAGCAACAGCGACGTGCCGAGCACCGCGAACAGCTGGGTCGCGATCGCTGCGATCGCCACCGTGCGCGTGCCCAGTCGCCACTCGGACCAGCCGAACAACACCAATGCGCCGCCGGCGACCGGGAGGTACTGCGCCGGGACCATCGCGAAGAAGGCACCCGTCACGGGTGTCCACAGGCGACCCGCCTCGAGTGACGGCAGGCCGTAGGCGACATTCGGGAAGAGGTCGTGGTCCTGGAGTGGATTCCAGAGCGACCGCGTGGCCACACCCAGGACCAGCATCACCCCGACGACGGTGAGCGTGAAGGGGAAACTGCGAAGTGCCGCTCCAACGGACCCATGGCCCCACGAGTAGCGAGCAGGACGCGCCCCCACCTGCTCGGTCGCGTCCATTGCCTCGGCCCCCATGGATGAATCCTCCCCGTCGATCCACCGTCGGTCGCGGCACGTCCATGCTAGCCAGCCAGCCCACGTGGCTGTGGGCGCTAGTTGCCTTCCTGCGCGCGGCGGCGGTCCTCCTCGGCGTCCGCACGGCCGACCGGCACGCCGTCATCCTCACGGTCGCGCCGGAGCAGGTCGGGCATCAGCCCGTTGTCGTCGTCGTTGTCGTCACCGGCGCCGCGTGCGCGCTGCTCGTCGGCTCGCACGTCAGCCTCGCCCACCGGGACTCCACCATCGGTGGCGGAGCCGGCATCAGGGCCGGTCGGACTCGTCGGAGGAGCCGATTGCTGCGGCCGCAACCCCGGCCGCCGGCGTGACGGGAAAGCCTGGTTGGTTGGTCATCTCTTCCTCCAGGGGGTGTCGACTGGATCCACGAAAATGACGTACCCGAAGCGAAGCCCCATACACGCGGTCGCGTCGAGTCCGTGGGAGCCGGGCACCGGTGCGGGGAGGACGTCACACGGAACTGCGACGCCCGCGTTGATGGACCATCGAGCCCGGGCTCCGCCGGCCTTCCGGCGCGCGGACCGCTGGCATGATGTGCGGCATGACCTCGGACGTCCCGCTCAGCGTGCGCACCCCGTCGCCGCTCGGAGAGTTCCTGCGCGCGCGCAGGCACGCCATCGCGCCCGAGGAGGTCGGCATCAAGCGCGCCAAGGGGCGGCGGCGGGTGGGACTCAGCCGCACCGAGGTCGCCGAGCTGGCCAACATCTCCGTGGCGTACTACGACCTCATCGAGCGCGGCGGCGACCTGCGGCCGAGCAAGACGGTCATCGACGGTCTCGCGCGGGCCCTGCGCCTCGACGTCGACGGTCGCACCCACCTCGACGCCATCGCGTCGGGCGCCTCGCCGCGGCGCAAGGCCGAGCCCGAGATGCTCAGCGAGGAGCTCGAGGAGCTGCTCGACTCGATCGACCCCAACCCCGCCTACGTCGTCGGCGCCCGCTGGGACGTGCTCGGCGCCAACCACACCGCGTGCCAGCTCTTCACCGACTGGGAGAGCAAGCGCACCAAGCGAGAGCGCAACCTGCTGTGGTTCTACTGTTGCGACCCGGCGGCCCGCAGCCTCTTCGTCGACTGGGAGCAGGAGGCGGCCGACCAGCTCGCGCTCTTCCGCGAGGCCTACGCCCGCCACCCCGACGACCCGGCCTACAAGCGCGTGCTCGACGAGGTCTTCAAGGGCAACCCCGCAACCGAAGTCTGGTGGGAGCAGCATGACAGCGACCCGACTCGCGGTCGCACCAAGAGAATTCGGCTCGACACGGGCGAGGTCATCCAGCTGCGCCAGCTCGTGCTCCAGGTGGCGGACGAGCCCGACATCCGGGTCATCAGCTACTTCGCCGACGCCGACGGCGACCTCGACGACATCGAGTTCGACGACTAGCGCTTCCGCGTGCCGAAGATGCTGCGCGTGATCTCGCGCCCGATCACCGTGCCCGCCGAGCGGAGCATCGACTTGAAGGCCGAGCTGCCCGTCACCTGCTGGATGAGCCCGGGCTCCTCCTTGGGGGCGGTCTGCCGCTTCGCCGTGGGAGCGGGCGCAGGTGCGGGCGCAGGAGCCGCCGGGGCCGGGGGAGCAGCGGGCGTCTGGGCCTCCAGGCGCTTCGTCAGCAGCTCGTAGGCGGACTCACGGTCGAGCACGGCGGCATACCTCGGAGCGATCGTGGAGGCGGCGATGATGCCGTCGATCGTCGCCTGGGGCGAGGGATCCATGAGTGAGTTGGGCGCCTTCATCCGCGTCCACGCGACGGGGGTCGGCACGCCCTTGTCGGAGAGCACGGTGACCACGGCCTCGCCGATGCCGAGGCTCGTCAGCAGCTTCTGCATGTCGTAGGCCGTGTGCGGATACGTCGCGATGGCCTGTTTGAGGGCCTTGGCGTCGTCGGGGGTGAAGGCGCGCAGGGCGTGCTGCACGCGGTTGCCGAGCTGGGCGAGCACGCCGGCGGGCACGTCCTTGGGCGACTGCGTGACGAAGAAGACGCCGATCCCCTTGGAGCGGATGAGCCGCACGGTCTGCTCGATGGCCTGCAGGAACGCCTTGCTCGCGTCGTTGAAGAGCAGGTGCGCCTCGTCGAAGAAGAAGACGAGCTTGGGCTTGTCGAGGTCGCCCTCCTCGGGCAGGTCCTCGAAGAGGTCGGCCAGCAGCCACATGAGGAACGTCGAGAAGAGCTGGGGGCGGTCCTGCACCTGCGGCAGCTCGAGGCAGGAGATGATCCCCTTGCCGTCGGGTGCCAGGCGCAGCAGGTCGCCGGTGTCGAACTCCGGTTCGCCGAAGAAGTCGCCGGCGCCCTGGTCCTCGAAGGTGATGAGGTTGCGCAGGATGACGCCCGCGGTCGCGCTCGACAGCCCGCCGAGAGCCTTGAGGTCGGCCTTGCCCTCGTCTGAGGTGAGGTGGCTGATGACGGCTCGCAGGTCCTTCAGGTCGAGCAGCGCGAGGCCGTTCTTGTCGGCGTAGTGGAAGATCAGCCCGAGGCTGCTCTCCTGCGTGTCGTTGAGCCCCAGCACCTTGGAGAGCAGGGTCGGACCGAAACCGGTGATCGTGGCCCGGATCGCGATGCCGCTGCCCTTGCCGCCGAGGGTGAAGAACTCGGTGGGGTATGCCGTCCCCGTCCACTGCATGCCGACGCTCGTCGCGCGCTCGGTGATCTTGGGACCGCCCTCGCCGGGCGTGGCAAGGCCGGAGAGGTCGCCCTTGAGGTCGGCGAGGAAGACCGGCACGCCCTGCTCGGAGAGCTGTTCTGCCATGAGCTGGAGGGTCTTCGTCTTGCCGGTGCCGGTGGCGCCGGCGACGAGGCCGTGGCGGTTGAGCACGCTGAGGGGGATCTGCACGGGCGCATCGGGGTGGGCCTCGTCGTCGATGACGACGGCCCCGAGCTTGAGAGTGCCTCCCTCGAAGGCGTAGCCCGCCCGGATCTCGTCGAGCTGGCGCGGGGTCGATGCGGGGGTCTCGGCAGCTGCGTCGGTCACGCTTCGAACTCTATCCGCCGACCTGTCCGCTGCGCCGCCTGCACCTGACGGGTTCGCCGCCTATGCTGACCCGGTGATTTTCAAGGCCGTTGGCGACGCCCGCCCGTATCCCGACCATGGGCTCGAGACGACGAAGGACTGGTCGAGCGTGCCTCCTCGGGTGGTGCAGCTCGGCGAGCTCATCACGACGAAGAGCACCCTCGACCTGCGCGGCCTGCTGGCCGACGACTCGACCTTCTACGGGGACCTCTTCCCCCACTGTGTCGAGTGGGAGGGCCAGCTCTACCTCGAGGACGGCCTCCACCGGGCACTGCGGGCAGCTCTGCAGCAGCGACCCGTGCTGCACGCGAGGGTGCTGGTGCTCACCTGACCGGCCGCCACACCGAGCCGCTGGTGCAAGCCCAAGAGCCCAGGCGGGCCAGCTGAGCCAGACGAACGAGCGAAGGAGCGAGGATGTCGGAGATCGTCGACGATGACGGTGCCCGCCGCTATCGGGTGCGCCGGCAGCGGCGCTCGGTGATCGTCATCGCAGTCGTCCTGCTCGCCCTCGCCGGTGCGTTCTACTACGCCTCGACCTACTTCCGCGCGACCGAGCCGCAGGCCGGGCCCTGCACGACCGAGCCGGTCGTCGTGCCGCTCAAGCCCGAGCGACGTCAGCCTCAACGTCTACAACGCGACGAAGCGCGCCGGCCTCGCCTCGGCGGCCTCCAAGACCGCCATCGACCGCGGCTTCAAGGTCAAGACCGTCGGCAACGACCCGAAGAAGGCGACCGTCAAGCAGAACGCCCAGGTGCGTTTCGGCCCCGACGGCGAGGCGTCGGCCAAGCTGATCATCGCCCACGTGCCCGGGGCCGTGGCCGTCAACGACAAGCGCGAGGGCGACACCGTCGACCTCGTGCTCGGCAACACGTGGAAGAACTTCGGTGCGGCGCCCGCAGTGGTGACCCCGACGCAGACGCTGCGGCCCTGCCCGACGATCACCGTCACCCGGTAGGGACCTCCGGCAGCGCTCGACGACGGCGCTCAGAGCCGCCATGGTCGCGACGATGAGGGCCTTGATGGTGTGCATGCGGTTCTCGGCCTGGTCGAAGACGATCGAGGCCTCCGACTCGAAGACGTCGTCGGTCACCTCGAGCTCCTTGAGCCCGAACTGCTCGTGCACGTCCTGACCGACCTGCGTCTCGAGGTCGTGGAATGCGGGCAGGCAGTGCATGAACTTCACCCGCGAATTGCCTGACAGGGCAAGCAGATCCGCGTTCACCTGATAGGGCGTGAGCAGCTCGATGCGCTCGGCCCAGACCTCCTTGGGCTCGCCCATCGACACCCAGACATCGGTGTGCACGAAGTCCACCCCGCGCACGCCCTCGGCCACGTCGTCGGTGAGCGTGACGCGCGCGCCGGTCTCGGCGGCATACCTTCTCGCGACGGCGACGACGGCGTCGGAGGGCCAGAGCGAGCGGGGGGCCACGATGCGCACGTCGCTGCCGAGCATCGCGCCCGTGACGAGGAGCGAGTTGCCGACGTTGAAGCGGGCGTCGCCGACGTAGGCGTAGGCGATCTGGTCGTCGGGCTTGCCGGTGTGCTCGCGCATCGTCAGCGCGTCGCAGAGCGACTGCGTCGGGTGCCAGTCGTCGGTGAGGCCGTTCCACACCGGCACCCCGGCGTGCGCCGCGAGCGTCTCGACGACGTCCTGTCGGGTGCCGCGATACTCGATGCCGTCGTAGAAGCGGCCGAGCACCCGCGCGGTGTCCTTGGCCGACTCCTTGTGCCCGATCTGCGAGCCGCCCGGGTCGAGATAGGTCGTGCTGGCGCCTTGGTCGGCGGCCGCCACCTCGAAGGCGCACCGGGTCCGCGTCGAGGTCTTCTCGAAGATGAGCGCGATGTTCCTGCCCGTGAGACGGCGCTCCTCGCGTCCCTCTCGCTTGGCCGCCTTGAGGTCGGCGGCGAGGTCGATCAGCGCCCGGAGCTCGTCGACGGAGAGGTCGGTCTCGCGCAGCAGGCTGCGCTGGTGCAGGGCGGAGAGGATGCTGCCGGCGGTCATCGCCCGATGCTGTCAGGTGCCGCGCGAGGGCGGCAACGCGATCTCACCTCGCCACCTCCTGGCCGACGGCCACCCCCTAGACACCCAGCGGTATGCCGTGGGGCCGGCTTCCCGCCCGAGCATCCTCGTCGTCGACCCCGTCGACCCGTCGCAGCCGTCGCAGCCCTGTCGGGCGATCGGCGGATCACGGCGCTCCGACGGTCAGAAGTACTCGGTGAGGTAGGGAGTCGCGGCGAAGACGAGGTCGAGGGCGGCGTCACCGTCGGGCGAGCCACCGGTGAGCAGTGCGGCCTGGCGCAGCCGCGAGGTCGACCAGCCGCACCAGAGCGCGGCCAGGCCACGGGCACCCACGTGGGCGGGGCCCCCGACAGGCGGGGGGTCAGTGGACTGCGGGATCGGCAGGGCCGTCAACCCGCGTGGCGCTGCCCGAGCCATTCTCCACCGACAGCCACCAGCGACCGGTGTTGCGGGGAGCCTCGGGGTCATCGACGACGAGCTCGGCCCCGGTGTGCGCAGGAGGGGCGAACCCGCGGCCCGCGAAGGCAGCCGAGAGGTCGATGACGCGCGCCATCCACGGCACCTGTCGCACCTCCTCGGCGGGCAGGGCGCCCAGCATCAGGGTGAGCGGGTCCCGGGGGTCGAGGTAGGTGTGCACGGTCGGCACCGCCGCCGAGCCCGACCCCACCAGACCCCAGAGGGTGGCTGCCGTCTCCGGCGTCGAGGCGACGAGGTGCTCGACCGTGACGGCCTCGCTCGCGAGGTCGTAGATGACGACGCCGTCCGGCACGACGTAGGTGATCAGCGCGTCGCGGTCGATCATGCCGCGCAGCTGGTCGATGGTGGGCGGCATGGGTCCGCTGCGGACGTGCCGCTCGGCGTCGTCGCGCAGCATCGCGTGGATCAGCTCGGCGTCCTCGGGCCGGGCCCGGCGTGGTCGGGGCGCCGGAGACATCGACGACGTTGACGGCGCCGAGGTTGCTGGTGCGGTCCGCCGCGCTGCGAGGGAGCCGAGGTCGCGAAGGGTGTGGCCGGCATACGTCGTGCGCTGTTGCACTCCGCCCACCTCGTAACCCGAGCGGCGATAGAGGCTGACGGTCGTCGGGAAGAGGCACGAGACGACGTCGCCGAGCTCACCCATCCGGGTGATGAGGCCGCGGGTCAGCGTGGTGGCGACGCCCTGACCGCGGGCGCTCGGCTCGACGTAGACACCGGCCACGCCCCCCATCCGGACCGGGCGGCCGCCCCACGCCTGCTCGTAGGGACGGATCCGACCAGCCCCGACGAGCTCTCCGCTCTCGTCCGCCACCGCGATCCACCGCCCGCCGAGCGTCTCTGCGGCGACGCGCTCCCACCACGTGCCACCATCACCCGCGGTGAGCGGCCCGAAGGCGCGGCTGCGCAGGGAGAGCACCGCTGGGAGGTCGGCCTCGGTGACGTCGCGCAGCTGCAGGCTCATGCCCAGACCGTAGCCAAGAGCCGGTCGCCGCACCCAGCCGTGCCATGGCCGCCGAGGCCGCACCCGAGGCGGCTGGCCGGAGGCGGTCACCGGTCGAGTGGCCGCCTCGTCCCACGTGTCACGGTGCGGGAGTGACGGCGCCGCCACTCGAGGTGGGTCGGGGCTCGCGAACCGCCGGCACCGCGAGCAGGGCGACGATCGCCAGCGCACCGACGACGAGGAGCGAGTGGAGCACGCCGACCTCGTCGCCGAGGAAGCCGAGCAGCGGGGGCCCGGCGAGGAAGGCGGTGTAGCCGATCGTCGTCACGACGCTGATGCGGGCGGCCGCGCGCAGGGGCTCGTCGGCTGCCGCGCTCATGCCGACGGGGAAGCCGAGGCTCGCCCCCAACCCCCACACGGCGGCGCCGACGAAGGCGAGCACCGGCCCACCGAAGACGACGAGCAGGCACCCGACGACGGCGGCGACGAAGAGCCAGCGCAGCACGGGCACCCGGCCACGACGGTCGAGCACCCGCGTGCCGAGCAGGCGGCCGGCCGTCATCGCGGTGAGGAAGACCGCGAAGCCGAGCACTCCCGTCCAGCGGGCCAGGCCGTAGCCGTCGGAGAGCGCGACGCCGATCCAGTCGTTCGCGGTGCCCTCGGTGAAGGCCGCCGCAAAGACGACGACGCCGATGAGCAGCGTGCGCGGCTCGAGCCAGGCCCGACCGATGCCGGCCTTCTCGTGCACCTGGCTGCCGTGCTCGTCGAGCTCGATGGTGCGCGGCAGGAAGGCCCGCAGGAACCACGGCGTCACCGCCAGCAGGATGACGACGACCCCGCCGAGGTGCACCGCGATCGGCACGTGCAGGGCAGAGAGGCCGGCCCCGACGAGGGCGCTGAGGACCGTGCCACCGCTGAAGGCGGCGTGGAAGTGCGGCATGATCGCCCGACCGAGCAGCTGCTCGACCTGGGTGCCCTCCAGGTTCATGCCGACGTCGAAGATGCCGGTCCCGAGACCCACGAGGAAGAGCCCCAGCATGGCGAGCGGACGGCTCTGGGCGACCGAGACGCCGAGCCCGAGGCCGACGAGGCCGGCGCTCTGGATGGTGGCGGCGCCCATGAGGGTGCGGGCGGCGCCGAACCGGTGCACGATGAAGCCCGAGATCGGCAGGCCGATGACCGAGCCGAGCGACGCTGCGAGCAGGGTCAGCCCGAGCTCGCCGGCCGAGAGCGACAGCTCGAACTTGAGGTCGGGCACGCGCGAGGCGAAGGCCGCGAAGGCCGCACCGTTGATGGCGAAGGCCGTGAACACCGCGGTGCGTGCGGTGCGCACGACCGACGGGGAGGGGGTGGTGACGGCGGTGCCCATGGGTGAAGCCTCTCAAGCCCAGCTGGTGGAGTCGTGGTCCTCGCGGACGGGGCGCGGTCGAATCGATTCGACCGAACCGTTTCGATAGGATGCCCCGCATGGCGTCCCGAGGTCAAGCCAGACCGACCCTGCGCACCGTGGCCGACCGGGCCGGGGTGTCGGTGTCGACCGCCTCGCTCGTCTTCAGCGGCAAAGGTCCGGTCGCGGTGGCGACCGCCGAGCGCGTCAGAGCAGCGGCTGCAGAGCTCGGCTTCGCCGGACCCAACCCCCTCGCCTCATCGCTGCGGCAGGGCCGTGCCGGCGCCATCGGGGTGCTCGTCGACGGTCGCCTCCAGATGGCCTTCCGCGACCCCTTCGCGATCGCCGTGCTCGACGGTCTCGCCGAGGAGCTCGAGGCCATCCCCACTGGCATGCTGCTGATCGGGCAGCCCTCCGGCTCACCGGAGTCGACGGTGCCGCGCCTCTCCGGTCTCGCACTCGACGCCGTTGTCTTCTTGCTCTGCGGCCCCGGTGACCACCCCGCCGTCGAGCACCTCGCGGCGCGCGGCATACCGATGTTCAGCACCGGCGTGCCCGACGACAGGCGGATCACCCAGGTGCGCGTCGACGAGTGCGGGGCCTCGGCCGAGATCGCCCGCCACCTGCGCTGCACTCGGCCACCGCAGGGTCGCCACCGTGACGATGCCCATGCTGCCGAGCAGCGTCGCCGGGCCCGTGCCCGCCGCCGAGCTGACGGCCCGAGACGCGAGCGTGCCGTCTGTCGGGCGCCTGCTCGGCTTCCGCGACGTCTTCCCCCGCGGCGCCGCCCTGCAGACGGGTGACGGCTCCTCGGTCGAGGGCGGCATCGTCGCCGGTCGGGCCCTGCTCGACGTCCCCGCGGCCGAGCGGCCCACGGCCATCGTCGCGCAGTCCGACGTCATCGCCGCTGGGGTCGTCATCGCCGCAGAGGAGCTCGGCCTGGCGGTGCCCGCAGACCTTTCGGTCACCGGCTTCGACGGGGTCGACCTGCCGTGGCTGCCGCACCGGCTCACCACCATGGACCAGCAGGGCCGCGAGAAGGGCCGCATCCTCGGCACGCTCGTGCGACGCACCCTCGCGGGCGGCCGGCCGCGCAGCGTCACCCAGCCGGTCACCCTGCGCGAGGGCACGACGACCGCGCCGCCAGCACGCTGACGGGGACCGTGCACCCGGCCGAGCGGCATACCGCAGTCGGTGGGGCAGTCGGTGGGGCCGCGGGCAAAAGGGACACCCCACGTACCTGGAAGAGCTCTCCTACCCTTGCTGCATTCCTGCCCTGGGGGAGTTCGGAGAGGTACCACCACGCGGGGTGCCGACGACGAGTGTATGCCGCGCGGGTCCTCGCGACCGAAACGGCCTCCCGGATTTCTTGGGGACGCCGGTCCTCCGGTAGCCTCCCCCACGGAGGATTCGCATAGTGGCCTAGTGCGCACGATTGGAAATCGTGTTGGGATAAAACCCTCGGGGGTTCAAATCCCCCATCCTCCGCCACATGACGACGGCCCTCACCCGCCCAGCGCGGTGGGGGCCGTTGTCACACGTCCGGGCCCGACCCTCGGTGGAGGCTCGGCTCACCAGCGGTGCAGGTGGGTGAGCCGTCGCACGCGGTGCAGACCCCAGGCGATCAGCCCGGCGACGAGCCAGACGGCCACGCCGGCCGCCGACGGAGCCCCGGCCCGGAGCGCCAGCGGCAGGATCGAGCCGACGATGAGCACGACGACCGACGGCATGAGATACCAGGCGATGAGGCCCTGCGGGCCGGTGTGGATCGTCGGGCTCCCCCGGAAGGCGGCGAGCAGGTGGCCTCCTGCGAGCGCCCCGAGCACGCACAGGATCGAGGCGAGCGCGCCGACGTCGACCGCGCGCGCGCTGAGGGCGACGGCGACGGCATACGCCCCGCCGAGCACGGCCGTCGAGAGCACGGTCGGCACGACGAGGTGCGCCCCGCCTCCTCGAGCGGTCCGGAGCCGATGAGCGACGGCGTGCCGATGTTGTCGGCCTGCAGGCGCAGCCCCTCGGCCCACGCGCCGTAGCCGAGATAGAGCGGCACGAGCGCGAGGGGCACGGCGATGCCGGGAGCAGCGGGTTGGCTGAGCGCCCACGCGAGCACGACGGAGCCGAGCAGGCCCGAGGCCGAGCCCGGTGAGCAGCGACGACGGCTGGCGCCGAAGCCCCAGCACGTCCCGCCGCACGAGCACCGGGACCGGGCGCCCCGGCCGCAGCCGCACCGCTCGCGACCGCCGCACGGGGCGCGCGAAGGTGAGCCGGGCGGTGCGCAGGTTGCCGGTCATGGCCGAACCCGGCGAGCGTCGAGGTGTTGGCGGAGTGCCGGCGCAACGACTCCGCGTGCAGCTCGCGCAGGGCGTCGTCGACCCGCCACAGCAGCGAGAGCCCGTGGTCGGGGCCCGGCCAGGAGCGCACCTGCGCCCACAGCCACACCCGCACGACCGCGACGCCGAGCACGAGCCCGCCGACGAGCGCGATCGGGATGACGAGCGGCCCCACGACCCCGGCGTAGGCCAGCCCGGCCGAGAACGTCAGCCCGCCGAGTCCGGCGACGAAGAGGGCGGCCGGCGACGGCATACCGCCACCATCGCCGCACCGCGAGAGCGCGGTCGACGGGAGCGGCGAGCACGAGGTCGATCCACGGCATCGGCGGCACGACCGGACCGCGGAAGCGCCCCGCCCAGGTGACCGCGACGAAGACGGCGGCCACCGCCGCGACCCCGACGCCGTATGCCGCGGGGGAGCTCAGCTGGTCGCGCAGCGTCGCGCTGTCGCTCGTCCTGAAGGTCGCCTGCACGAACGGGAAGCCGTAGACGAGCGCCATGAGCGCGAGGACGTAGGCGGCATACCGGCCCTGGGCGCGTGCCTTGGCGGCTGCCTCGCCGCCGATGATCCAGTCGGCCTGGCCGAGCCACTCGTGGTCGTCGACCTCGAAGGTGGGCTCGGAGGTGGGCTCGGAGGTGGGCTCGGGAGCTGGAGGTGTCGTCATCGTTCAGCGGGCGGGCACGATGTCGACGACGCGGGTGGCGAGCGCGGCCGTCAGCTCCGGGTCGTGGCACGCCATCACGACCGTGGCCCCTGACCGCGGCGCGCTCGCGGATGATGTCGGCGACGACCTGCCGCTTGCCGGTGTCGAGCCGCTGCTCGGGCTCGTCGAGCAGCAGCACGGTCGCCGGACGCGCGAGGGTGAGAGCGAGGCGGAAGAGCTGCTGCTGACCCGAGGACAGCTCGTGCGGGAAGCGGTCGAGCAGCAGGGCGATGCCGAGGCGGTCGAGCAGCGACTGGGCACGGTCGTCGGAGGTGCTCGGCTCGCCGCCCCACGTGGAGTCGACGAGCACGAGGTGGTCGACGAGGGTCAGGTCGCGATAGGTCGTCGGGGCGCCGAGGAGGCCGGCGACGGCGGCGCGCACGGCCCGGTCGCGCTCGTCGGCCTCGCGGCCACCGATCGTGGCGGTGCCGACGGTCGGCACGAGGAGACCCCCGATGATGCGCAGCAGCGTCGTCTTGCCCGAGCCGTTGGGGCCGCGCAGCACGATGCACTCGCCGGGGTCGGCGTGCACGTCGGTCGGCAGCAGCAGCGTCGTCTCGTCGATCGTCTTGCCGACGCCGTCGGCACGCACCTCACCCGTCAGAGTCGCGACCGCGCTCATCCGCATCCACCCTTCGTCGGCCCACCGAGAGCCACCGTATGCCGCCCGGCTGCGTGCGCGTCGAGCGACCGAGCGCCCGGTGCGACCGCGTGCTCAGGTCGAGTGCCCACTTCCCGCCGAGGTTCCGAGCCCGGACGGGGGCTGGAACCACGGGGAGGTCAGCCCTGGGTGCCGACGGGCGGGCCGAGGGCGAGGGCGATGCCGGTGAGACCGGCAACGGCGACGAGGCCCACCCCGACGGCGACGGCGGGCCGGGCCAGCAGCGCGGCGACAAGTCGCTCGGCAGGGTTGGCCGGGGTCTCGCCGCCACGGCCGAGCCTCCAGTCACCCTCGAGTCGGCCGCGCCGCTCGAGCCGACGCTCCCACCAGACCGTGAGGAAGGGCGGCACCGCGCTGAGCAGACCGAGCACTCCCTCGCGCACCGTCCAGCGCTGGTTGACCCAGAGCAGCAGGGTGACGAGGCAGAAGGCGATGAAGACAACGCCGTGCACGAGGCCGAAGACGGAGACCGCGAGGTCGGTCGTGCGCGTGACGTACTTGAGGAACATCCCGAGCAGCAGCAGCGCCCAGGTCACCACCTCCGCGACGGCGATCCGGCGATAGAGGGTGCGGGGCGGCATACAGGGTCTCCTACGGGGTGTCGTACGACGAGCGCCCCATCCTGCGCAACACACCGAGCAATCGCCAACTCCGCCTGGAATGCCACGGGGAGCGGGCGACTGCTCGGTGTGTTGACGGGCGGGGGTGTGCCGTCGGTCCCGGCGGTTAAGGTTCGGGGATGGCCACCGCCCTGTACCGCCGCTACCGGCCCGAGAGCTTCGCCGACGTCATCGGCCAGGAGCACGTGACCGAGCCGCTCATGCAGGCGCTGCGCACCGGGCGGGTCAACCACGCCTATCTCTTCAGCGGTCCGCGCGGCTGTGGCAAGACGACGAGTGCCCGCATCCTCGCGCGCTGCCTCAACTGCGAGCAGGGCCCGACGCCGACGCCGTGCGGGGTCTGCGACTCGTGCGTCGCGCTCGCCCGCGGAGGCGCCGGCAGCGTCGACGTCATCGAGATCGACGCCGCGAGCCACGGTGGCGTCGACGACGCCCGCGACCTGCGCGAGCGGGCGAGCTACGGCCCCGCCCAGAGCCGCTTCAAGATCTACATCATCGACGAGGCGCACATGGTGACGCCGCAGGGCTTCAACGCGCTGCTCAAGATCGTCGAGGAGCCGCCCGAGCACGTGAAGTTCGTCTTCGCGACGACCGAGCCCGAGAAGGTCATCGGCACGATCCGCTCCCGCACGCACCACTACCCCTTCCGGCTCGTGCCGCCGCTCAAGCTGAGCGCCTACATGGAGCGGCTGCTCGTGGCCGAGGACGTCGCGGTGGCGCCCGGCGTGCTGTCCTTCGTCACGCGGGCCGGCGGCGGCTCGGTGCGTGACTCGCTGTCGGTGCTCGACCAGCTCATCGCCGGCTCCGGGCCCGAGGGGCTGACCTACGACAGCGCGGTGTCGCTGCTCGGCTTCACCGACGGCGAGCTGCTCGACGCCACCGTCGATGCGCTCGCCGCGGCCGACGGCGCCGCCACCTTCCGCCAGATCGACAAGGTCATCGAGTCGGGCCACGATCCGCGCCGCTTCATCGAGGACCTCCTCGAGCGCCTCCGCGACCTCATCATCGTCGCCGCCGTGCAGGAGGGCGCGGGTCAGGTGCTGCGCGGCACGCCGGAGGACCAGCTCGAGCGGATGCGCGTGCAGCAGGCCGCCTTCGGGCCCGGGGCGCTCTCGCGTGCTGCCGACATCGTCAACTCGGGCCTCACCGAGATGACCGGCGCCACGGCGCCGCGCCTCCAGCTCGAGCTCATCTGTGCCCGCATCCTGCTGCCTGCCGCGTCGGGGGAGCAGGGGTATGCCGCCCGCCTCGACCGTCTCGAACGGCGCCTCGACGTCGGCGGCGTCCCGAGCGCGGCGCGTGGCTCGGGTCCCGCGGCGCCGCCCCAGTGCCCCCGGCCGCAGCCGTGCTCGGACTACACCCCGCCCTCCTCGCGGAGCTCCCGCCGCTCCGCGGGTCGGCACTCCCGCCGCTCCGGGGCCGGCGCTCCCGCGGGGCCGTCACACGCCGCCGGCGGCATGGGCGGGGGTCGCGAGCGCGACCTCTCCCACACCCTCGGCACGGGCGGGTCAGGGGCTATCGGAGCTGGCCCGTCGGGTGCAGGCGTGTCGGCTCACGGTGGCTCGCCGGCGACGGCGGGCGCCGAGGCCGATGCGGCGCGAGCCGCCGCGGGTGCGCCCGCGGTGGCCGTGCCCGACGAGTCCGTCGGTGGTCCGTCCGTCGTCGAGACGGGCGTCGACTCGGTCGGTGACGTCGTCGAGCCAGTCGCGCCCGGTTCGCCACCGACGGGTGTCGAGCCTGAGCGCTCCGACCGCGACGGCGCTGGGGCCGCTGCGCGCGCGGGTGCGGCCACGGGTGGACTCGACACCGATGACATCCGCCGCGCGTGGCCGACCGTCCTCGGGCGCATCTTCACGATGCGGCGACTGACCTGGACCTTCGTCTCGCAGAACGCGCAGGTGATGGCCTTCGACGGGCGCACCCTGACCCTCGGCATCGCGACGGCCGGGCTCACGACGACCTTCCGCTCCGGCAACCACTCCGAGGTGGTGCGTCAGGCACTCATCGACGAGCTCGGCGTCGATGCCGTCGTCGACGGGGTGCACGTCGACGACATCTCGCAGCAGCCGGCGGTCGCCCCGCCGGCGGGGGCGGTCCCGTCCGAGAACGCTCCGCCCCCGCTTGCTGCCGCTGATCCCGGTCAGTCGAGCCCCGCTGCCGCGCAAGGGAGCCCGGGTGGTGGGCAGGGCTCCTCGACCCGACGTGGCGGCCAGCCGCGGTGGCGAGCGTGCCCGGGCGACAGCGGTGCCCGAGGCGCCGGTGGGTCCGGTGGAGCGGAGGGGTCGTGGGGTGATGCGGGCGCCGGCCATGATCCGCGCGGCGCGAGCCGCGACAACGTGGGCTCGAGCGGCCGCCGCTCTGGCTGAGGCCGGTCTCAGCCCGACATCGTCTCGCTCGCTCCAGGACAACGCCGGCTGGGGCAGCCCTGCCGGCCCTGCACCCGACTGGGCCACCGCGACTGCAGCACCGGCAGCACCAGCAGCCGGCGGGACTCCGTCCGGGTCGCCGGCGCCCAGTGCGCCCAGTGCGCCTGGGTCGACGACGGCGGCTTCCGGCGGCTCGCCGGCTCGAGCCAGTCCGCCGATGCCCGTCACGCACGCGGTGCGAGCGCGGTCAGAGAGTCGTTCGCCGCAGCCCGGTCCGCCTCGGCCCGACGCGAGGTGGCTGGAGGCGCGGGTCTCGCGCACCGATACCGCGGCGCCCGCGGCATCGGTCACCGACGACTCGGCCGTGAGTGACGACGACGAGGACATCGAGCAGTCCGGCGACGTGGGTCGCACGGTCATCGAGAAGGTGCTCGGCGGACGCGTCGTCTCGGAGACGACCGACTCGTAAGCACCCCCGTCGGCCCACTCGCCTGATCGACTCATCCTCGAGGTCGAGTGCTCCGTTCCTGACGGGCTCGGTGCGTGGGGAACCGGGCACTCGACTCGTCCTCGAGGTCGAGTGCTCCGTTCCGACGGGCTCGGTGCGTGCGGAAGTGGGCACTCGACGTGGGGTGCGTCAGTCGACGGGCTGCTGGTCCCCTGGCTGGCGGCTCTGCCAGGGCCAGCGGCCGGTGATCTCCAGCTCGAGCGAGAAGCTGAGGAAGGTGCGGATCAGGACGATGAGGCCGAGCACGAGGACGCTTTCGAGCGTTGGGGTGATGGCGACGGTCCGGATGATGTCGGCTGCGACGAGCAGCTCGAGCCCCAGCAGGATCGACCTGCCCAGCTGTCGCCGGAAGCGGATGTAAGTGCCCTGCCGGTCTGCGCGGACGGTGCGCACCGCAGCCGCAGCGGCCAGGAGGGCGCCGACGACCATCGTGCCCACCCCGGCCGTGTCGAAGCCCTTGACCGCGAGCTCGACGGCCTCGGTGAAGTCCACGTCTCCGTCCCTTCGTCGGTGAGCGTGACGCTACTCCTCCGGAGGAACGCAGAGTCGCTCATTCCGGGCGTCGCGCACGCCTCAATCGGGGCGCGGTGCGACCCCGCGCCACAGCGGACCAGGCCTCAGCGCTGGATCGCCCGCCACGGCATACGGGCTCGGGGCCACCCCTCCGGCGGGGGTTGGGGATAACGCTCCGGGCGGTGACGCGACGGCAGTACGGTCGATCCGTGTCCTTCGATGTTGCGGCGGACGCGTACACCCGCTTCATGGGGCGATACTCGGGGCCGCTCTCCAGCGATTTCGCCGACTGGGCGGGGGTGCGCGCCGGAGAGCGAGCCCTGGATGTGGGTTGCGGCCCCGGGGCCCTCACGCATGTGCTCGTGGACCGGCTGGGGGTTGACGAGGTGTCTGCCGTCGACCCCTCGCCGCCTTTCGTCTCGGCGGTCCGCCAGTTCTTTCCGACCCTCGACGTGCAGCTGGCGGTGGCCGAGCGCCTCCCCTACCCCGACGACCTGTTCGACCACGCCCTGGCCCAGCTCGTCGTCCACTTCATGACCGACCCCGTCGGCGGGCTGCAGGAGATGGCCCGGGTCACCCGGCCGGGCGGCACCGTGTCGGCCTGCGTGTGGGACTTCGCCGGCGAGCGGGGTCCGATCAGTGTGTTGTGGCACGCAGCTCGCGACCTCGACCCCGGGGTCGTCGACGAGAGCGACCTTCCGGGAGCCCGCGAGGGCGACCTCGAGCGGCTCAGCCATGCGGCGGGACTGGTCCGCGTGGAGAGCGGAGCACTGGAGGTCGTGGTCCACCATGAAGGCTTCGACCAGTGGTGGGACCCTTTGACCCTCGGGGTGGGACCCTCCGGCGCCTACGTCACGAGTCTGACGCAGGAGCATCGGGACGCACTGCAGGAGCGATGCAGATCGTTGCTGCCGGAGGGCGCGTTCGACATCACCGCCCACGTGTGGACGGTCCGAGCCCACGTGTGAAGCACTATGCGTGACAGGCATCTTCGTCCGATGTCGTGGTCGATGACACGACATTTTGGGTGAAGTCGGACCACCCGCGGCAATTGCCGGACGCGGCACTCCAAACCTCCTAGCGTTGAAAGGTCTCGGGGTCGGCCCACTCTCGTCAAGGAGTCCTCATGCGCCGTTCCGTCGCCCGTCCACTCGGTGTCACCGCCGCAGCCGCGGCCGTCTCACTCACACTCCTCGGCGCCGGGGGTCCGGCCGCGGCAGGAGAAGGCAAGCCAGACCCTGGCCGATTCACGGCGGTGGGCCTGGCTCCAAGCGCCCAGCTCGACACCGTGTCATCCGACCTCGACAAGCTCGTCGCAGCGAGCCCGCGCGGCCGGTCTGGCCTCGTGTCGGTGATCGTCAAGCTCGACGACCAGCCGGCCGTCAGCTACGACGGTCACGTCAAGGGCTACCCCCCGACGAGTGCTCGGGCCACGGGCAAACCGTTCAACCCGTCGTCGGCCGCGAGCCGCAAGTACGTCGCGCACCTCAAGAAGGAACAGGCCGACTTCGAGAAGGCGGCCAAGGCGAAGGCCCCGAGCAGCAAGGTGGTCGGCCGGTACGACCTCGTCTTCGGCGGTGTCTCGGTGCTCGTGAAGCCGGACGAGGTCCCCGCGCTGGCTCGCACGGCCGGTGTCACGGCCGTGCTGCCCGACCGGGTCGAGCAGCCACAGACCGACGTCTCGCCCGGTTTCATCGGCGCAGGCGCACTGTGGAAGGACCTGGGGGGACAGTCGAAGGCCGGTGAGGGTGTCATCGTCGGTGTGCTCGACACCGGCGTGTGGCCCGAGCACCCGTCCTTCTCCGACCCGGACCCTGCCGGCAAGGCGTATGCCGCCCCGAAGGCGACGCTGTCGGGCACCCGCGCGTGCGAGTTCGGCGGCGGGGGCAACCCCGGGCCAGCCTTCGCCTGCAACAACAAGCTCATCGGTGCAGACCGCTTCATGTCGACGTATGACGCGCTCGTCGGTCTGCTGCCGAGCGAGTACTCCACGGCACGGGACGACAACGGCCACGGATCCCACACGGCGAGCACGTCGGCCGGCAACCGGAGCGTCGCAGCGAGCATCCTCGGTCTTGCGCGCGGCGTCATCAGTGGCATCGCCCCACGGGCGCACGTCATGGCCTACAAGGTCTGCGGCGACCAGGGCTGCTACCAGAGCGACTCGGTCGCGGCGATCCAGGAAGCCGTCGCGGACAACGTCGACGTCCTCAACTTCTCGATCAGCGGTGGCGCCAACCCGTACTCCGACGCCGTCGAGCTCGCCTTCCTCAGCGCGTACGACGCGGGCATCTTCGTCTCGGCGTCGGCCGGCAACTCCGGCCCCGGACCCGACACCGTCGACCACCGCGGACCGTGGGTGACCACAGTCGGGGCGAGCACGTCGAACCGCCACTTCCAGTCGACCGTCATGCTCGCGTCGAGCGACGGCGCGACGGCGAGCCTCGTCGGCTCGTCCGTGACGCCCGGCATCGGTGCCCCGACGCCGGTCGTGCTCGCCACGGCCGTGGGGTCGAACGCCTTGTGCACCACCTCGATCGCGGCCGGCGCGGCGACGGGCAAGATCGTCGTCTGTCAGCGCGGGCCGAACCGGATCCTCAAGAGCAAGGTCGTGGCCAACGGCGGCGGCGCAGGCATGCTGCTCTACAACCCGACCCGGCTCAACGAGTTCACCGACAACCACTGGGTGCCCACCGTGCACCTCGAGAACACCGCTGGCAGTGCGCTGCTGGCGTTCCTCGAGGTCCACCCGAACGTGACGGCGCGATGGGCGAATCCGACGTCTCGCACCGTCCAGGGCGACGAGATGACGGCCTTCAGCTCACGAGGTGGCCCCGGGCAGTCCTCCGGCGTCAGCAAGCCCGACGTCACGGCCCCCGGCCTGCAGATCCTCGCCGCCAACACCCCCACGCCGGCGACGGCCGTCGGCGGTCCAGCCGGCCAGCTCTTCCAGAGCATCGCCGGCACGTCCATGTCGAGCCCGCACGTCGCGGGCAGCGGAGCCCTGCTCGCGGCGCTGCACCCGACCTGGACGCCGGGCCAGATCAAGTCCGCGCTCATGACGAGCGCGACGACCGATGTGCTGAACAACGACGGGACCTCGGCGACGACGCCGTTCGACCGTGGCTCCGGCCGTATCCGCCTCAACAAGGCGGGCGACCCCGGTGCGACCTTCGACGAGAGCGCCGCCGACTACGTCGCGTTGAGCGAAGACCTCTGGAATGCCAACTACCCGAGCCTCTACGTGCCGTCGCTGCCCGGCCGCATCACGGTCCAGCGCACGCTCCACAACGAGACGAACACGTCGGCGAAGTGGAAGCTCAGCGTCTCGGCGCCCGCCGACCTCAAGGTCACCGTGCCGTCGACGCTCACGCTGCCGCCGAGCGGCAACGCGACCTTCCCCATCACGGTCGACGGCGGCGGCCTCGCCGACGGCGCGGTCCGGCACGCCCAGATCACCCTGTCCGACAACCCCGGGCACCGCATCGTCTTCCCGATCTCGATCGTCCGCGGCCAGGCATCGATCGTGATGACCAAGACGTGCACGCCGCTGACCCTGGCGCTGGGGGCGAACACCTCCTGCAGCATCACGGCCACCAACTCGACGTTCGCCGACGCGCCGGCCGTCATCACCGACGCGGTCCCGTCCCGGCTCGACGTCGTCGACGCCTCCGTCACCGGTGGCACGCTCGTGGGCAACACCGTGACCTACAACGGGGTCGTGCCCGGCACGTCGCCGCCCGGCGTCACCATCGCGCCCGGGCCCAGTCCCGCGGGCGGCTACCTGCCCTTGTCGGCCTTCGGCATCACACCGATCGCGGGCGTCGGTGACGACACGATCACCAACTTCGCCGTGCCGGCGTTCACCTTCGGCGGGGTGACCTACAACCAGATCGGCATCTCGAGCAACGGCTACGTCGTCGTCGGCGGTGGCACCGGGGAGGACAACAGCATCACCAACCAGAGCTTCCCGAACGCCGCCCGTCCGAACAACGTGCTCGCGCCGTTCTGGACCGATCTCAACCCCGGCGCCGCCGGGGCGGTGCGCATCACCACCCTCACCGACGGCTCCGACACGTGGATCGTCGTCGACTGGGACCGGTGTGCGGGAGTTCAGCCTGAACCGCCTCAACACGTTCGAGGTCTGGATCGGCGTCGACGGTGACGCCCACCCCGGCACCGACGTGTCGTACGCGTTCGGCGCGATTGGAGGGAACGGTGACGGCGGGTTCCTCACCGTCGGCGCGGAGAACAACTCCGGGTCGAGGGGCCAGAACCAGTACTTCAACGGCGTCGGCACCCTGCCCACGAACGGCACCCAGCTCGTCGTCGGCAGCACCCCGGGCATCCTGGGCACGCACACGGTCGCCTTCGACGCCAAGGGCGTGACCGCCGGCCCGTGGACCAACTGTGTCGAGATGACGAGTGCCGCGTTCGACGGGACGAGCGTCCGCTGCGTCACCGGCGCGGTGACACCGTGACCCCGCGCACTGCCGGAGGGAGGGGCAGCCGACCCGGCTGAGCTCACGAGCCCGCCGGACGGCATACCGACGAGGGCGTGGCAGGGATGGGCGGTCGGCGCGGACACACCACGCCGACCGCCCACCGTCGCTCTAGGCTGACCCCATGATGTACAGCCTGGGGCGCGGAGTGCTCTATCCGTTGTCCCACGCCCTCTACCGCCCGACGATCGAGGGCAAGGAGAACGTCCCGCGCGAGGGCGGCGTCATCGTCGCGAGCAACCACCTGTCCTTCATCGACTCCTTCGCCATCCCGCTCGCCTCGCCTCGCCAGGTGCGATTCCTCGCCAAGGAGGAGTACTGGACCGGGTCCGGCGTCGGGGGCGCGCTGCGCAAGGGCTTCTTCACGGCCGTCGGCATGGTCCCGGTCAACCGCCACTCCGCGACCGCCGCGCAGGAGAGCCTCGACACGGCGCTCGAGGTGCTCAAGGCAGGCGAGGCCTTCGGCATCTACCCGGAGGGCACGCGCTCGCGCGACGGCAAGCTCTATCGCGGACGCACCGGCGTGGCCTGGCTGGCGCTGACGGCACAGGTGCCGATCGTGCCCGTCGGCCTCATCGGCACCGAGGACATCCAGCCCGTGGGGGCCAGCTTCCCCCGCCTCGCGAAGGTGACGGTCCGCTTCGGCGAGCCCATCGCCGTCGAGGCGTATGCCGGTGTGCCGGCTGGCAAGGCACGCCGGCTGCTCACCGACGAGGTGATGGCGGCGATCGCCGAGCTCAGCGGCCAGGAGCGTCTCGACTACTACAACGAGGTCCCGAGCGGCGACCTCTCGGCCTGACCCGCCTGCCGTGCGCCGACCTCGGCCAGCGCAGCGGCGAAGTGCGGCAGCGCTGCCTCGATGGACTCCGCCGTCGCCGTGAGGCAGATGCGGAACCACCCGGGCGTCTCGAAGAGCGCTCCCGGCATGACGAGCACCCCGCGTCGGGCGAGCGTCGCGACGAAGGCCTCGTCGTCGCTGATCGGCGAGCGTGGCCACAGGTAGAAGGTGCCCTCGGGAGTGCTGACCTCGTAGCCCATCTCGCGCAGCGCCGTGACGAGGCGGTCGCGCTTGGCCGCGAGCCCCGCGACATCGAAGGACAGCGCCTCGAGGTGTGGCACGGCATACTGCATGACGGCGTTGGGGAAGAGCCAGCCACCCGCGATCTGCATGGTCTCGACGGCGTCGAGCAGCTCGTCGTGGCCAGGGAGACCGGGTGGCACGGCCACGTAGCCGAGGCGCTGCCCGGGGGCCAGCAGAGTCTTGCCGTAGGAGTAGCAGATGACGGTGTGGGGGTAGTACTCGGCGGGACTGTGGAAGGTGACGCCGTCGAAGACGATCCGGTTGTAGGGCTCGTCGGACACGATCCAGATGCGTCGCCCGAAGCGGGCCGACGCGTCCTCGAGCATCTCGGCGAGCGAGGTCAGGGCCTCGGACGGATAGACCCGGCCGGTGGGGTTGTTGGGCGTGTTGACGACGACGATGCGGGTGCGGGGCGTCAGGGCCGCGGCGATGGCGTCGAGATCGAGGTCGAAGCGGGGTGGGCGCGCGGGCACCTTGATGGGCACGAGCCCCGCCTCGAGCGCCAGAGCCTCGTAGAGGAACCACGGCGGGAGGGAGTAGACGACCTCATCGCCGGGGTCGGCGAGCGCCTTCAGGGTGACGCTGATGGCGCCGAAGCCACCGGTCGTCATGCGCAGGTCGTCGCCCGACCACTCGAGCGGCACCACGCGGCTCAGCGAGGCCGCCGCGGCGTCCTGTGCCTGCTCCTCGCTCTGCTTGTAGGCGAACCACAGCTCGTCGAGCGGCACGGCCGACTCGCGGATCGCGTCGACGTAGCCCTGCTGCTGCATCTCGTGGGGGTCGCCGAAAGTGAAGTCGAGCACCCCGGGCTCGCGACGTCGGGTGTCGTAGTCCGACCGGTTGAGGAAGTCGATGAGCAAGCGGAACGGTCCGGCGGCCTGGATGCGCCCGCTGCGCCGTGACACGACCTGCTCGTCCATGGACCCTCCTGGCTGGACCGCCTCTCCACGGTAGTGGGGCGCGACGGCCGCGTCAGGGCTTTGGGTGGCAGCACCCGGGCTTAGGGTGGCGGTGTGTACGAAGGCGCGGTCCAGGACCTGATCGACGAGCTCGGCCGACTCCCGGGGGTCGGTCCCAAGAGCGCACAACGCATCGCCTTCCACCTGCTCCAGACCGACTCCGACGACGTCACGCGGCTCGTCACGGCCCTGACCGAGGTCAGGGCCAAGGTGCGCTTCTGCGAGGTGTGCGGCAACGTCGCGCAGGCCGAGCGCTGTCGCATCTGCGCCGACCCCCGCCGTGACCAGACCTCGATCTGCGTCGTCGAGGAGCCCAAGGACGTCGTCGCCATCGAGCGCACCCGGGAGTTCCGTGGCACCTACCACGTGCTCGGCGGCGCGATCAGCCCGATCGACGGCATCGGCCCCGACGACCTGCGCGTGCGCGAGCTGCTGCCGCGGCTCGCCTCGGGTGAGGTGCAGGAGGTCATCATCGCGACCGACCCCAACCTCGAGGGGGAGGCCACCGCGACCTACCTCTCACGTCTGCTGCGCGACGTCGGCGTCACGGTGACGCGGCTCGCCTCAGGACTGCCCGTCGGCGGCGACCTCGAGTATGCCGACGAGGTCACTCTCGGGCGCGCCTTCGAGGGCCGCCGCCGCGTCGACGCCTGACCGACCCGAGCGCCCCGAGGCCACCCGCACGGTTCGGAGCCACCCGCGCGGTTCGGAGCCACCCGCATACCGGTGGCGTCGAACCGCCAGGGTGGCCCCGCACCGCCAGAGTGGCGCGCGCCCAACGGGTCGACGGCGACCGTGGCGAGCGGCACACTGAGGGGCACAGCGAAGCAGGCGCTGCGGCATACGACGAAGGGTTTGCCCATGACCACGCACGCCACGGATGTCGAGGACGCCAACGACGTCGGCGACCTCGGCGGCCTCGCTGACCTGACCGCCGCGGAGGCCAGCGCCTTCCTCACCTCGGTCACCGAGGTGGCCTCGGGCAGCTCGCCCGACACGGCGCTGCCGCTGCTGACGCTGGCCCTGTCGCAGATGCTCGTCGCCGGCGCGCGGCTCGGCGCCATCCAGGACGTCGTGCCGACCGAGCGCTTCGAGCCCGACCCCGGCGCCGACGACGACGCCGACCCGCTGCGCGACGGCCTCGCCAACGCGCTGGCCGGCATCGACGACTACATCTACGTCATCGACCCGGTGACCTCGGGGGAGCGCGCCGACGGCTCGATCTCCGGCGACCTCGCCGACGTCGCCCTCGCGCTCGTCGCACGGGCTCAAGCACTACTCGGCGGGTCGGCGCCTCGAGGCGCTGTGGTGGTGGCAGTTCAGCTACCTGTCCGAGTGGGGCGACCGCGCCCTCGCCTCGTTGCGGGCGCTGCACTCGATCCTCGGGCACCTGCGGCTCGACGCCGACGAGGAGGCCGTCGGCGAGGCGGAGTTCGACGCCCTGCACCCGTGAGATCCCGCAGGATTTGCGCTCCCACATGCCTGTCGCCGGACGTCTCAGCATGGTGACCACTCCGGGGGCGGTGCCGGCGGCGAGCCTAGACTCGACCCGCACGAAACCGCCCAGCGACCAGATCCGGAGCCAGTGTGAGCATCGTCGTCCAGAAGTACGGCGGGTCGTCCGTTGCCGACGCCGAGGCCATCAAGCGCGTGGCCCGGCGCATCGTCGAGACGCAACGTGCGGGCCACTCGGTCTGCGTCGTCGTCTCGGCCATGGGTGACACGACCGACGAGCTGATGGACCTCGCCGAGCAGGTCACGCCGGTCGCCGCCCGCTCGCGAGCTCGACATGCTGCTCACCTCCGGCGAGCGCATCTCGATGGCGCTCGTCGCGATGGCCATCGCGCAGCTCGGCTCGGAGGCGCGCTCCTTCACCGGCAGCCAGGCCGGCGTCATCACCGACGACGCGCACGGCGCCGCCCGCATCATCGACGTGACGCCGGGCCGCATCCAGAGCGCCCTCGACGCGGGCCACATCGCGATCGTCGCCGGCTTCCAGGGCGTCAGCCAGACGACGAAGGACATCACCACGCTCGGCCGCGGTGGCTCCGACACGACCGCCGTCGCGCTCGCGGCAGCGCTCGGCGCCGACGTCTGCGAGATCTACACCGACGTCGACGGCGTCTTCACCGCCGATCCGCGCCTGCTGCCCAACGCCCGCAAGCTCGACGTGCTCTCCATGGAGGAGATGCTCGACCTCGCCGCCAACGGCAGCAAGATCCTGCACCTGCGCTGCGTCGAGTACGCCCGCCGCTACGGCATCCCGATCCACGTGCGCTCGTCGTGGTCGCGGAAGCCCGGCACCTGGATCAAGGACAACCCGTACGAAGGAGAAGGCGCCGTGGAAGCACCGATCATCGCCGGCATCGCCCACGACCGCAGCGAGGCCAAGATCACGATCGTCGGGGTGCCCGACCGCGTCGGCATCGCGGCCACGATCTTCGGCGCCATCGCCGAGGCCGGCCTCAACATCGACATGATCGTGCAGAACGTGTCGGCGGCCGAGACGGCCAAGACCGACATCTCCTTCACCCTGCCCAAGGCCGACGGGCCCAAGGCGATGTCGGTGCTCCAGTCGATCAAGCACCACGTCGAGTACGCCGACCTGCGCTTCGACGACGGCGTCGGCAAGATCGCCCTCGTCGGCGCCGGCATGAAGAGCCACCCGGGTGTCTCGGCCAAGTTCTTCGGCGCGCTTGCCGAGGCCGGCATCAACATCGAGATGATCTCGACGTCCGAGATCCGGGTCTCGGCGGTGACGCGCGCCGAGGACCTCGACGACGCGGTGCGCGCCGTCCACACGGCCTTCGGCCTCGACTCGACCGAGGACGCCATCGTCTACGGCGGCACCGGCCGCTGAGGCTCCCTTCCCTTCGCCGACCGACACCCGCGACTGACACCGGCCCGGGCCGGGACCGGCCATCGCGGCGCAGGATGCATGAGCACCCCGCCCGGGCCGGCTCCACCGTGCGGCAAGTCGGGTCCGCCCCTAGGTTGAGGAGGCATGAAGACACCCCACCGCACCGCCCTCCTCGCCGCCACCACCATCGCCCTGCTCGCTGGCACCGCCAGCGCGTATGCCGCCCCATCGCCTGCTGCGTCGGGGCACCGTCCCAGCGTCGCCGGCGCGGCCAGCGCGACGGCATACCGCTGGAGCCTGACGCCGACGGGCACGACGGAGCGCTTCCGCGGGCTCGCTCCCGTCTCGTCGGAGGTCGCCTGGGTCAGTGGCACGAACGGCACGGTGCTGCGCACGACCGACGGCGGCTCGACCTGGGCCGACGTCAGCCCGGAGGGGCTGGGCACCGGAGCGCTGCAGTTCCGCGACATCGAGGCGTTCGACGCGCAGCGCGCGGTGATCCTGTCGATCGGCGAGGGCGAGGACTCGCGCATCCTCGTCACCGACGACGGGGGAGCGAGCTGGACCGAGACCTTCCGCAACGCGGAGCCGGCCGCCTTCTACGACTGCCTCGCCTTCAGCTCGCCGCAGCGCGGTCTGGCGATGAGCGACCCGGTCGACGGGCGCTTCCGGCTCGTCGAGACCGCCGACGGAGGCCGCACGTGGTCGATCGTCGACCCCGCGGGCATGCCCGACGCGATCCCGGGCGAGTTCGCCTTCGCCGCCTCGGGCACCTGCCTGTCGACCGGGCCCGGCAACCGCACCTACCTCGCGAGCGGCGGCGTCGACCCGGCTCGCCTCTTCACCTCGACCGACCGCGGGCACACGTGGACGGTCGCCGCCACGCCCGTCGCGGGTGGTGCCGCAGCCGGCATCTTCTCCGTGGCCTTCCGCGACGCCCGCCGCGGGGTGCTGCTCGGTGGCGACTTCACCGCCCCGACCGGCTCGACCGACAACGCCGCGTGGACGGCCGACGGCGGCGCGACCTGGAGCAAGCCGACGAGCAACCCCGCTGGCTACCGCTCCGGCTCCGACTGGGTGCCGGGCACCCGCGCGACGGTGCTGGCCGTCGGGCCGTCGGGCTCCGACGTCTCGACCGACGGCGGCCGCTCGTGGACCGCCCTTCGACACCGGCAGCTTCGACTCGGTCGAGTGCACCAACGACGGAGCGTGCTGGGCCTCGGGCGAGCAGGGCCGCGTCGCCACCCTCGCCCGCTGACCCGCTGACGCACCCGCCGACCCCACCCCGAGTCGATGTTTCTCCGCGCGCCTGGGCACGCGCGGATACATCGACCCGGGGCGGGGGTATGAGGCCAGTGCAAGAGATTCCCTGCTCGGGGGGATGGGCAACGACGCAATGAGCACGTACGAGTCAAACCTCATGGACGACGGCACGGTCTTCCCGCCCGTCACCCCGGACCCCCCACGACCTCCCGGGCAGGAGGAGATCTACGTGCCCGAGATCGTGCCGGTGAGCGACCCCGACGGTCCGGACCACGCGGAGGAGTAGCCGCTTGGCTGGGCCCGCCCGCCCCCACGCGACGCCCCGCTCCCACGTTCGGGGTACGTCTGTGTCGTGAGACTGCGACGGAGCGACATCGACGGGCCTGGCATCCGACGCGTGCGTCGCGGCAAGGGCTTTGGTTACGTGGGTGCTGACGGCTCGACCATCGCCCCGGAGGACCGCGAGCGCGTCAAGGCGCTCGTCATCCCGCCCGCGTGGCAGGACGTCTGGATCAGCCCCTATCGCAACGGGCACATCCAGGCCGTCGGCACCGACGACGCCGGCCGGCGGCAGTATCTCTACCACGACGCCTGGCACGAGGCCCGTGGGCGCGAGAAGCACGACCGCGTGCTGCAGCTCGCCAAGCGACTGCCTGATGCGCGCAAGCACGTGGCCTCCGAGCTGCGCGAGAGCGGCTTCTCGCGCCGGAGGGTGACGGCGGCCGGGCTCCGGATGCTCGACGCCGGTCTCTTCCGCAGCGGCGGCGAGGAGTACGAGAGCGAGCACGGCTCGCACGGTGTCGCGACCCTGCTGCGCAGCCACGTCGCTGTCAGCGGCGAGGACATCAGCTTCGAGTTCCCCGCCAAGTCAGGGCAGTTGCGCGAGGCCATCATGAGCGACCAGCTGCTCGCTCGAATCGTGCTGTCGCTCAAGCGCTCGAGCTACCCGGGGGAGCGGCTGCTGGCCTACCGGGACAAGCTCGGGTGGCACGAGCTGCGCTCGAGCGACCTCAACCTCGCGTTCAAGGAGATCGTCGGTGAGGAGTTCACCGTCAAGGACCTTCGCACGTGGGCGGCCACCGTCGTTGCCGCGGTCTCCCTCGCCCAGCTCGGACCCGCCCAGACCGAGCGTGAGGTGAAGCGCGCCGAGAAGGACGCCATGAAGGTCGTCGCCGAGCACCTCGGCAACACCCCGGCCGTGGCGCGACGCTCCTACGTCGACCCACGGGTGCTCGACGAGTACGCCGTCGGCCGCACCATCGCTCCCAGCCTGAGGAAGATGACGAAGGCCGACCGGGAGCGGCTGCGGGGCGGAGACCTCGTTCGCGTGCGCGACCGGGACGCCCTCGAGCGCGCCGTCATGCGCCTCGTCAAGGGCGCCTCCTGAAGGCCCTCGAGGCCAGGCACGCCGGGACACCTTGCGGGTCAGTGTGTGAGCTTCTGCTCTGAACCGGTGCTGGTGGGTCACCTTGTGTGACAAGGCGACCCACCAGCGGCTGCGGCTCGTCAGGCGGAGGTCAGAGGTCGACGACCTTGTTGTCGACGAGGTCGCCGTCGTCGATGCGCTCGCCCGTCACCTTGGCCTTGACGAGGTTGAGCACCTGCGTCGCCTTGGATCCAGGGGTGTCCCAGAACTCCGCGGAGTCGGCGCTGACCTTGATGAGCACGTTGTTGGGGTCCTCCGGACCGCCCTCCATCCACGCGTCCGTGAAGGTGTTCCACAGCTCCTCGAGCTTGGCGGGGTCATCGACGATCTCGGCCGTGCCCGAGAGCGAGATCCACGAGCTGCCGGAGCTGAAGGAGACGTTGACCTTGGCCGGCGACTGCGCGGCGATGTCCTGGCACTTGTGGCTGTCGCGCTCGGCGATGAAGAGCACGTCCCCGTCGAACTCGACCTCCTGGGTCGCCATCGGGTGGCTGACGAGCCGGCCGGCCGAGTCGGTGTGCGTGAGCATCGCCACCCGGATGTCCTTGATGAGGTCGGCCACCTTGCGGGTGTCGTCGTCATGGCTCATGGCGCTCTCCTTCGTGCTCCTCGTGGGTGGGTTACCCCCACGACGTACCCAGCGCCGCCCGAGCGGTCCCGACCAGGAGCCGGTATGCCGTCCGGCTGGCTCAGGTGGTCGCTGGCCCGCCCGCGTCGGCAGCGACACGAGCACGGGCCGTGTCGGCGACCTCGGCGTCGGCGGCCACGGCGGCGTCGTGCTCGAGCCCCTCGGCGCGCACCGCCGGCATGAGCAGGCCGGCGAGGACGGTGATGACCGAGGCGATGAACACGGCGAGGAAGACCGCGGTCGAGCCGGCCTGCACGGCTGCGGCCGAGATCGGGCCCGCCGCCGTCTGCGATGATCGCGTTGGCGACGGCACCGAAGATGGCGACCCCGACGGCCGACCCGACCGAGCGCATGAACAAGTTCGTGCCGGTGACGACGGCCCGCTCGCTCCACGGCACGGAGGCCTGGGCGGCGATGAGCGTCGGGGTGGCGACGAGGCCGAGGCCGAGGCCGACGACGAAGGCCGAGCCGGCCGTGACCCAGACGTTCGGGGTCGCCGAGCCGAGCCACATGGCCAGAGCGCCGAGCGCGGCGACGACGAGGCCGATGAGCGCCGTCGGCCGGAAGCCGATGCGCAGGTAGAGCCGTCCCGACTGTGACGCCGAGATCGGCCAGCCGATCGTCAGCGCAGCGACGGCGAGCCCGGCGACGATCGGGGTGACCCCCGTGGAGCGCTCGAGGAAGGTCGGCACGTAGGAGGTGAGGCCGACCAGCACCGCGCCGACGCCGATCGAGATGAGGCACGTTGCGACGATGAGCCGCCGGGAGAAGACCTCGAGCGGAAGGATCGGCTCGGCGGCCCGCCGCTCGATGAAGCCGAAGACGACGAGGAGCACGCCGCCCACGACGAAGGCGCCGACGCTCTGCCACGATCCCCACGCCCAGGCCTGACCGCCCTCGAGCACCGCGAGGATGAGCAGCGTGAGCGAGACCGTGAGCACGATCGCGCCGGCGTAGTCGATGTGGTGCTTGCGGCGCTCGACCGACTCGTCGTAGTTGCGCCACAACATGCCGGCCGCCAGCAGGCAGAAGGGGATGTTGATGAAGAAGATCCAGCGCCACGAGGTGAACTGCGAGAAGACGCCGCCCAGCGTCGGGCCGACGACGGCCGAGACCGCCCACACGCTCGCGATGTAGCCCTGCGTCTTGGCGCGCTCGGCGACGGTGTAGATGTCACCGGCGATCGTCGTCGTCAGCGGCAGCACGGCGCCGGCGCCCAGCCCTTGCAGGGCCCGCATGGCGATGAGCGAGCCCATGCTCCACGCCAAGCCGCAGAGGATGGATCCGATGAGGAAGAGCCCGATGCCGAAGAGGATCACGGGCTTGCGGCCCACGGTGTCGGCGAGCTTGGCATAGACCGGCACCGACACGGCCTGCGCGAGCAGGTAGACCGAGAAGAGCCACGGGAACTCCGTCAGGCCGCCCAGGTCGTCGACGATGGACGGGACGGCCGTCGCGAGGATCGTCGAGTCGAGGGCGATGAGCGCCGTGGCGAGCATCAGCGCGAGCAGGATGGGGCCGCGTTCGGACCGCAGTCCCACGGTGGTCGAGGTGGACACGTTGCTCCTCGAGGTCTCTCGGCGGGCTCTCGCTGGCACGGTCGGCGACGCCCGGGCGATACTCGGGTGCAACAGCACGGAGCAGCATTCATTCCCGACGGGTCGCACTGGGGCGAGCAGGTGCACGACGCGTGCGGGATGGGTACGTGCCGTGGCAAGCAACCCCAGCACCCTTGCGCGCATCCGTGTCCGCCGCCGCGGCTGGACACACCACAGCCGGCGTATGCCGCCGGGCGCGCTCCGGCCCGCCGAAACACCGCCCGGTCCGCCGGCATACGTCCCGCGAGAGGAGCGCCACGTGGCACGGACCATGGGAGTCGAGGAGGAGATGCTCCTTGTCGACGTGAGGAACGGGCGGCCCGAGATCGGTCTCGGGGCAGCTGCTCGTGCGCGCGGAGGGGCAGCCGCCGCCGGTCGCCGGGCTGGGGGTGCACGGCGCCGTCGAGGGGGAGTTCCAGCAGCAGCAGATCGAGACGCACACGGCGCCCGCCGCCGACCTCGAGACGCTGCGGGCCGAGGTGCTGCGCTGGCGCCGCGAGGCCTTCGCGGCCGCGCGCGCGAGCGGCTCGAGCGTCGCAGCCCTCGGCACGTCACCGTTGCCTGTCAGCCCCCTGCCGGCGAAGTCGACGCGGTATGCGTGGATGGAGGACCGCTACCAGCGCACGGCGCGCGAGCACCTCACCTGCGGGTGCCACGTGCACGTGTCGGTCGAGAGCGACGAGGAGGGCGTGGCCGTCCTCGACCGGATCCGCATCTGGATGCCCGTGCTCCTCGCGCTGAGCGCGAACTCACCCTTCTGGGACGGCGAGGACACCGGCTTTGCGAGCTATCGCACCCAGTCGCTCGTCCGCTGGCCCTCCTGGGGGCCGACCGACCGCTTCGGCTCTCCCGAGGCCTACCACCGCCTGGTGCGCGAGATGGTGCTGACCTCCGTCATCCTCGACGAGGGCATGGTCTACTTCGACGCGCGCCTCGCCCAGCACTACCCGACGGTCGAGATCCGCGCCGCCGACGTGTGCTTCACCGTCGAGGAGGCGCATCGTGCTGGCCGCGATCTGCCGCGGGCTCGTCGAGACGGCGGCGCAGGAGTGGGCGGCGGGCACCGAGGCGCCCGACGTGCCGACGGCGATGCTGCGGCTCGCGACGTGGCAGGCCGCGCGCGAGGGCCTCTCGGGCCAGCTGCTCGACGCCTTCACCGGGCGGCCGAAGCCCTGCTGGGAGGTGGTCGACGCCCTCGTCGAGCACATCACGCCGGCGCTCGAGGCTGTCGGCGACCTCGCGGCCGTGCAGGACGGCCTCGCCCGGTTGCGCGAGGAGGGCAACGGCGCGATCCGGCAGCGGCGGATGTTCGAGCGCACGGGTCAGCTCGTCGACGTGGTGGCCGAGTCGGTGCGCGCGACGGCTCACGCGGCCGACTGAGCGGCCACTGGGAGCGGGCCGGACGGCATACCTCAGCTGTAGAGAGCGGCCCCTCGCGGGTGGGGACACACGCCGGATCCCAACAGCACAGTGGCCACGCGGGACAGACGACGGGCTCAGCCCGCACCCAGTCCTTCGACCGCGCTCGAGGGCTTGATATCGGGGAGGCGCAGCATCCGGAAGGAGTTGCCGAGGCCGAGCAGGGCGGCGAGGAGCGGGACGAGCAGGGCGACCTGGAGCGAGCGGTTGCGTGCCTCGTCGTTGATCTCCAGGACCGCCGCCTCGACCTCCGCCGGCTGGCCGGTGATCTGCTCCGCCAGTGCGGTGTTGCTCATGACCTCTGCCTCGTCCTCCAAGGCCACCGCGATCTGCTGCTGCTGCGCCGGGGGAATGGCCGAGCTGCTCTCCGTCAGGTTGGTGAAGCTGAACGACAGGGCCGCGAGCATGAGACCGCCCGCCATGGCGAGCCCGAAGGACAGCCCGAAGGAGCCGGCTGCCGAGTTCACCCCAGCGGCCTCGCTGATCCGCTCCTCCTCGATCGGGGCGAGGGTGTAGTTGTTCAGCTGCGAGACCAGCAGGCCCATGCCGCACCCGGTGATGACCAGAGGGATCACCAACTACCAGCCGCTGTCCACTCGCGGCACCAAGGGGATGATGATCGCGATCCCGACGGCGGCCAGCAGGAAGCCGATGCGGATGACCGCCGCGGATCGGCGCCGGCCCGCGCGCTTTCCGGCGACGACAGCCGCGGCGAACATCGTCAGGGACAAGGGAGCAAGCGACAGGCCGGCCTCCATCGCGTTGTACTCCAGGGTCATCTGCAGGAAGAGCGGCAGCGCGATCATCGCGCCGCCCAAGGTCACCTGTTGCAGCAGCTGACCGGAGACGCCGGTGGTGAAGTGCGGTGAGCGGAACAGGTCGGGGTCCAGCAGGGTGACCTGCTTGCTCCGCTTGCGCCTGGTGAGCCACCAGGCCAGCGAGCCGAGCGCGACGGCGCCGACCACCATGAGCAGCAGGACGAACTCGCCGCCCTCCTGCCACACGAGGATGCCGAGAACGACGCCGCCCATGCCCACGACGGAGAGGGCTGCCCCAACGACGTCGACCTCACGCGAGCCGGTGTAGGCGACGTCCTTGACCAGCCGGATCTGGCTGAGCACGACCGCGATGATGACGACCTCGAGCGCGAAGCCGACCCGCCAGGAAAGGTAGGTCGTGACGAAGCCGCCCAGCAGGGGGCCGACCGCGGCCGCGATGGCGGCAGCGGCGCCGATCAGGGCGTACGCCTGCTTCTGTGCCGCGCCGGCGAAGTTGCCGTGGACCAGGGACTGCATCGCCGGAAGCAGCAGCGACGCGCCTAGTCCCCCGATGACCGCCCAGAAGATGACGATCGCGGTGAGGCTCTGCGCCAGCGTCATGGCGAGCGCTCCCACGGCATACGCCAGCAGGCCGAGGACGTAGGCCCGCTTGCGACCGATGAGGTCGCCGACCTTGCTGTTGATGAGGATGAAGGCGGCGGACACGAGGGCCTCGAGCGCGATGGCTGACTGCACTCCGCTCGCAGTCGTGTCGAGGTCCCTGACAACGGCCGAGATCGACACGTTCATCAAGGAGGTGTCGACGACGAGCACGAACATCGCCATGGCGAGAAGCACCATGAGGCGTCGGCTGCCGGGCGCCGGGGGGTCAGTGCCCTCTGGTGTTTCGCTCACTGGTTCTCCTCCCGGCCACGGATGGCTGTGATCGACGATCGGTGGTGGCGAACTCTCCCAGCGGGCGGCTGACCGGAGTCTGAGCCCGAACCGGAGCACCCCCGCTTCGTCACCCACGCTAGGCAGGGCTGGTGACCGGGGCATCCCCCAGCGGGGGTGAGAGCGACCGTCGGGGGGCTCGCCCCGACGTCGCCTGTCATCCATCGCGAGGGAGGCGCCCGGCACGACAAAGGCCCTCGCCGTTGAGCCGGCTGAGGGCCTTTGACCTGCGGAAACATCGGTCGGGGTGACAGGATTTGAACCTGCGACCTCTTCGTCCCGAACGAAGCGCGCTACCAAGCTGCGCCACACCCCGGTGTTGCAGCTGCCCTCGGTGACTCACTGGAGGCAGCAAGCAGAGATGCTAGCGCAGGGCCCCGTGCATCTCCGAATCGACCGCGGCAGTTCGGCGTCAGACGCGGGCCACGAGGGTCAGCAGGGTCGCCTCTGGCCGGCAGGCAAGGCGCACGGGCGCAGTGGGGGAGGTGCCGAGGCCGGCCGAGACCTCGAGCCACGCGGCCCCCTCCGGAGCCTGCGACGAGGGCGTATGACCGGCTCCCGGCCACCAGCGGGAGAGGCCCTTCGCGCGCCGCGTGTCGAGGTCGCAGTTCGTCACGAGGGCGCCGTAGCCCGGCACGCAGACCTGCCCGCCGTGCGTGTGCCCTGCGACGATGAGCGAGGCCCCGTCGGCGGCATACGCGTCGAGGACCCGCTGGTAGGGGGCGTGCGTCACGCCGATCGTCAGGTCGGCCTCCGGTGACGCGGCGCCGCGCACGAGGTCGACGCGGTCGTAGCCGAGGTGCGGGTCGTCGACGCCGACGACGTCGAGCCGCAGCCCGCGCACCTCGATGCTGTCGCGACGGTTGGTCAGGTCGACCCAGCCTGCCGACGTGAAGGCGTGCACGAGCTCCCCGGTCGGCAGCCGCGGGGTCGAGCCGACCGTCTTGGCGTGACCCTTGGTGAGGTACTTGAGCGGGTTCTTGAGCTTGGGGGCGAAGTAGTCGTTGGAGCCGAAGACGAAGACGCCCGGCAGGTCGAGCAGCCCCTCGAAGGAGTCGAGCAGGGCCGGCACCGAGTGCGGCCCGGCGATGTTGTCGCCGGTGTTGATGACGAGATCGGCGTCGAGCGAGCCGAGGCTCTTGACCCAGGCGGCCTTCGCGCGCTGGCGTGGCAGCAGGTGCAGGTCCGAGAGGTGCAGCACCCGCAACGGGGCGGCGCCCACGGGCAGCACCGGCACCTCGAAACGCCTGAGCACGAAGGCATTCCGCTCGATGACGGAGGCCCATCCGAGCACGCCCACCCCGGCCACGCCGAGGCCGAGCACGGTCTTGGTCGCGGCACGCATGGGCTCATCCTCGCACTGCGGCCCGCGCCAACCAGAATCCGCGGTCGAGGTGGCCGGGCAGCCTGAGAGACTGGCCCCATGAGCACCCTCAAGGAGCAGCTGCAGTCCGACCTCACCGCCGCGATGCGCGCGCGTGACCAGGTCGGCGCAGGAACGTTGCGCATGGCCCTGACCGCCGTCACCACCGAGGAGGTCGCCGGCACCGAGCACCGCGACCTCACCGACGACGACGTGCTCAAGGTGCTCACCAAGGAGGCCAAGAAGCGGCGCGAGGCGGCCACGGCCTACACCGGAGCCGGGCGCGCCGAGCTGGCAGCCAAGGAGGAGGCCGAGCTCGCCGTCCTCGAGGGCTACCTGCCCCAGCAGCTCACCGACGAGGAGCTCGAGGGCATCGTCCGCGACGCGGTGGCGTCCTCAGGAGCCTCCGGTATGCCGCAGATGGGCCTCGCGATGAAGGCTGCCAATGCCGCCGTGGCTGGGCGCGCCGAGGGTGGCCGGGTCGCTGCCGTCGTCCGCCGGGTCCTCGCCGGCTGAGGGACTGACAGAGCCTGGGTCAGCGCCGCTTCGGCGGCTTGGTCGGCTTCGTCGGCTTGCCGGGGGTGCCGGGGTTCGTCGGCGCCGGAGGGGTGATGACGGTGGGCTGCACGACGGGCGTCTGCGTGCGCTGGGGGGCCGGGCCCTGCCGGCTCGCCCCTGAGCTGCCGCGGGAGGTGTAGATCGTGATCATGCTGCCGGGAGTGGGGGACTGGTAGGGCGAGATGCCCGCGACCCGACCCGCCTCGATCTGCGAGCTCATCGAGCCCCCGATGCGGGTCTGGAAGCCGGCTGCCTGCAGGAGCGCCTCGGCCTCGGGAACGGTCTTGCCGACCACGGAGGGAAGCTGGCCCGGCGTCACGGTCTGGGTGTCCGTGTCGGGCAGCAGGTACTTCTCCGCGGGCTCCGTGAACCTCGCCATGGGGGCGTCCTCGAGCGCGCCGTTCATGATCTGCTTCCAGATCGGGGCGGCGATCGCGGCGCCGTGCATGACGGGGAAGAAGCCGCCGCCGACACGGACGTTCTTCATGACGCGGCTGATGGGGTCGTAGGGGGTGCCGACCCAGACGGCCGTGACGAGCTGCGGCGTGTAGCCGACGAACCACGACTCGTTGTTGTTGTTGGCCGTGCCGGTCTTGCCTGCCGACTGGCGGTCACCGCCCGAGAGCTGGTTGCGGATGCCCGAGCCGTTGGTCATGTTGTACTCGAGGAACTTGTCGGTCGCCCGGGCCACGTCCGGCTCGACGGCCTGGTCGCACTGCGACTTCGGAAGCGCGACGTTCTTGCCGTCCTGGGTGATCTTCGTGACGACGACCATCGGGCACTTCTTGCCGTCAGCGGCGAGGACGCCGTAGGCGTGGGCCACGCCCTGCGGGGAGACGTCGGAGGCGCCGAGGATGTACTGCGGGGCGTACCTGCCGATCGGCTGGCCGTTCGACTGGTGAAGGCCCAGGCGCGTCATCGTGTCGCGCACCTTGCAGCCGCCGAGCTGCTCGGCGAGGGCGATGAACGCCGTGTTGGTCGACTTGGCCGTCGCCTCCTTCAGCGCGATCCGACCACCGGCGAAGGGGCTGTCGTTGAAGACCTTCCACTCGCTGCCGGGGCCGCAGTTCGCGATGCCGCCCGGCCACGTCTTCGGGGTGTAGGTGGCCTGCTGGCTGCCGCCGGCCGCCTGCGCATCGACGCTGGAGTTGACGGTCATGCCCGACTCCATGGCGGTGACCAGGGCGAAGGCCTTGGCCGTCGAGCCGAACTGGAAACCACCCGAGCCGCCGTACTTCTTGTCGAGGGCCCAGCCGATGCCGGTCTTGCCGCGCGACTCCTTGTCGACGGTGTAGCGCGTGTTCTGGGCGAAGGCCAGCACCTTGCCCGTGTTGGGGTCGGCCGTGTAGGACGCCGCACCGATGCGCTCGTCGTTGCCGATCGGAACCCTCTTGTTGATCGCCGCCTGGGCGATGCGCTGGACGCGGGGGTCGAGCGTCGTCGTGATGGTGATGCCCCCGCGGTAGAGCGTGCGCTTGCGCTCCTCGACCGTCTTGCCGAGCTGGGGCATGGTCAACGCGTAGTTGATGACGAAGTCGCACCAGTAGGGGTAGGGCGAGGCGAGGCAGGTGCTCTTCGGGTTGGTGACCTTCATGTCCTGCTTGAGCGTGCGCTTCTTGGCGTCGGTCCACTGCTTGTCGGTGATCTTGTTGAGCTCGTGCATGCGGTCGAGCACGACGTTGCGGCGCGCGACGGCGCGCTCGGGGAAGTTGACCGGGTCGGTCGTGCCGGGGTTCTGCGTCAGGCCGGCGAGCAGCGCGGCCTGCGAGAGGCTGAGCTTGGCGGCCGGCACGCTGAAGTAGTGCTTGGCCGCGGCCTCGACGCCGTAGGCCCGGTCGCCGTAGTAGACGAGGTTGAGGTAGCCCTCGAGGATCTCGTCCTTCGACAGCTTCTTCTCAAGGGTGATCGCATACTTCAGCTCCTTGAGCTTGCGCATGTAGTCCTTCTTGATCGCGTCGGCGGCTGCCTCCTCGTTGCCGGCGCTGAGCGCGGAGTACTGCAGCGAGATCTTGACGTACTGCTGGGTCAACGACGAGGCGCCGACCGACGAGCCGTTGCGCAGGTTGGAGACCACGGCGCGGATCGTGCCCTGCAGGTCGATGCCGCCGTGCTCGTAGAAGCGGTGGTCCTCGATCGCGACCTGGGCCTCACGCATGATCGGCGCGATCTTGGCGAGCGGCACGATGGTGCGGTTCTGCTCCTGCGGCGTCGCGATGACCGTGCCGTCAGAGGCCAGGATCTGCGAGGTCTGGGCGAGAGGGTCGGTGGAGAACTCGCTCGGCAGCTCGTTGAAGACGTCCACGCCGCTGCGAGCAAGCGCGCCCGTGGCACCCACGGCGGGCATGACAAGACCGGCGGCGAGCAGCCCGAGCACGAGGGCGGAGGCCAGGAAGGCCCCGAGCAGGCTGATGACGCCACCGAGCGACGTGGTGCGTGAAGACATGCGCCCAAGGGTAACTGCTGAGACTGTGTCGGCCTTACCGGGCGAGTTCGCGCCCTACACCACCACCGCCGGCTGTCGCGCGTCGGGGCCTTCGAGACGTATCAGGTGACTAGTCATCTGTCTCACTAAATGGTCCATAGAGCCTATGTCCGGCCCGGCCCCGCGCTCGTAATGTCTGATTTGGGCCAAGCGGGGGAGGCCCACGCCGAGACCGGTGGGACGGTCTCAGTCGGCTCGGAGTCGTGGGAGGCCCGGGCGGGGAGGGGTTGTGTCATGAGTATTGCCGCGGTCACGGAGATGTGGACGCAGGAGTGGGCGAGCCAGGCTCGGTGCTCCAGCCAGGACCCGGACGCGTTGTTCGTCCGGGGCAAGGCCCAGCACGACGCGAAGGCGGTGTGCAAGTCCTGTCCGGTGCTCGCGCAGTGTCTCGCCGAAGCGCTCGACAACCGCACCGAGTTCGGAGTCTGGGGAGGGATGACCGAGCGCGAGCGTCGGGCCCTGCTCCGCAGGCGTCCCGACATCACGTCGTGGAGGTTGGCACTGCGGGCCGGAATGGCCTCGCACCCGAGGGACTGATCCCTCGGGGGCACGTGAAGATGGCGCCGGGGGGTGTCAGGGGGGAAATCGCAGGGGTGATGAGGATCGCTGGGGTCGCGCCGGGGGGATCCGCCTGAGGATGGGTGGGCTCGGGGGCCTCAGGTCGAGGCTTCAGGTGGCGGCGAGCGAGGCCCCCACCTCGCGCAGGCTCTCGAGGTCGTGCACGTCCCGGCCGAGGGCCGGCACCTGCACCACCGGGATGCCGGGGTGCGACCTCGAGAAGCGGTCCGCCAGGTCGCGCTGCCGCTCCGCCGTGCGCACGAGGTCGGCGTGCAGGCGCAGGACGCCGGCTGCAGTCGTCGCGGATCGGGGACCGTCGCCCTCCTCGAGCGACTCGGCCACGGCGAGCGACTTGCTCGTGCTGAGACCCGGAGCCGAGACGCGACCGATGCGGTTGACGACGAGCCCGGCGAGCGGCATACCGTCCGCTTCCAGACGCTCGACGAAGAAGGACGCCTCCCGCAGGGCGTCGCGCTCGGGCGCGGCTACGACGAGGAAGGCCGTGCCCTCCTCGGCGAGCAGGCGGTAGGTCTCGTCGGCGCGCTCGCGGAAGCCGCCGAACATCGTGTCGAGGGCGTTGACGAACGTCTGCACGTCACTCAGCATCTGGCCGCCGAGGATCTTCGTCATCGTGCTCGTGACGATCTGCACGCCCAGACCGAAGACCTTGAGGCCCGCCCGGCCACCCGCCTTGGCCGGAGCGGTGAGCAAGCGGATGAAGCGCCCGTCGAGGAAGCTGCCGAGCCGGTTGGGGGCGTCGAGGAAGTCGAGGGCCGAGCGCGACGGCGGGGTGTCGACGATGATGAGGTCCCACGGCGCCTCGGGGGTGCCGGCGCCGGCCTTGAGCTGGCCGAGCTTCTCCATCGCCATGTACTCCTGTGTGCCGGCGAAGGAGCTGCTGACGGCCTGGTAGAAGGGGTTGGCGAGGATCGGCCTCGGCCTTGCCTGGCTCGGAGTGCGCGATGACGACCTCGTCGAAGGTGCGCTTCATGTCGAGCATCATCGCGTGGAGGCTGCCGCCGGCCGCCGTGTCGATCCCGGCGACCGGACGGGGGGTGTTGTCGAGCTCGGTGAGGCCGAGTGACTGAGCGAGGCGGCGGGCCGGGTCGATCGTCAGCACGACGACGCGACGGCCCGCCTCCGCGGCCCGCAGGCCCAGCGCGGCTGCGGTGGTCGTCTTGCCGACACCACCTGATCCGCAACAGACGATGATCTCGGTCGCCGGATCGGCGATGAGGGCGTCGACGTCGAGCTGCGGGGGTCGCCGTGGGGAGGTCGGGGTCACGGGGGCATCACCTGGTCGACGATCAGTGCAGCCAGCTCGTGCACCGAGCCCGAGTCGACGCCCTGCGGCAGGGCAGGCAGCGTGACGATGGGCAGGCCGGTGGCTTCGAGCAGCGCGAGCTGCTCGCGCTCGAGGTCGACCCGCAAGGCGTGGTCCCGAGCCTCGGCGACCAGCCCCTCGACGAGCTCGGTGCTCACGGTGACGCCGGCCTCCGTGAGCTGGGTGCGCAGCGAGGGCTTGTGGAGGCGACCGGCGCGGGCCTGCTCCAGCGCGGCGTCGTCGAGCAGGGGCGCGCGCACCATGTTGACGACGATCGCCCCCGGGCGCAGGCCCTTGGCGGTGAGCTCCCCGATCGACTCGAGCGTCTCCTGCACCGGCATCTCCTCGAGCAGAGTCACGAGGTGCACGACGGTGCGGTCGGACTCGAGCAGCTGGGTGATCGCGCCGGCCTGCGAGTGGATCGGCCCCATCTTGGCGAGGTCGGCCACCTCGGAGTTGACCGAGAGGAACCGGCCGATGCGGCCTGTCGGCGGGGCGTCGAGCACGAGTGCGTCATAGGCGAGCGGTCCGTCACCCTTGTGCCGGCCGTCGCGCCGGCGCCGGTTGGCCTCGTAGATCTTGCCGATGAGCAGGACGTCGCGCACGCCGGGGGCGATGGTCGTCGCGAAGTCGATGGCGCCGAACTTCTCGAGCAGCTTGCCCGCACGTCCGAGCTTGTAGAAGAGCTGGAGGTACTCGAGCAGGGCGGCCTTGGGCTCGACCGACAGCCCGATGACCTCGCCGCCGCCACCGAGGCGCAGGATGCGGGTCTCCTCGGTGCCGAGTGGCGGCACGTCGAAGGTCTGGCTGATGCCCTGGCGGCCTTCGACCTCGCTCAGCAGCACCCGCCCGGGGCGGGCCGCGAGGGCCAGCGCGAGGGCCGAGGCCACGGTGGTCTTGCCGGTGCCGCCCTTGCCCGTGACGACGTGCAGCCGCGCCTCTGGCCAGTCGTTCGTCACCCGTCCACCCTATGGGCCGTGCCGCGTTCCCCACCCTGACCCCCGTCGCGGTGGGTGCGCAATCCTCACCTGTCACCTGGGAGGCGGGGAGGGTGGGCGTGCGTGGCGCGCGGCCTCCTCGCGTGGGTCAGCGGAGGGATCGCACGGCGGCCAGGACGTGGTCGAACGCGGGCGAGGTCGGATCGATGACGGCGAAGTGGTCGGCTCCGGCGATGACCTCGCTCGTCACGTCGGCCCCGGCCGCACGAGCCCGTGAGAGATAGGAGTCGCCGACCTCGCTGGGCACGACGTCGTCGTCGGCACCCCAGAGGAGGCGCACCGGCACCCGAGGCGGCACGGACACCGGGTCGGCCGCCGTCCAGGCAGCACTTCCCGGGCCGGACCCGACGAAGGCACGCGTTGCGTCGTCGCCGAGATGCAGCCGGTCAGCCGCTCCCAGATCGACGACACCGGCGAGCGCGACGACTCCGGCCACCGCGTCGGCCTGCCCGCCGGTGATCCACGGCTGACCGGCGGCCCAGGTCGCGAGCTGGCCTCCCGCCGAGTGGCCGACGAGGATCAGGGGATCGGGCAGGTCGGGGTCGGCGAGCACCGCGGAGACCACCCCGCGCACGTCGTCCAGGGTGCCGGGGACGCCGCCACCCGGCATACCGACTCGGCGGTACTCGGCCACGGCGACGGTGTAGCCCGCGTCGGCGAAGGCCTGGGCCTCGGGCGCGGCGTGGGCGCGGTCGTAGGCAGCGCGCCAGAAGCCACCGTGCACGACGAGGACGGTCACGCCTGCATCCGCCGATCCCTGCGAGGGGTGGCGCACGTCGTAGACCTGCGCGGGATCGGCGCCGTAGGGACGCGTCGCGTCGGGCGAGGGTGCCGGAGCGGTTGGCGCGGGCTCCGAGGGCGGAGTGGTCGTCATGGGCGTCATGGTGCCACCGGGCGCCGGCGTGCACGCGGCGACGGCGGCGAGGGTGAGCGCGGCACTGAGTAGGGTGAGGCGCATGACCACGTGGGAGTACCTCACTGCACCTCTTCTGATCCACAACACGAAGGCGATCCTCGACAACTTCGGGGCGGACGGCTGGGAGCTCGTCCAGATCGTCAACGGGCCCGACGGCTCGAGCCTCGTCGCGTACTTCAAGCGTCCCAAGTCTGGCGGCAACTGACCATGAGCGCTGTCGAGGACCGTCTGGCCGAGCTCGGGCTCACCGTGCCCGATGTCGCGGCTCCCGTCGCCGCCTACGTCCCGGTCGTGCGTGACGGCGACCTCGTCTTCACCTCCGGGCAGCTGCCGATGGTCGACGGCGCGATCGCCGCGACCGGCAAGGTCGGGGCCGAGGTGGACGCCGACGCGGCCAAGGCGCTGGCTCAGACGTGCGCCCTCAATGCGATCGCCGCGATCAAGTCGGAGGTCGGCGACCTCGACACGGTGTCGCGCGTCGTCAAGGTCGTCGGCTTCGTCGCATCGGACCCCGGCTTCACCGGCCAGCCCGGCGTCATCAACGGTGCCAGCGAGCTGCTCGTCAAAGCCTTCGGTGACAAGGGGATCCACGCCCGTTCTGCTGTCGGTGTCGCCGCCCTGCCGCTCGACGCCCCGGTCGAGGTCGAGGTCATCGTCTCGGTGCGGGACTGACCGCGAGACCGCCTTGGGTCGCATCTTCCCGCTGACGACGACGCCGGCCATCTCCGATGCCGCCCGGCGGTGGCTCGGCGGCGAGCGGTGGGAGGTGGCCCGACCCCGTCGTGCCAGCACCGTCATGCTCGTGCGGGATGCTGCGTCGACGGTCGAGGTCTTCATGCTGCGGCGCGTGTCGCAGATGGCCTTCGCGCCGAGCACCATGGTCTTCCCCGGCGGCGGCGTCGACGACCGTGACGGCGATCAGGGGCTGCCGTGGGCGGGCCCGTCTCCGGTGCAGTGGGGTGCCCGACTCGGCTGCTCGCCGGCGGACGCGCAGATGTTCGTGGCCGCCGCGATCCGCGAGGTGTTCGAGGAGTGCGGTGTGCTCCTGGCCGGTCCCACGGCCAGCGGAGCCCTCGCCCCGGTCGACGCCGAGCGTTGGCGCGGGGTGCGTGACGCGCTCATCGCCCGCGAGGTCTCCCTGGGCGAGGTGCTGCGCGACGAGGGGCTCGTGCTGCGTTCGGACCTCGTCGTCGCGAAGGCCCACTGGGTCACGCCCGTCTTCGAGCCGCGCCGCTTCGACACGTGGTTCTTCGCGGCGCACATGCCACGCGGGCAGACGGCCGACGGTGACACGAGTGAGGCCGACCACGCCGCCTGGGTGACGCCAGGCGAGCTCCTCTCGGCGTATGCCGCCGGGTCGGCTTCCCTGCTCCCGCCCACCGTCATGTGGGTGGAGGAGATCCACAAGACCGGCAGTGCAAGGGATTTCGTCGCGCATGCCGAGCACCTGCCCCTCATCGTCCCCGAGGTCGTCGACAGTGAGCTCGGGCCGGCCATGGAGGTCGTCGAACGATGAGGGGCACGGCGGTCGACCCGAGCTGGACCGGCGGCGCGGTGGGCGAGCGGGCCGTCTGCGTGCTCTGCCCGAACCCCTCACCGATGACCCTCGACGGCACGAACACGTGGGTGCTCGCCGAGCCGGGCTCGGACGAGGTCGTCGTCGTCGACCCCGGCCCGTTGGACGAGGCCCACCTCGAGGCGGTCATCGAGCATGTCCGTGCGTCGGGACGGCGGATCGGGTTGACGCTGTTGACCCATGGGCACCTCGACCACGCCGAGAGCGCGGAGCGCTTTCACGAGCTGACCGGTGCTCCGGTGCGCGGCTTCGGTCGCGGCCATGACGACGTGCGAGAGGGAGAGACCATCACCGTCGGTGGACTCGAGATCCTCGCCGTGCCGACGCCGGGGCACACGAGCGACTCCTTCTCCTTCGTGCTGCCTGCCGACAACATCTTGCTCACGGGGGACACGGTGCTCGGCCGCGGCACCTCGGTCGTCGCCTGGCCTGACGGCAACCTCGAGGCCTACCTCGAATCTCTCTCTCGCATCGAGTCACTCACTGGAGCGGGCGCGGTGACGAGCCTTCTGCCTGGTCATGGACCGACCGTCGACGATGCGGCTGCGACCGTGACCTTCTACCTCCAGCACCGGGCCGAGCGGCTGGACCAGGTGCGCGCCGCGGTCGCCGGAGGTGCGCAGACGGCATACGACGTCGTGGAGACGGTCTATGCCGACGTCCCGCGCAGCGTCTGGTCGGCGGCCGAGCAGTCCGTGCAGGCCCAGCTCGAGTACTTGCGCACCCATCCCTGACGCTGCTTCGAGATGCGGGAGCGTGCGGCAGCCGGGAGGGTGCGGTGCGAGACTGCGCTGTGTGAGAACGTCCGCGTCGTCTGGGCCCGCCACCGGCATCGAATCCCTCGTGGCGGCGGCCGTCGACCTCGTCGGTGACCGCCGCCGGGTGGTGCTCGGCATCGCGGGAGCGCCTGGCGCCGGCAAGTCGACGCTCGTCGAGGCGCTCGTGCCGGGGGTGGCCCGGGCCGAGGGCGCCGACTGGGTCGCGCACGTGCCGATGGACGGCTTCCACCTCGCCGACGTGCAGCTCGACCGGCTCGGATCCCGCTCTCGCAAGGGAGCGCCCGACACCTTCGATGCCGAGGGGTATGCCGCGCTGTTGCGTCGGCTCATCGACGAGCCGGAGTCGTGGGTCTACGCACCCGGCTTCGAGCGCAGCCTCGAGCAACCCCTCGCAGCCGCGATGGTGGTGCCGCCGGCGGCTCGGCTCGTCGTGACCGAGGGCAACTACCTGCTGCTGCCGGAGGCGAGGTGGCAGCGGGTGCGGGCCGCGCTCGCAGAGGTGTGGTTCGTCACGGGGGACGACGACCTGCGTCGGTCCCGACTCGTCGAGCGGCACGTCACCTTCGGCAAGGAGCCCGACGCCGCCACCGCCTGGGTGGACCGGACGGACGAGGCCAATGCCGCTGTCGTCGCCGCCGATGCCCATCGCGCCGACCGGGTCGTCGTCAACGACGGGTCGGGGTGGTCCTTCGAACGGTGACGTTCTGCGGACGGCGACCAACACGGCGACCGGGGCCGCAGTCACACCGGCTGTCCGGCTGCCTGTCCACCTGCTGAGAGGCGTTGTGTCTCAGGGCGTTCAGCGAGCGCGGCGCTTGAGGCGCTCGACGTCGGTGAGCAGCACGGCGCGCGCCTCGAGGCGCAGCCACCCGCGCGTGGCGAAGTCGGCGAGCGCCTTGTTGACCGTCTCACGGGAGGCGCCGACGAGCTGGGCCAGCTCCTCCTGCGTGAGGTCGTGCGACACCATGACCCCGCCCTCGACGGGGCGACCGAAGCGCTCCGACAGCTCCAGCAGGGCCTTGGCCACCCGGCCGGGGACATCGGTGAAGACGAGGTCGGCGAGGTGGGCGTTGGTGCGCCGCAGTCGCTGGGCGAGGGCAGCGAGCAGGGCCTTGGAGACCTCCGGCCGGCCGGAGAGCAGCCCGGTGAGGGAGTCGTTGCCGAGGCCGAGCAGCTGGGTCTCGGCGATGGCCGTCGCCGTCATCGTGCGGGGACCGGGGTCAAAGAGGCTGAGCTCGCCGAACATCTCGCCCGGACCGAGGATCGCGACGAGGTTCTCGCGACCGTCAGCGCTCGTGCGGCCGAGCTTGATCTTGCCCTCGGCGATGACGTAGAGGGTGTCGCCCCGGTCGCCCTCATGGAAGAGCACGTCACCGCGCTCCATGCGAGATCGGCTCATCTGCGCCTGCAAGGCAGCAGCAGCCTCGTCGTCCAAGGCCTTGAACAGGGGCGCGCGCCTCACCACATCGAGATCCACGCGCTCAGTGTGCCACGGGGGCTGCCGCCCGCGGCGGTCAGACGCCCACCTCGGGCGACGAATCGGCCTCAGTCGTCGATCCGGTAGTCGATCGGCTTGCAGACCCCGTTGTTGGACTTCTCGGCCGAGCAGGCCGTGAGCCCGACGACGAGGTCCGCGCGGGCCTCCAGGACGAAGCGGTCTCCGGCCACCGAGGTCGGCGGGTCGATGTGCAGCTCACCCTCCCGCTCGGCCCACACGTTCATGAAGATGTTGAGCGTCGTGCCGATGCGGTCGGGATCGACGCCGAGAGGTGCCATGGTCGTCGCGAGGTTCTCGAAGCAGCTCGGGTGGTAGGCGCCCTCGAACTCGGGATAGAGCAGGTCGAAGGTCTGCTGGCTGCAGGGCGTCAGCAGGAAGTCGTGCCGGCCGCAGGTGTCGTCCACGACGACCGCCATCTCGGTGCTCCGGTTGCTGTAGAGCACCGTGCCGGTCGTCACGGCCGTGGAGTTCGCGTAGTCGATCGTGCGCCCGGACGACAGCCACTCGTCGTGGTCGTCGGCGAGCACGCAGTAGAAGTCGCTGACCTGGCCGCCGGTCGGGTCGACGACCGTCAGCCGCTGGCCCGCACGCAGGAGGAAGGCCGCACCGGTCTGGGGGTCGAGCCGCGTCATGTCCATCAGGTCACCTTGGGTTCGTGCCGCGGGCAGCCAAGCGGGCCACCGCCGTCCGGCTGATCGTGCCCCTCGCCGGCCGCGCGACCTCGTCGCGGACCTCGAGCGGAGGCTCCCAGTCGAAGCCGTGGGCGCGTCCGGAGTACTGCAGTGCCTCCGTCGTCTCGCCGTGGTCGGCCACCATGGGGTTCAGCGAGCCTTGGAGCTCCTCGTCGCGGCGTCTGATCGTCGAGCGCATGCCGTCGAAGCGGCCCTCCTCGCGCAGCAGCTCGAACTGCTCGTGCGGGTTGAAGACGAGGGTCGGCAGCGGCGCCCGTCGGGCCACGCGTGAGGCGGCCGGGTGCAGGCCGACGATGAAGTAGGCGGTGCCGCCGACGCTGAAGGCGAAGTGCGGGTCGTTGGGGTCGGAGCCGACGCCCGGGGCCCAGGCCTCGTCATCCGCGTCGTGCAGTCGCTGGAGCAGTGCGAAGAGCGCCGCCTCGAAGGACGCCTCGTCGGCGAGGACCGGCCCCCGGAAGCTGACGATGAAGGAGTGGAAGCCGCCCTCACCCTCGATGCCCCGGGCAAACGCCGTCAGCCGCTCGAGCAGGACCTCGGGCACCTCGGGGCCTGTCATGTCGTCGAGCACCACGTGCTCGAGACTGCCGCGGCGAAATACGGACTTCGCCCCGAGGCAGGGGAAGTCGACGTGCCCGACCATGCTCCGCATGGCCGCGACGATCTGCTCCGCGGGGGCGTGGGCCAGGTCGGACCGGGCGAGCAGCCCGAGGGTCCGCTCGAGATCGCCGTCATCGGGAGCCGGCTGCGTGCCGGCTGACTTCAGGGACTCGGGTCGGGTCTCCGTTGACATGTGGTGCTCCTTTTCCGTGCAGGAGGCCCTTACCCACCCGCACGGCGTTCTGGGCGCAACCCTCGACGGTGTGCCCCCACCGGTTCACGCGCGGAACGGAACGCGTCCGCGTGGCTCAGTGAGGCGGCATACAGTGTCGTGCGTGTCCCCTCGTGCCCTGGTGATCGATGACGAGACCCCGGTTGCGCGCACGCGCCGCGCCCGCCGGATGTATCGGTCACTGCATGAGCGCTATCCCTATGCGCACTGCGAGCTCGATTTCACGACGCCGCTCGAGCTGCTCGTGGCGACGATCCTGTCGGCCCAGACGACCGACGTCGGAGTCAACAAGGTCACACCGATCGTGTTCGCGAAGTACCGGACGGCCGCCGACTACGCGAACGCCGACCGCGCCGAGCTCGAGACCATCGTGCAGCCGACCGGCTTCTACCGCGCCAAGACCGACTCCCTCATCAAGCTGGGGTCCGCCCTCGTCGAGCGTTTCGACGGCGACGTTCCGCCCCGCCTCAAGGACCTCGTGACGCTGCCTGGCGTTGGTCGCAAGACGGCCAACGTCGTGCTCGGCAACGCCTTCGACATCCCCGGCATCACGGTCGACACGCACTTCGGGCGGCTGGCCCGACGCTTCGGCTGGACCGAGGAGGAGGACCCGGTCAAGGTCGAGCACGAGGTCGGGCGGCTCTTCATGCGCAAGGACTGGACGATGCTCAGCCACGTCGTCATCTTCCACGGGCGGCGCACCTGCCACGCCAAGAAGCCGGCCTGTGGTGCGTGCCCCGTCGCCCGGTGGTGCCCCAGCTACGGCGTCGGTGAGACGGACCCCGAGCGGGCCGAGAAGCTGCTCAAGTTCGAGCTGGCGCCGAAGTGACGGCTCCCGCGTGACGCAGGTCGTGAGCGGCATCGCGTATGCCGGCCGTTCGGGCTCCATCAACCCCTCCCCGACGCTCGGGGCGGGGAGGAGCCCACGTCCCGGCTGGCTTCACGCGCTGGCTGAGCGCGTGAGCGAGACTCCGCCGGAATGGTTCTCGAGGTTCCTCCCCCCCGACGGGGGCGCGCGCGAGTCCGCGGTGCTCATCCTCTTCGGGCCGCCCCCCGAGGGCGCCACCGACGAGGGCGAGCACGTCGTGCTCATCGAGCGCTCGCACACGATGCGCACCCAACCGGCCCAGATCGCCTTTCCCGGAGGGGCGCGTGACGTCGAGGACGTCGACCTCGTGGCCACCGCGCTGCGGGAGGCGCAGGAGGAGACCGGCATCGACCCGTCGGGCGTCGACGTGCTCGCAGTGCTGCCCTCGCTCTTCCTGTCCCCGGCGAACTTCGTCGTCGCGCCGGTGCTCGGCTGGTGGTCCGACCCGTCGCCGATCGGCGTGCGCGACCCCGCCGAGGTGCACGACGTGCTCGCGGTGCCGGTGACGCACCTCGTCGACCCCGGTCACCGCTTCTCGGTCACTCACCCGTCGGGCTACGTCGGCGCGGCCTTCGAGCTTGACGACCTGCTGCTCTGGGGCTTCACCGCCGGGCTGCTGAGCAGCCTGCTCGAGCTCGGCGGACGAGCCCGACCGTGGGATCCCGCGCTCGAGCGGCCGCTGCCCCCGCGCTACCTCGGAGGGGGCCGCTGATGACCGGCAGCACCCTGCTCGACCTCGCGCTCATCTTCCTGCTCGTCGGCTACGGCCTGTCGGGCTATCGCCAGGGGCTCATCCAGAGCGTCTTCTCCCTCGTCGGCTTCTTCGCCTTCGCGCTGGTCGCCGTGTGGCAGATGCCGGCCGTGCTCGAGCGGTGGGGGCCTGTCGGACAGGACACCCGGTTGCGCGTCATCGGGCTGCTCGGAGCGGTCATCGTGTTCGGGTGGCTGGGCCAGTTCCTCGGTGGCCTCGTCGGGGGGTCGATCCGCCGCAAGGTGGGTCAGTCGTCGCTGCAGCGAGCCGATGCGGTGCTCGGCGCGGTCGTCGTGACGCTTGCCGCGACGCTCATCGTGTGGTTCATCGGGGGCGCCCTGCGCACCTCCGGCAACGCGACGCTCGCCCGGGCGATGTCGGACTCCAAGGTGCTGCGGGTCGTCAACTCGGTCGTGCCGGAGCAGACCGGCGAGGTCTTTGCCGGCTTCCGGGGTTTTCTGTCGAGCCAAGGCTTCCCGCAGGTCTTCGGCGGTCTCGTTCCCGAGCCGATCACGCCCGTGCAGGACCCCGACCCGGCCGTGGCGCGCTCTGCGCCGGTGCGAGAGGCCGGACGGTCGGTCGTCAAGGTGACGACGATCTCGGCGTCCTGCCAGCGCGGTCAGGAGGGCACCGGCTGGGTGCTCACGCCCGGCCGCGTCGTGACCAACGCGCACGTCGTCGCCGGCTCGAGCGAGGTGCGGGTCGAGGGCGGCGACCAGCTGTTGCGCGGCCGCGTCGTGGTCTTCGACCCGGAGCGCGATCTCGCCGTCATCGACGTGCCGGGGCTTCCGCTGCCCGCCCTGCCCCGCGGCTCGGAGCTCGAGCGGGGTGCCTCGGCGGCCGTGCCGGGCTTCCCTCTCGACGGGCCCTTCAGCGTCGTGTCGGCCCGGGTGCGCTCGGTCCTCGAAGCCCGCGGTCGCGACATCTACGGTGACGAGCAGGTGCAGCGCGAGATCTACTCGCTCGCCACGACGGTGCAGCCCGGCAACTCCGGTGGACCGCTGATCGACACGCGTGGCCGCGTCGTCGGGGTGATCTTCGCGAAGTCGCTCGAGGACGCCGGCACCGGCTACGCGCTCACGCTCGCCGAGGCCAAGCCGGTGCTCGACGCGGGAGCCACGGCGTCGCGCGAGGTCGACACCGGAGCCTGCGTCTCCGGCTGACCCGCTCCCACGGTCGAGTGCTCACTTCCCGACGTTCGACGTTGTCTGGGTGGGTCAGGGGGTGGTGGCGACCCAGTAGGTGCGTTCGTTGGTGAAGGCGAGCAGGCCGGCGTCGGCCAGCTCGCGCCCGTAGCCGCTGCGCTTCGTGCCGCCGAAGGGCACCCGCGGGTCCGACGCCACCGTCGCGTTGACGAAGGCGGCTCCGGATGTGATCCGCCGCGCGACCCCCACCGCTCGCTCGGTCGAGGCGCTCCACACACTGAGGCCGAGGCCGTATGCCGTGTGGTTGGCGAGGTCGACCGCGTGGCCCTCGTCGCGCGCCACCGCCACCGCGGCGACCGGCCCGAACGTCTCCTCATCGAAGACCGGCATGCCCGGCCCGGTGCCGAGCAGGACGGTCGGCTCGTAGAACCACCCCGGGCTCGACCCGTTGCGACCGCCTGACGCGACGGTGGCGCCGAGGCGGACAGACGCGTCGACCTGGCGTTGCAGGGTGTCGCGCAGGTCGGCCCGGGCCAGCGGGCCGACGTCGGTGTCCGGGTCGGTCGGGTCGCCCACCCGAAGTGCTCGCGTGCCCGCGACGAAGTGCTCGACGAAGGCGTCGGCCACCGCCTGCTCGACGATGAAGCGCTTGGCACACACGCAGCTCTGGCCTCCGTTGGTGAAACGGGCCCGCACGGCGGCCCGGGCGGCGGTCTCGACATCGGCATCGGCCAGCACGACGAAGGCGTCGGACCCGCCGAGCTCGAGCACCGACGGCTTCGTCGCCCGCCCGGCGGCCGCGCCGACCATCTCGCCGGCGCGGTTGCTGCCCGTGAGGGTGACGGCGGCGATGCGGTCGTCGGCGACGAGACCGCTCACGACGTCGGGCACGTCGGGCTCCGCCACGACGAGGGCGCTCACGAGGTGGGCGGGCAGGCCGGCTTCCTCGAAGAGGTCGACCAGCGCGAGTGCCGTGCCGGTGACGTTGGGGGAGTGCTTGAGCAGCAGGCCGTTGCCGGCGGCAACGGTCGGGATCGCTGCGCGCATCACCTGCCAGACCGGGAAGTTCCACGGCATGACGGCGAGCACCAGCCCCATCGGCTCGTGCCCGACCCAGGCAGTGACCTCGCCGTAGCCGTCGATCTCGACGGGACGGTCGGCGAGGATGCCGGCCCCGTGATCGGCGTAGTGGTCGGCGGTGAGGGCCGACTTGGCGACCTCCCCTCGGGCCTCTGCGAGAGGCTTGCCCATCTCGCTCGTGACGAGTGCAGCCAGGGACTCTGAGTGGTCGCGCAGCACGCTGGCGAGCCTGCGCACCGCCCGCAGTCGTTCTGGGACAGGCACCCGTCCCCAGGCGCGGGCGGCGGCGGCGCCGTCGCGGACTGTCGCTTCGATGTCGTCGGGAGACATGGCGGCATACCGTTGCAGGACAACGCCGTTGACAGGATTGACGGTCTCGATCATGGCGTGCTCAGCCCGCCTCGGTCGCTCTCGGAGAGGTGCTCAAAGGTCTCGCCGGTCGCCGTCATCGTGCGCGTGACGTCGCGCCCGCCGTAGACCCAGTAGATGCGCATGACGCCTGAGCCACGGTTCCAGAAGCGGTGCGGCACGCCCGCCGGCACCCAGGTCGCATCACCCGCGACCAGCTCGAAGGACTCGTCTCCGATCTCGGCGACCGCCTCGCCCTCGAGCACGAGCACCGACTCCTCCACGTTGTGGCTGTGGAGTGGCAGCCCGGTGCCCTCGGCAAAGCGGGTCTGCCCCGTTGTGACCGAGTTGGTCTCGCAGTTCCACTTGCCGACATAGGGCACGGTGACGACGCCGTTGCCGCGGTCGAAGGGCGCGACGGTATCTGGTCGCACGAGCAGGCTTGGTGGGGTGGGCTGCTCAGACATGGTGATCCTCTCGCTGGGTGGTGGTCGTGGGGCTCGGTGCGTCGGCAGTCGACACCGCCTGCGCGATGGCCGCGGCGATCTCGTCGGTGGTCAGGGTGCCGCCGAGGTCGGGCGTGCGGGTGGCCGGGTCGGCGACCACGGCGGTCACCGCGGCCTCGATGGCCGCGGCGGCGGCAACGAGATCGTGGCGATCCGAGCGGGCCCCGTGCCAGTCGAGCAGCATCGCGGCCGAGCGGATGAGCGACACGGGGTTGGCGACGCCTCGACCGGCGATGTCGGGGGCGGAGCCGTGCTGGGCCTGCGCCACGCAGGTGTCGTCGCCGGCGTTGATGGCCCCGCCGAGGCCCAGGCTGCCGCAGAGCTCGGAGGCCTCGTCACTGAGGATGTCACCGAACATGTTCGTCGTGACGATGACGTCGAAGTCGCCGGGGCTGCGGATGAGACGGGCAGCGGCGGCATCGACGATGAGCTCGCGCAGCTCGACGTCGGGGTAGTCGGCTGCGACCCGCCGCACCTCGCGCAGGAAGAGACCGTCGGAGAGCTTGACGACATTGGCCTTGTGCACCGCCGTCACGAGTCCCCTTCTCGTGCGGGCGATCTCGAAGGCCGCACGCGCCACCCGCGCCGAGGCGCGGGCCGTGATCTTGCGGAGGGAGAACGCGGAGTCGGCGTCGGGCATGAACTCCCCCGAGCCGGCATACATGCTGCGGTCGGAGTAGAAGCCCTCGGTGTTCTCGCGCACGATGACGAGGTCCATGGGCGTGCGGAGCACGGTGAGGTCGTCGACCGATCGGCACGGTCGCACGTTGGCGATAGAGCTCGAAGCGCGTGCGCAGCTCGGCCGACGGGTTGATGCCGCCCTCGGCCCGCGGCGGGTAGTCGTAGTGCGAGACCGGCCCGAGGATCGTGCCGTCCACCTCGGCGACCCGCGCGAGCGCGTCGTCGGGGAGCGTGGTGCCCTCCGTGGCCAGGGAGGCCAGCCCGATCTCGCGCACCTCGGTGCGCAGCCCGAGCCCGAAGCGGTCGTCGGCCGCCTCGAGCACGGCGAGGGTGGCGGTGGTGATCTCGGGACCGATCCCGTCGCCGGGCAGGACGAGGATTCTCATGCCACACCGCCCGCGTGATGCGCCCGCACGGCCGACAGCGTGTTGACCTGGCTGCCGGGCACCACGCAGCGCTCGGCTGCCTCACGCCACCCGGCGAAGTGCGGGGCAGCGCGGTGGGCGCCCACGGCGTCCTCGTCGGCGTAGAGCTCATGGAAGACGAAGTGGAGGGGGTCGGTGAGGTCCTGGCACACGTCGAAGTGGAGACAGCCGGGCTCGTCGGTGAAGCTGCGCTCGGCGTTCGCGGTGATGGCGTCGACGAAGTCGGCGAGTCGCTCGGGGACGACGTGGAGCGAGACGGTGAGTGCGATCACGGGTGGACCTCCTGGGTCGGGTCGAGCGGTGGGGCGGGGACGGGTGCGGGCAGGGGGGTGCTGCTCTCGGCCGCGAGCGCGGCAAGGCTCGCCCACGTGGTGGCAGCCAGGCGTATGCCGTCTCGCTCCTTCGCGTGGCGGCTGCGGTCCTCGAGCTCGCCGGGCACGAGGATCTCGTCCGCCCAGGGCGCGAGCTCGCCGGAGCGGGTCTGGTCCACGAGATCCTCCATGCGCGTGGCGAACTCGGCCGCGCCACTCATGGCCGCGACATCGATCGTGATGAGCAGGTGGCCCGCGCCGCTGCGGCGATCGGGGTCGTAGGGTCCGGCGACCTGCGAGCCGAAGGCGCTGCCGGTGAGCACTCCGGCGAGGACGTCCATCATGAAGGAGATGACGTAGCCCTTCGGGCCGGCCATCGGCAGGATCAGCCCCGCGAGGGCCGCCGCGGGGTCGGTGGTCTCGTGGCCCTCGGCATCGGCCGCCCACCCCTGCGGGATGTCGGTGCCGCGCTCGGCGGCAAGATAGACCTTGCCGCGGGCGACGGCCGTGTTGGCGAGGTCCATGACGACGACGCCGTGGCGCCCAGCCGGGGCGGCGATGGACCACGGGTTGGTGCCGATGCTCTTGCGTCGGCCGCCCCACGGAGCCATGGCCGGGCTCGCGTTCGTCACCAGGATGGCGACGCACCCCGCCTCGGCAGCCAGGCGGGTGAAGTAGGCGGCCGTGCCGAAGTGTCCCGAGTGACGCACGGCCACGCCGGCGATCCCGTGACGACGGGCCCGCTCGACGCCGAGGTCGACGGCGCGGCGGGTGACGACCTGGCCGATGCCGTCGTGCCCGTCGAGCACGACGACGCCCCCGGTGTCGGTGACCGTCTCGACCTCGGTGACCGTCGCCATGGCGCCCGAGGCCAGGCGGGCGGCATACCAGGGCAGGCGGAGCACGCCGTGCGAGGCGTGACCCCACAGCTCGGCGACGACGAGCGTGTCGGCGAGCACGGCGGCGTCGTCCGCGGGCACGCGCCGCGCGGTGAGGAGATCGGTGACGAGGCCGCGCAACGCGTCGGGGCGGATCACGACGTCGGTGGCGGCGGGCGTCGCCGGGGCGCTCCGGGCGGTTTCGGGGGCCACGTCTGCTCCTTCGTCTGTGGGTCGTGCAACACTGGTGCCATGGAAGCATACTTGTATACATGTGTGCAAGAAGGGGCCGAGCCATGGAACGCATGAGACGTGCCTCGGGCGGCCAGCTGGTCTACACCGAGCTCCGGCGACGCATCCTCGACCTCGAGCTCGAGCCGGGGCAGCGGCTCTACGAGCCCGAGCTCGCGGCGGAGCTGCAGGTCAGCCGCACCCCGCTGCGCGAGGCGCTGCGCCTCCTGCTCGCCGAGGACCTGCTCGACCAGCTGCCCACGGGCGGCATGGTCGTGCGGCCGCTCAGCACCGACGACATCGAGGAGCTCTACGGCGTGAGAGCAGCGCTCGAGGGGTTGATGTGCGCCGAGGCCGCCCGGAGGGTGACCGATGCGGACGCGCGGCGGCTCGCTGGTCTCGTGGAGCGCAACGTCCGGCACGTCGGGGACGCCGAGGACGCGATGCGGGCGGGCCACGAGTTCCACCTCGCCATCGCGGCTGTGGCGCGGCACGGCTGGGCAACGCGGCTGCACGAGCAGGTCGACGGGCACATGTCGCGCTACCGGGCCTTCACCAACCAGAGCCAGGAGCGGCGCTCGGCCGCACTCGCCGAGCACCGAGCGATCCTCGACGCGATCGTCGAGCGCAACCCCGAGGCCGCCCGCGCGCGCGCGGAGGAGCACGTGCGTGCTGCCCGCGACGTCGCGCTCGACGCCATCGGTGGCCGGCTCGACGCCCGTTGAAGACCGAGGAAATGGGCACTCGACGGCGGCCGTGTCGCGTAACTGGGCACTCGACTGCGGGGTGGTCAGGCGGTGGTGCTGCGGTAGCGGCGCTCCGGGCGCCCGGCGGCCCCATAGCGCGGCCGCAGCGTCTCGGCGGTGCCGACGTCGACGAGATGGTCGAGGTAGCGCCGGGTGCTGCTGCGCGAGAGGCCGGTCGCGTCGGCGCACTCCATCGCCGACATGCCCTCGTCGCCCGCCTCCGCGAGCGCGCGCTCGACGAGCTCGATGGTGTCGCGGCTGATGCTCTTGGGCAGGCGACGCGCCGTGCGAGCGGCCTGGCTGCGGAAGGCGCGGTCGACGTCGTCCTGACCGACCTCGCCGGCAGCCCTCAGCTCGGCGAGCTCGGCGCGGTGCTCGGCGAACTCGATGAGCCGCTGACGCAGGACGTCGATCTCGAACGGCTTGACGAGGTAGTGGAAGACGCCGCCGCGCATGGCCTTGCGCACCGAGTCGAGGTCGCGGGCGGCGCTGATGACGATGACGTCGAGCTCGCCGAAGGGCGGCTCGCGCAACCGGCGCAGCACGTCGAGGCCACTCATGTCGGGCAGGTAGACGTCGAGCAGCACGAGGTCGGGGTGGGTGGTGCGCACGGCCTCGAGGGCCGCCGCGCCGGAGTGCACGACCCCGACGACCTGGAAGCCGGGCTGCCGGGCGACGACGCTCGAGTGCACCTTGGCCACCATGAAGTCGTCGTCGACGACGAGCACGCGGATCATCGGGCCACCGCGAGAGGGTCGAGGGGGAGGGTGGCCACGAAGACGGCGCCGTCGTCGTGGGTGACGGTGACCTCGCCCCCGCGCTTGCGGCAGATCATCCGCACGAGCGCCAGCCCGATGCCGCGCCGGTCACCGGGTGGCGCCTCCTTGGTGCTGACGCCCTCGCGGAAGACCCGCTGACCCAGGTCGCGGTCCACGCCCGGGCCGGTGTCGCGCACGGTGATGCGCACCTCGTGGTCGTCCTGCACGACCTCGACGGTGACGACGGGGTCGGAGGCGTCGGCGGAGGCGTCGAGGGCGTTGTCGATGAGGTTGCCGAGCACCGTGTTGACGTCAGTCGCCATGCGCTCGTCGAGGCGGTCGACGTCGGTGGTCTCGGCGAGCACGAGGTCGACGTTGCGCTCGTCGGCCTGGCTCGACTTGGCGATGAGCAGGGCAGCCACGGCGGGGTCGGCGACGTGCGAGGTGATGCTCCGGGTCAGGCGAGTCTGGCTGTCAGCGATGTGGCGGACGTAGCCTCGGGCCTCGTCGTACTCCCCGAGCTCGATGAGGCCGCTGACGACGTGCATCCGGTTGCTGAACTCGTGGGCCTGGGCCCGCAGGGCGTCCGTCGTGTCACGGGTCAGGTCGAGCTCGCGCTGGAGCTCGAGCATCTCGGTGCGGTCGCGCAGCGTGACGACCCAGCCGATGTGCCGGCCGTGGCTGAGCACGGGCATCCGGTTGATCGTCAGCACCCGTCCCCGGAAGGGGATGACCCGGTCGGTCGTGGCGTCGACGTCGTCGAAGATCTCGGTGAGCCGTCCCGTCGGGTCGACGTCGGCGACGGCGTGGCCCGCGCTCGTCTGAGGGATGCCGAGCAGGTGGGCCGCCTCGTCGTTGACCATCGTGATGCGCCGGTCGAGGCCGACGGCGACCATCCCCTCCTTGATGCCGTGCAGCAGGGCCTCGCGCTGCTCGACGAGACCCGTGATCTCGCGCGGCTCGAGGCCCAGGGTCTGGCGCCTGACCCGCCGTGAGAGCAGGAGTGAGCCGATGACACCGAGGGCGCCGGCGATGCCGAGGTAGGTGAACAGGCTCGGCAGTGCGGCCTCGAGGTTCTCCATGACGGAGGGGTAGTCGCGGCTGACTGCGACGACGCCGACCGTCTCCCGGGTCGTCGGGCTGATGACGGGAGCCGTCGCCATGGCCGCGCCCGTGCCGTCCTCGGTGCCCACCCAGCCCCGGCCGTCGAACGACGGGGTGTCCTGCAACAGCACGGGTGTTGAGCGCGGCAAGGGGTCGGTGGAGACGATGACGCGACGGTCGGGAGCGGCGACCGCGACCTTCGTGGAGCCCGAATAGCTGCGGCTCCCCTCGACCACGGTCTGGGCCTGGCTGACGAAGCCCGGGCTGCGGGTCTCGGCGGCTTCGAGGATGCCGGGCGTGCCGGCGAGGTTCTCGGCGATCGCCTGGGCCCGGCGGCCCTCGGTGTCGCGGAAGCGTGCATCGGACTGCGCGAGCGAGACGGCGGCGACGCCCACGAAGACGACGAACATGATGCCGAGCTGCATGGCGAGCATCCGGCCCGCCAGCGTCCACCGGGGGAGCCGCAGCCGAGATCGCCACGCCGCGTCCATGACGCCATCATGGGCGGTCCTGCCCGCGTCAGCCAACGCCGACGCCTGAGCAGAATGAACAAAATGGAGTTTGCGCTCCGAACGGTGACAAGCCATCCCGCGACGACCACGCTGGCGAAGACACAACGGGCCAGTGCCCGCATGGGCCCCCTCCACGGCCCAGCACGGCCCACCACGGACAAAGGAGTTCCAGTGCGTTTCCGTACCTCGCTCACCTTCACCTCGGCCATCCTGGTCTCGGGTCTCGCCCTCTCCGCCTGCGGCGTGAGCGCCAAGGAGGACTCGTCCTCGGCGGGCGGCTCCACAGCGGCAGCCGGGCCCGTCTCGGGCCTGCGCATCCTCGTGCCCAACTCTCCCGGCAGCGGCTACGACCAGACCGCCCGCGCCGCGGCCAAGGCCATGCAGGACGCCAAGCTCGCCAACACCATCGAGGTCTTCAACGCCGCCGGCGCCGGCGGCACCGTCGGTCTGCAGCGGCTCGTCAACGAGAAGGGCGCCGAGGACCTCCTCATGCAGATGGGGCTCGGCGTCGTCGGGGCCGTCTACACCAACAAGTCGAAGGCCACGCTCAACGACACCGTGCCGATCGCCAAGCTCATCGAGGAGTCCGAGGCCATCGTCGTGCCCAAGGACTCGCCCTACAAGACCCTCGACCAGCTCGTGGCGGCCTGGAAGGCCGACCCGGGCAAGCTGCCCGTTGGTGGTGCCTCCAACCCCGGCGGCCCCGACCACCTGACGCCGATGCTGCTGGCCAAGGCCGTCGGCGTCACCCCGAAGGACGTCAACTACGTCGCCTATGACGGTGGCGGCGAGCTGCTCACGGGCATCCTCGGCAACAAGGTCGCCTTCGCCGCCACCGGCGTCAGCGAGGTCGCCGAGCAGGCCAAGAACGGCGACGTCAGGATCCTCGCCGTGACGAGCCCTGACCCGGTCAAGGGCATCGACGCCCCGACCCTCAAGAGCCTCGGCGTCGACATGGACTTCACGAACTGGCGCGGCATCGTGGCGCCCCCCGGCACCTCGGACGCGAAGAAGGCGCAGTACGTCGACCTGCTGACCAAGATGCACGCCTCGGAGCAGTGGAAGAAGACGCTCGCCGACCAGGGCTGGACTGACTCCTTCCAGACCGGCGACGAGTTCAAGGCCTACCTCACCGCCCAGAACGAGAGCGTCGCGGGTGTGCTCAAGGAACTCGGCCTGACGTCATGAGCGCCGGCCAGGACGCGGCGGCCCCCTCGGGGGCCACGGGTGGACCGGGGGCCACGCCGGCTCCGGTCCCCCCGGACCGGGTGGTCGACCCCACCCGTGACGCCAGGGGGAAGAACTACTCGGAGTACGGCGTCGCCGCGCTCCTGCTGGCCCTCGGCATCTGGGCGATCGTCGACGCGATGAGCCTTGACGACCTGGCCTCCTCACGGGGCCCGGTCGGCGCCAAGACGGTGCCGATGCTCGTCGGTGGACTGCTCCTCGTGACAGGCGTCCTGCTCGCCATCGACGTCGCCCGCGGCGGTCGTGGCGAGCAGGAGGGCGGCGAGGACGTCGACCTCGCGCACGGCAGCGACTGGCACACGATCGGCCTGCTCGCCGGCGCCTTCGTCGCCAACGCGCTGCTCATCGAGCGCATCGGCTGGCCGCTCTCCGGAGCGATCCTCTTCTTCGGCACGACCTACGCGCTGGGCAGCCGTCACTACATCCGCAACGTGATCATCTCGCTGGTGATGTCGGTCGGCTCCTGGTACCTCTTCTACGCGGGCCTCGGGATCAAGCTTCCCGTCGGTCTGCTGAAGGGAATCCTCTGATGGATGGCATCAACTCCCTCATCGAGGGCTTCAGCACGGCGCTGACGCCGATCAACCTGCTCTACGCCTTCCTCGGCGTGCTGCTCGGCACGGCCATCGGCGTGCTGCCGGGCATCGGCCCGGCCATGACGATCGCGCTGCTGCTCCCCATCACCTACACGCTCGAGCCGACGCAGGCGTTCATCATGTTCGCCGGCATCTACTACGGCGGCATGTATGGCGGGTCGACGACCTCGATCCTGCTCAACACGCCCGGTGAGAGCGCCTCCGTCATCACCGCCATCGAGGGCAACCTCATGGCCAAGAAGGGTCGAGGGGCGGCGGCGCTCGGGACGGCCGCCGTCGGCTCCTTCATCGCCGGCACGATCGGCACCCTCGGCCTGGCGCTGCTCGCGCCGGTCATCGTCAAGATCGCCGTGCAGATGGGAGCGCCCGACTACTTCGCCGTCATGGTGCTCGCCTTCATCGCGGTCACGACGGTGCTCGGCTCGTCGAAGGTGCGCGGGCTCGCGTCGCTGGCGATCGGCCTGCTCATCGGGCTCGTCGGCATCGACTCGACCTCGGGTCAGCAGCGCCTGACTCTCGGCATCCCCGAGCTCGCCGACGGCATCGACGTCGTCGTCGTCGCGGTCGGGCTCTTCGCCGTCGGCGAGGCCCTCTGGGTCGCTGCGCACCTGCGCCGGTCGCCGCTCGAGATCGTGCACGTCGACGGCGCGAAGATGAGTCGCAACGACTGGTCGCGCTCGTGGAAGCCGTGGCTGCGCGGCACGGCGATCGGCTTCCCGTTCGGCGCCGTGCCGGCTGGTGGCGCCGAGATCCCGACCTTCCTCTCCTATGCGATGGAGAAGAAGCTCACCAAGCACCCCGAGGAGTTCGGCAAGGGTGCCATCGAGGGCGTCGCCGGCCCGGAGGCCACCAACAACGCCTCGGCCGCGGGTGGTCTCGTGCCCCTGCTCACCCTCGGCATCCCGACCACCGCGACAGCGGCGATCATGCTGGGCGCCTTCCAGAGCTACGGCATCCAGCCGGGCCCGAGGCTGCTCGACACCCAGCCCGAGCTCGTGTGGGGCCTCATCGCCAGCCTCTTCATCGGCAACACGATGCTGCTGGCGCTCAACCTGCCCCTCGCCGGGGTGTGGGCCAAGCTGCTCCGCATCCCGCGGCCCTACCTCTATGCCGGCATCCTCTTCTTCGCCAGCATCGGGGCGTATGCCGCCAACAACTCGACCTTCGACCTGTGGTTGCTCATCATCATCGGCGCGCTCGGCTTCTTCATGCGGCGCTACGGACTGCCGATCGTGCCGGCGATCATCGCCATCATCCTCGGCCCGGTCGCCGAGGAGCAGATGCGCAGGGCGCTGCAGATCAGCAACGGCGAGCTCAGCGGCCTCTGGAACACGGCGTTCTCGCAGATCGTCTACCTCATCATCGCGCTCCTGCTCGTCGGGCCTCCGATCGTGCGGGCGGTGCGCAAGCGGCGCGGGGGTGGCCAAGGCGGCCCCCTGGTCCCCGACGAGGCGCTCCACACGCACGCCAACCAGGAAGGAATCTGACATGCCGATCGTCGTGGGATACGTCCCCTCGCCGGAGGGCCGCGCCGCGCTGAGTCGGGCCATCGAGGAGGCCAGGCTGCGGGGGCGACGACTCGTCGTCGTCAACGCGAGCCGGGGTGACGCGCTCGTCGACCGTCGGCACGCGTCCGCGTCGGACTGGGAGTCGGTGCAGCAGGACCTCACCGACTCGGGTGTCGAGTTCGAGGTGAGCCAGCAGGTCGAGGCGCGCGACCCCGGTGACCAGGTGCTCGACGTGGCCCAGCAGACCAACGCCGAGCTCATCGTCATCGGGCTGCGCCGCCGGACCCCGGTCGGCAAGCTCATCATGGGCAGCCAGGCGCAGACGATCCTGCTCGAGGCCGAGTGCCCCGTGCTGGCCGTCAAGGCACCGACCTCCTGACCGACACACACGACCCAGCCCGTATGCCGTGGGGCCCGTTCCAGCCGGAACGGGCCCCACGGCATACCGGCGTCTCGTGACGGACGGTGGGCGCGCCCTCGGTGAGAGCCCGCGATGCGGGGTCAGGGGGTGGCGAGGCGGAGCACGTGGTCGCCGACGAGCCGCATGCCGCGGAGCACCGCCCACACCGTGAGGTGCTCGAGGGAGGTGCCGACGGCCGGCTCCCAGTTGGCGATCGCGGCCCAGCAGACCGTGCGACTCCCGACGGTGACGGCGCCGACGTCAGCTCGCACGCCGGCGTCGGTGCCGGTCTTGTTCCACAGCGCCGGCTCGAGGCCGAGCGAGTCGTGGTGGGCGATCGGGTCGATGCCGGCCTGGTCGACGAGTGGCAGGCCGACCATCGACTGGTCGACGTTGGCCGAGAGCCACTGGCGCACCAGGTGGTCGGAGCTCGGGCCGGTGGCCGTGCCCGTGGCGATGCGGTGCACGAGCGCGCTCAGCTCGTCGGCGCTGCCGGTGCTGAGGGTGGCGGCGTGCTCGGCCGAGCGGTCGTCGCGCACCCGGTCGTGCAGGGCGGTCGCGCGCAGCCCCAAGGTCGTGGCGCGGGCGGCCACCTCCGCCAGTCCCACTCGCGCGAGCAGCACGTTGGTCGCGAGGTTGTCGGACACGGCGCCCACGAGGGCGGCGACGTCGACGAGGGGGAGGGTCTCGACCGAGAGCGTGTGCCACAGACCCGAGTCGCCGACCCATTCCTCCAGCGAACGGGTGAGCGGCTCGTCTGGCGACAGCTCGCCGGACATGATGGCGCGCGCCGTCTCGACGAGGAGGAGCACCTTGCCGACGGACGCCGTGCGGAGGGAGGCGCCGGGGTTGACCTCGGCGAGCGGCATACCGGAGCCGTCCCGGATGCACAGCGACCACGTCACGCCGCCGGCGTCAGGTAGCTGGATATCGTTGTCAGGCAAAGGAATCCAGCCACGAGATGAGTGCGGCGCTGACCTGCTCGGGAGCCTCCTCGCCGAGGAAGTGACCGGCACCGTCGATCTTCACGTGGCGGTAGTCGCCGGGCACGAAGGCGCCCGAGCCGTAGGTGGGCTCGAGGAGCACGCAGCCGTCGTCGGCGCCCTGGAGCTGCAGCACCGGCACGCGGATCGCGTGGCGGATGCGGCGCATGAAGAGCGGCCCGTCGGGGCGGACCTGCGAGCGGCCGAGCCAGCGGTAGTGCTCGGCGGCGGAGTGGGCGACGAAGGGGATCATCATCGCGTCGCCGTAGCGAGCGATGTCGTCGTCGGAGGGGAAGGTGCTCGACGGCGATGCCCAGGCGGTGAGGAGGCGGCCGACGTAGTCGTGCGACTCCGTCATCTCCCGCTCGGGGGCGAAGGGCTTCTGGAGGCCGGCGATCCACTGCAGGGCGCGCCGCTGCTTGTGGTCCGAGAACGTGGCGTGGCGCATGACGCGCGGGTGCGGCATCGACAGGGAGGCGATGGCGCGGGTGACGTCGGGTCTCAGGCTGGGCATGGACCACGAGATCCACCCACCCAGGCCCTGGCCGACGACCACCGCCTCCTTCTCGCCGAGGGTGCGGATCACGCTGGCGGCGTCGAGGGTCGCCATGTAGGTGTCGTAGCCGCGTGGGGGCTTGTCGGAGCCACCGTAGCCGCGCAGGTCGAGGGCGGCGGCCCGGTAGCCCGCGTCGGCGAGCGCGACCATCTGGTGGCGCCACGCATACCAGAACTGCGGGAAGCCGTGCAGGAGCAGGACGAGCGGGCCCTCACCGAGCTCGGCGACGTGGAAGCGTGCGCCGTTGGCGGAGATGTAGCGGTGCTCCCACGGACCGTCGATGTTGACGAAGGCAGCATCGACGGACATGGGTGCGGCGGGCCGGGCTGGTCAGGCGTCGCGCGACGGGTCGGTCGTGCTCGTCGTGTCGTCGGAGAGCGGGGTGGTGGCCGTGGCAGCCGGGCTGGCGCTGATGGGGGTGGCGGGTCGGTTGCTCGTCGCCTTGGCGACCCGGGGGTCCCACGTGGGCGGCAGGGCCGGGACCACGGTGCCGGGGTTGGCGAGCGCGGCCTTGATGCCCGCAACAGTCTGCTGCGCCGCGCCGATCGCCTTGTCGGGCGAAGGCTGCACGGTCTTCATCTTGCGCACGCCGAGCCAGCCGAGGATGCCCGCGGCGATGAGCATCACGACGGTGACGATGAGGAAGCTGGCCCAGCGGGGCAGCCCCATCGCCTGGATGCCCTCGGCGAGGGTGATGAAGATGAAGTAGACCGAGTAGAAGAGCACGACGGCCGCGCCTGCGAGCAGTCCGCCCGCCACGCCGCCCTTCTTCGCCTGGACGGCGATCTCAGCCTTGGCGAGCGCGATCTCGCTCCGGATGAGTGCAGAGATGTCCTCGGTCGCCGATGCGACCAACTGGCCCAGCGTCCGCTCCGGCCGGGGATCCGTGCTCATGGGCTCACTTCCTCGATCATGCCGTGGGCCACGCCTGTGCGCCGCCGATGCCACCCTACTGTGCTGCACTTACCCAGACACGCATGGCGTCGGGCGGGGGTCGTCGTGGGGCGTGTGGGTGGAGTGCTGCAGCACGCGAGCCCGCGAGCAGGCGGGGCGCTCAGCCGGGTCGACGGTAGATGTCGGGGATGCCGTCAAGGTCGCTGTCGGCCGTCTCGCGTTCGTACACCTCGCGGTAGTGCCGGTTCCGGACGCGGAGCACGACGGACGCGAGCAGCGCGGCGATGAGGCTGCCGACGAGAACGGCGAGCTTGACGTGGTCGTCGCGCTCGGACCCGCTCCCGAAGGCGAGCTCGCCGACGAGCAGGCTGACCGTGAACCCGACTCCGCCCAGGATCGACAGGCCGAAGACGTCGGTCCAGCTGAGGTCCTCGTCGAGCTCGGCACGGGTGAAGCGCGCCACCGCCCAGGTGCCACCGAAGACCCCGATGGTCTTGCCGACGACGAGGCCGACGACGACGCCGATGGCGGCAGGGTCGGTCACCGCGTCGGCGAAGCCGCCACCGACGACGGTGACCCCGGCTGCGAAGAACGCGAAGACCGGCACGGCGAAGCCGGCGGAGAACGGCCGGATCCGGTGCTCGAGCCGCTCGGCGAGGGAGTGACGGTTGGGGTCGTCCTCCGCCTCGCGGTGCACGGGGACGAGGAGGCCGAGCAGCACGCCGGCGACGGTCGCGTGCACGCCGCTGTTGTGCACGAACATCCAGGCGAGCAGGGCCGGGATCGCGAGCAGGACGGGGTTGGTCAGCTTGCGCATGAGCAGCAGACGCCACGCGGCCAGGGGGACGACGGCGGCGAGGAGCCAGAGGAACTGGACGGTCTCGGTGTAGAAGACGGCGATGATCGTGATCGCGATGAGGTCGTCGACGACGGCGAGGGTCAGCAGGAAGGACCGCAGCGAGCTCGGCAGGTGCGTGCCGATGACGGCGAGCACCGCGAGGGCGAAGGCGATGTCGGTGGCCGTGGGGACGGCCCAACCGCGCAGCATCCCAGTGACGTCGGCGCTGCTGTCACCGCGAGTGAGCGCGAGCACGGTGACGACGAAGAGCACGGCGGGCAGGACGACGCCGCAGACTGCCGCCGCGATGGGCAGGGCCGCCTTGCGGCGGTCGGAGAGGTCGCCCGCGACGAACTCGCGCTTCAGCTCGATGCCGGCGACAAGGAAGAAGATCGCGAGCAGCCCGTCGGCCGCCCACGTGCCGAGGGTGAGGTGGAGGTGCAGCGACTCCGGACCCACCGTCGTGTCGCGCAGGGTCGAATAGGCCTCTCGCCATGGGGAGTTGGCCCACACGAGCGCGGCGACCGCGGCGATGAGCAGGATGGCGCCACCGACGGTCTCGGTGCGGAGCAGGTCCGCGACGTAGCTCGTCTCACGCCACGAGCTGCGACTGAAGAGCTTGGCCGACGTGCTCGGGCTGGGGGTGTCGCTCACAGGTGGTCCCTTCGAAGCAGGGGTCATCGGACGCCGACCAGACTTCCCGGCACACCATGGCCACGGGCAGCTGTGCTGTGAGCCGCACCGATCCTATCGGGACGTATCGGAACCATGCTGGCCGGGAGCGTGGCTGCGGACCTACATTTGGCGGGACTCGGGTGGTGTCCGGGCGCGTCCTTGGGGGAAGCACATGAGCGAGAAGCCGGCAGGCTGGTACTACGTGGGCGACGGCAAGCTGCGCTATCGCGACGACTACGGGTGGACCGAGTTCTACATGGACACGACCGACCCGCGCGCCCAGAGCTGGCCGCCGCCTGCGCCGCGGACGATGCTCCAGCAGGTCCGCGACGAGGAGCGGGCGCGAGCCGCCTTGCAGCAGAAGCGTCGTCGCCTTTTCGGATTTCGACGGACCCCGTCTGCCTGAGCCGTCCCTGCCATGCGGAAGCCAGCCAATCGGCTGCGCAAGTGCCGCCGTGACCCTATGGTCCCGGCCATGATCACTGACAGGACACGTCGTACCCGAGGGCTGCTGTCGCGGCGGGACCGGGGGGCCACCGCCGTCGAGTACGCGCTCATCGCGTCGCTCATCGCCGCGTCATCGCTGTAGCGGTGGGTGCTCTGGGGCAAGCCGGTGATCCCGCTCTTCGACGCCGCCGCGGCCGGCTTCTGATTCGGACATTTACGCTCCAAGTGCCATCAATCGCGCGATGCGACTGTGCTCTGAGTCACAAGTTGGCGAGTTTTCGCGATTTCGCAGACAGGACTCGAACCCGCGACCTACTTTCCTCCAGGGGACACAACGGGTGGGCCCACACACGAGGAGGAAATCTCATGACCAAGCTTGCTGCCAAGCTCCAGACCAAGCTCGCTGCCCAGAAGGACAAGGGCGCGACCACCGTCGAGTACGGCCTGCTCGTCGCGCTGATCGCCGCTGTCATCGTCGCCGTCGTCGCAGCTCCTCGGTGCTGACGATCAACGACCGCGTTCAACACGGTCGCTGCGACGCGATGCCGTGATCTGGCCGTCCCTGGTCGGGGGCCGAGGCTCGGCATTTCCCGACGACAGTGAGGGACCATGTGAGGCCTAGATGCGACGCAACGAGTTCGTGGAGAACCGTGTGAGGTCGTCCAGCGCGATCGCGCGATCGTGGCGCCAGTCGCGGTGGAGTTGGCCATCGTGCTGCCGATGCTCCTGCTCGTCATTGCGGGCATCGTCGACTTCGGTCGATTCGTTCTTTAGACCAGATCGAGCTGACGAACGTAGCGACGCGAAGGGGCCCGCGCTGCCGTTGTCAGCACCGTGACTGCCGCGCAGATCGAGGCGAGAGCAGGCGCGTCCGCGCCTGGGCTGAGCGGCTTCTCCGCCACATCGACGATCTGCCCGGGTCTGGAGCAGGAAACGCCACCGTGACCGGCGCGGCTCCGTTCGAGTGGATCACGCTCGCCCCATGCGATGAGCTCTTTCGGAGCCGCGGCTCCATTCCAACAAGCCTCACTTCCACGGCGGTGATGAAGTGCGCAGGCTGACCTGACGACTCGGCTCGGCGCGCGGACCGGGGTGCAGCGGCCATCCTCGTGACGGTGCTTCTCGCCGGCGGCGTGATCATGGGGATGCTCGCCCTCACTGTGGACGTGGGCAACGATCATGCTCGAGCGTCGTCAGCTCCAGAACGGCGCCGACGCCGCCGTCCCTGGCTCTGGCCGCAGGCGTGCGCCAAGGGTCAGCCAGGTTGCGACGACACAGCCTGACAGGTCTCTCTCGAGAGCCTCGCTGGCCTCAACGCCGGAACAGACGCTACGACCCAGCTCCTCCGCACTCGCCTCGACGCGCCCTCCGGTATCTGTGGAAGAGGAATCGCAACGCTACCACCTGCTCGTCTGCGCTGCGGACGCCGCGATCACCGACCTTGCCGAATGCCCGCGCATCCCGTCGTGGCTGTCCGGCCCAATGGCTCCTCGATCCGATACGTCGAGACCTACACGCTGACGCGGACGTCCGGTGGGGCCAGCATCCTCCCGAAGTACTTCTCGCAGGCGCTGGCTGGAGGTGGCACCGACGCCTCCGTTTCCGCCTGCGCTCGGGCCGCATACGGACCCGCCGGCAGCACTGGGACGACGATCCCACTCATCATGACGCGCTGCGAGTACGACCTTGCCATGAAGAACAGCAAGCTCGTTCCCGCGCCGCCGTACACGCCGACGCCGAACACGGGCACCCCCAAGCCAACCGTGCCCGCGTTCGACGGCACGTACGGGGAGTATGTGCGCTCGATCGAGTCCCACGACAAGAACACCGATGACGCGACCCTCTGCGGCAAGAAGGCCAACGGCCAGACCTACCCAGGTGGTTTCAGCTGGGTCATCCCGTCAGGTAGCGACTGCTCGGCAGAGTTCGACGCCTCCGGCAACCTGGCCGGCAACTCTGGCGCCTCACCGCCGCAGCCCCAGTGCAAGCAGGACGGACCTCGAGAAGTATCTCGGGACCGAAGTGTTCATCCCGATTGCCACTGACTGGACCGAGAGCGGGAACGTCTACCACATCGAAGGCGTGGCCTCGTTCTACCTCGCGGGATGGCTCAATCTCTCGGCGGCGGCGTTGGCGATGCATCTGTCTACAAACTGCCCAACTACGTCACCTGCGGCCCTAAGAAATGCACGGGGTCGAGCAAGTTCATCTGGGGCTGGTTCACCTCCGGAATCAAGCCCGTCGGGTCCATCAATCCGAATGCTCCAGCCCTCGGAGCCAATGTCATTCAGCCAGCCGGCTGATCCAGTTAGGTAGTCATGTCTCGTAGAATCCTCGCCATCATCATTGCGATCGTCCTGGCCGTTGGCGGCGCCGCCCTTGTGCTCGTCTATGCGCAGAACGCTGACAAGCGCGCCATCGCCGACGCCCAGCCGAGCACCGTCTGGGTCGCGGAGAAGCTCATTCCGGCCGGCACGACCTTGAAGGACGCCGAGCGCACGGCCCTGATCGCCAAGACCCAGGTTGCCGCAGTCGCCGTGCCGCAGGGAGCGCTGCCGGACGTGAACGCCGACAACAACGCGCTGCTCGCCCTGTCCGACATCCAACCGGGTGAGTACCTCCTGTCCGCCCGCTTCGGCTCCACGCCGGTCGGCACGAAGGCCATCGAGGTCCCCTCCGGCAAGGTTGCCGTGTCCGTCGAGCTCAGCGACCCGGCGCGCGTGGGCAGCTTCGTGACGCCCGGCTCGCACATCGCGATCTACCAGACCTACAAGCTCGTCAAGCTTGGGACTGACGAAGCCTCGAAGCAGTTCAACGACCTCGACTTCCACGGCACCAACATCCTGCTCGACGACGTGCTCGTCATCGGCATGGGGGATACTCCTCTCAACGCTCCTGGACAGAGCACAGGGTCGAATGGGACCGCTGAGGCGCAGGACTCCTCGAAGGACAGTCAGGGCGCCGAGCTTCCTCGTCACGGTCGCCGTCACGCCGGAGCAGTCGGTCAAGCTGGTGCACGGCGTCAACATCTACACGCTCTACGCAGGTCTGCGTGGGTCGGACGTCAAGTTCCCCGCACGCCTTCAAGCCGGCGACGTGGTGACGCCATGACCATCCTGTGGGATGCCGACACCCTGTCGTCGGACCGCTATCGCTACGCCCTGAGCGGCGATGTGGTGCAGCTCCCCGACCGGGGCGCAGGTGAGCCGAGCGCTCGACGAGGACCCCCGACAGACCTTGGTCGTCATCGGTCCCGAGGTCCCGCTCGAGGCTGCCTGCGAGCTCGCTGAGCGAGAAAGGGTCGTCCGACCTCACCTCGGTGTCATCCTCCTGCGGCACCGCATCGACATCACGGCCCTGGGCCAGGCCCTTCGTAGCGGCGTGCGCGAAGTCGTCCAGTCCGACGACCACACCGCCCTGGCCGACGCCGTTCGCCGGAGCCTGGCACTGACGGAGCAGCTCACCGGGTCAGCCGGCGAGGGCGGTCGCGAGGGGCGGATCGTCACGGTGTTCTCGGCCAAGGGTGGCGTCGGCAAGACGACGGTGGCCACCAATCTCGCGGCATATCTCGCCTCGACCGGTGCGCGCACGCTGCTGGTCGACCTCGACCTGATGTTCGGCGATGTCGCCATCTCGCTGCAGCTCCTCCCGGACAGCTCCATCCGTGACCTCGTGACGATGAGCGGGCACCTGGACATCGAGGCCATTCACTCCGTGGTCACCACGCACGAGTCGAGCGGACTCAACGTGATCGCTGCACCTGCCGACCCGGCGGATGCCGATCGGGTGCCGTCCCACGCCGTCATCGAGCTCTTGCGCGTGGCCCGCAGCCATTACGACTTCGTCGTGGTGGACACCCCACCGGCCCTCACCGAGCACGTCCTGGCAGCGTTCGACCTGAGTGATCTCACCCTCCTCATCGCAACGCTCGACATCCCGGCGGTGAAGAACCTGCGCATCGCCATCAACACCATGGACGCCCTGGGATCGTCCAACGAGTCGCGCACCATCGTGCTGAACCGATCGGACGCCAAGGTCGGCCTCAAGGCCGAGGACGTGGAGGCAGCGCTCAAGCAGTCGATCGCCGCCAACATCCCCAACAGTCTGACCGTCCCAGCGTCGGTCAACCGGGGCGTGCCGATCGTCCTGGACGAACCCCGCAACCCGGTGTCGATCGCACTCAAGGCGCTGGCCGACATCGAAGTGCGCCAGCGCTTCGGCGAGAAGCTGCCGAACGGGGCCAAGCGCCCCTTCGGCCTGATCAGGGGTCGCAGATGAGCACCCTCGCCGACCGTCTCGACCAGGCCAGGCAGCTGCAGGGCGCCTCTGGCCGGCCAACCAGCGCGGGGCCGTCGCCTACCGGCCGTCGTCGAGGAGTGGACCCCTTCGCGGAGGTCAAGGAACGCGTCCACGCCTCGCTCGTCGAGACCCTCGGCCCCAGGCTCTACGACCCGCATCTCTCGGAGGCCGAGCTCGCATCACAAGTGCGGGCCACCCTGCAACAAGTCATCGACTCGGAGCAGACGCCGCTGTCACATGCCGACCGCACTCGCATCGCGCAGGACGTCTCGGATGACATCCTCGGGCACGGCCCTCTGGAGCCCTACCTCCGCGACCCCGACATCACCGAGATCATGGTCAACGGGCCGGGCAACATCTTCATCGAGCGTGACGGTCGGATCTTCCCGGTCGACGCCGCCTTCGGCGACGAGTCCCACCTGCGGCGCACCATCGACAAGATCGTTGCCCGTGTGGGTCGTCGCGTTGACGAGTCGAGCCCCATGGTGGACGCCCGACTTCCAGATGGCTCTCGCGTCAACGCTGTCGTCTCCCCCGTGGCCCTGGACGGCTCCCTCCTCACCATCCGCAAGTTCGCTGCCGACCCCTTCACCGACCGCGACCTCATCTCGTTCGGCACCATCAACGAGCAGGTGCGGGACTTCCTCAAGGCCTGCGTCCTGGGCCGCCGCAACATCATCATCAGCGGCGGCACCGGGTCGGGCAAGACGACGACGCTCAACGTCCTCAGCTCCTTCATCCCGGAGGACGAGCGCATCATCACCATCGAGGATGCCGCTGAGCTCCAGCTCCACCAGGAGCACGTGCTGCGACTCGAGTCGCGCCCGGCCGAACATCGAGGGTCGCGGCGCGATCGCCATCCGCGAGCTCGTGCGCAACAGCCTCCGTATGCGGCCGGACCGGATCATCGTCGGCGAGGTCCGTGATGGGGCTGCGCTGGACATGCTGCAAGCCATGAACACCGGCCACGACGGCTCCATCACCACGGTCCACGCCAACACGCCGCGCGACAGCCTGTCTCGTCTGGAGACCATGGTGCTCATGGCCGGGGTCGAGCTGCCGGTCCGTGCCATCCGCGAGCAGGTCTCGGGGGCCATCGACCTCATCGTGCAGCAGAGCCGACTCAAGGACGGCTCGCGCAGGATCGTCGCGATCACCGAGGTCGCAGGCATGGAGTCCGACGTCGTCACGCTGCAGGACATCTTCCGCTTCGACTACTCCGCGGGTCGGGACGCGTCTGGACGATTCATGGGCCAGCTCGTGCCCACCGGCATCCGGCCCAAGTTCGCACAGGACCTGTCCGACCTGGGAGTGGAGCTGCCCATCAGTCACTTCGCCGGGAGCCTGCGGTGAGCGCTCGTCAATGGCTGGCGCGAGCGGCGGCGGTCACGCGTGGTCGCCGTCCGCGGGCGTGGTCGGTGCCTCGACCGCCCGGGCGGCCGACCCGATCACGGTCGCGATCAGCGACCTCGACTGCGACCGGTAGCAACGCGTCCGGAGTGCTCACCCTGCGCAGCAAGTCGGCGGTGCAAGCCGATGCGGCGTCGGTGCGCGCATACGTCGACGGTCAACAGCGCTCGGTGAAGGTGGTGCAGTCTCCCAAGGTCGATCGCCGGGTGATGCTGGTCATCGACACCAGTGGGTCGATGGGGACCAGTGGGATGGCCACCGTTCGGCGTGCGGTGGCGACCTTCCTGCGAACCGCGCCGGCCGACGTCCGCGTTGGCGTTGCCACCTTTGCCACCACCGCCGGTGTGGACCTTCGTCCCACCTTGGATCGCGTGGCGGTGCAGCGCGTGGTCGACGGTCTGGCCGCCCGGGGAGACACCAGCCTCTACGCCGGGATGCGTGCTGCGGCGGGCGCTCTCGGGTCCGTCGGCGACCGGAGCATCGTCCTGCTCAGCGATGGCGCCGACACCGTCGCACCCAACCGCGACAGCGCGCTGGCCAGCACCGTGTCAGCGCTCAAGGCATCCGGAGTGCGCACGGACGTCGTGCAGTTCAAGACCGACGATCCCGACGCCGTCGCAGCCATTCGGGCCTTCGCCGGAGCGAATGGTGGATCGTTGGTGTCCGCCTCCGACAGCGCAGGGGTCAGCGCGGCGTTTGCAACCTCTGCGCGCGCACTCGACACGCAGGTCAGGTTCACGATCGACGGTGGCGAGGGACTCACCGGAGAGCACGTGATCCGAGTCGACGGCACGGCGTCCGGTACGCCATTCACCTTCGAGCGCCCGGTCGTGTTTGCGGGCGCAGCCTCCGCGCCTGCTGCGGCTGGGGTGCTCGCAGCGTCCGACCATCGGCGTCGCGAGCAACGCTGCTCTCTCTCCGCTGACCGTGCCGGGAACCACGCCGTGGCTGCTGTGGGTTGCCGCTGCCCTGCTTGGCACTCGCCCTCTTCGGGGTCACCTGGACCGTTCTGACGCCAACGCTGCAGAGCCGAAAAGAGCTCCGGGTCCAGTCGATCGAAACCTATGTCGTCGGCACCCGCATCCGCTCGAGGTCGGAAGACAAAGTCGCGCCAGGCGCGCGCGACCGAGCAGATCGTCGCGATGGCGGATCGGCTCATGGAGGGACGCAAGTCGGCCAAGGGCACGATGGCGCTCATCGAACGGGCTGACCTTCCGTTCCGCTCGGGCGAGTGGTTCATCATGCAGATGGTCGCCGGCGTCGTCGGCGCCGTGATCGCGTTCCTGCTCGTGCACGGGTCCGATCCCGTTCATCATCACGCTCGATCGCTCGGCGGCCGTGATCGGGTTGGGCCTGTCGACGACTCTTCCTTCGGGTCAAGGCCAACCGTCGCGCGAATGCGTTCGAGCGGCTGCTGCCCGACATCCTCCTTCTTGTTTCGACGAGCCTGCGGAGCGGGTTTGGACTGCCCCAGGCCCTGGAGGCGGTGGCGCGTGACACCGCCGAGCCAGCCGCCAAGGAGTTCTCGCGGGCGCTGGCCGAGACCCGCATCGGCACCGACATCGCCGACGCACTGGATCGCATGGCGGCACGAATGGGTAGCACGTCGATGAGGTGGACGGTGATGGCCATCCGGATCCAGCGTGAGGTCGGGGGAAACCTTGCCGAGACCCTGAAGACCACCGCGGCGACTCTGCGCGAGCGGGAATCACTCCGGCGCCAGGTCCGCACGCTTTCGGCCGAGGGACGCCTCTCGGCCTACATCCTGATCGCCCTGCCCGATCGGCTTGTTCTTCTACATGATGTTCGTCAACTACGATTACATCAGTCGTCTCTGGACCGACGCCTCGGCTTGTTCATGCTCGTCGCGACCGTCGTCCTGCTGGTGCGTCGGCATCCTCTGGATGCACCGAGTCGTGAAGATCGAGGTCTGACCATGATGACCCTCTTCGTCGGCTGCCGGGCTCATCGCCATCGGCTCTCTTCGCCACAGTTATGCTCCTCGTCGTCGAGTCGAGCGGTCCGACTGGGGTCGCGAAGTCGCTGACACTGATAGACGGAGTCGTCGGGGACCGACAGGTCGTGCGGACCGAGCTCGATGCCAAGGACCGATTGATCGCCCCGATCTTCGACCGCACACGACGACTGGCTGTGGCGCTGTCGCCCAAGTGGCACTGCAGATCGGCTGGCGGTGCATGCTCGATCGAGCAGGCAACCCGAGACCATGGACGGCGGAGCGCGTCATGGGCACCAAGGGTGCTGCGCTGATCCTCGGATTCATTCTCGGTTTCCTCTACGGCGGACTTGTCCTTCACGAGGCATGCTCCTGGCAGCGGGCCTCGCTGCAGCACTCTTCTACCTACCCGACCTCTTGCTCCACAACACTTCCCTGCGCGTCAGGAGGAAACGGGCAAGGGGCTCGCGGATGCGCTGGACATGCTCACGGTCTGCGTCGAGGCGGGGCAAGGGTTCGATGCGGCCCTGGTCCAGGTGTCGCGCAACGTCGCAGGGTCCGATCGCGGGCGAGTTTGCCCGAGTGATCTCCGAGATCCAGCTCGGCAGCCCACGCGGCGAGGCCTTCTCGGCAATGGGCGATCGCGATCGTCCTTCCTGAGGTCAAGAACTTCACGACGGCGCTCGTCCAGGCGGACAGGCTGGGTCTGCCCATCGGTGCCGTGCTTCGCGAGCAGACCGCGTCAATGCGTCTGGTCCGCAAGCAGAAGGCCGAGGAGAAGGCTCAGAAGGTCACGGTCAAGATCCTTTTCCCGGTCATGCTCTGCATCCTGCCGGCTCTCTTTGTCGTCGTCATCGGCCCGGGAGCCATCAAGATGATGGAGATGTTCAGCAACATGTGAAAGCAGCTGGTTGAGGTCGAGCGGGTGCCTGATCGAGTCAACTGGCCCAGCGGCAAAGGGAATGCCGCCCGCGGTGGACGCGGACGGCATACCTCAAGCGGTTGAGGGGGAGCGGTCAGACGGTGGCGGCCACGGGCTCGTCGACGCGCGACGCGAGGGCGTCGAGCAGGCCGGCCAACTCGGCGCGGCGCTCGTCACCCACGGTCAGCTCGCCCTCGGGCGTCACGTCCTTGGTGAAGACGAGTCCGGTGGAGCCGACGACGTCGGCCTTGACGTGACCGAGCACCTTGGTGAGGTCGGCGGTCGCGTCGGCGGCGCCGCTCCAGCCGTAGCCGACGAGGGCGACGGGCTTGGCGTCCCACTCGGCGAAGAGGTAGTCGATGGCGTTCTTGATCGGCGCCGGGAAGCTGCGGTTGTACTGCGGCGTCACGACGATGAGGGCGTCGGACTCGAAGACGGTCGAGGCCCACGCCTTGGTGTGCGCCTTGGCGTAGTTGCCGTTGCGGGGCATGTCCTCCTCGTCGAAGAAGGGCAGGGTCGACAGGTCGACGAGCTCGACCTCCCACTCCGAGGCGGGGGCCTGGGCGGCGACCCACTCGGCGACCTGGGGGCCGATGCGGCCGGGACGGGTGCTGGACACGACGATTCGAAGCTGCTTCACGGTTCAACCAACCCCGGCGGCTGCGAGGGCATTCCCGGCTGTCTCGGGATGTCGCTGTGAGACAGGCCACGGGCGCACGAGTCCGCGAGCAGCATGGATGCGCACCGATCTCGGTGGCGAGGGGCTCGAACGCGTCGGCAGACGCACCGACACCACCAGGTGATCAACGGGACGGCGTGCCCGCTCGCCTGTAGGCTCCGCGTTGTGACTGTTCTCCGAGGTGGACGAGACCGCTCCGGCGCAAGCCGTCCCCGCCTTGGCCTGCGCACCCAGATCCTCGGCTGACCATGCCCTCGCTCGCCGACCGACCTGGCACTGGAGCGCGCAAGTGGGGGGAGGGCATCCCAGGCCTGAACCTGGCCCGGTCCTACGAGCGGTCGTGGCTCCCGAAGGACATCGTCGCCGGCCTCGTCCTGTCCGCGTTGCTGGTGCCGCAGGGAATGGCCTATGCCCAGCTTGCCGGGCTGCCGCCCGTCACGGGGCTCTACACCTCGATCCTGTGCCTGATCGGCTACGCGATCTTCGGCCCCTCCCGGGTGCTCGTGCTGGGTCCCGACTCGTCGCTCGGACCCATGATCGCGGCCACGATCCTCCCCCTGCTGCTCGCCGGCGGAGACCCTGCCCGCGCCGTTGCGCTCGCGTCGATGCTGGCGGTCATCGTCGGCATCGTCATGGTCGTGGCGGGCCTGGCAGGGTTTGGCTTCGTCGCAGACCTGCTCTCCAGGCCGACCCAGATCGGCTACATGAACGGACTCGCGCTGACCATCATCATCGGTCAGCTGCCCAAGCTCTTCGGTTTCTCCACCGATGCCAGCGGCCTCGTGGCCGAGGCGAAAGCCTTCCTGTCAGGCTTGTTCTCGGGCGAGGCCAACTCCACGGCGGCCGTCATCGGAGTCAGTGCGCTGGTCGGCATCCTGGTGCTCAACCGGTTCATCCCCAAGATCCCGAGTGTCCTCGTGGCCGTCACCCTCACCGCCGTTGCGGTGAACCTGCTCGACCTGGAGGCCGACGGGGTCGACACGGTCGGCGTGCTCCCACAAGGTCTCCCCAGCTTCACGATCCCCCAGGTGGGCTGGGGCGACGTGCCGCCACTCTTCCTGGGGGCCCTGGCCATCGCCGTCGTCGCGCTCGCCGACACGATGTCCACGGCCTCGAGCTTCGCGGCCCGCAGGGGCGAACGCGTCCATGGAGACCAGGAGATGATCGGCATCGGGGCCGCCAACATCGCCGCCGGAGCCTTCCAGGGCTTCCCGGTCAGCACGAGCGGGTCGCGCACGGCGGTCGCGGAGCAGGCCGGCTCACGGTCCCAGGTCACCGGGGTCGTCGGCGCCGCGGTGATCGCGTTCGTCCTGCTCTTCGCCAACTCGCTCATGCAGTACGTGCCCCAACCGACGCTCGGTGCCATCGTCATCGCCGCGGCTGTGTCGCTGACCGACATCGCAGGCACGCGTCGCCTCTGGAAGCAGCGCCGGACGGAGTTCCTCCTGTCCCTCATCGCCCTGCTCGGGGTGGCCCTCCTCGGAGTCCTGCCCGGCATCCTCGTCGCGGTAGGGCTGTCCATCCTCAACGTCTTCCGTCGCACCTGGTGGCCCCACCAGGCCGAGCTCGGTCGCGTGGAGGGGATCGCGGGAATGCACGACACCGAGAGCTACCCCGACGCCGAGCGGTTGCCCGGGCTCGTCGTCTATCGGTTTGATGCCCCTCTCATCTTCGCCAACTCCCGGAGCTTCGGGGAGACGGTGCGCGAGATGGCCGAGGACGATCCGTCACTGCGCTGGATCATCGTCGCCGCCGAGCCGATCACCGACATCGACACCACAGCCTCGGACATGCTGGAGGAGCTGGACACCTGGCTCAACGAACGTGGGGTGTCGCTCGTGTTCGCGGAGATGAAGGATCCGGTGCGGGCCAAGATCGCGCGGTACGAGCTGACGCGCACCATCGACCCGGCGCACTTCCTCCCGACCGTCGACGAGGCCGTCGCAGAGTTCCGGCGCCAGACCGGCGCGAGCTGGCAGGCCCCGAAGGAGCCGACATGACGACGTCCGACCCACACGCCAGACCGAGTGCCTCTCGCAGGGCCGCAGCGGCACTTGCCCTGATCGCCCTGGCGGCCGCGCTGCTCTTCCTCGTCGTGGTCTCGATCCGCCGGTGGGATGTCCTGCTCGCCAGCGTGGTCTCCCTCGGGGTGGCGGTCGTGGCCGCCTGGTACGTCCTGTCCCGCAAGGGAGCTGTCCGAGCGGCGGCGGCGGCGCTCGGGGTCATCGCGCTGGTCGTCTTCGTCGTGGTCATCCTCGCGAGCCAGAGCGGTCGGGTGCTGGCCGTCGGGCTGGCTCTCGCCGCCATCTCGGCAGCAGCAGCTGGCTACGCGCTCGCCCCGACGGCGCACCCCGACGAAGCCGAGGACGCGCCCCAGGCGAAGCACGCGGTCCTCATCATGAACCCGTGGTCGGGTGGCGGCAAGGTCGAGCGGTTCGGCCTCGTCGACCTGTGCCGGCAGCGCGGCATCGAGCCTCACGTCCTCAGCACAGGCGAGGACCTGCGCGCGGTGGCCGAGGCCGCCGTCGCCGGGGGCGCGGATCTGCTGGGCATGGCTGGAGGCGACGGCTCGCTGGCGATCGTCGCCTCCGTCGCCAGCAGGCACGGCCTTCCCTTCGTCGTGGTGCCCGCCGGCACGCGCAACCACTTCGCGCTCGACCTCGGCATCGACCGGGCAGACGTCCCGGGCGCCATGGACGCGTTCGACCACGGCGTCGACACACGGGTGGACCTGGCCGAGATCAACGGGCGCGTCTTCGTCAACAATGCCTCGATGGGCGTCTATGCGAAGGTCGTCCAGTCGGCGGACTACCGGGACGCCAAGGTGCAGACCGCCTCGGCCCTGCTGCCGGAGATGCTGGGTCCCGGGGCGCGCCCTCTCGACCTGCACTATCGGCTGCCGTCCGGCGAGGAGGCCGTCCCGGGCCAGCTGCTGCTGGTGTCCAACAACCCCTACGACCTCGCGCACCTGCGCGGTGGAGGCACGCGTGAGCGCCTGGACGGCGGCGTGCTGGGCGTCGTCTCGGTGCGGGTCGGTTCGGCTGCCGATGCGGAGAAGCTGGCCGCGTTGGAGATGACCGGCCAGGTCCAGCGCTTCGCAGGGTGGAACGAGTGGACGGCGTCCGAGTTCGAGGTCGACTCGGCCGGCCCGGTCGAGGTCGGCGTCGACGGCGAGGCCCTCGTCCTCGAGCCACCGCTGCGCTTCGCAATCCGGCCGGGGGCCGTCACCATTCGGCTTCCGCGTGCAGCCCTGCGACGGTCGCGCGAGAACCATCCGACGCGGATCACCGCGAGGTCCACGGTGGACGCCCTCTGGCAGACGGCGACCGGCCGCCGGACCGAGGCCGGATGAGCGGTCCGACTCCTGCAGAGCCCGTCGAAGCGCTCCTGGCCGAGCGCCTCGCGGCTCGCCACGATCCTCGCCTGTCGAGGGTGGTCCGGCTGCTGCGCAGACTGGACACGGCCGACCGCACGGTCTATCGGGCCGTGGCGGACCTCCCGACGCCCTGGCTCGACAAGCCATTGCGTCGGAGCTCCGACTTCGCCAACTTCTCCAAGCCCTGGTTCCTGGTCGCAGGCGCCTTGGCCGCCTTCGGAGGAGCGAAGGGGCGCCGTGCCGCCGTGACCGGGGTGGCCGCGATCGGGGTGGCCTCGTTCCTGGTCAACCAGCCGATGAAGCTGGCGGCACGCGGCCGTCCCCAGCGCTCGGAGCATGGCGTGCCCGAGACACGATGGGTGGGTATGCCGTCGTCCGCCTCGTTCCCCTCCGGCCACTCCGCCTCCGCGGCGGCATTCTGCGTCGCGGTCAGCGCGTGCGTGCCCGAGCTTCGCTGGCCACTGCGGGCGGCGGCAGCGGTCGTGGCGTTCTCCCGCGTCTACACGGGAGTGCACTACCCGGGTGATGTCCTGGTCGGTGCGTCCGTGGGTGCCGGGCTCGGACACCTGACCTCAACGGTGGCCGCCAGGCTGCAGGACCGTTGACCCGGGCCCCCGGCGCACGGGTGCCACCGGCGCGGGGTCGACGACGTACGCGGTGAGCAGCCCGACGCCGACTCCCAGCGCGTAGCCGGCCACCACCTCCGTGAGCGTGTGCACCCCCAGCAGGAGCCGATCGAGCCCGACAACGACCGCCACCAGCACACCGACCAGAAGGACGAGGCGGCGACGCCGGCGCAGAAACAGGCCTGACAGGACGCACGCCGCGGTGACAGCCGCGGCGATGTTCGACGCATGTCCGCTCGGCATCGCGCTCGAGGTGTACTGGATGATCGGGTCTGCGACCACTGGCCTCGCCAGGCCGACGAACTGCTTCAGCATGGCGGTCACGAGGGAGGTCCCAGCCATGACCAGCACGACGTAGGCGGCCGCACGTCGCTGTTTCCTGGCCACGAGCAGGCCAGCAACCATCGCAGTCGCGATCGCGCTGGCCACGGTGCCGAAGGCGAAGGAGACCCCCACCAGCGGGCGCTCGAGCCACGCCGCGGCTGCACGCCACCGGTCGGGATCCAGCCTCAGGACCTGGTCCCACCGGTCGAGGACCTGCGGAGACCACGCGGCCACGGCGCACAGAGCCAGGCAGATGAAGGTGCTGGTCGACCCCCAGATCAGAAATCGTCGGCGGGTGCTCCGGCTGAACGCCACGGGGCCGGGAGGCTCCTGTGGTCGCACCGGTGGCCTCTCGTCGCCGCCCATCGGATGACCGAGTCCCCGCTCGCCCGGGTCAGCCTGCCGCGGGCGACGTTGCCGTCTGGGTGGATTCGTTCGCCTCAGCGCGTGCGCGCCGGGACCGCAGGATCACCTTGTAGAGCTCGCCGAGGACCAGCAGCACAACCCCGGGGACCAGGACGATGGCCCATTGCGCTGCCGGTGAGCGGGACGGTGTTGAACAGGTCCTGCAGGACGCGCGTCTGGGTGATCAGCATCGCGCCGACGAACGCCCAGGCGAAGGCCCACAGCAGCTTCGGGTTGGACAAGGTCGCGCTCGCCGAAGGCGCTGTCCTCGGGGAAGCGGAGGTTGAGCGCGAGGAAGACGTTCATCAGCGAAAGGCCGACCAGCGCCATCGTCTGCCCGACCTCGAGCGAGTCGTACGTGGTCTTGCCGATCTGGACCAGGACCAGGGTTGCGGCGGCCATGAACAGGCCGTCGACGAACAGCCGCACCATCATCGACCTGACGATGATGGCCTCGTTGAAGGGTCGCGGCTTGCGCCGCATGATGCCCGGGGTGGCGATGTCCAGGCCCATCACGGCGCCGATCGGCGCCACGACGGCCATGTGGATCCACAGCACCTGCGCAGGGATCAGCAGCGCCGTGCCGGCGATCTGGAACGCGGTCGAACCGACGAACGCGAGGATGAACATGAACAGGTTGGCGATCTGGATCCGCAGGAACTTCTGCAGGTTGTCGTAGACCGATCGCCCTTCCTCGACCGCGGCCACGATGGTGGCGAAGTTGTCGTCGGCCAGGATCATCTTGGCGGCACCCTTGGCGACGTCGGTGCCGGTGATGCCCATGGCGATGCCGATGTCTGCCGCGCCGATGGCCGGCGCGTCGTTCACGCCGTCTCCGGTCATCGCGACGATGTGGCCGTTGCGCTTGAGCACCTCGACGAGTCTGACCTTGTGCTCGGGCGCCACCCGGGCGATCACGCCGATCTCGTCGACCTGCCGTGCCGCCTCCTCGTCGCTGAGCGCGGCGAACTCGGCGCCGGTCACGGCGCGTCCCTCGATGCCCAGCTCGCTGGCGATCGCCGCCGCCGTGACGGCGTGGTCTCCGGTGATCATGCGGACCCGGATGCCGGCGCTCTTGGCCTCGGCGATGGCCGTCATCGCCTCGGGGCGCGGCGGGTCGACCTCGCCGACCAGCGCCGCCAGCTCGAGGTCCTGCATGAGCGCCATCAGGTCGGCGGAGGGGTCGAAGGTGGCGGGGTCGAACTCGCGTTGGGCGAAGGCGAGGACGCGCCGACCCTGGCTGGCGATGCGCTCGTTCTCGGCCAGGACCTTCGCCCGCATGTCGTCGGTGAGCCGCTGGCTCAGCCCTCCCGGCATGCGGGCGTACGTCGACCGGTCCAGGATCACGTCCGGTGCGCCCTTCACATACGCCCGCACGACGGGCTGACCGTCAGCGCCGGGCATCGTGTGGAAGGTGGCCATGAACTTGTAGTCGGAGTCGAACGGCACCGACGCGATGCGCGGGTGGTTCTCGCGGAACCGCCTGACGTCGACGCCGCCCTTCTGCGCCAGCACGTAGAGCGCGCCCTCGGTCGGGTCGCCGACGACCGCGCCGTCCTGGATGTCGGAGTCGTTGCACAGGGCGCACGGGAACATCACGTAGTCCAGGTTGGTCTCGGCGTCGCCCGCCGTGCGCTGCACCTGGCCGTCGAAGCTGTAGCCCTCACCGCTGACCGTGTAGTGATGCGCGACCGTCGTGATCTCACGGACGGTCATCTGGTTCAGCGTCAGCGTGCCGGTCTTGTCGGAGTTGATCGCCGAGGTCGAGCCCAGCGTCTCGACCGCCGGGAGCACCTTCATGATCGCGTTCTTCTTGGCCATGTTGACCGAACCCACCGACAGGATGGTGGTCACGACCGCCGGGAGCGCGTCGGGGATCGAGCCGACGGCCAGGGCGACGCCGATGCCGAAGAGGACCGTGAAGGACTCCCCCTGCGCGAGTCCCATGACCACGATGGCGACGAAGGCGAACAGGGCCGCGCCGATGATGAAGATGGTCAGCCGGTCGACCTGCTTGGTGAGCGGTGTCTTCTCCACCTTCTGCCCGGCGAGCAGGTGCGCGATGTGCCCGACCTCGGAGCCCATCCCCGTCGTGGTGACCAGGATCTCCCCGTGGCCGCGAGTGACGTTGGTGTTCATGAACGCCATGGACGTCCGGTCGCCGATCGTGCACGTCCGACGCGTCGAGCGCCTCGGTGCTCTTCTCGACCGCGACGCTCTCGCCGGTCAGGGCGCCCTCCTCGATCTGCAGCGTCGCAGCGACGATCACCCGGCCATCTGCCGGCACGCGGTCGCCGGCGTCGACCATCACGATGTCGCCGGGCACGATCTCCTCAGCGGGGACCTCGATGACGTCGCCGTCGCGCCGCACCTTGGCGACCGCCTTCATCATCGCCCCGAGAGCCGCCGCCGCAGCCTGGGCCTTGCCCTCCTGGTGGTAGCCCAGCCACGCGTTGAACAGGGTCAGCAGCGCCAGCCCGATCGCGGTGCCCCACTCACCGATCAGCAGGCTGACGACCGCCGCGACCACGAGCACGATCTGCATGTAGTCGCCGTAGTGCTTGAGGAACTGCTTCCAGACCGGCTCCGGCTCCTCCTCGGCCAGCGCGTTCGGGCCGTACTTCCCCAGCCGCTGCTGCGCCTCCGCCGCCGTCAAGCCCCTGACCGGATCGACCTCGAGCCGTTGGGCCGCGTCGTCCACGGTGATGGCCTACCAGGTGACTCCCTGGTCGGGCTCGGTCGTCCGGGCTGAGCGCTCACGTTCTCGGACATGGCTTCCTCCTGGGACGAGTGCGCGGTCAGTGCTGCAGAGGTGGGCGCGTCAGAACGGAGTCGGGATGAAGCGCAGCGGCAGGGCCGGGCCCTTGTAGTCGCCAGCCGCTTGACGCTCCGGCAGCTCGACGTCCCTCACCTGGAGCGGCTCGTAGGGCACCTGGCTCAGCAGATGACTGATGATGTTCAGCCGGCCTCTCCGCTTGTTGTCGGTGTGCGCGACGTTCCACGGGGCCCACGGGGTGTCGGACGCGGCGAACATGGCGTCCCGGGCGCGGGAGTAGTCGTACCAGCGACTGTAGGACTCCAGGTCCATGTCCGAGAGCTTCCACACCTTGCGCGGGTCGTGGATCCGGTTCTCGATCCGGCGCGTCTGCTCGTCGGGGCCGACCTCGAGCCAGTACTTGATCAGGATGATTCCCGAGTCGACCATCGCCTTCTCGACCGCGGGGATCTGCTCGAGGAAGCGGTCGGTCTGGGCGGGCGTGCAGAACCCCATGACCCGTTCGACCCCGGCGCGGTTGTACCAGCTGCGGTCGAAGATGACCACCTCGCCGGCAGCCGGGAAGTGCGTGATGTACCGCTGGACGTACATCTGCGACTTCTCCCGATCGTTCGGCGCCGGCAACGCGACCACCCGGAACACCCGGGGGCTCACCCGCTCGACGATCCGCTTGATCGTGCCGCCCTTGCCGGCCGTGTCGCGCCCCTCGAACACCACGCACACCTTGGCCCCGGTCGCCTTCACCCACTCCTGCATGGCCACGAGCTCGGCCTGCAGGACCGCCAGCTCCGCCTCGTAGGCCTTGCGGCCCAGTTTCGCCGCGCCCGAGGACCCATGGCGCTCCCCCTCGGCATCCAGCTCGCGGCGTGCCTTCGCTGCTGTGGCTGTCTTCTTGCTCATCGCTGGCCTCCGGACGATGTCATTGCGTCAGGTTCAGGGTCCACGGACACGCTTCGCCGCCCTCGTAGGCTAGTCCGGTGACGGCACCGTGTCTGATCTTCCTCGTCGTCGACCGAACGGTTGAACGACCGAACGGTCGAAACACCTTACGAACGCGGCCGATCGGGGCGCTGGGGCGACCCGGACCGGCGTGGTCCGTCGGGCGTGAGCTCGATGAGCTGCCCTGAGATGCGAGTGCCGCGCAGGCGCTCCAGGGCGCCGGCGGGCAGGTCGGCAGGCAGCTCGACGATCGAGTGGTCGGCTCGGATGTCGATGTGCCCGAAGTCCTGTCGGCCGAGGCCGCCCTCGTTGGCGATGGCACCGACGATCTGACGCGGCTCGACCTTCTGCCGCTTGCCCACGGAGATCCGATACGGCGCGAGCGGCCCGCTGGGGCCACCGCGGGAGCCTCGCTGCTGCGGGCGGTCACGCCGTTCATCGCGCTGCGGTCGGTCTCCATAGCCGCCCCGGTCACCCCGATCACCCCGGCTGTCGCGGTCACCGCGAGTGCGGTCGTCGCGGTCGAAGGTGCGCCGCGCCGGGCGCTCCGGCTCGGGCGAGAGGAGCATCGGCTCGTCACCCTGCAACACCACCGCGAGCGCTGCCGCGACGTCGACCTCGGGCACGTTGTGCTCGTTGACGTAGTGGGCGATGACGTCGCGGAAGAAGTCGACCTTGTCGGTCGACAGCGCTGCCGTGATCGCGTCGTCGAAGCGGGTGAGGCGCGTGGCGTTGATGTCCTCCACGCTGGGCAGGCTCATCGGGGTCAGCGTCTGTCGCGTGGCCTTCTCGATCGCCTTGAGCAGGTGTCGTTCCCTCGGTGTCACGAAGGAGATCGCGTCGCCGCTTCGGCCGGCCCGGCCGGTGCGGCCGATGCGGTGCACGTAGGACTCGGTGTCGGTCGGGATGTCGTAGTTGACGACGTGGCTGATCCGCTCGACGTCGAGCCCACGAGCCGCCACATCGGTGGCCACGAGGATGTCGAGCTTGCCCGACTTGAGCTGGTCGACCGTCCGCTCCCGCTGGTTCTGCGCGATGTCGCCGTTGATCGCCATGGCGGAGAAGCCACGGGCGCGCAGCTTCTCCGCGAGGGTCTCGGTCTCGTTCTTGGTCCGGACGAAGACGATCATCCCCTCGAAGTTCTCGACCTCGAGGATGCGGGTCAGGGCATCGACCTTCTGGGGGTAGGACACCGTGAGATAGCGCTGGGTGATGTTGGGCGTCGTCGACGTCGTGGCCTTGACCGTCACCTCGACCGGGTCGTCGAGGTACTTCTTCGAGATGCGCCGGATCTGCGACGGCATCGTCGCTGAGAAGAGCGCGACGTGCTTGTCGTCCGGGGTGTCGGCGAGGATCGTCTCGACGTCCTCGGCGAAGCCCATCTTGAGCATCTCGTCGGCCTCGTCGAGCACGAGGAAGCGCAGCTGGCGCAGGTCGAGCGTCCCCTTCTCGAGGTGGTCCATGATGCGACCAGGGGTGCCGACGACGATGTGCACGCCGCGCCGCAAAGCACTGAGCTGCACACCGTAGGCCTGGCCACCGTAGACGGGGAGCACGTGCACGCCCGGCAGCCGAGCGGCATACCGCTCGAAGGCCTCGCACACCTGCAGGGCGAGCTCGCGGGTGGGGGCCAGCACGAGCGCCTGCGGCGACTTCTGCTTGAGGTCGAGCTGGCTGAGGATGGGCAGCGCAAAGGCCGCCGTCTTGCCGGTGCCGGTCTGGGCGAGCCCGACGACGTGCCGCCCCTGGAGCAGCGCCGGGATCGTCGCCTCCTGGATCGGCGATGGGTGCTCGTAGCCGAGATCCTTGAGGCTCTTGAGGATTCGCTCGTCGAGCCCGAGGTCAGCGAAGCCCGGACGTGCCGGCTGCTCAGTCGAGTCGGTGGTCGGCGGCGCCTCGTCGGTCGTGCTCTGGGGGCGGTCTGGTCGTATCGCTCACCCTCCGACGGTAGTGCGTCGGTCGGGGTGCGCGACACGCCTCGCCGTCGATCTCCGAGTGCTCGGCGTCCGGCATCGGGCTGACGGGCCGAGCAATGACGGGTCTCGGAGCCTCCCACCGCGGGCTGCGCGCCAACCGGCCTTCTCGGTCAGACGACCCCAGCACGACGTATGCCGCCCACTCCCGAGAGGGGGAGCGGACGGCATACGTCGTGGTGGGCT
>CAVOOZ010000001.1:0-186528 GCA_963697735.1 uncultured Actinomycetota bacterium | reverse complement strand
GCTCGAGCGCCGGGTGCACGCGCAGCAGGGTCAGCGCCTCCGCGACCCCCTCCTCGTCGGCCGACAGGTCGGCATGGAGCAGCTCGAGGAGCCGGGCGTCGGCCGGGTCGGTCGACTCCTTGGCCCGCAGCACGGCGAGGGTGTCGACGCCCTCGCGCAGATCGGTGCCGGGGGTCTTGCCCGTCTCGGAGGCGTCGGACGCGATGTCGATGAGGTCGTCGGCGAGCTGGAAGGCGATGCCGACCTTCTCGCCGTAGTCGCGCATCAGCAACGCCGTCGCGTCGTCTCCGCCGGAGAACATCACGCCGTAGCGGCCCGCCGTGGCGATGAGCACGCCGGTCTTGTCGGAGAGCACGTCGAGGTAGTAGCCGACGGCGTCGACCTCGTCGCTCGGAGCCCGGTCGTCGCGGATCTGACCCGCGCACAACCGCACGAAGGTCTGGGCCTGGATCAGCACCGCCTCGGATCCGAGCCCCGCGACGAGCTCGGACGCCTTGCCGAAGAGCAGGTCGCCGACGAGGATCGCCGTCGAGTTGTCATAGACGACGTTGGCCGCGGGCACGCCGCGTCGCAGCTGGGCCTCGTCCATGACGTCGTCGTGGTAGAGCGAGGCGAGGTGGGTCAGCTCGACGCCAGCCGCGGCTCGCACCACGTCGTCGTTGATGCCTCCCGCGAGCTCGGCGGCCAGCAGCGTGAGCAGCGGCCGGAAGCGCTTGCCCCCGGCCTCGACGAGGTGACCCGACGCCTTGGCGATGAACGGGTCATCGTGGTCGACGACCTGCCGCAGCAGGGCATCGACCCGCTCGAGGCCGTCGCTCAGCCGCCCTGCCAGCTCCGGGGTGGCCCCCGGAATCGACAGGACCGGTGGGGTCGAGTGCTCCGTCATCGAACCCCGGTGCACAGCCGCCTGCTCGCCACCGTCACCGGACGAACTGCGAGGCACGGTCAGCGAGGTCGAGCAGGGAGGCCGGCACGATGCCGAGCGCGAGGGTGGTCAGCGTGCCGATCGCGATCGAGAACGTCGTCATGGCCGAGGGGGTGACGACCTCCACCGTCTCCGCCGGCGCCTCGCTGAAGAACATCAGCACGATGACCCGGGCGTAGACGAAGACCGTGATGGCGCTGCAGAGCACACCGACGACGGCGAGCACCGCACCGGTGGCTCCGGAGCCGACTGCCGCGGAGAACACCGCGAACTTCGACACGAAGCCCGACGTCAGCGGGATGCCGGCGAAGGCGAGCATGAGGAACGCGAACGTCGACGCCGTCACCGGATGGCGCTTGCCCAGACCGGCCCACTGCGAGAGGTGCGTCGCCTCTGCGCCGTTCTGGCGCACGAGCGAGACGATCGCGAACGCGGCGATCGTCGAGAAGCCGTAGGCGACGACGTAGAAGAGGACGGCGCCCACGCCGGCACGGTCGAAGGCGAGCACCCCGACGAGGATGAAGCCGGCGTGCGCGATCGAGGAGTAGGCCAACAGGCGCTTCATGTCGGTCTGCGTCACCGCGAGCACCGAGCCGACGACCATCGTCAGCAGGGCGACGATGACGAGGGCGTTGCTCCACTCCCAGCGGGCGGAGTCGAGCCCGACGTAGGCGACGCGCAGGATCGCGCCGAACGCGGCCGCCTTGGTGCACGCGGCCATGAAGCCGGTCACCGGCGTCGGGGCGCCCTGGTAGACGTCGGGCGTCCACGCGTGGAACGGGACGGCACCCACCTTGAAGAGCAGGCCGACGAACACGAGGAAGGCGCCGGGCAGCAGCAGGCCGTTCATCGCGAGCGGTGCCGTGCTGATGGCCTCGGACAGGTCGCCGAAGTAGACGGACCCGGCGTAGCCGTAGAGCAGGGCGGTGCCGAAGAGGAAGAACGCGGAGCTGAAGGCACCGAGCAGGAAGTACTTCAGCGAGGCCTCCTGCGACAGCAGGCGCCGGCGACGAGCGAGGCCGGTGAGGATGTAGAGCGGCAGCGAGAGCACCTCGAGCGCGACGAACATGCCGATGAGGTCGTTCGTCGCCGGGAAGAGCATCATGCCGAAGATCGCGAACACCGTCAGCGGGAAGACCTCGGACGTCAGGGCACCGGCGCGGGTCGCGGCGGTCTCGACGGGCGAGCCGGGCGTCGACGCACCGCTCGGGGTGAAGGCGTCGGGGCCGACGCCGCCGAAGCGCTCCGCCATCGTCAGCACGCCGAGGATGCCCATCAGCACGATCGCGCCCTGCAGGAAGAGGGCGGGTCCGTCGATGGCCAGCGCGAAGAGCGAGCGGTTGGTGGCGCCGTCGGACACACCCATCGTCAGTCCGAGGTTGCTGCTCGCCCAGATGATCGACACCGCCGAGGCGAGCAGACCGACGACCGCGACGGTGACCTGGATGAGGTGACGACGCCCGCGCGGGGCGAAGGCCTCGACGAGCACGCCGATGAGCGCCGTGACGAAGACGATGAGCAGTGGCATCACGGCCACGTAGTTGACCTCGGACGCCTGGAAGGCCGCTGGAAGCGCCGGCTGGGTCGCGAGAGCCGGCAGAACGGCGGCGGTCACTTCGAGCTCCCTTCGGCCACGGTGCCGGCCGGGTTGAGTTGCGGGTTGGACTGCTGGACGTAGGACAGCGTCTTGTCCACCGCCGGGTTGATGACGTTGAGCGCCAGGTTGGGCAGGACGCCGAGCACGATGATGGCGGCGATGAGCGGGACCGCGACGATCTTGTCGCGGGCCGTGAGGTCACGGACCGTCGTGCCCCCCGAGGACCTGCGCCACCGGTCATCGACCGTGACGCCCGCGGCCGCCAGCTCCTCGGGCTTGGGGCCGGTCATGACCCGCTTGTACATCAGCAGGATGTAGAGCGCCGCGAGGATGATGCCCGCGGTCGCGATGACGGTGGCGACCGGTTGCGTCGAGAACGATCCGACGAGCACGAGGAACTCGGACACGAAGCTCGACAGACCCGGCAGCGCGAGGGCCGACAGCCCGGCTACGAGGAAGATCCCCGCGAGGCCCGGCGTGACGCGCTGCCACCCGCCGTAGTCGCCGATGCGCTTGCTGTTGGTGCGGTGTCGACGCACGAGCATCGCCGCGAAGAGGAAGAGCGCAGCGGTCGAGAAGCCGTGGTTGACCATGTAGAGCGTGGAGCCCGCCTGGCCGACGTTCGTGAAGGCGAAGATGCCGAGCACGATGAAGCCGAAGTGGCTGACCGAGGTGTAGCTGATCAGTCGCATCATGTCGGTCTGGCCGATGGCGAGCAGCGCGCCGTAGATGATCGAGATGACGGCGAACACGACGACGACGGGCGTCGCCCACTGGCTGGCCTCGGGGAACAGCTGCAGGCAGAAGCGGATCATGCCGAACGTGCCGACCTTGTCGAGCACCCCGACGAGCAGCGTCGCCGTGGCCGGCGTCGACTCGGTGGCGGCGTCGGGCAGCCAGGTGTGGAACGGCACCATCGGCGCCTTGACGGCGAAGGCGAGGAAGAAGCCGACGAAGAGCAGTCGCTCGGTCGTCGGGTCGATCGTCAGGCCCGTCAGCCGCTCGATGAGGAAGCCGTCGGTCCCGCCCGGACCCTGGAGGTAGAGCGCGATGACGGCCACGAGCATGACGAGGCCACCGGCGAGCGAGAACAGCAGGAACTTCATCGCGGCGTACTGCCTTCGCGCACCGCCGAAGCGGCCGATCAGGAAGTAGACCGGGATGAGCATGGCCTCGAAGAAGACGTAGAAGAGGAAGACGTCGGTCGCCGCGAAGACCCCGACCATGAACGTCTCGAGCACGAGCAGCAGGGCGAAGTAGGTCTTCACGCGCTGCCCCCCGCGGGGCTCGGCCTCCTCGGGCACGTCGCGCCAGGCCGCCAGCAGGCAGATCGGCGTCAGGACGAGCGCCATGAGGATGAGCACGAGGGCGATGCCGTCGACGCCGAGCGCATAGCTGACCCCGAACTGCGGGATCCACGCGTGCTGCTCGACCAGCTGGAACTGGGCGCTGGAGCCGCGGTCGAACTGCGTCGCGGCGATGATGCCGACGACGAGCGTGACGAGCGAGAAGCCGAGCGCCATCCGCTTGGCGGTCTCGGCACTGCCCGGCAGGAAGGCCACGAGCAGCGCCCCGACGAGCGGGATGAGGCCGAGGATCGTCAGCCAGGGAAGGCCGCTGGAGCTGGTCGTCATCAGGAGATCACCCAGAGAGCACCGAGGATGGCGACGACGCCGGCGAGCATCGTCAGGGCATAGGAGCGCGCGAAGCCGTTCTGCAGCTTGCGCAGGCGGGACGAGGCCCCGCCGATGAGGGCGGCGAGGCCGCCGGCGGCACCGTCGACGCCCTTGCTGTCCGCGAAGACGAGCGAGCGCGTCAGGTGGATGCCGGGTCGCATCAGGAGGGCCTCGTTGACCTGGTCCTGGTAGAGGTCACGACGGGCGGCCTGGGTCAGCAGGTTGCCCGTGGGCGCCGTCTCCGGCACGTCGTCGCGCCAGTAGCGCAACCACGCCAGTGCCATGCCGCCCGCGACGAGCAGCAGCGTCAGAGCCAGGAGCACCGGAACGGGGATGACCGGGTGCGCGCCTTCAGGCTCGGCACCGGTGACCGGCTCGAGCCACGTGGTGAACAGGCCAGTCGGGCCGAGGATCAGCCCGAGAAAGGCCGAGCCGATGGCGAGCACGATCATCGGGATCGTCATGAGCCTGCCCGACTCGTGCGGGTGCACGTCGTCGGTCCAGCGCTTCTTGCCCTGGAAGGTCATGAAGAAGAGGCGCGACATGTAGAAGGCGGTGATGCCGGCGCCGATCAGGGCGGCGCTACCGAAGACCCACGGGCGCCAGCCCTCTCCGACGAAGGCGGCCTCGATGATCTTGTCCTTGGACCAGAAGCCCGAGAACGGAGGCACACCGAGGATCGCGAGCCAGCCGATCGCGAAGGTGGCCCAGGTGATCTTCATGGCGCCGGAGAGCCCGCCGAAGCGGCGCATGTCGACCTGGTCGTTCATGCCATGCATCACCGAGCCGGCACCGAGGAACATGCCGGCCTTGAAGAAGCCGTGCATGAGCAGGTGGAAGATGGCGAACGCGTAGCCGACCGGGCCGAGGCCCGCGGCAAGCATCATGTAGCCGATCTGGCTCATCGTCGACGCCGCGAGCGCCTTCTTGATGTCGTCCTTGGCACAGCCGACGATCGCTCCGTAGAGCAGCGTGATCGCACCGACGATGACGACGACGAGCTGCGCGGTCGGAGCCGCCTCGAAGATGGGCGCCGAACGCACGACGAGGTAGACGCCGGCGGTGACCATCGTGGCCGCGTGGATGAGCGCCGAGACGGGGGTCGGGCCGGCCATGGCGTCGCCGAGCCAGCTCTGCAGCGGGAACTGGGCCGACTTGCCGCAGGCACCGAGCAGGAGCATCAACCCGATGGCGGTCATGAAGCCCTGGTTGGCCTCGCTGCCGGCTGCTCCGAGCACCGTCTCGAAGTCGACGGCACCGAAGTGGAAGAACATGACGATGATCGCGATCGACAGACCGAAGTCACCGACGCGGTTGGCGACGAAGGCCTTGTTGGCCGCGCTCGCGTAGGCGGGGTTCCAGTTCCAGAAGCCGATCAGCAGGTAGGACGCCAGGCCGACGCCCTCCCAGCCGACGTAGAGCAGCAGGTAGCTGTCGGAGAGCACGAGCAGCAGCATCGCCGCGACGAAGAGGTTGAGGTAGGCGAAGAAGCGCCGCTTGTCGGGGTCGGAGTGCACGTGGCCGTGCTCGTTCTCGTGGTCCATGTAGCCGAGCGAGTAGACGTGGATCAGCGAGCCGACGAAGGTGATGAGCAGCACGAAGACCATGGAGAGCTGGTCGACGAGCAGGCCCGCGCTGACCTTGAACGAGCCCGCGGCAATCCAGTCGAAGAGCGGCACGCCGACGGCGCGGTCCTCGGCGCCGCGGCCGAGCATCGCGACGAAGATCAGCGCCCCGACGACGAAGGACGCCCAGGACAGGAGCGTGGCGAGCACCGGCCCGAACGTGTCGGTGCGGCGACCGCCGAGCAGCAGCACGACGGCACCGAGCAGTGGCAGCGCCACGAGGAGCCAGGCGTATGCCGTGATGCCCGTTGCCGCGTGCGCCTCACCTTCGTGCGTGGCGAGACCGGCGGCATACGTGCTCAGTGAACTCAACGAGCTCGGTGAGCCCGCGAGCGTGTGGACGAGAGTTCCCATTCTGGCCGGCGCTCCTTAAAGCTTCAACAGGTTGGCGTCGTCGACCGAGGCCGACCGTCGGGCACGGAAGATCGCCATGATGATGGCGAGGCCGACCACGACCTCGGCGGCGGCGACGACCATGACGAACAGGGCCATGACCTGACCGTCGAGGGAGCCGTGCATCCGCGAGAACGTGACGAGGGAGAGGTTGGTCGCGTTGAGCATGAGCTCGACGCCCATGAAGACGATGATCGCGTTGCGCCTCGTCAGCACCGTGGCGGTGCCGATCGCGAAGAGGATCACCGACAGGTAGACGTAGTACATCGGGCTCACTTGGCGCCGCCTTCCTCGATCTCGCGCGCCATGTGGCGTTCGACGTCGCGCAGGCCCTCGGTCGTTGCGACCTGGTCGCGGGCGACGAGCACACGCGAGACCGACTTGCTGCTCGGCGTGCCGTCGGGCAGCAGTGCCGGGGTGTCGACCGCGTTGTGCCGGGCGTAGACGCCCGGGGCGGGCAGGCCCGCGACGTCGCGGTTGTCGCGGATGCGCTTGGCGGCCCACTCGGCCTGCGTGATGCGTGGCGTGAGCCGCTCGCGGTGGGCGAGCACCATCGCGCCGAGCGCGGCAGTGATGAGCAGGGCCGAGGTGACCTCGAAGATCCAGACGTACTGGCCGAAGATGAGCTCGGCGACTCCGGTGATGTTGCCCGGGTTGGTGTTGGTCGCGACGACCTTGTCCATGCCCGCCTGCACGGCCGTGTCGTCGACGACGGCTGCCCCGATGGTGAAGAAGAGCAGACCGGCGAGGCCGATGACGAGCAGGAAGGACGCCCAGCGCTGACCCTTGATCGTCTCGATGACCGAGTCGGAGGAGTCGACGCCGACGAGCATGAGCACGAAGAGGAAGAGCATCATCACGGCGCCGGTGTAGACGAACACCTGCACGACGCCGAGGAAGTCGGCTTTCTCCATGATGTAGAAGATGCCGAGGATGATCATGACGAGGGCCATCCCGAGCGCGGCGTGCACCGCCTTGCGCGCGAAGAGCAGCCCCATCGCGGCCAGCACCGCGATCGGGGCCAGGATCCAGAAGCCGACGGCTTCAGCGCTCGAGGTCACGGGTTGGCCCCTTCCCGGGTCTGGGCAGCCGTCGGGTCGGCCGCGTGGACGAGGTCGTGCTCACCCGGCGCCGCGGCGCCCGGGTTGCCCGGTCCGGCCGCGTAGCCGAGGTCGTCGTCGGACGCGGTGTCGCGTGCCTCGACGTAGTGCCGCTGGTCGTCCGTCGAGGTCGTGACCCTGCCGAGGTAGTAGTCGCGCTCCTCGAGCCCCTCGACCATCGGGAAGGGCGGCGGAAGCATGCCGCTCTGGAGCGGCGCGAGCAGCTGGTCCTTCGTGAAGATCAGCTTGCCGCGGTCGTTGTCGGCGAGCTCGTAGAAGTTGGTCATCGTCAGGGCACGCGTCGGGCACGCCTCGATGCACAGCCCGCAGAAGATGCACCGCAGGTAGTTGATCTGGTAGACGCGGCCGTAGCGCTCGCCGGGAGAGTAGCGGCCCGTGCCGCCCTGGTCGACGGGGGTGTCGTCGTTGTCGGCGCCTTCGACGAGGATGGCGTCGGCCGGGCAGGCCCACGCGCACAGCTCGCAGCCGACGCACTTCTCGAGGCCGTCGGGGTGGCGGTTGAGCTGGTGACGGCCGTGGAAGCGCGGCGCCGTCGGCCGTGGCTTCTCGGGGTACTCCTCGGTGGCGACCTTGCGGAACATCGTCGAGAAGGACACCCCGAAGCCGGCGACCGGGGCGAAGAGGTCGGAGAGGAATCCCCCGCCGCGGTCGTCCTCGCCGGGACGGCTGCCGGACGTGCTGCTGGTGGACTCAGCCATGGGTCTCCTCCTTGACGGCGGTCGAGCCGCCGCCGCTGCTGCTGGTGGCGGTCGACAGGACCGGCTCCGCGGCGATGCGGCGACCGGGCTCGACGAGTCGCTGCCCGGGCAGCGGCGGCACCGGGTAGCCGTCCTCGAACGGGTCGATCTCCTCGGGCGGGGTCTCGTCCTGGGCGGAGGCACGCTGGGCGCGCCGGTCGTCCCAGATCCAGGCGGCGGCGAGGGCGATGACGGCCACGATGCTGACGATGACGACGGTGGCCATCGAGAGCTCGCGACCGGCGACGGTCAGCGTGGTGTCACCGAGGAAGCCGAGCTGGGCGCCGCGGATGAAGGCGACGGCCACGACCCAGGCGAGGGTGATCGGGATGAGGAACTTCCAGCCGAAGCGCATGAACTGGTCGTAGCGCACACGCGGCAGCGAGCCACGCAGCCAGACGAAGAGGAACATGAACATCCAGAGCTTGATGGTGAACCACAGCAGGCCCCACCAGCCCTGGTTGAACATGCCGTCGTTGATCGACGCGATGAAGGGCGGTGCCTGCCAGCCACCGAGGAAGAGGGTGGTCGCGAGGGCCGAGACGGTGAACATGTTGACGTACTCACCGAGGAAGAACATCGCGAAGCGCATCGAGGAGTACTCGGTGTGGAAGCCACCGGTCAGCTCGCCCTCGCCCTCGGCGAGGTCGAAGGGCAGACGGTTGGTCTCACCGACCATCGTGATGACGTAGACGACGAAGCTGAAGAACGCGGGCAGGATGTACCACAGCGAGCTCTGCGCCGAGACGATCGCCGACGTCGACATCGACCCGCTGTAGAGGAAGATCGCGACGAGCGACATCCCCATGGCGATCTCGTAGGAGATGACCTGCGCGGTCGAGCGCAGGCCGCCGAGCAGCGGGTAGGTCGAGCCGGAGCTCCACCCGGCGAGGATGATGCCGTAGACACCGACCGAGGCGACGGCGAGCACGAGCAGCACGGCGACCGGGACGTCGGTGACCTGGAGCGGCGTCTGGTGTCCGAACATCCACACCGCGCCGCCGAGCGGGATGACCGCGAAGGCGACGAAGGCCATCGTGGCGGTGATCATCGGCGCGAGGGTGTAGATGACCTTCTCGGCGTTGGCCGGAGTGATGTCCTCCTTGAGCATCGCCTTCATGCCGTCGGCGAGCGTCTGCAGCAGGCCGAAGGGGCCGTTGCGGTTGGGGCCGGGACGCTGCTGCATGCGGCCGATGACGCGCCGCTCGAACCAGATGACGAGCAGCGTCGAGATCAGCAGGTAGACGAAGACGCCGACGGCCTTGACGAGGGCGAGCCACAGCGGGGTGTCGCTGAAGTCGGCCGTGGGGTTCTCCGTCGGGGCCAGCGCCGGCAGTGCGCCGACCATGCCGTATGCCGCGAGGCTGAGGCTCATGCGGCACCACCCTTCGTGACGGCGACGCGTCCACCGGCATCGGTGCCGAGGTCCGTGCGCACGGAACAGTCCTTGGAGTTGGTGGGCAGCCAGACGACACCGTCGAGCATGCCGTCGGTGAGCAGGGCGGGCACCGTGACGGAGCCGGCCGGGCCGGCGACGACGACGTCGTCACCGTCCTCCACCCCGAGGGCCGCGGCCGACGTGGGCGACAGGCGCGCCACGGCGGTGGGCGCGGTGCCGGCGAGGAACGGCTCACCGTCCTGCATGCGGCCGGCGTCGAGCAGCGTGGCCCATGTCGCGAGGGTGAAGGCACCGCTGCCGGCTGGGACTGCCGCGGCACGGTGGCCTTCGGGAGCGCTCGTCGCGCGGGCCCCACCCCAGGGCCCGAGAGCCTCGAACTGGTCGTGGATCTCGCGCTGCGTGCGGGTCTCGAGGAAGTGGCCCATCTCGCCCGCGAGCATGTCGAGCGCACGGTGGTCACTGACGGAATTGGTCGTCAGGGCCTCCTCGAAGGGACGCAGGCGCCCCTCCCAGTTGACGTAGGTGCCGGACTTCTCGGACTGCGGCGCGACCGGCAGCACGACGTCGGCGACCGCGGTCACCGCGGACTCGCGCAGCTCGAACGACACGACGAAGGAGCGCTCGAGTGCTGCCACCGCGTCGGCGATGAGCTCTGCGGGCAGGTCGGTGGGGTCGACCCCACCGACGACGAGGGCGTCGATGTCGCCGGAGGCAGCCGCGGCGATGATGCCGGCCGTGTCGCGAGGCGCCGCGTCAGGCAGCCCGACGACCTCCCACACCGCGGCGACCTCACCGCGGGCCGCGGCGTCGCCCACGGGACGACCACCGGGCAGCAAGGCCCCGAGGGCGCCGGACTCGAGCGCACCGCGCTCCCCCGCACGCCGGGGCACCCACGCGAGGCGGGCACCGTGCTCGGCGGCGAGGCCGGCGACGGCTGCGAGCGCACCCGGCGAGCTCGCGAGGCGCTCTCCGACGAGGATGATGCCACCCTGCGCCAACCCCGCGAGCAGTGCCTTGCCCTCGTCGGTGGAGCCGAGGTCAGCGAGCGCAGCGGCCTCCTCTCCCGGGGCGGCCGGCAGGAGGGTGCCACCCACCTTGGTGAGGCCGCGCGTGGGATGCGACGCGACGGCATACACGGTGGTCTTGTTGCGGCGGAACGCCTTGCGCAGGCGCAGGAAGACGATGGGGCTCTCGTCCTCGGGCTCGAAGCCGACGAGCAGGACCGTCGTGGCGGCCTCGAGGTCGGCGTAGGAGACCGCGGAGCCGGAGACATCGCCGTCGGAGACGCCCGTCGCGACGACGTGCTCGCCGAGGAAGGCGACCTCCTCGCCCGAGTGCGGGCGCGTGCGGAAGTCGATGTCGTTGGTGCCGAGCACGACGCGCGCGAACTTGCCGTAGGCGTAGGCGTCCTCGGCCGAGACGCGACCACCGACGAGCACGCCCGCGGCCTTGGCGCGGCCCAGACCGGCAGCTGCGGCAGCGAGGGCCTCGGGCCAGCCGACGACCTTGAGCTCACCGCTCTCGTCGCGGACCATCGGCAGCTCGATGCGGTCGGGAAGCGTCGCGTAGGTGAAGGCCCAGCGACCCTTGTCGCAGTTCCACTCCTCGTTGACGGCGGGGTCCTCGAGGGCCAAACGGCGCAGCACGACGCCGCGACGGTGGTCGGTGCGGATCCCGCAGCCGCTCGCGCAGTGCTCGCAGACCGAGGGTGTCGACACGAGGTCGAAGGGCCGGCTGCGGAAGCGGTACGCCGCCCCCGTGAGGGCACCGACGGGACAGATCTGCACGGTGTTGCCCGAGAAGTAGCTCTCGAACGGCTGGTCCTCGTAGATGCCGACCTGCTGGAGGGCACCCCGCTCGACGAGCGCGATGAACGGGTCACCCGCGACCTGGTCGGAGAACCGCGTGCAGCGCGCGCACAGCACGCAGCGCTCGCGGTCCAGCAGCACCTGCGAGCTGATGTTGACCGGCTTGGGATAGGTGCGCTTGACGTCCTCGAAGCGCGACACCGAGCGGCCGCTGCTCATCGCCTGGTTCTGCAGGGGGCACTCGCCACCCTTGTCGCAGACCGGGCAGTCGAGCGGATGGTTGATGAGGAGCAGCTCCATGACGCCCTGCTGCGCCTTGTCGGCGACCTTGGACGTGTGCTGCGTGTTGACGACCATGCCCTCCGACACGGTCATCGTGCACGACGCCTGCGGCTTGGGCATCGGCCGCACGTTGCCCTCGCGGTCGGGCATCGCGACGTCGACGAGGCACTGCCGGCAGGCGCCGACGGGGTCGAGCAGCGGGTGGTCGCAGAAGCGGGGGATCTCGATGCCGACGGTCTCGGCGGCCCGGATGACGAGAGTGCCCTTGGGCACGCTCACCGGGAGCCCGTCGATCGTCAGGCCGACATGGTCGGGGCTGGCCGGCACCTGGGCGTTGCCGCCCTTGTCGACGGCGTTGCCACCGGACGTCGGGGAGGTCGTGACGGTCATGCGGACACCATCCCGCTGGACTCCTTCGTCGTCGTGGGCGCCGGGAGGTCGAAGAGCACCGACTTCTCCGGCGGGAAGAGCTCGTGGGCCGGCGTCGTCATGCCGGCCTCGAACTCCGAGCGGAAGTACTGGACGGCCGACGTGATCGGGCTCGTCGCGGCGTCACCCAGGGCGCAGAAGCTGCGGCCGAGGATGTTGTCACAGATGTCGACGAGCTTGTCGATGTCGTCCTGCGTGCCCTCGCCCGCCTCGATGCGGTTCATGATCTGGCGCAGCCACCACGTGCCCTCGCGGCACGGGGTGCACTTGCCACACGACTCGTGGGCGTAGAAGTCGGTCCAGCGTGCGACGGCGCGCACGACCGACACCGTCTCGTCGAAGACCTGGAGCGCGCGGGTGCCGAGCATCGAGCCGGCGGCAGCGACCGAGTCGAAGTCGAGCGGCACGTCGAGGTGCTCCTCGGTGAAGATCGGGGTGGAGGAGCCACCCGGGGTCCAGAACTTCAGCTTCCGGCCACCGCGCATGCCGCCGGCGAGGTCGATGAGCTCACGCATCGTGATGCCGAGCGGGGCCTCGAACTGGCCGGGGTTGGTGACGTGGCCCGAGAGGCTGAAGATGCCGAAGCCGGTCGACTTCTCGGTGCCCATGCCCTTGAACCAGTCGGAGCCCTCGAGGATGATCCCGGGGACCGAGGCGATCGACTCGACGTTGTTGACCGAGGTCGGGCGGGCGTAGAGACCCGCGGCCCCGGGGAACGGCGGCTTGAGCCGCGGCTGACCGCGGCGGCCCTCGAGCGAGTCGAGCAGCGCGGTCTCCTCACCACAGATGTAGGCGCCGGCGCCCGCGTGCACGGTGATCTCGACCTTGACGCCCTTGCCGCCCACGTTGTCACCGAGGTGGCCCGCGGCGCGGGCCTCCTCGACGGCGCGGAGCAGCCGGCGGTAGACGTGGACGACCTCGCCGCGCAGGTAGATGAAGGCGTGCTCGCAGCCGATGGCGTAGGAGGCGATGGCCACCCCCTCGATGAGCGAGTGCGGGTTGGCCATCATGAGCGGGATGTCCTTGCAGGTGCCCGGCTCGGACTCGTCGGCGTTGACGACGAGGTAGCGCGGTCCACCGTCGGGCGGGCTCATGAACGACCACTTCATGCCGGTCGGGAAGCCGGCGCCGCCACGGCCGCGGATGCTCGAGTCCTTGACGGCGTCGATGATCGCCTGGGGCTCCATCGTCAGCGCCTTGGCGAGGGCCTTGTAGCCGTCGTGACGTTCGTAGGTGGCGAGGGTCCAGGACTGTGGGTCGTCCCAGAACTTCGTGAGGATCGGGGTCAGCGTGTCGGTCACTTGGAGCCGTCCTTCGCGTCGCTCGTGCTCGTGCTCGTGCTGGGCTCCGTCGACCGGGAGTCACTGCCGGGGGCGACCCAGCCGTTGTCCTTGGCGATGCGCAGGCCGAGCAGCGAGGCGGGGCCGGCCCCGACGCCCTCGTCGGCGCGTCCGTCGGGGAAGCCCGCCAGCACGCGCGAGACCTCCTTGAAGGTGCACACCTTGTCGGCCCCGCGGGTCGGGCGCACGTCGGCGCCTGCCCGCAGCTCGTCGACGAGGCCGATGGTGCTCTCGGGCGTCTGGTTGTCGAAGAACTCCCAGTTGGCCATGACGACGGGCGCGTAGTCGCAGGCGGCGTTGCACTCGACGCGCTCGAGGGTGATCCTGCCGTCCTCGGTCGTCTCGTCGTGGCCGATCCCGAGGTGCTCGGAGACGCGGTCGAAGATGAGGTCGCCGCCCATGATCGCGCAGAGCGTGTTGGTGCAGACCCCGACGGTGTAGTCACCGTTGGGGTGGCGCTTGTACTGCGTGTAGAACGTCGCGACCCCGCTGACCTCGGCCTCGGTGAGGTCGAGCACCTCGGCGCAGAAGCTCACCCCGCGTCCGGCGACGTAGCCGTCGACGGACTGCACGAGGTGCAGCAGGGGCAGCAGCGCCGACCGCTTCTGCGGGTAGCGGGCGATGACGTCTGCCGCGTCGGCGTGCAGGCGCTCGAGGACGTCGGCGGCATACGGCGCCTTGGACTCGGGGCTGACGTGCAGGTGCCCTGAAGCGTCGTGTCCACTCATGAGTGCTTGTCCTTTCGCGCGGCGACGGGCGCTCCGGTCCTTGCTCGCTGGCGCTCGCTGCGATCCTCACGCACGGCCGCGCTCATCGGTCCACCCCTCCCATAACCGGGTCGATCGAGGCCACCGCGACGATGACGTCGGCGATCTGGCCGCCCTCGCACATCGCGGCCACGGCCTGCAGGTTGTTGAAGCTCGGGTCACGGAAATGCGCCCGGTAGGGGCGGGTGCCGCCGTCGGAGACGACGTGGCAGCCCAGCTCGCCCTTCGGTGACTCGACGGCCTGGTAGGCCTGCCCCGCCGGGACCCGGAAGCCCTCGGTGACGAGCTTGAAGTGGTGGATCAGCGACTCCATGGAGGTGCCCATGATCTCGCGGATGTGGTCGAGGCTGTTGCCCAGGCCATCGCTCCCGAGGGCCAGCTGCGCCGGCCACGCGATCTTCTTGTCCTCGATCATGACCGCGTTGTTGCCGCCCTCGGTGTCCTGGAGGCGGTCGGTGCACTGCTCGATGATCTTCAGCGACTCGTACATCTCGTCGATGCGGATGCGCAGACGGCCGTAGGCATCCATGCTCGTGCGGGTCTTGACCTCGAAGTCGTAGGTCTCGTAGCCGCAGTAGGGGTCGAGCTTGCGCAGGTCGTGCGGCAGGCCGGTCGAGCGCAGCACCGGTCCGGTGATGCCCAGCGCCATGCAGCCGGCGAGATTGAGCACCCCGACGTCCACCGTGCGGCCCTTGAGGATCGGGTTCTCGTTGAGCAGGGCCTCGAGCTCGCCGAGGCCGCGGCGCAGCTCGGGCACCATCTCGCGCAGGGCGTCGATGGAGCCCGGGGGGAGGTCCTGCGCCACCCCGCCGGGGCGGATGTAGGCGTTGTTCATGCGCAGGCCGGTGATCATCTCGATGACGCGGAGCAGGCGCTCACGCTCGCGGAAGCCGACCGTCATGACGGTCGTCGCACCCATCTCCATGCCGCCGGTGCCGAGGCAGATGAGGTGGCTGCTGATCCGGGTCATCTCCATCATCAGCACCCGGATGACGCTGGCCCGCTCGGGGATCTGGTCGGTGATGCCGAGCAGCTTCTCGATGCCGAGGCAGTAGGCCGTCTCCTGGAACATCGGCGTGAGGTAGTCCATGCGCGTGCAGAACGTCACGCCCTGCACCCAGTTGCGGTACTCCATGTTCTTCTCGATGCCGGTGTGCAGGTAGCCGATGCCCGCGCGGGCCTCGGTCACCGTCTCGCCGTCGATCTCGAGGATGAGGCGGAGCACACCGTGCGTCGACGGGTGCTGCGGCCCCATGTTGACGACGATCCGCTCCTGGTTCAGAGAGGTCGCCTCGTCGACGAGGTCGTTCCAGTCGCCGCCGGCCGCGTTGAAGACGTGAGCGCCCTGGCTCGCCTCCTCGTCGGCGACGGACGTCGCGAAGACGTCGTTGTCGCCCGCGTCGGGGATCTCGGTCTGCGTGAACTCGGTGTGGGTGCTCATCAGGTGTACGACCTCCGCTGGTCCGGCGGTGGGATGGTGGCGCCCTTGTACTCCACCGGGATCCCGCCGAGGGGGTAGTCCTTGCGCTGGGGGTGGCCCGGCCAGTCGTCGGGCATGAGGATGCGGGTCAGGGCCGGGTGGCCGTCGAACTCGATGCCGAACATGTCCCACGTCTCGCGCTCGTGCCAGTCGTTGGCGGGGTAGACCGCGACGATCGAGGGGATGTGGCGGTCGTCGTCGGGGCAGGAGACCTCGAGCCGCACACGTCGGCCGCCCTGGGTGATCGAGAGCAAGTGGTAGACGGCGTGCAGCTCCTGACCGGCGCGGTCGGGGTAGTGCACGCCCGACACACCGGTGCAGATCTCGAACCGGAGCGAGGGGTCGTCGCGCAGCACCCGGGCGACGGCGACGAGGTGCTCGCGGCGCACGTGGACCGTCATCTCGCCGCGGTCGACGACGACCCGGTCGATGGCCTCGGCGAAGGAGGCGGTGCCCCCGACCAGGCCGCGCTCGAGGTTGTCGGCGATCTCGTCGAAGTAGCTGCCGTAGGGACGCTCGGCCGCGCCCGCGATGACGACCTCGCGGCGCAGGCCGGAGTAGCCGGTCGTGTCGCCACCCTGGGTCGCCCCGAACATGCCCTGGCGCACGCCGATCACCTCGGGCCCGGCCGGGCCGCTCTCTCGCGTCGCCTCGAGCTCGTGCGGGGTCAGGCCGGACTCCTGGTCGTGCGTCGTCTCTGCGGCTGCGTTCACGGCAGCGTTCGCGTCGCTCATGCTGCTCCTTCCCGCATGATTCCTGCCGCGCTCCGGGCCTCGTTCCTCGCTACCTCACACGGCGTCATCATGCGAGCAGGCCCTTCATCTGGTGGGTCGGTGTCGCCGACAGCGCCGCCTCCTCGGCCGCACGGGCAGCCCGCTCGCGGTTGACCCCGAGCGGCGACGTCTCGATCTGGTGGTGCAGCTCGATGATCGCGTTGAGCAGCATCTGCGGGCGCGGCGGGCAGCCCGGCAGGTAGATGTCGACCGGGATGATGTGGTCGACGCCCTGCACGATGGCGTAGTTGTTGAACATGCCGCCCGAGCTCGCGCAGACGCCCATCGCGATGACCCACTTGGGGTTGGGCATCTGGTCGTACACCTGGCGCACGACCGGGGCCATCTTCTGGCTGACCCGGCCGGCGACGATCATGAGGTCGGCCTGGCGGGGGGTCGCCGAGAAGCGCTCCATGCCGAAGCGGGCGATGTCGTAGTCGGGCGTGCCGACGGCCATCATCTCGATGGCGCAGCAGGCCAGACCGAACGTGGCCGGCCAGATCGAGGCCTTGCGCATGTAGCCCGCGAGGTTCTCCACCGTCGAGAGCAGGAACCCTGACGGGAGCTTCTCTTCCAGACCCATTGCCAACTCCTCACTAGTCTTTCGCCGCTGGACCCGTGCCGGGAAACGTCCGCACGAGGGTCGTGATCAGTCCCACTCGAGCCCCCCGCGCCGCCACACGTAGGCGTAGGCGATGAAGACCGTCAGGATGAAGAGCACCATCTCGACGAGGGCGAAGAGGCCGAGCTTGTTGAACGCCACCGCGAAGGGAAAGAGGAACACCGACTCGATGTCGAAGATGATGAAGAGCATCGCCGTCAGGTAGTACTTGATCGGCACGCGACCACCGCCCGCCGCGTGGGGGGTCGGCTGGATGCCGCACTCGTAGGCCTCGAGCTTGGCCCGGTTGTAGCGCTTCGGGCCGACCACGAGGGAGGTGAACACGGACAACGCGGCGAACGCGAAGCCGAGACCCAGCATGAAGAGGATCGGGATGTACGAGTTCATCCTCGGTCACGTGCCTTTCGGTCGTGCGTGTCGTGCGTGTCATCGCTGCAGGTGCGCGGCAGGCCCATCCTAGGGGGGCCGCTGCCGATTGTGCTCGGCGTCACAAGGAGGCCGGACGAGGTGTCCCTCATGCGTCCGGCGCCAGTCGGGAGAGGCCGTTGATGATGCGGTCGCTCGCGCCCTTGCCGCCCGGCTCGGGCAGGTTGGCCATCACCTTGAGCAGGAAGCGCATGAGCGTCGTGCGGGGCAGTCCGTACTTCGTCGCCAGGCGCATGACGTCGGGATTGCCGATCGCGTGGGCGAACCAGCGCCCGAGCGTGAAATAGCCACCGAGCTCGTCCTTCATGACCTTGGGGTATGCCGCGAGCACCCTCTCGCGCTCGGCATCCGTCGGGCGCGCCATCGCCTGGGCGATGAGCTCTGCGCCGACCCGGGCGGCCTCGAGCGCGTAGTCGATGCCCTCGCCGTTGAAGGGGTTGACCATGCCCCCGGAGTCGCCCACGAGGAGCAGTCCGTCGGCGTAGAGCGGGGTGCGGTTGAAGCCCATGGGCAGAGCGGCACCGCGGATCGGTCCGGTCGACTCGTCGTGCTCGAGCTGCCACTCCGGATAGATGTCCTCGACCCACCGACGCATGACGTCCTTGTAGTCGGTCTTCTGGAAGGCCGAGGTCGTGTCGAGTGTGCCGAGACCGACGTTGGTGCGTCCGTCCTCGAGCGGGAACAGCCATCCGTAGCCGGGCATGAGGATGCGGTTGCCGCTGTCGTCGCGGGTCCACAGCTCGAGGTGGCTCTCGAGGTAGTCGTCGCGGCGGGGCGTCGTGTAGTAGGCGCGCACGGCGACCCCCATGACGCGGTCCTCGCGCTTGGGGCGCCCGACCGCGGTCGCCAGGCGCGAGGAGACGCCGTCGCTCGCGACGACGACGGGGGCGCGGTAGGTCACGGTCTCGCCCGTGGCGCGGCCGGCGTCATCGAGGCGCTTCGCCGTGACGCCGGTGATGCGGCCGGAGGAGTCGTGGACCGGCGCCGTGACGCTCGTGCGCTCGTGCAGCACGGCACCCTTGCGCTCCGCGTGGCGGGCCAGGGTCTCGTCGAGCTGGGCCCGGGTGCGCACCAGCCCGTAGGACGGGAACGCCTCGCCCGACGGCCAGTCGAGCTGCAAGGTGTGGCCGCCGCCCTTGATCCGCAGGCCCTGGGTGCGCTGCCAGCCGGCGGTGTCGACGCCGAGGGAGATGAGCTCCTTGGTGGCCCGTGGCGTCAGCCCGTCGCCGCAGATCTTGTCGCGCGGGAAGGCCGACTTCTCGAGGAGCACGACGTCGAGGCCGTGGTCGGCGAGGTAGGCCGCCGTGGCGCTGCCACCCGGACCCGCGCCCACGACGATGACGTCGGCCCGCAGGTCGGAGGCACCGCCACCCCCCACGGGGCTGGGCGCGACGCTCGAACTGGTCATGGCTCCCTGCACACTTCGGAACTGCTTGTGAAGATCTTCACGAACTCTCAAGGGAGTCTATTCCGGAGGTTTCCGCCTTGTCAGATAAGGCACCCCTAACTCCGTCGAGCGGCTGCGGCGTCAGCGCTTGGAGGCGTGGTGGAGCGCGACGACGCCGCCGGTGAGGTTGGTCCAGCCGGCCTGGGTCCACCCAGCCTGCTCGATGATGCGCGCGAGCTCGCCCTGCGGCGGCCACTCGCGGATCGACTCGGCGAGGTAGACGTAGGACTCCGGGTTGCTCGACGTGCGACGCGCGACCGAGGGCAGGGCCCGCATGAGGTAGTTGGAGTAGACCGTGCGGAAGGCCTTGTTGACCGGCTGGCTGAACTCACACACGAGCAGCCGTCCACCCGGCTTGGTCACCCGGAGGAACTCGCGCAGCGCCGTGCCCGCATCGGCGACGTTGCGCAGCCCGAAGCTCATCGTCACGACGTCGAAGCTCGCATCGGCGAAGGGCAGGCTCATGGCGTCCGCGGCCGTGAAGGCCATGTCGGGTCGACGCCGGTTGCCGACGCGCAGCATGCCGAGCGAGAAGTCCGCCGGCACGACCTCGATCTCGCGGTCGGCCCACGGCTCGCTCGAGGTGCCGGTGCCAGCGGCGATGTCGAGGATGCGCTCCCCCGGCCGGGCGTCGACGGCCTTGACGACGGCCCGACGCCACAGCCGGTCCTGGCCGAGCGAGAGCACGTCGTTGGTCACGTCGTACTTCTCGGCAACGGTGTCGAACATCGACGCGACGTCGACGGGCTTCTTGTCGAGCTGGGCGCGGGTCATGGGGCCATCCTCGCACCCGAGGTGGTGGCGTCGAGCCCGGCGGTATGCCGTCCCGAGCGGGCCAGAGCCTGCGGCGCGCGGCGGTTGCGCGGAGCGGTGCTGCGGCAGCCGTAGCATTGCTGGCGATGTCCACGCTTCCCGTCCCCGAAGCGCCGTCCCCCGCGGCGGCACCCACGCTCGTCGTGCGCACGGTGCCCCTGGAGCTCACGGGCGCGCTGCTCACGCTCCTGCCCAGCGGCCGCGACCCCGACGACCTCGTCTCGTGGGTGCGGCGTGGCGACGGCCTCGTCGGCTGGGGCCACGCCCTCACCTTCGAGGCGCGCGGAGAGGGCCGCTTCCGAGACGCCGAGGCGTGGTGGCGCGAGATCGTGGCCCATGCCGTCGTGCGCGACGAGGTCGAGCGCCCCGGCACCGGGCTCGTCTGCTTCGGCTCGTTCCCCTTCGCGGACGACTCCGCCGAGAGCGCGCGGCTCGTCGTGCCCTCAACGATCGTCGGTCGTCGCGACGGGCGCACCTGGCTGACCACCGTGTCGCTCGACCCGCAGCTGACGATCCTCGAGTCCCCCAGTGCAGCAAGCGATCCAGAGCCGCCGCACGGCATCGCCTTCGCCGACGGCGCGGTGTCACCCGCTGACTACGCGCACTCCGTGGCCGAGGCCGTGGAGCGCATCGCCGCCGGCGAGGTCGACAAGGTCGTGCTCGCCCGCGACCTCGTCGCGACCGCCTCCTCCCCCATCGACGCCCGCTGGCTGCTCCGACGTCTCGCCGAGCGCTACGAGAACACCTGGGTCTTCTCGGTCGCCGGCCTTCTCGGCGCCACGCCGGAGCTGCTCGTCCGACGCGACCAGGGCCTCATCACCTCGCGCGTGCTCGCCGGCACGATCCGCCGCACCGGCGACGACGCCAAGGACCTCGGCCTCGCCGCGTCGCTGGCCCGCTCCTCGAAGGACCTCGAGGAGCACGAGTATGCCGTGCGGTCGGTCGCCGACGCCCTCGAGCCGCACTCGTCGTCGATGAACGTGCCCGAGGCTCCCTTCGTGCTGCACCTGCCCAACGTCATGCACCTCGCCACCGATGTCGCGGCGGTCAGCGCCGACGACGCGTCGTCGCTCACCCTCGCGGCCTCGCTCCACCCCTCGGCCGCGGTCGGGGGCACCCCCACGGACCGGGCCGTCCAGCTCATCGGTGAGCTGGAGCACATGGACCGGGGCCGCTACGCCGGCCCGGTCGGCTGGATGGACGCGAGCGGCGACGGCGCGTGGGGCATCGCCCTGCGCAGCGGGGCCTTCGCCCCCGGCGACGCGAGCCAGATCAGGCTGTATGCCGGGTGTGGCATCGTCGCGGGGTCGGATCCCGAGGCCGAGGTCGCCGAGTCCACGGCCAAGCTGATCCCGATGCGCGACGCCCTCGCGGGCGACTGACCCGGGGTGACCGTGGACCTGGAGCGTGACGAATCCGATGGCGGCACGACGTCTCCCGGTGCGGCACCTGCGGAGCCGGGCCGGACGGCATACGTGCTGGGGATGCGGGTCGTGCAGGAGCTGTGGCTGGCCGGAGTCCGCGACGTCGTCCTCGCACCCGGGTCGCGCTCGGCGCCGCTGGCCCTGGCGCTGCACGCTGCCGACGACGACGGCGACCTGCGCCTGCACGTGCGGGCCGACGAGCGCTCAGCCGGCTTCCTCGCGCTGGGACTGGCGACGGGTTCGCGCCGACCCGTCGCCGTCGTCACGACCTCGGGCACGGCGGTCGGCAACCTGCTGCCCGCGGTCATGGAGGCCCACCACACCGGCCGGCGGCTCGTCGTCGTCAGCGCCGACCGGCCCGACCGACTGCGCGGCACCGGCGCCAACCAGACGACCGAGCAGGCCGGCATCTTCGGTGTCTTCGCCCCCTGTCGGGACCTGACCGCGAGGACCTCCGAGTCGGTGCTGCGTGCCGCGGTGTCCGACGCCTGCACGCGGGAGGGGCCGACCCAGCTCAACCTCCAGCTCGACAGTGGGCTGCTGCCGCCCGACCCCGACCGCGCCACCTGGTGGACCCGGCCGGAGGGCGTCCTGCGGCCTGCGGACGGCGAGCACCGCAACGATCCCGCCACGGAGGGCGTCCTGCGGCCTGCGCACGGCGGGCACCGCAACGATCCCGCCACGGGTGGACGGGCGCGGCGCGACGACGAAGGGCCTCGGCTCGCGCTCGGGCCGCGCACGGTCGTCATCGCGGGCGACGGCGCCGGACCGGCCGCCCGGCTGCTCGCCGAGTCAGCGGACTGGCCCCTCGTGGCCGAGCCCACGTCGGGGGCCCGCATCGGCCGTCAGGCGATCCGCACCGGCCGGCTGCTGCTCACCACCGACCTCCGCGACGACATCGAGCGGGTCGTCGTCGTCGGCCACCCGACCCTCTCGCGGCCGGTCACCGCGCTGATCAGCGACCCCGCGCTGGAGGTGCTCGCGGTGCGGGGGCCCGGTGGGGTCGCCACCGATCCGGGCCGGGTGGCGACGGTGCTCGAGGCCGTGCCGACCGTCGAGGGGATCGACGATCCGGCCTGGTTCGAGGCGTGGCACGACGCCGACGCCCGCCTCGGAGCCCTCATCGACGAGGAACTGGCCCTCCTCTCGCCGCTGGCCGTCGCCGCGGTCGTCGGGCGTGCCGTCGTCGGACACGCCACGCTCGTCGTCGGCTCGTCCAACCCGGTGCGCGATCTCGACGTCATGGCGTCCCCGTGGCCGCCGCACGAGCACCGCTTCGTCGTCGGCAACCGGGGACTCGCCGGCATCGACGGCGTGGTGTCGACCGCGGTCGGCGTCGCGCTCGGCCGCACCGGGGCCTCGCGCACGATCGCCTACCTCGGGGACCTCACCTTCCTGCACGACGCCAACGGTCTGCTCATCGGTCCCGCAGAGCCGCGCCCCGACCTCACCCTCGTCGTGCTGAGCGACGACGGCGGTGCCATCTTCGCCACGCTCGAGCAGGGCGACCGCCGCTATGCCAGTGCCTTCGAGCGGGTCTTCGGCACCCCGCACGGCACCGACCTCGAAGCCCTCTGCGCGGCGCACCACACGGCCTACGAGCGCGTCAGCGACCTCGATCGGCTCGGTGCGGCGCTCGACGAGCAAACCTCGGGCATCAGGGTGCTCGAGGTCCCGGTGTCACGATCCGATCGGCGCGACGAGGCAGCGTGGCTGCTCGGGCTCGCCCAGCGCGTCGTGCCGAACCAGGACGCCCGCCGCTGACGCTCCCTCACCCACCGACTCATTTCAGTCGAGTGGCCGGGTCGTCACACGAAGCCGGCTCCAGCCCGCCTGAGAGCGAGGCCACTCGAGGGTGGGGCTCAGAGCGGGTCGGGCACCGGCCACTGCGACGGCGTGCCCGGCTCGGACTCCACGGCGACCCGGACGAGCTCCGAGTTGTCGTGGGCGAGGGTGCCGTCGGGCAGGAAGCGGGTGTCCTCCAGGCCGATGCGGACGTCGTAACCGGCGGCCTGCCCCCACCGCAGCACGGGCCAGGCCCACTGGCGCTCGCCGTGCACGAGCACCGGCGCCGGGGTCATCCCCAGCGCAGCGAGGATGCGCTCGGCCGCCCAGGTGCCGTCGACGCCGGGCGTGACTCCGGGGATGACCTCCACGAGCGCGCGCTCGACGTGCCACGGCCAGTTGGTGGACACGAAGGCAACCGTGGCGCGCGGAGTCCAGATGCCTGCCTCGACGCCGATACCGTTGTCGCGCAACGCTGTCGCGACATCGAGCGCGCTGTCCTCGTGCCAGTTGACACTCGCGCAGTCGGGACCGCCGAGGTCGGGTGCGGGCCACTCGGCCACGTGGGCGAGCTTGGCACGGGCGGTGTCGGCGATGCCGTCGCGCGTCGAGACGCTGACCCGCACGGCCGGGGTGAGCTCTCGGATCGCGGTCACCGCGTCGACGACGTGCCGGGCCACGAGGGTCTCGCGGCCGTGCTCGTCGCGCGGGTGCACGTGCACCATGAAGGCTCCCGCGGCGACACAGCCCGCCGCGGCACGGGCGAGCTCGTCGGGCGTGACCGGGATGGGTGGGTGGGCCCCCGGCGGCCGGTCGCCGTTGAGACAGGCATTGATCATGAGGCGCTCCCGTCGGCGAGCAGGGCGTGACACCGGCTCAGGCGGTCCAGCCACCAGCGCCGCCGGGCGGGTGGAGCGGCGAGGTCCGCGAGCGCCCCCGGGTCCGGCGCTGCACGACCCGGCGTCAGGGTCCCCGCTTCCGGCCGGAGGGGAGGACGGGCCACGTCGCGCTCGAAGAGACCGACCGTGCCGAGCCCGCATGCGTGGTCGAGCTCAGGCAGTGCGGCTGCCAGTGCGACCCCCGCAGCGATGCCGATGCTCGTGTCGAGCGCGGATGACACAACGGCCGGGAGGCCGCAGGCGTCCACGATCTCGAGCGCTCGTGCGACGCCGCCCAGTGGAGCCACCTTGACGACGACGAGATCCGCTGCCTCGCGTCTGGCGACGAGGAGGGGGTCCTCGGCCCTGCGGATCGACTCGTCCGCCGCCACGGGCACGTCGATCCCGCCTCGCACGAGCGCCCTGCGGAGCGAGGCGAGCTCGTCGACCGTGGCGCAGGGCTGCTCTGCGTATTCGAGGTCGTAGGCCGCGAGCTTGGCCAGGGCCTCGACAGCCTGCTCGACCGACCAGCCGCCGTTGGCGTCGACCCGGATGCGGGCCGAGGCGCCCATCGCGTCGCGCACCGCGGCGACCCGGTCGAGGTCGTCAGCCAGGGACTGACCGCGCTCCGCGACCTTGACCTTGGCCGTTGTGCACCCGTCGAACCGTGCGAGCACTCCAGGCACCTGCCCCGGCCTCACCGCGGGGACCGTCGCGTTGACCGGAACGGCGCTCCGACGCGGAGCCGGCCACGCGGCATACGCGGCCTCGATGCCCGATGCGAGCCAGCGCGACGCCTCGGCGTCGGCGTACTCCGCGAACGGCGCGAACTCGCCCCAGCCCGCGGGCCCCTCGAAGAGCACGGCCTCGCGCACCTCGATCCCGCGGAAGCGCACCCGCATGGGCAGGGCGACGACGTGCGCCCGCGCGAGCAGCTCATCGGCCGGGGGGATCGTCCTCATACCGCCATCATGGCGGACCCACCTGAGCCACTTCGGTCAGGTCGACCACTCCCTGTCCAAGGGAGCGACCTCAGCGCGGAGTCGGGAAGGCGACGTGCCGGTCGCTCGTGGGGTCGGGCTGCGGATCGGGCTGCTGATGGGTCGCGGGGTCCTGTCGGAGCGATCTCCCGGCGCAGCCGCCACGGCCGTGACGGCCGGCGCAGCCGCCACGGCCGACATGCGGCAGCGCCCAGAAGAGGCCGAAGAGCCACCAGAACCCATGGCCGGAGGCCCCGAGTGCGACGGCGATGAGGACGACACCGGCGAGGACGAGGTTGCGTGGTGAGGTCACGTCGATCTCCTTCGTCTGAAGGGACCGGTCGGTCCCCTTCGCTCTCGACGGTAGGCGCACCCGGACAGCCGGACCCGGCCCCTCTGTCAGCACCTCCCCCTGACGGATGTCATGCAGCACGCGCCTCCTGCTGTGCGTCTGGCACCACTGACGCGCTCAGGTGCCGAGCCGCACGTCTCGAGGGCTGTCGACGGCGACAGCGATGCGGTCGCGGAAGCGCTGCGTCATCTCCGGCAGCGCATCGAGGGCGAACCAGCCCGCCTCCGTGGCCTCGTCGTCGCCCGGCACCGGGTCGCCCGAGACCCACCGGCAGCGGAAGGTGTGGTCGAGATACTGCGCCACGTCACCGTTCGCGTGCGTGACGACTCCGGTCGCGGACACCCAGACGAGCCGCTCCACCTCGGCGACGACGCTCGCCTCCTCCTGGACCTCGCGCACCGCCGTGACGTGAGGGTGCTCCCCCGGGTCGACGATGCCGGTCACCGGCGTCCAGGCACCGTTGTCGGAGCGCCGCACGAGCAGCACCTCCTGCGGAGCGCCCGGTCCCGAGGACCCGTCACGCAGCACGACCGCCGTGATGCCGGGCATCCACAGCAGCTCCTGGCCGATCATGGTGCGCAGGTGACTGACGTAGGGAGGGATCGGCATACGGGCGAGGCTAACCCCGTCGGTAGGGTCGGTCCGTGAGCAGCGAGCGCAGCGTGTCCGACATCTTCGACCCGAGCGAGTGGGAGGACGTCGAGGGGTTCGAGCTCACCGACATCACCTATCACCGCCGACGCCCCGTCGAGGGCCGCCCGCACGCCGAGTCGGGCGTCGTGCGCATCGCCTTCGACCGGCCGGACGTGCTCAACGCCTTCCGGCCGCACACCGTCGACGAGCTCTACCGCGCGCTCGACCACGCCCGCATGACGCCCGACGTCGGGGTCGTCCTCCTCACCGGCAACGGGCCGTCACCCAAGGACGGCAAGTGGGCCTTCTGCTCCGGGGGCGACCAGCGCATCCGGGGCCGCTCGGGCTACCAGTACGCGACCGCGCCGGATGCCGACGCCACGTCGGCCGGCGTCGACGAGGCCCGGGTCAAGGCGCAGGGGGGACGCCTGCACATCCTCGAGGTGCAGCGACTCATCCGCACGATGCCCAAGGTCGTCATCGCCGTCGTGCCGGGGTGGGCGGCCGGTGGCGGGCACTCGCTCCACGTCGTCTGCGACCTGACGATCGCGAGCCGCGAGCAGGCCCGCTTCAAGCAGACCGACGCCGACGTGGGCTCCTTCGATGCCGGCTACGGCAGCGCCTACCTCGCCAAGATGGTCGGCCAGAAGTTCGCGCGCGAGATCTTCTTCCTCGGCCGCACCTACTCCGCCGAGGACATGCAGCGCATGGGCGCCGTCAACATCGTCGCCGACCACGCCGACCTCGAGCGCGAGGCGCTGCAGGTCGCCACCGAGATCATGGGCAAGAGCCCCCAGGCGCAGCGGATGCTGAAGTTCGCCTTCAACCTCACCGACGACGGCCTCATGGGTCAGCAGGTCTTCGCCGGCGAGGCGACCCGCCTCGCCTACATGACCGACGAGGCCGTCGAGGGTCGCGACCAGTTCCTCGAGAAGCGCGAGCCCGACTGGTCACCCTTCCCCTGGTACTTCTGAGGCAGTCAGCGCGAGGTGGTGAGAGCGAGCGTGGCGGCGACGATCTGACGTTGTGCCTCCTCGCGGCTCACCCCCGGGGTGCCGTCGCCGGGCTGCTCGCCGTAGTCGCCGAAGAAGGCGTGCACGCCACCCTCGACGACGGTGTATGCCGTGTCGCCGGGCAGGTCGACCCGGCTCGCCTCGATGTCGGCTGGGGTCGCGAGCCCGTCGGCCGAGCCCGAGACAGAGGCGACGCGCAGCCCGCTCTGCGCGAGCGACCCGATCGGGTAGGACGCCCAGAGCACGAGGCCACGCACCGTGTCGGTGTGCGACCCGGCATACGACGAGGCAGCGACGCCACCGAGGCTGTGCCCGCCGACCTCCCACGTGGTCACCTCGGGATGTGCCTCGATGGCCGCTGCGGGCGCCCCGATCGCAAGGAAGCCGATGTCGAAGGGCTGCTTGACGATGACGACGAGCACGCCGCCGCGGCTCACCTCGGTCAGGATCGGCACGTAGGCCCGCGGATCGACGCGAGCGCCTGGCTGGAAGACGAGTCCACTTGTCACGGAGCCGCTCTCCGGCATGAGGGTGATCGTCGTGGAGGCATCGCTCACGCGCACCCCCGAGGCGCCGGCCATCGCGGCGACGGCTGTGGGGGTGGCGGCAAACGGCACGAGCCAGACGAGCGACCCGACGACAGCCACCGTCGCGACTCCCGCGAGGGTGCGGCCGACGAGGCGCGGCCAGCGCCGCCGCGAGGTGTCCCTCGCCCGGGCGGGACGGCGCCACAGGACCGCGGCGCGCACGAGCAGCACCAGCCCGACGACCCCCGTGGTGACGAGGGTGAGCAGATGTGCCGGGTGTCCCGCCCGCAGCACGTCCCAGCTGAGGGCGGACAACCACACGGCAGCCCCGAGCAGTGCGGCGCCGAGCAGCGCCGACCAGGTCGCGGCCGTCCGCTCCGGCCGTGCAGCCGGTGCAGCCGGTGCAGCCGGTGCAGCCGGTGCAGCCGGTGCACCGGTGCGTCCCAGGCGTGGTCCCCGGAGGCGGAGGGTCTCGGCGCGTCGCTCACGTGCCGAGCGTAGGCCGCCGCTCGCCGGAGCCAGCGATGCGGGTGTCCGACGCCCCAGGACTCCCGGGACAGGGCAGGATGATCAGGTGGATCCGCGCGACGACGGCACCGGCGGGCAGGAGCGACCTGCCCCTGCCGGTGACACGTCGGGCGACGTGCCCGAGGGTGGCCGTCCGGCCGACTTCCGGCAACCGCCGCGAGCTGCTGCTGCCGACGCGACCCGGGCCGTGGGCCGCGGCATCGGACGGGCCGCCACGGGAGCCGCTCGGGTGACCGCCCGCTCCGGCCGGTATGCCGCCCGGCGGGCCCATCGCTTCACCCACGCGGGCGGTGCCGGCGAGAGCGGCCTCGCACGGGTCACTGAGTTGCAGGCGAGCCACACTGCTGGCGACACGGTGATGATGCTCGCCCTCGCAGGCACGCTCTTCCTCAACCCGCAGACGGCCGAGGCCCGCAGCCAGGTGGCCGCCTTCCTGCTGCTCACGATGGTGCCCTTCGTCCTCGTCGCTCCCTTCATCGGGCCCCTCCTCGACCGCTTCAGCCACGGGCGCCGTTGGGCCATCGGCACGACCACCGCCGTGCGCGCCTTCCTCTGCTGGGTGCTCGCCGAGGCGATCGGCGGCGACAGCGGGTGGCTCTTCCCCGCGGCTCTCGCTTGCCTCGTCGCCTCCAAGGCCTACAACATCACCCGGGCGGCGGCCGTCCCCCGACTCCTGCCCGCCGGCACGACCCTCGTGGCGGCCAACTCCCGGGTGTCGATGGCCGGCGTCGTCGGTGCGGTGATCGGCGGAGCCATCGGGGGGCTTGCGCTCCTGGCCGGGCCCGAGTGGGCACTGCGAGCGGCCTTCGTCATCTTCGTCTTCGGCACGGTGCAGGCGATCCGCCTCCCGGCAGCGGTCGACTCCTCCGCGGGCGAGCTCAACCCCGAGGACACCGTGCCGATCCGCACCCGACCGCCGCTCGACGGGCGCGGTGGCGCGGACCCGGCCGCACGGCATACGCCGTCGGTGGGCCGTGGTGAGGGCGAGGCGCTGACGGTCGACGCACTCGGCCCGATCGGCCGCTTCCGGCGACGCAAGGCGGCCATCCCGTGGCCCGTGCTCCACTCGATGTGGTCGACCGGCGGCACGCGCGTGCTGACCGGCTTCCTCATCATGTATCTCGCGTTCCTCGCCAAGGAGCAGCCCATCGACGGCCTCAGCGGGCCCCTCGTGCTCGGGCTGGTCGCCGTCGCGATCGGCATCGGCAACGCCCTCGGCAGCGTGCTCGGCGCGGTCGTGCAGGCGGACCGCCCCGAGCGCACGGCGATGCTCGCCGTCATCGGGGCCACGCTCGCGTGCATCGCGACGGGCATCTGGTACGGCATCTGGACGCTCGTGCTGCTCGGCTTCGCCCAGGGGCTGTCGGCGCAGCTGGCCAAGCTGTGCTTCGACGCGCTCGTCCAGCGCGACGTGCCCGAGCGGGTGCGCACGTCGGTCTTCGCGTGGTCGGAGACGATGCTCCAGATGCTCTGGGTCGTCGGCGGCACGCTCGGCATCGTGCTGCCGCTGGAGCCGCACATCGGCTTCTCGGTCTGCGCCGCCGCACTCGTCTGGACGATCGTCATGGCCGCCCTGCAACGTCGCCGCGCGGAGCCCGGTGCGGAGCGGGCGGGGGCGCGGTCACGCCTCCGGCCGCCACGCCGCGCCTGAGCCCGCTGGCGAGCGGCGCAGGCACACGCGGCACAATGCCGTCATGACCAGCGCGGCTCCGCAGCCCCTCGCCGTCCCGGCGGGTGACGACGTGCTGTCGCTGCTGCCCCGCTTCGAGGCGGCCCTCGACGGGCGCGCGCCCGTGCTGCCGTATGCCGCCGGCTCACCCGCGCCCCTCATCGGCCGTCACGACCCTGCCGACCTCCCCGAGGGGCTCGCGGTCGCCGTCGGAACGTCAGGCTCGACCGGCCGCCCCAAGCGGGCCCTGCTCACGGCCGAGTCGCTCTCGCGGTCGGCCTGGGCCACGCACCAGGTGCTCGGCGGCAGTGGCGTCTGGCTGCTGGCCCTGCCGGCCCACCACGTCGCGGGACTCCAGGTGCTGCTGCGCTCGATCGCTGCCGGCACCGTGCCTGCGGTGGTCGACCTGCGCGACGGCTTCACGGCCGCCCGGTTCGTCGAGGCCACCGGTCGCCTGCGACCATCGGGCTCGGCCAGACGGCGCTACACGGCCCTCGTGCCCACCCAGCTCGGCCGCCTCCTCGACGACGACGCGGGCCTCGAAGCGCTGCAGACCTTCGACGGTGTGCTCGTCGGTGGCGCCGCAACCCCCGCCGCGATGGTCGAGCGCGCACGCCGGCAGGATGTCGCCCTCAACCTCACCTACGGCATGAGCGAGACCGCGGGTGGGTGCGTCTACGACGGGTCGCCGCTGCCCGTCAGCCGCCTGCACATCGACAACGACCGCCACGTCGTGCTCGGGGGCGACACCGTCGCACACGGCTACCTTGGTGAGCCGCGCCTCAGCGCCGACGCCTTCACGGTCGATCCCGACGGCGTGAGGTGGTTTCGCACCGATGACCTCGGCCACTTCGACGACGCCGGGCTGCTCGTCATCGACGGCCGAGCCGACGACGTCATCAACAGCGGGGGCCTGAAGATCAACCCGGGTGTCGTGGAGGACGCGATGTCGCGCTACCTCGACGAGGTGCTCGACGTCGTCGTGCTCGGCCTGCCCGACCCCGAGTGGGGCGAGAGCGTCTGCGCCGCCGTCACCCTGCTCGACCCGACCGGGCACCTCACGACCCGCGACGTGCGCGAGCGGCTGCGCGGCATACTCCCCGAGGGGGCCCTGCCGCGGCGCGTGCTCGTGCTCCCGTCCATCCCCCACCGCGGCCCCGGCAAGCCCGACCGACCCGCCATCCGGCACGCGATGCAGGAGCGGGCCTGAGCGATGGCAAGATGGGGGCACCACCCCCGGTGTCGCCCGGTGGCTTTGTTCGCAAGAGGAGTTGCCGTGCTGCGCGTCGTGCTCATCGCCATCGTGGTGTTCGCGACGATCTATGCGCTGGTGGACTGCGTGCAGACCGACCGGAGCCGGGTGCGGATCATGCCCAAGCCCGTGTGGCTGCTCGCGATCCTCGTCCCGGTCGCCGGACCCGTCGCCTGGTTCGTCGTCAAGCGCGCTTCCACCCAAGGCGGGCCGGCCCGCGGCTCCGGTGGCCGCCCCTCTGGCCCCCGTGGCCCCGACGACGACCCCGACTTCCTGCGTCGCCTCTGAAGTTCGGCGACCCGCCCGCACCCGCCCGCAGCGAAGGAAACCTCAGCACCCATGGCCACCCTTTCCCAGTGGATCGAGGGCGCCCGGCCCCGCACCCTGCCCGCGGCCGTGTCACCCATCCTCGTCGGCACCGGCGCCGCCTACCAGGCCGGGCAGGTCGTCTGGGCCTACGCGATCCTCGCCCTCGCCGTCGCGCTGCTGCTGCAGGTCGGCGTCAACTACGCCAACGACTACTCCGACGGCATCCGTGGCACCGACGAGGTGCGCATCGGCCCCGTCCGGCTCGTCGGTCAGCGCCTCGCCGCACCCGGCTCGGTCAAGATCGCGGCATTCACGGCCTTCTTCTTCGCCGGCCTGATCGGGCTGGCCCTCGTGGCGCTCTCCCAGCTGTGGGTGATGATCCCGATCGGTGCTGCCGCCATCCTCGCGGCCTGGTTCTACACAGGCGGCGATCGGCCCTACGGCTACCTGGGACTGGGCGAGGTCTTCGTCTTCGTCTTCTTCGGCCTCGTCGCCACCCTCGGCACGATGGCGACGATGACCTCGCTCACCGCGGCAGGGTGGTGGGGGGCCATCGGTGTCGGAGCCCTTGCCTCGGCGATCCTCGTCGCCAACAACCTGCGCGACATCCCGACCGACCGCGACCACGGCAAGCGCACGCTGGCCGTGCGCATGGGCGAGCGGGGCACCCGTGCCTTCTACGTCGCACTGGTGGCCGTCGCCTTCGTGATGACCGGGCTCGCGTCGTTCACCTCGCCCTGGGCGCTGCTGGCCGTGCTCGCCGCCCCGTTCGCCGTCCGACCGATGCAGGCGGTCGTCGGCGGGGCGACGGGCCCCGGCCTCGTCCCCGCCCTCGCGGGAACGGGACGCTTCCAGCTCGTCTGGTCGGCGCTGCTCGCCCTCGGCCTCGCCCTCGGCCGGACCTGACCGCTCCTGCGAGTCGAGGTGATGCCGGAGCCCAGGTGGGCCAAGGATCACCTCGAACCGGACGTGCGTTCCTCGGTGTGGTCAGCCTCGGCGTCCGGGGCCCGGGTCTCGTCGAGGCCGCCGTCTTCCTCGGCTCCGTGCTCGTCGTCCTCGTCGTCCTCCGTCGTCGTCCTTGTCATCCTCGTCGTCGTCCGGCTGGTGGAGCGACGCCAGCTCAGGCACGAGCGCGTGGCGCTGACGGAAGGTGTCGAGGATCGCGAGGATCACGGCTGCCACCGGGATGCCGATGATGGCGCCGATCGCTCCGAAGAGGGCCGCACCCGCGATCACCGAGCCCAGGGCGACGGCAGGGTGCACGTCCATCGTGCGGCGGCTGATCTTCGGGGTGAAGACGTAGTTCTCGAGCTGCTGGTAGACCGTCGCGAAGAGCGCGATCCACACCGCGTTGATCGGCTTGTCGATCAGGGCGAAGAGGGCGGGCAGCACGACGCCGATGTAGGTGCCGATCGTCGGGATGAACTGACCGACGATGCCGGCGAAGACACCGAGGGGCAGCCAGAACGGCACGTCGATGAACCAGAAGAACGCCGCGTGGAAGAAGGAGGAGAGCGTCGCGAGCAGCACCTTGGACACGACGTAGCCGCCGGTCTTCTCGACCGAGATCGTCCACACGGTGATGAACACGTGCTGGTAGCGCTGCGGCAGCCAGGAGCCGATCGTCTGGCGCAGCCGGGGGCTCTCGGCCGAGAAGTAGTAGGCGAACACGAGGATGGTCAGCGCGTCGAAGACGAAGGTCAGCACGGAGCCGAAGACGCCGAGGATGCCGCCGCCGTACTTGCCCGCCAGCTCCCCGATCTTGTCGGGGGTCAGCTCGAGAGCATTCTGGATCTGGGCGATGTCGAACGAGGTGTTGAAGGTGCTGTTGACCCAGTCGAGGGCCGAGGTGACGGCGCTGGGCAGCTGCTGCCCGAGCTGCGAGAGCTGTGAGACGAAGACCTGGCCGAAGAGCTCCGCCAGGGCGGCCGTGACGAGCAGCATCGACACCATCGTCAACCCGGTCGCGAGGCCGCGGCGCATGCCTCGGCGCGACAGCCACAGCACCGCCGGCTCCATGGCGATCGACAGCAGCCAGGCCAGCAGCAGCAGGAGCAGGAACGATGACGTGGCCGTGAAGGCCCACACCGCGATCCAGAGGGCGACGAGTGAGGCGAGCACCGTGAAGACGATCCGGCGCACGTTGGCCGCGGGGATCGATATCCACTGCGGGTGGTGCGCGGAGTTCGCCCCCATCCGCCTGGCCGCCTCGCGGCGCGCGACCGTGCCGGGCCCGGCGCCCCCGGCGTGGCGTTCCGCGGCCGCCGGCGTCACGGGGCCGGACGCGTCAACGGCGCCGTCGGCGCCGGGGTGCGCCGCATCGTGGCCGGCATCGAGGCCCGCATCGGGGCCCCCTCCGAGACCGCCGTTGATCCCGGCACCGATCCCGGCGTCGTGCGATGACGCGGCACGCGGCGCGCGGCCGGAGCGCGGAACCTGGGGAGAGCGTGGCGTCACAGCATCGAGCCTACGGCCATGCAGCTCCGTCGCTGACGCACCGACACCGGCCACTTGACGCTCGGACACCGCGAATTGACCACGGCACAGGCATACCCGTCAGAGCCCGCCCCGGGACGGACCGGACGTCAGCGCTCGGTGCGGCGGCGGTCGTCGGTCGGGACACCGCTGTCGCGGTCGGCTTGGGGGGTGGGAGCGTGCTGAGTCTCGGCGTCCTCGTCGGCCTCGTCGCCGCTCGGCTGCGCCTTGGCCGCGAGGCGCGCCTCGTGACGCTCCACGAGCTTGGCCGTCATCTCGTCGCGGATGCCGCGCAGCAGCACGTAGGACAGGGCGGCCGAGGCGATGGCCGAGGCTGCGAGCAGCAGCACCGGGTTGTCCCGCAGGCCGATGATCCAGAAGAGGAAGAGGAAGCCGAAGAAGATCAGCAGGCGCAGGACGGTGTAGCGCGCCACGTCAGCCCACCCCGGAGTAGTTGTGCATGCCGACGAAGGTCGACACGAGGTTGACGAGGGTGAAGTTGATGATGACGCACACGAAGCCGACGAGGGCGACGTACATCGACTTGCGGTGGTCGACGCCGGCCGTGGCGCGCGAGTGCATGTAGGCCGCGTAGACCGTCCAGATCACGAAGGTCCAGACCTCCTTCGGGTCCCACTGCCAGTAGGCACCCCAGGCCTGCTTGGCCCAGATGGCTCCCGCGATGAGCGTGAACGTCCAGAGGATGAAGGCCACCATGTTGAGGGTGTATGCCGTGCGCTCGAGTGCCGCCGACGACGGCAGCGACTCCATGAAGTTGGGTTTGGCCGGTGGCTTCTCCTCGCGCTGCAGCCGCACGAGGTAGACGATGCCGATCGCGAAGGCGATCGTGAAGAAGGCGACCGCGATGAAGGCCACGGACACGTGGATCGCGAGCCAGTAGGACTTGAGGGCGGGCATGAGCTCGCCGGCCTCGGTGTAGAGCACCGACAGGGCGAGCCCCAGCACGAGCAGGATCGGCCCGACGACGAAGACACCCAGCCACTGCCAGTGGTTGCGCTTGGCCATCACGCTGTAGGCCACACCCACGGCGGCCGCCCCGGCGGTCGCGAACTCGAACATGTTGCCCCACGGCGGGCGGGAGACGGCCACGCCGCGCATCACCACCGACGCGACGAGCAGCGCCGTGCCGAGGTAGGTGAGCATCAGCGCGATGTTGCCCCGCTGGCGGCTCTGGATGCTCTCCTCGAAACCCGGCCCGGCGGCATACCGGCCCTTGGTTGCTGGCCGCGTCGGGTGCTGCGGCGCCCGGGAGTCGTCGCCGCCACCGGCGCCGGCGGCGCCGACGAGCGCGTCCGCGCGCACCTCGTCGCGCTCGCCGACGCGCGACTCGGCGACCTGCGGCGCTCGCGCCGCGAGGTGCCAGGCGAAGGCGAGCATGGCCAGCGTGTAGACGATCATGGACGCGTAGAGCGCGGCGTTCGCATTGGCGGCGAGATTCACGAGCGGTCGTTCCGTTCTGCGAGGCGGTCGTGCACGGCCGCGACGATCGCGGCGAGCCCGGCGTCGGAGTCCTTGGACAGGCCTCCGATGGTGACCACGGTAGCCGGTCGCCCGCCGTCACCCGAGGGGCTGTCGACCCCTTGGCCCACCGGCTCGTCGGCGCGGACGCGGACGAAGACGCGGCGACGCTTGATCGTGAGGCCGAGGATGAGGCCGAGCGTGGCGAGGATCGCACTGACGAGGCTGATCGGCGCCCCCGGGTCGGTGCGCACGGACAGGCCCGCGAAGCGCTTGACCGAGTCGAAGGTCACCGTGCCGCGGTCGCCCGGGATCTCATAGGTCTGGCCGGGCTTGAGCCGGATGAGGGCCGGCGAGCCGTCCTCCCTGACGACCTGCGTCATCTCGTCGGTGTTGAGCGTGTAGACGGACTGCGGTGCGTCGCCGGGGAAGAGGTTGCCCTCCCAGATCGACAGTGCCAGCTCGGGATCCTTGGCGTCGGGGAAGATCGACGCGGGGCCGTGCACGAAGGTCGGCTCGGCGGTCGGCAGGAAGAAGCCCGTGAGGCCGAGCTGCTTCGGCGACGCCGAGGGCACCTTGATGACGCCGACCGAGCGGTAGTTGCCGTCCTGCGGCAGGAAGGGCGTGGCCTCGCGGTAGAGGATGGCGCCGTCGGCGTCGCGCACGGTGATGACCGGCGTGTAGCCGTTGCCGAGCAGGAAGATGTCGGCGCCGTCGACGGTGATCGGGTGGTTGACCGAGATCGTCTCGTCGGTCGCGGGCGCGCCGGGCTCGGGCTGGAGCGTCGTGTAGGCGGTGAACTCGCGGGGTGTGCCGAAGCCGCGGCCGGGGGTCTCGTTGAACTGCACGTCGAGCCGGTCGAGCCCCAGCACGAAGGGCGGCAGGCTCTCGGTGTCGACCCATGGGCCGGGCGAGATCGTGTTGTAGGTGCCTGCCGACGATGCGAACCGGGTGCCCTCGGGCAGGATGACGTCCCCACGCCACCCGAAGACGTGACCGACGGCCATGCCGACGATGATGCCCGTGAGCGCGAGGTGGAAGAGGAGGTTGCCGGTCTCGCGCAGGTAGCCGGACTCGCCCGAGAGGCTGGTGTCGTCGTGGGAGTGAAGGCGGAAGCGCTTGCCCCGCAGCACCTCTCGCGCGACGGCGAGCGCCTCGTCCGGAGACAGGTCGGTGACGACCTCGGCGTGCTCGTCGAGACGGGTGAGGCGGGAGGGGGCTCGCGGCGGTGTCGCCCGGAGCGCGGCGATGTGCACCTTGGTGCGCGGCACGATGCAGCCGACGAGGGAGACGAAGAGCAGCAGGTAGATCGCGGAGAACCACGGCGAGGCATAGACGTCGAAGAAGCCGAGGCGGTCGAGCCAGGGGGCGGCCGTGGGGTTCTGCGCGATGTAGTCGGCGACGCGACCGGCGTCGATGTTGCGCTGCGGGAAGATCGAGCCGGGCACGGCGGCCACCGACAGCATCAGTAGCAGGAAGAGCGCCGTGCGCATGCTCGTCAGCTGACGCCAGGCCCACCGGACCCAGCCGAGCGCGCTGAGCCGGGGCAGCGAGGGGTCCGGCTGCGTGCGCCTGCGGGGCCGGGGCGGGGTCTCGGTCGTCATCAGATCGCCACCTGGAAGCCGTTGATGAGCCGCACCTGGAGCCACACGATGACGTCCTCCCAGACGCCCGTGACCATGAGCAGGCCCACGACGACGAGCATGAGCCCACCGACGGTCTGCAACGCTCGACGGTGGTCGCGCAGCCAGTCGCTGGCTCGGCCGGCCCGCTCCCACAGTGCCGCCATGAGCACGAAGGGCAGCCCGAGGCCGATCGAGTAGACGGCGGCCAGCGCGAGGCCGCGACCGATCGAGCCGGACTGTGCCGACAAGGGCGCGGCCATCGCCTGGATCGCCCCCAGGGTCGGCCCCATGCATGGCGACCAGCCGATGGCGAAGGCCGCCCCGAGCAGGGGCGCCCCCGCGAGACCGGCACGCGGCCGCCAGGCGATCGGCGCGGCATACGAGCGTCCGAGGCCGAGGAACATCAGCCCCATGACGAGCACCACCGCACCACCGATGCGCATCAGCGTGCTCTGGTGCTCCCGGAAGGCGAGGCCCACGGTGGACACGGCCGCGGCGGCGATGAGGAAGACCACGGTGAAGCCGAGGACGAAGAGCACGGCGCCGAGCACGAGGCGTCCGCGCGAGCGTCGCTCCAGCGAGACGTCGGACAGGCCGGTGACATAGCCGAGGAAGCCGGGCACCAGGGGCAGCACGCAGGGCGAGGCGAAGGAGACGAAACCGGCGACGAGCGCGACGACCGCGGCGGCGACGAGCGAGCCGGTGGCGATCTGCGCGTCCACGGCGGCGCCTCAGGCCTTCTCGTCGATGGCGTCGTCGATGAGGCCGAGGAGCGTCGTCGTCGAGACCGGCCCCGAGACCCGGGCGGCGATGCGGCCTTGGGCATCGAGCACGAGGGTCGTCGGGGTGGCCGAGGCCTTGCCCTGCAGCGAGAGGATCGGCACGCCACCGTCGTAGGCGAGCGAGGGGTAGGTGACGTGGTTGGCCTTCTGGAAGGCGAGCCCCGTCTCAGGGCTCTCGAGCTTGTCGAGCCCGACGAAGTCGACGCGCTGGCCGTCGGCCTGGACCTTCTGCCACGCCTTCTGCAGTGCCGGGGTCTCCTCGATGCACGGCGGGCACCACGAGCCCCACACGTTGACCACCACGACCGTGCCGGCCCGGTCCGCGAGGCTCCACGGCTTGCCCTCGAGCGTCGTGCCCGTGAGCGTCACGGGCGCACCGCGGTCGCTGACGGCCAGCTGCTCGATCGACCCGTCGCCGGCGACGTAGCCCTTGCGGTCACCCGAGCGAGCCTGCTCCTCGACGGAGTTGGGGTCGCTCGAGCACGCGGCAGTGACGGTCACGAGACCGCCTGCGAGAGCGAGCGCGCCCCACCGCAGGGCGGTGCGCCGGTCGGGCTGGTGCATCAGGCGCCCACGCTCCTGCTGGCCTGACCGAGGAGAGCGACGGCGGGCTCGGAGTAGGTGATCGACGACAGCTCGTCGCCCACGTAGGTGAGGGACGTCAGCGACGCGAGCGTGCACTCCCGGTGGCGCGGGTCGTGCCACAGCCGGTGGCCGGTCAGCTTGTTGCGTGCCGTCCAGATCGGCAGCTGGTGGCTCACGATGACCGCCTCGTGGCCGTGGGCGGCGCGACGCGCGTCGTCGATCGCCGAGAGCATGCGCTCGGCGATCTCGTCGTAGGGCTCGCCCCAGGACGGCTTGCGCGGGTTGCTGAAGAGGTGCCAGTTGCGCGGGTGGATGAGGTCGGCCATGCCCACCGAGCGGCCCTCGAAGTGGTTGGCTGCCTCGATGACGCGATCGTCGGTCGCGATGGGCAGCTCGTGGGTCAGCGCGACGGGAGCCGCGGTCTGCTGGGCCCGCTCGAGGGGTGAGGCGACGACGTGGGTGATGTCGTTGGGCTCGAGGTGCCGGGCCACGACACCGGCCATCCGCTCGCCGAGGTCGGAGAGACGGTAGCCCTCGAGGCGGCCGTAGAGCAGGCCCGCGGGGTTGTGGACCTCCCCGTGGCGCATGAGGTGCACGACGGTCAGCACGGGGGCGTCCGCCGTCCCGTCTGCCGGCATCCCGCTCGCGCTCGCGCTCATGGTCGACAGTCTCTCAAACGTGCAGGCGAGGACCGAATCCGCTCCGCACGCTCCACGGATTCGAGGTGATCACGGCACCGGCATGGCCGCCGCGATCACCTCGAATCGGCAGCTCAGACGAGCTCGGGGACGTCGAGGTGCGCGATGGCGAGCGAGAACTCCGCCACCTCGATGATGCGCGTGCCCGTGTCCTCGGCGAGGTCCGCGCGCAGGCCCATGGCGGCGTCGCGGGTGACAGCCATCGCCTGCTCAGAGTCGTAGGTCGCGGTGACGCAGGCGCGACCTGAGGTCCGGTCGACGAAGAGGCTCGCGCTGCAGAAGCCCTCGAGCAGCTCGACCCGGGGCATGATCCCCATCTTGAAGGCGTCGAGGACCCGGTCGATCGAGGCGGGATCCGACTCGGTCCAGGTCACCCGCGCGCAGGCGCCGTCTGCGGCGCGGTGGTTACGGTGGAGGTAGGCGACCTCCCACTCGTCGACCGTGGCCTCGCCGCCCAGCAGAGCAGCAGCATCCGCGCGCAGCTTGATGACCGCATCGGCTGTGGCGCGCATCGCCGCCTCGTCGCGCCACGCGGTCGTGACGATGCAGCGACCGCTCGTGCGGTCAGCGAGGAGCGACATCCCGAGGCACCCCTCCATCGCCCTGACCTGCGGCATCACCACGTCCCGCGCGTGTGCAATGCCCGTCTCCAGCATCCCGGGCTGGCCCATCACCGTCGTGGATCGTGCGTGCACGGCCCACCTCCCTCACTCGAGGCGGCACCCTGACGGCACCGCCGTCGCCTTCCAGCGTCCACCTGTGCCGAGGCGCAGGGCAATGGACAAATCGCTCGATCTGGTGTGGTCAGTGAGGCTCGGGGGTGGCCGCCGCCCGGGCTGCTGCGGGGAGCGCTGCGAGCACGTGCTCGACCGCCGCGTCGTCGTGCGACGCCGAGACGAACCACGACTCGAAGGCGCTCGGCGGCAGGTGCACGCCGCGATCGAGCATCGCGTGGAAGAAGCGGCGGAAGGCGTCGGTGTCCTGGTCACGGGCGTCGTCGTAGTCCGTCACGGCCCCCTCGCGGAAGAAGACCGAGAACATCGAGCCCGCCCACTGGATCGTGTGCGGCACCGAGGCCGCCGAGAGCGCGGCGGCCGCCGCGTCGGCGATCGCGCTGCTGACGACGTCGAGCCGGTCATACACCTCCGGGGTGCAGCCGCGCAGCGTCGCGAGGCCGGCGGCGGACGCGACGGGGTTGCCCGACAGCGTGCCCGCTTGGTAGACCGGCCCCTGCGGGGCGAGCATCGCCATCACGTCGGCGCGCCCGCCGAAGGCCGCGGTCGGGAAACCGCCCCCCATGACCTTGCCGAAGGTGTAGAGGTCGGCGGCGCCGGACGGGTGCTCCTCGAGGCCGTGGTAGCCGGAGGGTGAGCACCGGAAGCCGGTCATCACCTCGTCGGAGATGAGCAGCGCACCGTGAGCGGCGGTGACCCGGCGCAGTCCCTCCGTGAAGCCGGGAGCCGGGGGCACGACGCCCATGTTGCCAGGGGCCGCCTCGGTGATGACGGCGGCGATCTCGTGGCCGCGCTCGGCGAAGGCGGTCTCCAGAGCAGCGAGGTCGTTGTAGGGCAGCACGATCGTCTCGCCGGCGCTCGAGCGCGGCACTCCGGCCGAGTCGGGCAGGGCGAACGTCGCGACCCCGGATCCGGCCGCCGCCAGCAGAGCGTCGACGTGCCCGTGGTAGCAGCCGGCGAACTTCACGACGACGTCGCGGCCGGTGAAGCCACGCGCGAGGCGCAGCGCCGACATCGTCGCCTCGGTGCCGGAGTTGACGAGGCGCACCTGCTCGACCGGCTCCATCCGGGCCACGATCTCCTCGGCGAGCAGCACCTCGTTCTCCGAGGGCGTGCCGAAGGAGAAGCCCCGGGCGGCAGCGGTGGTGACGGCTGCGAGCACGTCGGGGTGGGCGTGGCCGAGGATCATCGGACCCCAGGAGCAGATGAGGTCGACGTAGCGGTTGCCGTCGGCGTCGGTGAGCCACGGCCCCGCCCCGCTCGCCATGAAGCGCGGGGTGCCGCCGACGGCCCGGAAGGCTCGCACCGGCGAGTTGACGCCACCCGGGATGACCCGGCTCGCACGCTCGAGCAGCGCTGAGGACGCCGGGACGTCGGTGGTCGGCGAGGTGGTCACGGGGCCTGAGCTCATGGCCCCAGTCTCCCAGTCGTGCGGCACCTCCCACCGCAGGCCCTCCCCCGACGTCGGGTGCCCAGTTCCCGACCGGGTATGCCGGTCAGGACGTGCGCACTCGACGGGTGCGGTCAGCGACCGCTGACGGCCTCGGGGTCGAGGTGGTCACGCACGATCGCCATCGCGTCGCCGATGGCCTGGAACTGCTCGGGCGTCATGATGTCGACGAGGTTGCTGCGCACGCTCTCGACGTGCACCGCGGAGATCTCGCGCACGGCGGCGAGGCCGCCCGGTGTCAGGACGAGCTCGACCCCGCGCTTGTCGTCGGAGCACTGCTCGCGGGTCACCCAGCCGCGGTCCTCGAGCCGCTTCGCGGTGTGCGTGAGCCGGCTGCGCGACTGCACGACCATCGAGGCGAGCTCCGACATGCGCAGCCGGTGGTTGTCGCTCTCGGAGAGCATCGAGATGATCTCGTACTCGGACAGCTGCAGCCCGGCCTCGTCGAGGGCGTCGTCGAGCGCCCGCTCGAGCAGCCGGGTGCCGCGCAGGATGGCGCGCCACGAGGCCTGCTCGGCGTCGCTGAGCCAGCGCGCCCCGTCAGTCGTTGCAGGCGTCATCGTGCCACCTCCACTTTACCATCCAGATCGTAGTGGGGTCAGGCCAGCCAGTCGGCGACGTCGAGGGCGAAATACGTCAGCACGATCTGAGCCCCGGCCCGCCGGATCGAGGTGAGCGACTCGAGAGCGGCCCCGCGCAGGTCGATCCAGCCGTTGGCGGCCGCCGCCTGGATCATGGCGTACTCCCCCGACACCTGGTAGGCCGCCACCGGCACCGACGCGCGCTCGGCCGCGGCGGCGACGACGTCGAGGTAGGACATCGCGGGCTTGACCATGACGATGTCGGCGCCTTCGGCGATGTCGAGGTCGATCTCGCGGAGGGACTCGACGATGTTGGCCGAGTCCTGCTGGTAGCTGCGGCGATCACCCTGCAGGCTCGACTGGACCGCCTCGCGGAACGGTCCGTAGAACGCGGACGCGTACTTCGCGGCATACGCGAGGATCACGGTGTCGGTGAAGCCCTCGAGGTCGAGCGCCTCGCGGATCACTGCGACCTGGCCGTCCATCATCCCCGAGGGGGCGACGACGTGGGCGCCCGCGCGTGCCTGCGCGACGGCCATCGCGGCGTAGCAGCTCGTTGGTGGTGTCGTTGTCGACACGGCCGTGGTCGTCGAGCACGCCGCAGTGGCCGTGGTCGGTGAACTCGTCGATGCACGTGTCGGCCATGACCACGAGGTCGTCGCCGACGGCCTCGCGCACGGCGCGCAGGGCGACGTTGAGGATGCCGTGGGGGTCGACCGCGCTGCTGCCGGTCGCGTCCTTGTCACGCTCCCGCGGCACGCCGAAGAGCATGATGCCGCCGAGCCCCGCGGCGACACAGCGCCGGGCGACGTCGACGACGCTCGTCAGCGTGTGGTGCTGCACGCCCGGCATCGAGGAGATCGGTGTCGGGGCATCGATCCCGTCGGCGACGAAGACGGGCAGCACGAGATCGCGCGGGTGCAGCCTCGTCTCGGCGACCAGCGCGCGCAGCGCCGGGGTCTGCCGCAGGCGGCGGGGACGCTCGATCATCGTGACGCCACCACCGTCAGCGGGCGCGTCGACGCGAGGCCGGACGCTTGTCGCTCGGGCGCTGGACCGCCTGGCCGGCCTCCGCCGCAGCGACCGCAAGACCCACGCCGTGGCCGGCGAGCGCGTCGACGAGGCTGAGTGCCGAGGCCTCCGGCGCCAGCACGTCGACCCGGAGGCCGTGCTCCTGGGCCGTCTTGGCCGTGGCCGGTCCGATGCAGGCCACGACCGTGGCCGGGTGCGGCTTGCCGGCGATGCCGACGAGGTTGCGCACCGTGGAGCTCGACGTGAAGACGACGGCGTCGTAGTCGCCGCCCTTGATGGCGTCGCGGATCTCGGCGGCCGGTGGAGCGGCGCGCACGGTGCGGTAGGCCGTGACGTCGTCGACCTCCCAGCCCATGTCGCGCAGCCCGGCGACGAGCGTCTCGGTGGCGATGTCGGCTCGCGGCAGCAGCACGCGGTTGATCGGGTCGAAGACCTCGTCGAAGGGCGGCCAGTCCTCGAGCAGACCGGCGGCCGACTGCTCCGTGCTGGGCACGAGGTCGGGGTTGATGCCCCACTCGCGCAGCGCGGCTGCGGTGACGCCGCCGACCGCCGCGACCTTGAGCCCGGCGAAGGCACGGGCGTCGAGCCCGAACTCCTCGAAGCGCTCCCGCACGGCGCGCACGGCGTTGACCGATGTGAAACCGATCCACTCGTAGCGTCCGGTGACGAGACCCTTGACGGCCTTCTCCATCTGCTGCGGGGTGCGCGGTGGCTCGACGGAGATCGTCGGCACGACGTCGGCGGTCGCGCCGTAGCCCGAGAGACGGTCGACCATCGCGCCTGCCTGCGCCTGCGTGCGTGGCACGAGCACCTTCCAGCCGAAGAGCGGCTTGGTCTCGAACCAGGAGAACTCGTCCCTCAGGTCGACGTTGGGCGACACGATGGCCATCGTGACATCAGTGGCCTCCTGGCCGCTGAACACTCGGTCGACCGCACCGAGCGTCGTGGTGACCGACGACTGTCGCACCGTCGTGGCGCGCTCGCTGAGCGCCACCGGCGACTCCGCGGGCCGCCCTGCTGCCAGCAGGCCGGCGAGGCCCGTGCGGATCGAGGCCGGCGCTCCCACGAGCACGACCGTGTCGTCCGACGAGGTGTATGCCGTGTAGTCGAGGCTGCGGTCGACGCTGAGGACGTGGAGCGCCCCCGTCGCCTTGGACGTGAGCGGCACGCCGGCATACGTCGGGCCGGCGGTGACGGCGGAGACCCCCGGGACGACGTCGAAGCTGAGGCCGGCCTTGCGGCAGGCGCGGACCTCCTCGACGAGGCCGTTGAAGGTGGCCGGGTCGCCGTCCATGAGCCGCACGACGAGACCGGACGGGCCGACCGACTTGGCTGCCTTGACGAGCAGCTTGGCGCGCACCGCCTGGGTGAGCTCCTGGCCCTGCTCGCCGTGGCCGGCGTCGATGACCTCGACGTCGGGGCGTGCGTGGCGGCGCACGTCGGCCTCGCTCGTCACGCGGTCGAGGATGATCGCGTCGGCCGCCGCGATGAGGTCGCGGCCGCGCAGCGTCAGCAGCCCGGGGTCGCCGGGGCCGGATCCGACGAACGCGACGCGGGCGGGCGTCGTCGGAGTCGAGGTGGTCGAAGCCGTCGACTCTGACGGCTGGTGGGTACGAGTCACGAGACATGCTCCGAACGGTGTGGGGCGCGGTCTGGGGTCGGGGCGGCAGCCCCGCTGGTGGTGGTGAGGTCGGCGGCGCCGTCCTCGAGGAGGATCTGGGCGAGCCGGGCCCCGAGGGCCACCGGCTCGGTGTAGTCGCCGACGAGCGATCGCCGCAGCTCGAGGCTGCCGTCCTCGCTCCCGGCGAAGGCCCGCAGCGACAGCTCGAGCCCGTCGTCACCCTCGACGACCTCGGCGAGCGCCCCGACGGGAGCGGTGCACCCCGCCTCGAGCGTGGACAGCAGCGACCGCTCGGCGGTGACGCAGGTGCGGGTGTCGGGGTCGTCGAGCGCCGCGACGGCGGCGATGACATCGGGGCGGTCGGTGCGGCACTCGACGGCGAGGGCACCCTGACCGGGCGCCGGGAGCACCTGGATGGGGTCGATGACCTCGGTGGCCTCGTCGAGACGACCCAGCCGGGCGAGACCGGCCCGGGCGAGCACGACGGCATCGAGCGCACCCGTGGAGACGAGGCGGATGCGCGTGTCGACGTTGCCACGGATCGGACGCACGTCGAGGCCCAGTCCGAGCGCGGCGAGCTGGGCCGCGCGCCGGGGCGAGCCGGTGCCGACGACGGAGCCGACGGGCAGCTCCCCGAGGGTCAGCCCGTCGCGGGCGATGAGCACGTCGCGGCTGTCCTCGCGCACCGGGATGGCCGCGAGCACGAGCTCGGGGTCGGGCGTGGTGGGCAGGTCCTTGAGGGAGTGCACGGCGACGTCGATGCGTCCCTCGTGCAGCGCATCGCGGATCGCCGAGACGAAGACCCCGGTGCCGCCGATGGTCGTGAGCAGCTCGCCGCTGCGGTCGCCCTCGGTCGTGATCTCGACGAGCTCGACCTCGTGGCCGAGCGCGGCGAGCCGGTCGGCGACCCACCGCGACTGCGTGGTGGCGAGGGCGGAGCGGCGGGTGCCGAGGCGCAGGGCGGTCATGACCTCCTCCGTTCCGGCGGCGCCGAAACGTTGGCGACGTCCTTGGGCTCGAGGTCGAAGAGCTCCCGCAGGGCTGCGGCGTAGTCGTCGCCGCTGCCCTCCATCGCGAACTCCTTGACCCGGCGGGTCGGGGTGTGGAGCAGCTTCTCGACGACCCGGTGCACGGCGAGCGCCACCTCGGCTCGGGTCTGCTCGTCCAGGTGCGGCAGCCGCTGGTCGAGACGCTCCATCTCACCCGCGACGAGGCTCGCGGCGCGGGCGCGCAGTGCCGCGACCGTCGGCGTGACCGTCTTCTCCATGCGCCGGGTGAGGTAGTCGGCCACCTCTGCAGTGACGATCTCGCCGACGCGACGGACCTCCGTGCGATCGGCTCGCCCCTCGAGCAGGCGCCCGAGCTGCTGGAGGTCGACGAGCGTGACGCCGGGGGCGTCCGTGGCCCAGTCGTCGGCGGGCTCCACGTCGCGGGGCAGGGCGAGGTCGACGACGACCTGGGGGCGTCCGGCGCGCAGCCGCGCGCTTCGGGCGAGGGTCTCGCCCGTGATGACGTGCCCGACGGCGCCGGTGGAGGTGATGACGAGGTCGCTCTCGGCCACGACGTCGGCCAGCTCGGCCCAGGGGCGGGCGCTGCCATCGGTGACCTCGGCAAGCCGCTCCGCCCGCTCAGACGTGCGACCCGCGATCGTGAGCGATCCGATGCCGCCCCGGCGAATGGTGGCCGCGGCCAGCCCGCTCATGCTGCCGGCCCCCACGACGGCGGCGCTGCACCGGGTGAGGTCGCCGAGGCGCTCGGCAGCCTGCTCGAGGGCGATGTGCACGAGCGAGACGCTGTGCTGGTCGATGTGGGTCTCGGCATGCGCGCGCTTGCCGACCCGCAGTGCCTGCTGGAAGAGCGAGTTGAGCGACTCGCCCACCTGCCCACGCGCCTGGGCCACGGCGAGGGCATCCCGCATCTGGCCGAGCACCTGGGCCTCGCCGACGGCCATCGAGTCGAGCCCGCAGGCGACGGTGAAGGCGTGGGCGACCGCGCCCTCGTCGTGACGCACGTAGAGGTGGTCGGCGAGCACCTCGGCCCGGTGGGGCAGGTCGTCGGACCGCGCGGCCGACCGGGGCGCCGACGACACGCCTGCAGCGAGCGCGAGCGCCTCGCCGATGGCCGCGACGGCGGGGTGGAAGGCCGGCACCTCGGCATAGACCTCGAGGCGGTTGCACGTCGAGAGCACGACGACCTCCGTCGCCGTCGCGGAGGACAGTGCGGCGGTCGCGATCGCACCTGACCGGTCAGGGTGCTCGGCGAGCGCCTCGAGCACGGCGAGCGGGGCCGTGTGGTGCGACAGGCCGATGACGAGCAGGCTCACGACACGACCGCCGATCCGAGGAGGCCCGCGGCGAGCGCCTTGCGCTGCGCGTGGAAAGCGAGGATCTGCAGCTCGGTCGAGAGGTCGACGCGGCGCACGTCGGTGCCCGCGGGCACCGAGAGCACGGCCGGGGCGAAGTTGAGGATCGAGCTGATACCGGCACCGACGAGCCGGTCGCAGACGGACTGCGCAGCCACCGCCGGGGTCGCGATGACGCCGATCGAGATGGGGTCGACGGCGTGCCGGGCGTCGAGCTCGGCGAGGGGCCTGATGGCGACGTCGGCCAGCCGCTCACCGATGAGGACCGGGTCGTCGTCGAAGAGCGCGACGATGCGGAAACCCTTGGTGACGAAGCCCGAGTAGGAGGCGAGCGCACGGCCCAGGTTGCCCATGCCCACGATGGCGACGGGCCAGTCCTCGGTGAGACCGAGCGCGCGGGAGATCTCGAGCGCGAGCGTCTCCACGTCGTAGCCGACCCCCCGGACGCCGTAGGAGCCGAGGTGGCTGAGGTCCTTGCGCAGCTGCGCCGAGCGCACGCCGACAGCGGCAGCGAGCTCTTCGGAGGAGACCGACAGGACACCGTCCTCAGCGAGCCGGGACAGGGTGCGGAGGTACTCGGGGAGCCGCGCGACGGTTGCGTCGGGGATCTCGCGACGCAGTGCGGGGTCGGCGGACACGCTTGCTCACCGGCTCCTCTCGCTGAGGCGTTCTCACGAACGCGGAGCACCTGGGGACCAGATCAGGCTAGACGTTTGTGAAGCCATGCACAAAGTTGACGTGAGCCACCTATCACGTCACGTGATCGGTGGGTATGCCGGCCGGTCGGCTCAGGCCAGCGCGGCGCGCAGTCGCGCCTCGTCCACCCGCCAGAACTCGTGCCGCCGGCCGTCGACGAAGGTCACGGGAATCTGCTCCGCGTAGCGTCGCGCGAGCTCGGGGTCGTCGTCGATCGAGTGCTCCTGCCAGGAGACGCCGAGCTCGGTGGTCACCCGCTCGATGACCTCGCGGGCGTCGTCGCACAGGTGGCACCCGGGGCGTCCGAGCAGGACGACCCTGGGCCCGGTGGGCTGGTCATCACGCATACCTCCACTCTAGGTGGGGTCGCCGCCGCAGCCCGATCCCTCACCGAGAGCCCGAGTAGCCGGGCACCGGCGGGGGTATGTGAGCCGGGATGAGCCCGTTCACGGTGTCGGCCCACCGACGAGTCCCCAGCGCCGCACCTGCCGCGCCACTGGTGCGGTCCACCCGCGCCGCCTCCGAGATGCGCACAATCGGCCTCGGCCCGCCCGCACCCGCCGTGCCCCGGCACGCGCCCCTGCCTGCCCGCCCGCCGAGCTGGCGCTCGGTGCTCGAGGCGGTCTGGGCAGCCATCGACAGCGGCCCCAGCGCCGGCTCAGCGAGGGGACCGCACGGCCCGTCGCCGTCCCGGGAGGACGTCGTCGACTCGCGCGTCGTCGCCCTCGTCGAGCTCGCCCAGGCCGGTGACCGGGAGGCGTTCGGGCAGCTCTACGACGCCTACGTCGACACCGTCCACCGCTACCTGTTCGTGCGGGTCGGCCAGCGCGCGCTGGCCGAGGACCTCACGTCGGAGACCTTCCTTCGTGCCCTGCGACGCATCGACACCTTCTCGTGGCAGGGCAAGGACATCGCCGCCTGGTTCATCACCATCGCGCGCAACCTCGTCGCCGACCACGTCAAGTCGGCGCGCTTCCGCTTCGAGGTGACGACCGCCGACATGCGCGACGCAGACGTGCGGGTCGAGGCACCGGACGATCTGGTGCTCGCCCGCCAGCGTGACGAGCAGCTCGTCGAGGCCATCCGCGCCCTGCGCCCCGACCAGGCCGAGTGCATCACCCTCCGCTTCCTCCAGGGGCTCAGCGTCGCCGAGACGGCGAGGGTGCTCGGCCGCTCGGAGGGCGCGGTCAAGCAGCTCCAGCTGCGAGCCACCCGCGTCCTGCGCGCCTCGTTCGAAGGGCTTGAGCCATGAACCACGTGACGAGCGACGGACGCTCGTCGTTGACCGTGCGGGACCGGTAGGAGGCTGGGCATGCAGCTGGGAGCGAACGCCGATGGCGCGCTCCTCCAGCGTGCCCTCGACGGGCAGCCGGTCGACGACCCCGGCATCGCCTCCCTCGTCACCATCGCCCGCGAGGTCGACGCGCTCGACCAGCGCGGGCTGGACCCCCGAGCCGACTTCGTCGCGGAGCTGCGGCACCTCCTGCTCGAGGTGCCCGCCGGCGCGGCGGGTTCGCCAGAGCCCCGCGACCCCACGGTCGTGCGCTTCGGCAGGCGCGCCCGGATCCTGGTGGCCGCGGCGGCGGTGCTGCTCGTGCTCGCTGGCGGTCTCGGCGCGCTCTCTCGGTCGGCGCTGCCGGGCGACCGCCTCTATCCCGTCAAGCAGCTGCTCGACCGGGTGGTGCTCGAGCTGCATCGCGAGCCCCTGGGTCTCGGCCGGGCCCACCTCGACCAGGCCCGCGAGCACGTGGAGGAGGCGGAGCAGCTCATCGCGAGTGCCGAGGTCACCGCCGCGTCCGGGGCCGAGAGCGCGGAGCTCACCCCGGACGCCGCCGCCGGCCTCGCCCAGGCCCTCGACGCAGCGGCCACCTCGACGACGGAGGCCGACACGGTGCTCCGCGAGGTCTACCGCTCCGAGCAGGGGGTCGACGGGCTGACGTCGCTGTCCGACTTCTATGCCGGGGTCCTGCCGGCGGTCGACTCCCTCGGCGCTGCTCCGCTGCCACCGATCGCCCGGACGGCGTGGCAGCGGCTGCACGACGTGCTCGAGCGGGGCAGTGACGCGACCCTGCGCGAGCTGGCCGCCTGCCCCGCCTGTGGCGAGGCATCCGCCGCGGCGAGGGCGCTCCTCGCACGTGAGATCCCAGGGGCCCGCGCGCCGGGTGCGACGGCCGACTCCACCGCACCCTCAGGACCCGGGAGACCCGCCGGGCCGGGCGGCCCCTCGCTCCAGCCGTCTGCCCGCCCCGAGGACCGTCCCGCCGCGAGTCCCACCGGCAGCCCGCCCTCAGAGGGCAGCTCCGGCCCGCGCCGCACACCGGGCGACGGTGCGAGCACCTCGTCGCCGGGGGGCGGTGTGGTGCCGCGGCCCAGCATCAGGGTGACGACCGTGACCCTGGGGACAGGGGGCGGTGGTGTCACACTGCCCGGCCCCCTGCCGACGCTCACCCTGCCCGACGTCGGCGTCACCACCTCGGCCGTCACCCTCGGCGGCGGCGGGGTCACCCTTCCCGGTGCGACCGTGTCGCTGCCGACGGTCACGCTGCCGCTCCCCCAGCCACGCCCCTGACCCTCGCCACAGCGAGACGAGCCCGGTATGCCGCCTCGCCCGGACGGCATACCGGCTCGGCGGGTGGGTGGCCGGGCGACGCGTCAGAGGGCGACGGCCAGGGAAAGCGTCAGAGGAAGACGGACTTGCGCTGCATGAGCAGGCTGTAGAGCGTCTGCTGGATCGTCTCGCGCACCTGGTCGGTGAGGTCGAAGACGAGCATCGGGTCGTCGGCCGCGTCGGGACCGAAGCTCGTCGTGTCTATGGGCGGGCCGAACTCGATGAGCCACTTGCTCGGCAGCGGCAGCAGGCCGAGCGGGCCGAGCAGCGGGAAGGTCGGCGTGATGGGCGCGTAGGGCATGCCCAGCAGGCGGGCGACCGTGGGCATGTTGCCGAGGATCGGATAGATCTCCTCGGCTCCGACGATCGAGACGGGCACGATCGGCACACCGGCCCGCAGCGCCGCCGACACGAAGCCGCCGCGTCCGAAGCGCTGCAGCTTGTAGCGCTCGCTGAACGGCTTGCCGACACCCTTGAAGCCCTCGGGCCACACTCCGACGAGCGCGCCGCCGCTCAGGAGCCGCTCGGCGTCGCTGGTGGCGGCGAGCGTCGTGCCCGAGCGGCGGGCCATGGTGCCGATGAAGGGCATCTGGAAGACGAGGTCGGCGCCGAGCATGCGCAGGTGGCGGTGGTTGGGGTGCTCGTCGTAGACCGCGAGCTGGGTCATGAGCGAGTCCATCGCGATGGTGCCCGAGTGGTTGCCGACGACCAGCGCGCCACCCACCGACGGGATGTTCTCGATGCCGCGCACCTCGACCCGGAACCACTTCTGGTAGAAGGGCCGCAGCAGCGGCAGGTGCACGTTGACGGTGTAGTCCTCGTCGAAGCCGAACTCGTCGACGACGTAGTCGCCGGTGAGCCGGCGGCGCAGGTAGGCGAGCGCCTCGGCGACCTGGCGCTCGACCTCCTCAGCGGGCACGCCGGCGGAGGTCGCTGCCGCCCGCAGCACGTTGACGGCGAGGTCGACGAGCTCGGCGGGGCCGGGGCGGGCCTCGCTGCTGAACTCCGCCGCCTCGAGCACCGCCCCCACGAGTCGCTCGGCGCGCGACTGCAGGCCCGAGGTCAGCGACTGCTCCCACCCTCCGTCGCCCGCAGGACCGCCACCGGTGTCGCTGTCGGCGGCAGGGAGTGTGTCGAGGACGTCCTCGCCCGAGCCGTCCCCGAGACGAGCACCACCGCCGGAGGTATGCCCGGTGGTGCGGTCGGGGGTGACCGCGCGCCGCGCGGGGCGGGTGGGACGCGGGGCGCGGCCGGGGCGGGTCGGTCGCGCCGGCCGCGACGGCGTGCCGCTCGGACCGGCGGACTCCGGGGCGGCCTCGGCCGCGTCGGGCACGGACGGGACGGCGCGCAGACGGGTCGGCTCGCCGTCGGCGGAGCGGCGTGTGCGCATCGAGGCGCGCGTCGGCCGAGGACGCCGTGTGGGAGGCGCGTCGGTCGGCGCGTCGGGCGGGCGCGGTCGGTCGGCGCGGCCTCGGCGAGTGTCTGTGTGTCCGGCGTTGCTCAGGTGTCGGCGGGGTCTGTGTGCCCTCCGCTGTCCGCTCGGCGGGCTGTCTGCGGGGTGACACCTCCGCCCGCCGGCGCTCCCTCGAGCATCGCGATCCGACGCGCTGCGCTGACCTCGACCGGCTCGTCGGGCAGGAGCGGGGTGCCGCTGCGCCGGGCACGCTCACCGGAGGCGCGGGCGGCGCCGGCGGCGAACGCTCCGCGCGCCGGCCGGGCGGTCGCCGGCCTGCTGCGCGTCGCCCCTGTCATCGGCGCCGTGGAGGCGGTGGCGGCGGCCGTCCTCGGCGCGGTCTTCGTCGGTGCGGCCTTCGCCGCAGCCGTCGTCGTCGTGGAGGCCTTCGTCGGCGCAACAGAGGCGGAGGCCGTCTTCTTCGCCGCCGCCTTGGTGGCCTTCCCGGGCTTGGCAGCCTTCGATGCCGGTGCCTTCTTCTTCTTCGGCACCTTCGCGTCCCTCGTGGCAGACCTGTCCTGGTCGCGGGCCGCGTCCATGGTCTCGTCGACGGTCTCGCCGCTGGTCTCGTCGCTCACGGCTGGATCCTGTCGAAGACGCGGGCGATGGCGGCGGCGGTGCCGCCGGCGGCGTCGGACATCGCTCCTCCGACGCCGTCGACCCCGGGCACGGCGGGTCGCAGGTGGCGGGCGAAGTCCTCGAAGGCCGACCGGCTCGTGAAGGCCGGCTCGAAGCCGAGGACCGTGCGCATCCGGGTCGTGTCGAGCCCCCGCCCGAAGGCGAGCATGGTGAGCTGGTCGGAGGAGAAGTCGGCCAGCCCGCTGCGCTTGACGATGGTGCCGAGCAGCCCGCCGCTCGACAGCGGCACCGGCACGATGGGCCGACGCGCGATGGCCGTGCACTGCATCACGGTGACGAAGCCGTCTCCGGCGACGTTGACGATGCCGACCGCGGTCCCGGTCGTGGCGAGGATCATCGCGGCGATGGCGTCGTCCTCGTGCACGAGCTGGAAGCGGGCGTCGTAGCCGAGCGGGACCGGCACGATGGGCAGCGAGAAGTAGTCGGTGATCGAGGTGTGGATCGTCGGTCCGACGACGTTGGCCAGGCGCAGCATCGTGATCTCGACGTCGGGACGGCGACGCGAGAAGCCGCGCACGTAGCCCTCGACCTCGACCGAGTCCTTGCCGAAGCCGGTGCGCGGCAGGCTCTTGGGGCTCATGTCCTCGCTGAACATCGCGGGGTCCTTGGGCGAGGATCCGTAGACGGCGGCCGAGCTCTTGACGACGAGACGCGTCACCGACTCCGACTTCTGGCACGCAGCGAGCAGCTGCATCGTGCCGATGACGTTGATCTCCTTCTGCGTCACCCGGCCACCCATGTCCTTGGGCGTCGCGATGACGTTCATGTGCACGACCGTGTCCACCTCGGCCTGGCTCATGATGCGCCCGATCATCGGGTTGCGGATGTCGGCGCGGACGAACTCGGCCCGACCGATCGAGTGCCGCGGCGGCACGACGTCGACGCCCAGGATGCGCTCGATGGACGGGTCGTGCGACAGGCGCCGGGCATAGAGGCCGCCGAGGTAACGGGACACACCCGTGACCAGCACGACGTTGGCCATACGGCTCCTCCTGTCGCCCGGCGGTCGGACTCTCGTGGGCCGGGCATCCGTGGTGCTCTGCCCGCGCACGCTCAGCCTACAGACGCCACCGGACATCCGTGGTGGCGGGCGCACCATCGCGCCCAGCGGCATACGCCCGCCATGCGCCGACATGCACCCGACCTGCACCCGACAACGCGAACGACCCCCACCGAAGGGTGGAGGTCGTGTGCGTTCGAGCGCGTTGCCGCGCTCAGGTCACTTCTTGTTGCGACGCTGGTGACGCGTCTTGCGCAGCAGCTTGCGATGCTTCTTCTTCGCCATCCGCTTGCGGCGCTTCTTGATGACAGAGCCCATTGGTCGTCCTTGTCGTGAGACGGGTGTTTGACTGTGCGATGTGCCGGCGTTGCCGACAGACCGTCAGAGACAGGTGCCGAACTTCACGAGCCGAACTGAACCCACAGCGTAGCGCGTGCCGGGCCGGAGCCCAAAAGAACCCGCCCGCACGCCCGAGGGGGCGGCTCGGACGCTGGGTCCGTGCCGCCCCCTCGGGTGCGAAGCGACGCTTTTCACGCGGTGTCGATGTAGGCCGTCTGCAGGTACGTGTGCACCGCGTCCTCCGGAACCCGGAAGGAACGCCCGACCCGGACGGCGGGGAGGTCCCCACCGTGGACGAGCCGGTAGACGGTCATCTTCGACACGCGCATGATCGAGGCGACCTCGGCGACGGTCAGGAACCGCACCTCGGCGAGCTGACGCTCATTCGACATGTGAAACCCCGATCTTCTGGTGGATGCACCCGCGCGTCGACGGCTTCCCCTCCGGCGAAACGTCACGCAGGTGCAAGAAGCAACATTAGGGGCTGCTGTGACGGAGGGGAAGTGCTGAGAACGAACTGCCTCGCCGAAACGCAAGGAGGCGCGCCGATGGACCGGCCCGAATTCGGCGAAACCTGGTCTGGCGCTCCACCGGTGACCGGCCTCGCCGCTAGGGCGCGAGACGGTGCAGGTCCCTCGGGAAGAGCGTCACCTCGCGCACGTTCTCGGCGCCGGTGAGCCGCGCGACCCACCTTTCCAGACCGATGGCGAACCCGCCATGCGGAGGCATGCCGTGCGCGAAGGCGTCGAGGTAGCCAGCCAGCAGGGCGGGGTCCGTGCCGGTCCGCGCCATCGCCGCGACATAGTCCGACGGCCGATGCAGCCGCTGCCCGCCGGTCGTCAGCTCCAGCCCGCGGAAGAGCAGGTCGAAGCTGTTCGAGGCCTCGGGCGGCTCCGCCTCCCGAGCACCCTCGGACGACACGCGCGGCCCGGTGGCCCCATAACCCTCGGGCGCGGTGTAGAAGGGGCGCTTGCCCATCGGGTAGCCCTCCACCGCAAGGAAGTCCGAGCCGTATGCCGCCCTGGCCCACTGCGCTGAGCGCGCGCTCGTGCGCGGGGCTGAGGTCCGGCTCGTCCGGGTCGGCGCCCACGCGCGCCAGAGCGTCGCGGAAGTGGATGACGGGGAACTCGGCGGGCACCTCGGGCAGCTCGACGTCGAGGAGCGCAGCGGCGTCGGCGGCATACCGGCTGATGTGCTCCACCATGCCCGCGATGGCGGCGCGCAGCACCGTGAGCACGTCGCGGTGGTCGCGGATGAAGCCGAGCTCGGCGTCGAGCGAGGTGTACTGCGCGAGATGGCGCACGGTGTCGTGCGGCTCGGCACGGAAGACCGGTCCGACCTCGAAGACGCGCTCGAAGACCCCGACGAGCATCTGCTTGTAGAGCTGCGGGCTCTGCGCGAGGTAGGCGGTGCGCCCGAAGTAGTCGACGGTGAAGACGTTGGCACCCGACTCCGTGGCGGTGCCGACGAGCTTGGGCGTGGCGATCTCGGTGAAGTCGAGGGCTCCGAGGGCCGACGCGGAAGCCCGCCATCGACGCGCTCGCGAGCTGCCACGCCGCCCGGTGCCGGGGGTGGCGCAGGGTCACCGCGGCGTGGTCGAGGTGCGTCGGCAGGCCGGCGCCGAAGGTCGGGCGCCACAGCTCCGTGGGCGGCGGCAGCGCCGGCTCGGTGAGGGCCGTGACCACCGGCTCGGTGAGCTCGGCTCCCCCAGGGGCGGCCTCGTTGGGCGTGACCGTGCCGTTCACCTCGACGACGGTCTCCTCGGGGAGGCCGTGGAGCTGCGCGATCGTCGCCGGGTCCTTGACGACGACCTGGGCCAGGCCGGTCCGGTCGCGCAGCACGAGGAAGGTCACGCTCGCGAGGACGCGGCGTCGATGGATCCAGCCGGCGAGCGTGGCCCGTTCACCGGGCGGCACGGTCGCGAGGTCCCGCGCGAGCACGCGCGGAGTGGTCGATGGGTTGGGTGGGTTGCATTCCGTTCACCTCCAGGGGGTTGGTGCCCCGGAGGTGTGGGCGATGGGGAATGTCGCTGTGCCACCACACCTTCGCCGCCGCGGATCGTGGTCGGCCTCTGGTCGTGCTCGGCTCAGGATCGTCAGGCCCGTCGTCGCCGTGCCCCAAGGTTACGAGACGCTCGCGCCTCGGTCCAACCGCTTTGCCCGGCCCAACCCGAGACGTCGCCACGTCCCGGAACCTGCCCCGACGTCCGGACGACTGCTGGGGTGGCCCCAGCGTGGCGGGAGTCGTCAGTCGAAGTGGACGTCGAGGCCGTGCAGGGGGAAGACGGCGCTGCGCGTCGCCATGATCGCGCGGTCGACCTCGCTCGCGGGGTCGTAGCCCATCTCCCACGAGCGCCACCAGAGCGGGCCGTCCTCGGCGGTGAGGTCGCCCATCCGGCGCGGGCCGGGCCGGCCGGTCACCCGCTCGACGTGGTCGCGCCAGTCCTGCGGCACCGAGCTCGGAGGTCTTGATCGGCGCGTGGGCCGCGATGGCGGTCAGGTGCGTCCACGTGCGCGGCACGACGTCGACGACCTCGTAGCCGCCGCCGCCCAGGGCGACCCAACGCCCCCCGCAGACGTCGTGGGCCAGGCGGTGCATCGCGTCGGCCGCCGAGCGCTGGGCGTCGACCGACACCGCGAAGTGGGCGAGCGGGTCCTCGACGTGGGTGTCGCAGCCGTGCTGGGTGACGAGCACGTCGGGCTTGAAGGCGCGCACGAGCGCGGGCACCGTCGCGTGGATGGCCCGGAGCCAGCCCGCGTCGGGCAGCCCCGGCGGCAGCGACACGTTGACCGCGTCACCCTCGGCCTCCGGTCCGCCGATGTCGGTCGGCCAGCCGGTGCCGGGGAAGAGCGCCCGACCGGTCTCGTGCACCGAGATCGTCAGCACGCGAGAGTCGTTCCAGAAGATGCGCTCGACCCCGTCGCCGTGGTGCACGTCGAGGTCGACGTAGGCCACTCGCTCGGCGCCGTTGGCGAGCAGCCACCGGATGCCGACCGCGGCGTCGTTGTAGACGCAGAAGCCGCTGGCCGCGCCGGGCATCGCGTGGTGCAGGCCGCCGCAGAAGTTGACGGCGTGCTCCGCCTCGCCCGTCCAGACCGCCCGGCAGCTCTCCAGGGTGCCGCGTGACCACGCGCGCGCTCGCGTCGTGCATGCCGAGGAAGGCGGGGTCGTCCTCCGTGCCGAGGCCGTATGCCGTGTCGGCGCGTCGCGGGGTCGACCGACGCAGCCTTGACGGCCGCGATGTAGTCGGCGTCGTGCACCGTCGCGAGCAGCTCGTCGCTCGCGACCTCGGCACCGACGACCTCGACCCCGGGCGCGTCGAGCACTCCGAGCGCGTCGCAGAGGCGGGCGGTGAGGTCGAGCCGGATGGGCGCCATGGGGTGCGTCGGACCGAAGTCATACCTCGTGAACGCGGTGTCCCAGACGACCCTGGCCTGACTTGGCATGATTGAGACGCTATCGCGGGACACACCGCGGACGACGGAGGTTATGACCCATGGCACGCAACCGGCTCTTCGACGATGACGTCATCGTCATCGGGATGGGGCGGTTCGGCTCGGCCGTGGCGCTCGAGCTCACCCGACTCGGGCACCGGGTGATCGCCGTCGAGCGCAACAACCAGCTCGCCGAGAGCTTCGTCAACAAGGTGGCCAAGGTCGTGCACGCCGACATGGCGCAGGCGAGCGCCCTCGAGATGATCCGCAGCGCGGAGCCCAAGATCGCCGTCGTGGGCATCGGCAGCTCGGTCGAGTCGTCGGTGCTGGCCGCGGCCAACCTCGTCGACGCGGGCGTGCCGTCGATCTGGGCCAAGGCGCTCTCGCCCGAGCACAAGCGCATCCTCGACCGCATCGGCGTGCACCACGTCATCTCCCCCGAGGCCGACTCGGGTCGCCGCGTCGCGCACCTCGTCAACGGCAAGCTGCTCGACTACATCGAGTTCGACGACGGCTTCGCCATCGTCAAGATCAAGCCGCCGAGCGAGACGATCGGCTTCACCCTCGAGCAGAGCCAGGTGCGCCGGAAGTACGGCGTCACCGTCGTCGGCGTCAAGGCGCCCGGCGAGGACTTCACGTATGCCGTGCCGCAGACGAAGATCTCGGCGCACCACATGCTCATCGTCAGTGGGCCCACCGAGCTGATCGAGCGCTTCGCGGCCCGCCCCTGACCGGACCCGCTGTCGGAGGCGCTGCGGTCAGAGACGCGGCGCGGCGCTCGGGTCGCTGCCGAGCGCGAGGACCATGGCGATCTCCTCCTCGCCGTCCTCCTCGCTGACGACGCCCATCGGCCGGCGGTAGTCGGTGGGCCGGAAGCCCATGCCACTGGCGAAGGCCACGGCGCGGCCGTTCTCGGTGCCGACCCAGTAGACGAGGTGCGACTGGCCACGGGCCGCGGCGAGCGAGGCGCCCGTGCTTGACGAGCCTGCGTCGCGACGCCCGACCCGCGGGCGTCGGGGCGGACCCACAGGCCGAAGAGCTCGCCGGCGTCGCCCTCCTCCGCCTCGGCCCTGCCGACGCTGACGACCCCGATGGCCTCTCCGGAGCGCTCGGCGACGAGCCGGGCCGAGCGCCGCATGCGTTCTCGCCAGAGGTCCTCGTCGAAGGCCTCCTCCTCGTCGACCGTCGCCACGAAGGCCTCGGGGACTCACGCAATGCCGCGAGCCGGACCGAGCGGTAGTCCTGCCAGTCGTCCTCGCCGAGGGAGCGCACGCTGATGTCGGTCATGGGGTCAACCTTCGCATGCCCGGCCATCCCGACGCACGCGCAAGTGGGCAGCCGATCGGTGAACAGTCGGTGCTCGCCGGGGCCGGACTCCCGGCCGAGCGCACGACGCGCCACGAATCGCCTTGCCGGCCAGCCGTTCCGCCGGGTCTCACAGGGTGCGCGACCATCTCGATCTCGTGCAGGTCGTCGTTGCGCGGGTGAGGGTGGACCGCCCCCGTTGCGACGAAGCCGCACCGCTCGTAGAGCGCCCGCGCCGCTGCGTTGCCGCTCGTCACCTCGAGCAGCGACCTCGGACGTGCCCCGGCGCCGAGCCTCCTCGAGCACCGCGCTGACGAGGGCCTGCACCGACACCCCGACCGCGTGCCCGGGGAGTCGACGTACATCCCGAAAAGCGTTGCGCACCGTGGCGCGCTCGGGCTCCCAGTGCGACCCGAGCCCAGCGGTGCCCAGCACCTCATCCTCGTCGCGAGCCTGCACGAGCCACGCCCCCTCGATGCGCTCGCGCCAGTCGGCCTCGTCGTAGGCAACCTCGTCGGCATAGGTGAACCAGAAGGCGTCCGGGGCGTCGCGCAGGGCCTCGAGTCGCAGGTCGCGGTGCGACACCCAGTCGTCGGGGCGCACCCGGTGCAGCTGCACCGACGGGTGCTGCTCCCCCACCGGCGTCACCCCTGACCGGAGGCCAGCTGCTTGGACCGGGCCGCCGCGGCCTCGATGGCCGTGACGAACGCGGCTCGCACCTTGTGGTCGTCGAGCTGACGCAGCGCTGCGACCGTCGTGCCACCGGGCGAGCTGACCTGCTCGCGCAGGACGGTGGGGTGCTCCCCCGTCTCGCGCAGCATCGTCGCGGCTCCGTAGAGGGTCTGCACGACGAGCTCGGTGGAGGTCGCCCGTGGCAGGCCGAGCACCACGCCCGCCTCGATCATCGCCTCGACGACGTAGAAGATGTAGGCGGGCCCGCTGCCCGAGATCGCCGTGACGGCGTCGAGGTGCTTCTCGGCGAGGCGCACGACCTTGCCGCACGAGCTGAGCAACGCCTCGGCCTCGGCCAGGTGCTCCTCGGTGCAGTGCCGCCCGGGCGAGATGCCGGACATCCCCTGGTCGACGAGGGCCGGCGTGTTGGGCATGACGCGCACGACCGACGTGCCCTCGGGCAGTCGTGACTCGAGCAGCTCGGTCGTGATGCCGGCAGCGAGCGAGACGACGGTGTTGCCGGGTGCGACGTGGTCGCGCAGCTCGTCGAGCAGGGCCGTCATGTCCTGCGGCTTGACGCAGAGCACGAGCGTGTCGGCGAGGTCGGCCGCCTCGGCGTTGGGCAGGGCCCGCACCCCGTAGCGCTCGGCCAGGGCGTTGACCTTGTCGGGCGTGCGACCCGTGACGATGAGGTCGGACGCCGCGCGCCCCGAGCGGATGAGGCCGGAGACCAGCGTCTCGCCCATCACCCCGGCACCGAAGATCGCCGTCGTCGTCATGGTGAACCGTCAGTTCTTCGACGTGACGCCGCGCAGGAAGAACGCGACGTTGGCCGGCTTCTCGGCCATCCGCCGCATGAGGTAGCCGTACCACTGCTCGCCGTAGGGGATGTAGACGCGCATCTGGTCACCCCGGTCGGCGATGCGCTTCTGCTCCTCGGGCCGGATGCCGTAGAGCATCTGGTACTCGAACGACCTCGGGTCGCGGCCTGCCTGGCCGGCGAGCGCCCCGGCGATCTCGATGAGGCGCGGGTCGTGCGATGCCACCATCGGGTAGCCCTCGCCCTGCATGAGGATCTTGAGGCACCGGACGTAGGACTTGTCGACATCGGCCCCGGTCTGGAACGCGACCGACTCGGGCTCCTTGTAGGCGCCCTTGCAGAGGCGCACGCGCGAGCCCTCGTGGGCGAGGTCACGGCAGTCCGCCTCGGTGCGGTAGAGGTAGGACTGGAGCACCGCGCCGACGGTCGGGAAGTCGGCCCGCAGCTCGCGCAGCGCGTCGAGCGTCAGGTCCGTCGTCGTGTGGTCCTCCATGTCGAGCGTCACCGTCGTGCCGGCGCTGCGCGCCACCTCGCAGATCTCGCGGGCATGGTCGAGGGCGATCGCGTTGCCGTCGCCCGGGAGGGCCTGGCCGAGCGCGCTCAGCTTGAGCGACACCTCGACGGCCGCGCCCTCGGTGAGGCCCTGGTCGCGCAGGGCGTTGAGCAGCGACACGTAGGCGTCGCGGGTGTGGCGGGCGTGCGCGAGGTCGGTCGTGTCCTCGCCGAGGTAGTCGATCGTCGACAGGCGGCCCGAGGCGCCGATCTCGGTGGCGGCGCCGACGACGTCGGCGTTGTCGACTCCGGGCACGAAACGGCGCACCACGGAGCGTGACACCGGCGCCTTCTCGATGACGTCTCGGATCTTCTCCTGCTTGGACAGCTGCAGGAGCGAGTTGCGCAGCAGGTCGCTGGCGTCCACGGGTGCCTCCGGTCGGGCTCGGGTGCGGGTCGCCGGCAAATCTACCGCCGCGGGACCGGTGACCTGTCGGGCCCGTGCGGCAGACTCGTCTGCGACGGCGACGAGCGGCAGGAGGCCGTGTGCAGGAGCGACCACCGGACGGCATACGGCTGCGGCTGCTGCCGTCGCTCGACGAGCTGGGCGACGCCCTCGGCGCCGCCGCGACGGTGCTGCGGGCCAACGCGGCGGCGTCCGGTCTCGACGCGCCCGTCCCGACCTGCCCCGGCTGGACCGTGCGCGACCTCGTGGCCCACCAGGGCATGGTGCACCGCTGGGCGACGAGCCACCTGCGCGGTACCGCCGACGCTGACCCCGACGCCATCGAGCGTGCGGGTCTCACGTCGCCTGACCTGCTCGGCTGGTTCGACGAGGGCGCCACGCGAGCTCCTTCAGGCCGTCGTCGACGCGCCCGATGACCTGGACGGGCGGCCGTTCCTGCGCGACGCGCCCCCGCCGCGGCTCTTCTGGACCCGGCGGCAGTGCCACGAGACGACGTCCACGCGGTCGACGCCTCTCGCCGCCCGGCTGGGTCGCGCGCCGCGCGCCGACGAGACGTGGATCCGTCCGGCCATCGCGATCGACGGCATCGACGAGCTGCTCACCGGTTTCCTGCCGCGGCCCCAGCAGGGCGTCACCCACGAGCCTCTGCTCCTCCTCGTGGCACCGATGTCGACGACCCGCGCATGGCTCCTCGACATCGCCCCCGACCGGCCTCCCGTCGTCGAGCGGCTCGACATCGAGGCGGGCGCGGGGGTGCCCGAGCACGACGCCGTGCTGACCGGCGAGCCGGTCGAGGTGCTCCTGCGCCTGTGGAGCCGCGGCGGCGAGCCGCGTGACGAGATCGAGCGGTGGTGGACCGACACCGTGTCGGTCACCTGGTGACGAGGACGAAGGAGACAGGTATGCCTTCAGCTGGCTTCGGGCGCACCGTGCAGTCTGCGATCTATGGCGCGGGAGCATTCGGCCACCGGCCCCTGATCCCCACCGACGGCACCGCTCTCGAGGCGGCCGCCCGCAAGACCATGTCCCGCAACGGTTTTGGCTACGTTGCCGGCTCCGCGGGATCGGAGGCGACGGCGCGCGCCAACGTCGCTGCCTTCGACCGCTGGCAGGTGGTGCCCCGGATGCTCGTCGACACGACCGCGCGCGACACCGGTGTCGAGCTCTTCGGCCGCCGACACGAGAGCCCCCTGCTCGTCGCGCCGATCGGGGTGCTGTCGATGGCGCACGACGAGGCCGACCTCGCCGTCGCCCGCGCGGCGCGACAGCAGCACGTCACGCAGATCATCAGCACCCAGGCGTCGGTGCCGATGGAGGAGATCGCAAGCGCGCTGGGCGGCTCCGGCCACTGGTACCAGCTCTACTGGAGCAGCGACGACGACCTCGTCGCGAGCCTCGTGGCGCGAGCCGAGGCGTGCGGGAGTGAGGCGATCGTCGTCACGCTCGACACGGCATACCTCGGCTGGCGACCGCGCGACCTCGATCTGGGGCACCTGCCGTTCGCCCGCGGCGAGGGCATCGCGCAGTACACGTCCGACCCTGTGTTCCAGCGTCGCGTCGCCGAGCGGGTTGCGGCGGCCGATGACACCGTGCCGCAGCCGCGTCCGAGGCCCCACGGCGGCGGCCATCGGCACCTTGTTGTCGATGAGCCGCAACCACCCGGGCCGGACCCGCGACAACCTCACCGCCAAGGAGCCCCGAGCCGCCGTCGAGACCTTCCTCGAGGTCTTCAGCCGCCCGTCGCTGACGTGGGACGACCTGCCGCGGCTGCGCGAGCTGACCAGCCTGCCCATCGTGCTCAAGGGGATCCTGCACCCGGACGACGCCCGGCGCGCCGTCGACTCCGGCATCGACGGCCTCTACGTCTCCAACCACGGCGGTCGACAGGTCGACCGGTCGGTGGCCGCACTCGACGCACTGCCCGGCGTCGTGGCCGCGGTGCGTGACGCCGGCTCGTCCGCCCCGATCATCTTCGACAGCGGGATCCGTTGCGGCGCAGACGTCTTCATCGCCCTCGCACTCGGTGCCACTGCCGTCGGCATCGGCCGGCCCCATGTCTACGGTCTCGCCCTGGCCGGGGTCCGACGGCGTCGCCGAGGTGCTGCGCAACCTGCGTGCCGAGCTCGACCTCCAGCTGGGACTCACCGGCTGCTCCTCCCTCGCCGACGTCACCGTCGACCGCCTGCGACGGAGCCCGGCCCACCCGGCGGGTGGTCCTGACCGGCAGACGGAGGAGCCGGCGACTCGACGGGTGAAACGGCTCGACGCCGTCGCGACCAGTGGCGCAGGATCGAGCCATGCCCGCCCTCGACCACCTGAGCAAGGACGCGTACCCCAAGTCGGCCACCTACGACGCGCGATGGCTCGTCGACCTCGACATGGGTCCGCACCCGCTGTGGCTGCTCGAGGACCTCGCGATGGACCTCGACCTGCGGCCGGGCATGCGCGTGCTCGACCTCGGCTCGGGGCTCGGCGCCACGTCGGTCTTCCTGGCCAAGGAGTACGGCGTCGACGTCGTCGCCGCCGACCTCTGGGTCGACCCCACCGAGGCGGCCGCGGTCTTCCGCACGGAAGGCGTCGCCGACCGCGTGCTGCCGATGCGGGTCGACGCGCACGCGCTGCCCTTCGGCCACGGCACCTTCGACGCGATCGTCAGCATCGACGCGTGGGAGTACTTCGGCACGGCCGACAGCTACCCGCCCTACCTCGCGAAGTTCCTCGTCCCCGGTGGGCAGCTCGGGGTCGCGACACCTGCTCTCACCACCGAGGTGCGCGAGCTCGGTGAGATTCCCGAGCACATCGACCGCGTCGTCGGCGCCGAGAGTGCCGCGTGGCACACCGCCGAGTGGCTGCGCAGCCAGTGGGACTTCAGCCGCGCCTTCGCGCTCGGTCACGGCGCGCACGCAGAACGACGGGTGCGCCAACTGGCTGCTGTGGGAGCGCGCCGTGCTCGAGCTCAAGGGCGAGCACACCTCCGCGGTGCAGAGCATGCTCGAGGCCGACGACGGCGCCTTCATCACCTTCGCCCTCGTCACCGGGAGAGTCGGTGAGGGTCGCATGAGTCTCACCGGCACCGACCTCGCTCACCTGCGCCGCGCCGTCGCCCTCGCCCGGCAGTCCCTCGACCACGGGGACGAGCCCTTCGGCTCGTTGCTCGTCTCGGCGCAGGGTGAGGTGCTCTTCGAGGACCACAACCACGTCGTGGAGCTCGAGGCCACGCAGCACCCCGAGTTCGCCATCGCCCGCTGGGCCGGCACCCACCTCTCCCCGCAGGAGCGTGCTGCCTCGACCGTCTACACCTCCGGAGAGCACTGCCCCATGTGCGCTGCAGCCCACGGGTGGGCGGGCCTCGGTCGCATCGCGTATGCCGTGGGCTCGGCGCAGCTGACCGCGTGGCGCTCGGCGTGGGGTGCCCCCGCGAGCCCGGTGACGGCATACCCCATCGGTGCCCTGGTGCCGGGGATCGTCGTCGACGGGCCGGCGCCCGAGCTCGAGGTCGAGGTGCGTCGGCTCCATGCGCGCTTCGCCGGCATCGACCCGGCATCGGATTCCTGACCGACACCGCAGCGAAACCGCGTCGCAACACGAGGCGGCGAGACTGGAGGGGGTAGTGCAGTGGTCGCCACTGTCCACGGCGGACCGTGACCGGCGGCAACCCGCGGGGCGGCGGCGGCGTTCCGCTGATGGCGAACAGACTCGGAACCTGAGCCCGTCACGCTCAGGATGGGGAACAGGAGCCAGGCCGACGACGTTGGTCGGGGTGTGCTCGTCGACAGCGGGCAGGCGTGTGCACGGATAGCATCGAGATGTCTCTCGATCAGTCAGGAGAAGGAACATGTTCGAACGGTTCACCGACAGGGCCCGGAGGGTGGTCGTCCTCGCGCAGGAGGAAGCTCGCCTGCTCAACCACAACTACATCGGGACCGAGCACATCCTCCTGGGTCTGATCCACGAAGGCGAAGGCGTCGCCGCGAAGGCCCTCGAATCGCTCGACATCTCGCTCGAGGCGGTCCGGGCCCAGGTCCAGGAGATCATCGGCCAGGGGCAGCAGGCCCCGACCGGTCACATCCCCTTCACGCCCCGCGCGAAGAAGGTGCTCGAGTACTCGCTCCGCGAGGCGCTCCAGCTCGGCCACAGCTACATCGGCACCGAGCACATCCTGCTCGGCCTGATCCGCGAGGGCGAGGGCGTCGCCGCCCAGGTCCTCGTCAAGCTCGGCGCGGAGCTCAACAAGGTCCGCCAGCAGGTCATCCAGCTGCTCTCCGGCTACCAGGGTGGCCAGAGCGGCGACAAGGCCGGCGCCGGCGTCGGCCCCGGTCAGGCCGAGGGCACCCCCGCGGGTTCGCTCGTGCTCGACCAGTTCGGTCGCAACCTCACGCAGGCTGCCCGCGAGGGCAAGCTCGACCCGGTCATCGGGCGTGAGAAGGAGATCGAGCGCGTCATGCAGGTGCTGTCGCGCCGCACCAAGAACAACCCCGTCCTCATCGGTGAGCCCGGCGTCGGCAAGACCGCCGTCGTCGAGGGACTCGCCCAGGACATCGTCAAGGGCGAGGTGCCCGAGACGCTCAAGGACAAGCAGCTCTACACCCTCGACCTCGGCTCGCTCGTGGCCGGCAGCCGCTACCGCGGTGACTTCGAGGAGCGGCTGAAGAAGGTCCTCAAGGAGATCCGCACCCGCGGCGACATCATCATCTTCATCGACGAGATCCACACGCTCGTCGGTGCCGGTGCCGCCGAGGGCGCCATCGACGCTGCCTCGATCCTCAAGCCGATGCTCGCCCGTGGTGAGCTGCAGACGATCGGTGCGACGACGCTCGACGAGTACCGCAAGCACATCGAGAAGGACTCGGCCCTCGAGCGGCGCTTCCAGCCGATCCAGGTGCAGGAGCCGACGCTCCCGCACACGATCGAGATCCTCAAGGGTCTGCGCGACCGCTACGAGGCGCACCACCGTGTGACGATCACCGATGCGGCGCTCGTCGCGGCGGCCAACATGGCCGACCGCTACGTCAACGACCGCTTCCTGCCCGACAAGGCGATCGACCTCATCGACGAGGCGGGCGCACGCCTGCGCATCCGTCGCATGACCGCTCCGCCGGACCTGCGCGAGTTCGACGAGAAGATCGCCGCGCTCGTGCGTGAGAAGGAGTCGGCCATCGACGGCCAGGACTTCGAGCGCGCGGCCCGCGTCCGCGACGACGAGAAGCGCCTGCGCCAGGAGAAGGCCGCCCGTGAGGCCCAGTGGAAGTCGGGCGACATGGACGTCGTGGCCGAGGTCGACGAGGAGCTCATCGCCGAGGTCCTCGCGGCGAGCACCGGCATCCCGGTGTTCAAGCTGACCGAGGAGGAGAGCAGCCGCCTGCTGCACATGGAGGACGAGCTGCACAAGCGCATCGTCGGCATGAACGACGCCGTCAAGGCGCTGTCGCAGGCGATCCGCCGCACCCGGGCAGGCCTGAAGGACCCGCGCCGTCCCGGTGGCTCGTTCATCTTCGCCGGCCCCACCGGTGTCGGCAAGACCGAGCTCGCCAAGACCCTCGCCGAGTTCCTCTTCGGCAGCGAGGACGCGCTGATCCAGCTCGACATGTCCGAGTACTCCGAGAAGCACACGGTGAGCCGGCTCTTCGGCTCGCCCCCCGGCTACGTCGGCTACGAGGAGGGCGGCCAGCTCACCGAGAAGGTGCGCCGCAAGCCGTTCTCCGTCGTGCTCTTCGACGAGGTCGAGAAGGCCCACCCGGAGATCTTCAACTCGCTGCTGCAGGTGCTCGAGGACGGCCGCCTCACCGACTCTCAGGGTCGGATGGTCGACTTCAAGAACACCGTCATCATCATGACGACCAACCTCGGCACGCGAGACATCTCCAAGGCCAGCATGGGCTTCTCGCAGGGGCCCGACAGCCGTTCCGACTACGAGCGGATGAAGAACAAGGTGACCGACGAGCTCAAGCAGCACTTCCGTCCCGAGTTCCTCAACCGCGTCGACGACACCATCGTGTTCCCGCACCTCACCAAGGACGAGATCACCCAGATCGTCGACCTCGAGATCGCCAAGCTCGACAAGCGGCTCAAGGACAAGGACATGGGCATCGTGCTCACGGCGGCCGCCAAGGACCTGCTCGCCAAGAAGGGCTACGACCCCGTGCTCGGTGCGCGCCCGCTGCGTCGCACCATCCAGCGCGAGATCGAGGACGCCCTGTCCGAGAAGATCCTCTACGCCGAGTTCCTGTCCGGCCAGTACATCGAGGTCGACACCGAGGGTGAGGGCAAGGAGGAGAAGTTCACCTTCTCCGACATGGCCCACCCCGACGCCGCGCACCGCCCGGCCGACGACCTGCAGGACCTCCCCGAGGGTCCCGCGCTCGACGACGCCCTCGGCGTCAACGTCACCGCGGGTCGCCCGCCCGTGCCCGACGACCAGGTCTACCCCGACGCCGGCCTGACCGGCACGGAGCGCTGACCGGGCGCTGACCGGGCGCTGACCGGGCGCTGACCGGGCGCCGCGCACGCACCACCGCACGACCGGAGGGGTCGGGGACATCGTCCCCGGCCCCTTCGCCCGTCCCGGCCGTCGTCTACCGTGGGCCCGTGATCCTCCCGTCCCCGCCGGCCGCTCGGCGCACCTCGGTCGCGCTCGTGGCGCCCGTCGTCGTGGCCTTGGCGCTGTCCGCCTGCACGGCCGACGGCTCGGGAGCCGCCACGGCGACCGCGGGACCACCGGCGTCGGCCGGGTCGACGGGCTCGGGGACGTCGGCCTCCGGCGCCACGCCCCCAGCGGGCGTCACCGTCACCGGGGCGCCGGCCGCCCTCTCGTCGCTCGTGACGAGGCTGTATGCCGGTGGCGACGTCGGCGGCTCGGCCTCACCGGGCGCCGCTGCCGCTCTCAAGGCCCGCACTGCCGGTCCGGCACGGGTGAAGGCCACGGCGTCGATGGGCTCGTGGCGTGGCACGCCCATCGCGGTCGTCACCGCGGGCCGCGACGTCACCCTCGCCGTCGGGCCGACGTGGAAGGTCGTCGGTGGCTGGTGGCCGTCGCTCGGCGTGACACCCCCAGCCTCGGGACCGTGGCCCCCGGTGGCTGCTCGCGATCGGCTCCGACGCGCGCAAGGGCCAGCCGCTCGACCGCACGCGCGCCGATGTCCTTCAGGTCATCGGCGTCGACGGGGGCGGCGGCGGCGGTGTCATGGGGATGGCCCGAGACCTCTGGGTCCCGCTCAGCACGGGCGGCAAGGGCAAGATCAACTCCGCCATGGTCTTCGGCGGTCCGGAGGCGCAGGTCGCGACGGTGAAGGCAGCCACGGGCCTGCCGCTCGAGGGCTACGTCCTGCTGGGCTTCCCCGGCTTCAAGCGGATCGTCGACGACCAGGGGGGCCTGCCGATGGTGATCCCCCACACCGTCGTCGCCTCCCACGCCAAGGATCTCGTCATCAAGGCCGGACCTCGGACGCTCTCCGGAGCCGAGGCCCTCGCCTACGCCCGCGAGCGCAAGACGCTGCCCGACGGCGACTTCGGCCGTTCGCGGCACCAGGGCGAGGTCATCCTCGCGGCGGCGGTCAAGGCCAAGCTCGCCGGGCCGGCCGCGATCCCCAGCGCCCTCACGAGTTTCAGCGAGGTGGGCGAGAGCAACCTGTCGGCCGAGCAGATCCTCACCTTCACCGCCGGGCTGCACGCCCTCAACCCGCTGCAGGTCGGGCGCGGAGTGGCCAAGGGGCCCTTCGGCACGGCGGGCGGGCAGTCGATCGTCGTGCTCGGCGCCGAGGCTCGGCGCCTCTTCGCCTCCTTCCGCGACGGGAACCTCTCGTGACGGCCGGCCCACCGGGCGAGCGCACCCAGCGCACCCAGCACGGCGCCGACGACGCCGCCGACCTGCGCGGACGCACGGTGATCCGGCGCGCACGCACGGCCGACGTGCGCGGCATACGGGATCTCGTGGCCCCGCTGGCCGAGCGTCGGGTGCTCGTGAGCAAGGAGGCGGTGACCTATTTCGAGAGCCTGCAGGAGTTCCGCGTCGCCGAGCTCGACGGGCGCATCGTCGGCTGCGGAGCGCTGCACGTCATGTGGGAGGACCTCGCCGAGATCCGCACGCTCGCCGTCGCCGGAGACATGCTCGGCACGGGGCTCGGCGGCAGACTCCTCGAGGAGCTCGTCGACGACGCCCGCCAGATCGGCGTCGAGCGGCTCTTCTGCCTGACCTTCGAGGTCGGCTTCTTCAGCCGGCACGGATTCACCGAGATCGAGGGGCAGGCGGTCTCGGGAGCGGTCTACGCCGAGCTGCTGCGCTCCTACGACGAGGGCGTCGCCGAGTTCCTCGACCTCGAACGGGTCAAGCCCAACACCCTCGGCAACCACCGGATGCTGCGCACCCTCTGACCCGCTCGACTCGAGTCAAACCCGGTCGGGGTCAGCCCCGGCCGGAGGCGGCGTAGATGCGGCGCACGACGTCCTCGATGTCGGGCTCCTCGATCGTCAGGTCACGCACGGCGTGACGGGCCGACACGTGGGCGAGCACCGCGGCCGCCGTCGTGGCGGCCGCGTCGAAGGCGAGGCGCTGGCGCAGGCCGCCCGACTCGCTCTCGACGAGGGTCGTGCTCGGCACGTCGGTCAGGTCGGGGGTCGGCTCGGCGAGGTCGATGACCAGGATGCGCTGCGCCCCGACCGTCGCGGCCAGACCGGGCAGGGTGCCGTCGAAGGCGAGTCGGCCGTGGTCGACGACGAGCACACGGTCGCACAGGCGCTCGATGTCGCCCATGTCGTGGGTCGTCAGCAGCAGGGTCGTGCCCCGCTCGCGCCGCTCGGCGACGAGGAACTCGCGCAGGCGCTGCTTGGAGAGCACGTCGAGCCCGATCGTCGGCTCGTCGAGGATGAGCAGCTCCGGGGTGTGCAGCAGGGCGGCGGCGAGCTCTGCGCGCATCCGCTGCCCGAGCGACAGGGATCGCACCGGCGTCCCGAGCTGCGGTCCCATCTCGAGCTGCTCGACGAGGCGGTCGGTGCGCGCGGTCGCGGCCGCGGGCTCGAGCCGGTGGATGGCGGCGAGGATCTCGAACGAGTCACGCAGGGGCAGGTCCCACCAGAGCTGCGAGCGTTGGCCGAAGACGACGCCGACGCGCCGGGCCACGCCGATGCGGTCGCGCATCGGGTCGAGCCCACAGGTGCGCACGAGGCCCGACGTCGGCTTGAGGATGCCGGTCAGCATCTTGATCGTCGTCGACTTGCCCGCCCCGTTCGCGCCGATGTAGCCGACGGACTCCCCCGGCTCGACGGCGAGGGTCAGGTGGTCGACGGCGCGGGTCCGCTTGAAGTCGCGCACGAGGTCGCGGGTCTCGATGATGCTCATCCACCAGCTCCTTGGTAGTGACGGGTGCCGGCCCTCCAGCACAGGCCCGCAAGGGTCCAGGCCAGCGCCGCGGCGACCGGCGCGAACCACGCCAGCCATGGTGGGGCAAGGTGGTCGCCGGGAAGGTCGAGGATGGCGACGGCCGGAAGGTAGGCGACGAACGCGGTCGGGATGACGAAGGTCCAGAAGATCCGCAGCGGGTCGGGGAAGACCTGCTGACTCTGCTGGGCGGCATACGACCCGCCGTAGGTGAAGGCGTTGGTGAACTCGGCGCCGTCGACCAGGAAGAACTGGAGACCGCCCGCTGCAGTGAAGAGGGCGGAGAAGATCGCGGTGCCGCTGACGACCGTGAGCACGATGAGCACCACGGTGGCCGGCGACCACGCGATGTCGGCCGTGGTGAGGGCGACGGTGAGGGCCACGAGCGCCACCGAGAGGCGACCCACCCGCCGCAGCGACAGGTCGCTCGTCATGAGCTGTGTGAGCAGTGGCAGCGGCCGCACGTAGAAGGCGTCGACCTGCCCTGCCCGGATGTAGCGCGGCAGCTGGTCGAGGTGCCCGACGAACATGTCGGCGATCGAGAACGCCAGGTTCGAGAGGGCGAAGACGAGCAGCGCCGCGGTGAAGTCGAGACCGCCGAGCACGTCGACGTTGTGGAAGATCACCCAGACCTCGGCGAACTCCGCCAGCCCGACCCCGACGGTGCCGAGGATGTCGGTGACGAAGGACGTGCGGTACTGCATCTGCGCGCGGGCGCGAGAGGCGAGCAGCACCCGGTAGGGGCGCAGCCTTTCGGCAAGGAGGTCCCGACGGCCGTCAGCCACCCTGCACCTCCAGGCGGCGTCGGCCCGCTCGCAGCACAGCCTGACCGAGCCCGAGCAGGGCGGTCACCCAGAAGAGCTGGATCGCCAGCGACGTGGCGATGCCGGCGCCCACGACTCGGCCCGCGAGGATGTCGATCGGCTGCTGGAGCATCGAGGGGAACGGTGACCAGATGGCGATGGTGCGCAACCAGTCGGGGAACCACGGCACGGGCAGGTAGAGCCCGCACAGCAGACCGCCGGTGATCATCCAGAGCAGCATGATGCCGCGGATCTCGACCAGCCAGAAGGCGAGCAGGTTGATGACGAAGTTGCCTGCGAAGGCGACGACCACGGCGAGCACCACCGACACGGCTCCCGCCGCCCAGCTGAGGCCGGACGGCGGCCAGGCCATGTCGAAGAGCAGGGCACCGAGCAGCAAGGCCGGGATGCCTCGGCCGATCAGGTTGATGCCGGCACGCCCGAGATCGCCTGCGAGATAGGCGAGCTGAGGGTTGATCGGTCGCAGGAAGTCGACGGCGATGTCACCCGTGCGCACGCGGTCCTTGACCTCGGCGAAGCCCCAGAGGTTGACGGTGCCGAGCAGCGCCTGGCCCCACCAGACGAAGGCGATGGTCATCGGGGCGTCGTAGCCGCCGATCGAGGTGCCGGCCGACGCGAGTGCCGCGAGCAGGATCGAGGCGCGGATGATGCCGAACACCGAGTTGGTCGTCACCCCCGCGAGCAGCGCCAGCCGGTAGGTGGAGTGCCGGCGAAAGCCCGCCCGGACGAGGATCCAGAAGGTCTTCACGAAAGTCTGGCGGGGGCAGGCACAAGGGGCCACGCTACCGACCGCCCGGGCCAGGATCAACGGGGTACGTTCGGGTCATGTCGGACGCCCCTCCTGAGAACCTGCCCACCGCCGACATCATCGTCGTCATGGGAGTGAGCGGCAGTGGCAAGACCACCGTCGCGACGGGCTGACGCCGGTGGCCTTCGCACCGCGTGACCTCAGCCCTGAGGCCCTCGACTTCCTCGCCGTACGCCACCTCGCGACGCTGACGACCCTGCGCCCCGACAGCTCGCCGCACGTGACTCCCGTCGGTTTCACCTGGGACGCCGAGACGTCGACGGCCCGCGTCATCACCAGCCGTGGCAGCCGCAAGACCCGCAACGCGGCCGCCGGAGGGCCTGCCGTGCTCTGTCAGGTGGACGGCAGGTGGTGGCTCTCGCTGGAGGGAACGACGCAGGTGCTCGACGACCCGCAGTCCGTCGTCGACGCCGAGCTCAGGTATGCCGCCCGCTACCGGGAGCCGCGCCCGAACCCCGAGCGCGTCGTCATCGCCATCGCTGTCACGCGCGTCCTCGGCAACCTCTGACCGCGTCGAGTGCCCACGTGCCGACGATGCACGCGTTCGTCAGCGGGCCCGGGACCGTCGGGAAGGGGGCACTCGACGTGAGGGGTGGGTCAGGCGGGGAGGCGGAAGCGCTGGCGCGGGAGCGGCTCGAGAAGGCCGTCGGCCACGAGGGAGTCGAGGCAGCGCATCACCTGGGCGGGATCGTCGCCGGCATCGGCGAGGTCTGCCAGCGGCACCGAGGCGTGCGCGTCGCGCAGCCGCCGCAAGATCTCCCCCCGCACCTGGCGGTCGGTGCCCTGCCAAGCCTGCCCACGTCGGGCGGGTCCGTCGTATGCCGGTCGGCCCGCGACGTTCCACGCGCACAGGTCGGCGATGGGGCACTCCTCGCAGCGCGGACCGCGGGCAACGCAGACCAGCGCGCCGAGCTCCATGACGGCGACGTTCCACGTGTTGGCGGCTTCGCGGTCGTTGGGCATGGCGGCCCGGGCGAGGTCGGACTCGGCCCGGTTGAGGGTCAGGTGCGGCAGCGCCTTGCCCTCGAGCGCGCGGGCGAGCACCCGCCGCACGTTGGTGTCGATGACGACCTCTGGGTTGCCGAAGGCGAAGCACGACACCGCGGCTGCCGTGTACGCGCCGACCCCCGGGAGCGCGAGGAGCTCTCCGTGGCCGCATGGCACCTCACCGGCGTGCTCCTCGACCATCGCCGTGGCCGCCTCGTGCAGCCGCAGCGCCCGGCGGGGATAGCCCAGCCGGCCCCAGGCCCGCACCACCTCACCCGGTGAGGCCGCGGCGAGGTCGGTCGGCGTCGGCCAACGCTGCATCCACTCGCGCCACACCGGCTCGACCCGAGACAGCGGGGTCTGCTGCGACATCACCTCGGAGAGGAAGACCCCCCACGGGCTGCAGTCGTCGCGGCGCCAGGGCAGGTCACGGCCCGCCTCGCCGAACCAGGAGTTGACGCGCTCGTGGAGCACGGCGAGCGGGGGCGAGCCGGACGGCATACGGGAGAGGAGTGCCGCGTCAGACGTAGCGCTCGAGGATGCTCGACTCGGCCAGGCGTGACAGACCCTCGCGCACTGCGCGAGCGCGGCCCTCGCCGACGCCGTCGACGAGCATGAGGTCCTCGATGCCTGCGGCGAGGAGGCGCTGCAGCGACTCGAAGTGGTTGACGAGTCGGTCGACGATCGCGGTGGGCAGGCGCGGCACCTTCGTGAGCAGCCGGTAGCCCTGGGGGCTCACCGGCGCGTCGAGGCTGTCGCCGACGACCGAGAAGCCGACGGCGCGCGCGCCGGCGGCGAGGTCGAGCAGCTCCACCGAGTTGAGCGCCTGGAGGTTGGCCAGCGCCTCGTCGAGACCGAGGCTCGACTTGGTCGCCGGGAGGTAGTCCCGGATCACGAGCTCACGGTCGTTGCCGAGCCCGCCGATCAGCTCCTCGAGCTGGAGGGAGAGCAGTCGCCCGTCGGTGCCCAGCTCGACGACGTAGTCCTGGATCTCGGCCGAGATGCGGCGGACCATCTCGAGGCGCTGGAGCACGGCCGTGACGTCGCGGACGGTGACGAGGTCCTCGATCTCGAGCGCCGAGAGCGTGCCGGTGACCTCGTCGAGACGTGCCTTGTAGCGCTCGAGCGTCTGCAGCGCCTGGTCGGCACGGGACAGCGTCGTCGGGGAGCCCTCGATGACGTGTCGGAGGTCGCCGACATAGAGCGCGACGACACCCATCGACTGGCTGACGGAGATGACCGGGAAGCCGGTCTGCTTGGCCACCCGCTCGGCCGTGCGGTGGCGTGTGCCCGACTCGGTCGTCTCGATGCTCGAGTCGGGGACGAGCTGGGTCGCGGCACGCAGGATGCGGGTGCCCTCGCGGTCGAGCACGACGGCGCCGTCCATCTTGCAGAGCTCTCGCACCCGCGTCGCCGAGAACTCGACGTCGAGCACGAAGCCACCGGTGCAGATCGAGTCGACGATGCGGTCGTAGCCGAGCACGATGAGGGCTCCCGTGCGTCCGCGGAGGATGCGCTCGAGGCTGTCACGCAGCTCGGTGCCGGGGGCGACGGCAGCAAGGGCTGCGCGCAGCAGCAGCTCGTCGTTCCGGTCCATCACATCCCTGTCGGCACGGGGGGCGCCGAGCGCGACCACCCCAGTCGGACGCAGTCTAGACGCTGGCGACGGACCGCGCGTCGCTGGCGCGCGGCCCGGCGAGAACGCCCATCGCCTCGATGGCGCGGGGGACGTCGGCCACCTCGTGCGTGCGGATGCCGTCGGGCAGGGCGCCGCCGTCGAGGCTTCCGGGCGGCACGAGTGCGTGACGGAAGCCGAGCCGTGCGGCCTCGGCCAGGCGCTGCTGCAGACCTGTCACCCGGCGCACCTCGCCGGCGAGCCCGACCTCGCCCAGAGCGATGACGTCGGTGGCGAGCGGACGGTCGATGACAGAGGATGCGACGGCGCAGACGATGGCGAGATCGGCGGCCGGCTCGGTGAGGCGGACCCCGCCCACGGTGGCCGCGAAGATGTCGCGCGAGCCCACGGGCGCGCCGGCGCGCTTGTCGAGGACGGCGATGATCATGGCCAGCCGGGATGCGTCGAGGCCGCTGGAGGTGCGCCGTGGGCTCGGCAGCGTCGACGGGGCCACGAGCGCCTGAACCTCGGCGACGAGGGGCCGGCGGCCCTCGAGCGTCACCGTCACGCAGGTGCCCGCCACGGCGAGGTCGCGCCTCGTGAGGAAGAGACCGCTCGGGTCGGGCAGGCCGACGATGCCGGTGTCGGACAGGTCGAAACAACCGACCTCGTCGGTGGGGCCGAAGCGGTTCTTGACCGCGCGGACGAGTCGCAGCCGGGAGTGCCGGTCGCCCTCGAACTGCACGACGACGTCGACGAGGTGCTCGAGCACGCGGGGGCCCGCGATGGAGCCGTCCTTGGTGACGTGCCCGACGAGCAGCACGGCCATGCCCCGCTGCTTCGCGGCCCGGATCAGGCTGGCCGCGACCTCGCGGACCTGCGAGACGTTGCCGGCCTGGCCCTCGATCTCGGCGCTGGCCACGGTCTGCACGGAGTCGACGACGAGCAGGTCGGGCGACCTGGCCTCGACATGGCCGAGCACCGTCGCGAGGTCGGTCTCGGCCGCGAGGTAGAGGGTGTCGGCGATGGCGTCGATGCGCTCGGCGCGACCGCGCACCTGGGCTGCCGACTCCTCACCGCTCACATAGAGCACGGCGGCGCCTGACCGGGCCGCGCGCGCCGCCACGTCGAGCAGCAGCGTCGACTTGCCGACGCCCGGCTCGCCGGCGACGAGGACGACCGACCCGGGCACGAGGCCACCGCCGAGCACGCGGTCGAACTCTCCGACGCCCGTGGGCCTCGCGGCGGCACTGGTGACGTCGACATCGCCGATGCGCGGGGCCGGGGTGACGGCAGCCGCCGCGGTCGTGCGCGCAGGACCGTCACCGACCTCGGCCACACTCCCCCACGCCTGGCACTCGCCGCACCGACCGACCCACTTGACCGTCGTCCACCCGCACTCGGAGCAGCGGAAGCCGGCGGCGCGCCGCGAGGTGGTCTTGGTAGCCATGGCCGACAACCTACGGCCCCCCTCCGACAGGGAGGTCCGGCGCGCTGGTTGTCGCCGAGAGATCCCGTGCGAAAATGGAGACATGGACTCCGTCATGCCCTACGTGCTCGCACTCGTGCCGACCATCGGCATGGCCACGCTCTTCTACTTCGTGATCAAGAGCATTCTCGAGGGCGACCGTCGTGAACGCATTGCGCACGCGAAATGGGAGAAGGAGCACCAATCGGGAGACACCGGCACACAGTCCGCACCCGGCCCCACCAGCGATGACAACACCGGCACTTCGTCGCCGGACATCGCGGCCCGCTGAGTTGGTCACACAGCAATAAACATCGCTGTGGATATCGCGGAATGTGATCTCTGCGCCGTGGGAGTGTAAATTGATGGTGTCCGCGAGTCGTTGGCGTGGATAACCCCTCCTATTGCTACACCATCAGATGGAGAAACATGGCTCAGCGTGTCGAAATAAAGCTGATCGACGACCTGGACGGCGGTGACGCCGCCGAGACGGTGTCGTTCTCGCTCGATGGGATCTCCTACGAGATCGACCTCTCGGACAAGCACGCCAAGAAGCTGCGCGACGAGTTCGCCGCCTGGACGGGCAACGCCCGTCGCAGCGGTACCGGCGCCCGTAGCGGCTCGCGACGTCGCTCGGCGGCGTCCGGCGGCGCCAAGCGCGCCGACCTCGGCGCGGTGCGCGAGTGGGCCCGGGCCAACGGCCACCAGGTGTCGGACCGTGGCCGCATCTCGGCCGAGGTGCAGACTGCCTACGACAAGGCCCACTGACCGAGAAGGCAGCACCCACGCGCACGGCCCGGCGGATCACCGCCGGGCCGTTCGCACGTCCCGGCCGTTGGCTTCCCGGCCGTTCGCACGTCCCGCGGTCATCGTCCCGCCCACCGCCAGGTCCGGTGCCGACCTCAGGTGATGCTCGCCGCGAGGTCGCCGTCCGCCTCGACGCGGGCCAGCACCTCCTCCATTCGCAGCTGCGCGAGCTCGCCGCCCTCTGCTCCGCTCTCGATCTCGGCCCACGATCGCGGCGCCGCGGCGGTCGGCTCGTCGCGACCGCGCAGGGAGTAGGGGCAGACCGTCGTCTTGGCGGCGACGTTCTGGCTCCAGTCGAGGAAGATCTTGCCGGGACGCAGCTCCTTGGCCATCTTCCACACGACGAGGTCGGGGTGGGCCTTGGTGAGCTCCTGCGCGAGCTGCTGCACGGTGTCCCGGATCTCGTCGCTCGTGTGCGACCCCGGCAGCACGGCATACAGCTGGAGCCCCTTGCTGCCACTGGTGACTGGCACGGTCTCGAGGCCGATGCGTCCGAGCCGTTCACGCACGATGAGCGCGACGCGAGCGCACTCGTGCAGACCGGTGCCCGGGCCAGGGTCGAGGTCGATGACGAGCCGGTCCGGGTTGAGGGCGAGGGCGTCGCGCCCCTCCCCCTCGTAGCGCCACTGGTGCACGTGCAGCTCGAGGGAGTTGAGGTTGGCGAAGAGGGTGAGGCCGGCGAGGTCGTCGATGAACGGGAAGACAGGGTCACGCCCCGCCCGCCGGATCCACGCCGGCGTGCCAGCGGGGATGTTCTTCTCGAAGAACTGCATGTCACCGACACCGTGCGGGAAGCGGATCCGCGTCACCGCTCGATCTCGCAGGTGCGGCAGGATCGTCGGCCCGATGCGCGCGTAGTAGTCGAGCACCTGCGCCTTGGTCGTGCCGGTGCGTGGATACATGACCTTCTCGAGACTCGAGAGCCGCAGGCGCCGGCCCTCGACCTCGACGGTGACCTTCGTCGGCTCGTATGCCATCACTCACCCATCCCCTGGTCGTCCACGTCGCCGGGGCCGAGGTCGGCACGCAAACCCTTGTAGGCCGGCTGGCGCAGTCGGCCCTGACCGCCGAGTCCCAGCGACTGCACGTCAGCGACGAGCACCGGCCGCACCCAGCTGGCTCCCCGGGCATCTTCTGCGGGCACCTCTGTGGCAAAGGGTGATTCGTCGGATGCAAGAGGCTCGAGCTCGCGCATCAGCGAAGTGCCGAGCTTGCCGGCCAGACCCGAGCCCACCCGGCCGAGGTAGCGGAGGCCACCAGTGGAGGGCACCCCGACGAGCACCGCACCCAGCCGACCCCGCACCGTGCCCGTCGACTCGGGCCGCCAGCCGCCGATGACGACCGACACCGTGCCCCGGTGGGGCGCCTTGAGCCAGAGCGAACTTCGCACACCGGGCGTGTAGTGGGAGTCGACGCGCTTGGACACGATCCCCTCGAGGCCCTGCTCCTTGGTCGCCTCGTGCAACACCAGGCCGTCGTCGAAGGTCGGCGGCGTCTGCCATCGCGAGCCGTCGAGCTCGAGCCGCTCGAGCGTCGCCCGCCGGTCGCTCCAGGCCCGGCCCATGAGGTCGACGCCATAGAGGCGGAGCAGGTCGAACGTCATGAGGGTCACCGGCGCCTGCTCGGACAGGCGCAGCGCCTTGCGGGCGTCGGTGACGTGGAAGCGCTCGGCCAGGGCGGCGAACGAGGGTGCGCCGCCCTGCATCGCCACGATCTCGCCGTCGAGGAGCATGTCGGCATACTCCTCCCCGAGCCGCCGCAGCTCGGGAAAGGCGACCGTCACGTCGCGCTCGGTGCGCGTCCACAGCGTCACCGAGCCTTCGGAGACGTCGGCGAGCACACGCATACCGTCCCATTTCACCTCGTGCTGCCAGGCGTCGCCGGACGGAATGGTCACCGTCGGCGTCGCGAGCATGGGGCGCATGGGTGCATTCTTGTTCTCATGCGAGCCATCTGGAAAGGCGCGGTCTCCTTCGGACTCGTCAATGTCCCGGTCCGTCTCTTCTCGGCGACCGAGAACCACGACGTGCAGTTCCGCCAGGTCCACGAGAAGGACGGGGGGCGCATCCGCTACAAACGCGTCTGCGCCATCGACGGCGAGGAGGTGGCCTACTCCGACATCGCCAAGGGATACGAGGCCGCCGACGGGCAGATGGTCGTGCTCTCCGACGAGGACATGAAGAGCCTCCCGTCGCGGTCGACGAAGGAGATCTCGATCGAGAAGTTCGTGCCCTCCGAGCAGATCGACCCCCTGCTCTTCGACAAGTCCTACTACCTCGAGCCCGACAAGACCGGCCTCAAGCCCTATGTGCTGCTGCGCGACGCCCTCGAGAAGGCTGACCGGATGGCACTCGTCACGGTGTCGGTGCGCTCGCGCATGACTCTCGCCGTGCTGCGCGTGCGTGACGGCGTCATCGTGCTGCAGACCCTGCTCTGGGCCGACGAGGTGCGCGCCCCGGAGTTCGAGTCGCTCTCGGAGGAGACCCACGCGACGAGCAAGGAGCTCGCGATGGCCTCGTCGCTCGTCGACTCCCTGTCGGGCGACTACGTGCCGGACGAGTTCGAGGACGACTACTCCGAGGCCGTCGAGTCGCTCGTCACGAGCAAGATCGAGGGCGGCGACATCACGACGACGCCCGAGGCCGAGGGCGAGGAGACCGAGGTCGTCGACCTGCTGGCTGCCCTGCAGCGCAGCGTCGACAAGGCCAAGGCCGCCAAGTCGGGCAGCCCGAGCTCTCCCTCCAAGTCCGCCGATGCAGAAGCCGACAAGGACAGCGGCACCGCAGCGAAGAAGGCGGCTGCCAAGAAGCCCACGACCGCCGAGAAGTCGACGGCAAAGAAGTCCACGACCACGAAGGCAGCCGCCAAGAAGGCCGCGTCAGGCAGTGTGACCAAGAAGGCAGCGACGAAGAAGGCAAGCTGACCCGACGCTGCCCGCACTGCGCCACGATGGTGGGGTGCAGACCGTCACCGTCGAGGAACTGCAGGCACGCTTGCGTGCCCTGCCCGCCAACCCGCGAGTCGTCGTCAGCGGCAACACCGCTGTGCCCTGGGAGGGTGTGCGGGCCGTCGACACGGCGCTCGAGCGCTACGTCATCCACGCGCTCAACGCACCCCGCGGCATACCCGACCGGGAAGGGGTGACCGCGGAGACGTGCTTCGTCGGCCCCGGTATGCGGCGTCACCCGCAGCTGCGCTACGTGCCCTCACGCCTCTCGCTCGTGCCGCTCCTCTTCTCCCGGACCCTCGTGCCGGACGTCGTGCTGATCCACTGCACCCCTCCGGTGGGGGGTCACCTCAGCCTCGGCCTCGAGGTCAACATCCTGCCGGCGGCCATCGACGCCGTGCGCGCGAACGGCGGGCTCGTCGTGGCGGTGCTCAACAGTTTCATGCCGCGCACGTCGGGCGATGCGCTCGTGCCGGTCGAGCACGTCGACCTCGCGATCGAGGTCGACGAGCGGTTGCCGACGCACGCGCCGCTCGAGCCCGACGACGAGAGCCGGCTCATCGGTGAGCGGGTCGCCGCCCATGTCCGCGACGGCTCGACGCTCCAGCTCGGCATCGGCGGCGTGCCCGACGCGACCCTGACGGCCCTCACCAGCCGCCGCGGCCTGCGGATGTGGACGGAGATGTTCTCCGACGGCGTCCTGGCGCTCGATGCCGCCGGTGCGCTCGACGAGGACCATCCCCTCGTCACGTCGTTCTGCTTCGGCTCGAGTGAGCTCTACGACTGGATCGACGACAACCCTCGCGTGCGGATGCTGCGCACGGAGAAGACCAACGACCCCGGCCTCATCGCGCAGCAGCGCTTCATGACGTCGGTCAACACCGCCCTCGAGGTCGACCTCTTCGGTCAGGCGAACGCCTCGCGCATCAACGCCCGCATCCACTCCGGCTTCGGCGGCCAGACCGACTTCATCGTCGGGGCGCTCCACTCGCCGGGAGGCCAGTCCTTCATCGCGCTGCGGTCATGGCACCCGAAGGCAGACGTGTCGACGATCGTGCCCCTGCTCGACGAGCCCGTCACGAGCTTCCAACAGAGCGCCGTCGTCACCGAGCACGGCATGGCGCAGCTCTGGGGGCGCAGTGAGCGGGAGCAGTGCCGCGACATCATCGAGGAGTGCGCCCACCCCCGGGTCCGCGACGACCTGTGGGAGGAGGCCGGCGGCCTCGGCCTTGCCTGAGACCGGACCGGACCGGACCGCCGAGAATGACCCGCTGCCCGTGTCGGACAATGGCGCCATGACCATCCGCATCGGGCTCTCGTCGTCGTCGGTCTATCCCGACAACGCGGCGACCGCCTTCGCGACGGCCGACCGGCTCGGCTACGACGGCGTCGAGATCATGGTCTGGACCGACCCGGTCACCCAGGAGTCCGGGGCGCTCAACGCGCTCGCCGAGCTGCACGCCATGCCGGTCCTGTCGGTGCACGCCCCGACGCTGCTGCTGACGCAGAGGGTCTGGGGCACCGACCCGTGGGGCAAGGTCGACCGCTCGATCGAGCTCGCGCTCGAGGTCGGTGCGCCCACCGTCGTGCTGCACCCGCCGTTCCGCTGGCAGCGGGAGTATGCCGCCGGCTTCGTCGACGGGATCGCGCTGCGAGAGCACGACTCCGGGATCCGCCTCGCCGTGGAGAACATGTATCCGTGGCGCACCGCGCGGCGCGAGGTGCTCGCCTACCTGCCGCACTGGGACCCCACGACGCAGCCCTACGACAACGTGACGATCGACCTCTCGCACACCGCGACGGCCGGGTCGGACGCGGTCGAGATGGCGCGCGCGCTCGGGCCGCGGCTCGCCCACCTGCACCTCACCGACGGACTGGGCTCGTTCAAGGACGAGCACCTCGTGCCCGGTCGCGGCACGCAGCCGTGCACCGAGGTCCTCGAGCTGCTCTCCGACACGGGCTGGGAGGGCGACGTCGTCGTCGAGGTGTCGACGCGCAAGGGCACGCGAGACCAGCGCGACATCGACCTCGCCGAGTCGCTCGCCTTCGCCCGTTTCGGGCTGCTGCCGACGATGGGCGCCTCACGGATCTGACGGCGCTCAGCCGGACGTCGGGCGCCAGCCGCGGGGGCGCACCGAGACGAGGTCGACGCTCGTGCCCGGTCCCGCGTCGATGGCCAGCCGCGCCGCGGCCACGACGGACTCGACGTCGAGGTAGGCCGCGGCGTCGTAGTCGGCTCCCTCGTGCCCGACGAGCTCGTGCTGCATGTCGGTGTCGACGCGGCCCGGGTGGAGCGACGTGACGCGCACGCCGTGGGCACGCTCCTCCTCGCGCAGGGCGTCGGTGAGGGCGCGCAGGGCGAACTTCGACGCGCTGTAGGCGCCCGACGCGGCCCCGGACGTGAAGCCCGAGCCGGAGTTGACCGTGATGACGAGGCCGTGGGCGGTGCGCAGTGCCGGCAGCAGCGCCCGGGTGACGGCCGCGACGGCGACGACGTTGACCGTCAGCGACTCGGCCCAGTCCGAGACCGGCGCGTCAGCAACGCTGCCGTGCCTCAGGATGCCGGCCGAGTGGACGAGCACGTCGACGCGTGACAGTGCGCGCACGAGCCCGTCGAGGGCGCGGTCGAGCGAGCCACCGGGGGCGCAGTCACCGAGGTCGGCGACGAAGCCCTGCGCCGACGGCAGCCCGGCGACAACGCGCTGCACGCCCTCCTGGCTGCGTCCGCCGACGACGACGTGGTGGGTGGGTGCGAGGTCCTGCACGATGGCGAGCCCGATGCCGCGGGTGCCCCCCGTCACGACGGCGACGGGGCGGGTGTCCTGGGTGCTCACCCGGCCAGCCTACGAGCCGGTATGCCGCCCGGCCGAGCAGGCTGTGCGCGTCCCGCGGGCCGGCCGCAGCGCATCACGGGGACCGGCGGCTCAGGGTCAGCGAGGCGAGCGCGAGGGCCGCGAGGATGAAGCCCGCGACGATGCCGAGGTCCCTTGCGACCTCGGCGAACGGGTCGGCGTTGCGGGTGATCTCCTTCATCGCGTCGACGGCATATGACAGCGGCAACAGGTTGCTCACCCACTCGAGCACGGGCGGAAGCTGCTCTCGCGGGACGAGCAGACCGCACAGCAGGAACTGCGGCAGGATGAACGCCGGCATGAACTGCACCGCCTGGAACTCGGTGCGTGCGAAGCCGCTGGCGAGCAGCCCGAGCGCAGTGCCGAGCACCGCGTCGGCCACCGCCACGACAACGAGCAGCCACAGCGGTCCGGCGATGTCGAGGTCACACACCCATACGGCGAATCCCGTTGCCACGACGGCCTGCACCATGGCCAGCAGTCCGAACGCGACGGCATACCCCAGCATGAAGTCGCCCTTGCCCAGAGGTGTCGTGAGCAGTCGCTCGAGCGTGCCCGACTGGCGCTCGCGCAGGGTCGCGACCGACGTGACGATGAACATCACGACCATCGGGAAGACGCCGAGCAGGGCCGGGCCGATGCGGTCGAAGACCGGGGTGCCGTTGTAGATCCACGCGAGCAGGCCGAGCAGCACGCAGGGCACGACGACGATGAGCGCGATCGTGCGGTGGTCGGTGCGCACCTGGCGCAGCACGCGCCCGGCAGTGGCGACGGTGAGGCCGGGGTTCATGACGCCCGCCTGCGGCCGGTCGTCTCGGCTTCGATGAGGGCGAGGAAGGCGGCGTCGGCGTCGACCGTGCCGGTGCGCGAGAGCAGCTCAGCGGGGGTGAGGTCGGCGAGCACGTCACCGTCACGCAGCAGCACGAGGCGGTCGCAGCGGGTCGCCTCGTCCATGACATGGCTCGAGACGACGAGGGAGTGGCCGACCTCCGCGAGGTGGGCGAAGAGCTCCCACAGGTCACGGCGCAGCACCGGGTCGAGTCCGACCGTGGGCTCGTCGAGGACGAGGAGCGTGGGCCGGCCGACGAGGGCGGCCGCGAGCGACACCCGCGACTCCTGGCCGCCGGAGAGGTCGCGGATCAGCTGGTCGGCGTGCGAGACGAGGTCGACCTCGACGAGGGTGCGATCGACCGCCTCGCTCAGCTCGGTGCCCCGCAGCCCGACGGCGCGAGCGAAGTAGGCGACGTTGTCGCGCACCGTGAGGTCGGCATAGACGCTCGGGGACTGCGTGACGTAGCCGACCTCGCGGCGCAGCGCCGGCGAGCCGGCCGGGTGCCCGAGCACGGTGACAGTGCCGCCGTGGACGACCTGCACCCCCACCATGCAGCGCATCAGGGTCGACTTGCCCGAGCCCGAGGGGCCGAGCAGGCCGACGACCCCGCCGGCGGGGATCTCGAGGTCGAGACCCGGGATGACGTCGCGGCGACCACGCACGACGTGCAGACCGCTGATCGCGACCGCAGGTCCGTCGTAGTTATTCATCATGTGATGAAATCTACTCCGGTGAGCGCGGATCGTCCACCAGATAGCCCTGCAGAACCGGGCCCAGGCGCTCGATGAGCTCGGCGCGGCTGGCGGTCGCCACCCCCGGCACCCGCACGACGTAGCGAGCGATGACGAGTCCGATCATCTGCGAGGCGGCGAGGGAGCCGCTCAGCTGCGGGTCAGCGGCGCCCGTCGACGTGGCGATCCGGCCGAAGACCTCACGCCCGAGGAACTCGCGCACCATCCGTGCGGCCTCCTCGCTCGTCATGCTCGAGCGCACGAGCGCGACGAGCGCCTCCCTCCGCTCGGGCGGCTCCCACACGGTGAGGAACGTGTCGACGAGGCGCCACCCGAGTCGGTCTCGGGCGCCGTCGAGGACGCGCTCGATCAGCTCGGACGGGTTGACCGGCACTGCCATGGTCTCGGCGAAGAGCGCCGCCTTGCCGTCGAAGTAGTGGTGCACGAGCGCCGGGTCGACCCCAGCATCACGCGCGATCCCCCTCAGGCTGGCGTTGTCATATCCCTTGGCAGCAAAGGAGCTTCGCGCCGCATCGACGATCGCGGCCCGCGTGTCGGGCCCGCCTGGCCGTCGGCCGCGACCGCGTTGTGCGGCAGCGTCCTCCACGCGTGGGGTCATGCTCACACGTTAACCCTGCGTGCTGTCGCCGCTGCCGGATGCCGTGCGGCGTGCTCCACGCGAATGCTCGGCCTCGGCCCGGCGGAGCAGCTGCTCCGCCTCGTCGTTTCGCGCCCACTGCGCCCAGCTGGCCGCCGTCGTGCCGTGCTGCGCGTCCACGATCGTGGGGTCGGCACCGGACTCGAGGAGGGTCCGGATGAGGTCGAGATCGCCCATGAAGGCGGCCTGGTGCAGCGCCGTGCGGCCATCCCGTAGGCCATCGACACCGACCGGCGGCTGGACGGGGACCTGGGTCGTCGTGAAACCGTGCGCCGCGAGCAGGGCCGTGCGTGAGGCAAACCCGTGTGAGGCCGCCCACTGGAGCTGGCGCTCCATCATCTCCTCGAGCGACTCTGCCGCCACCCCGAGGCGCTCGGCCCACACCTCGCCCGCCGGGTGCCCGAGCCCGTGGTCGAGCAGCAGCGCGAGGTGGCTGTCGTCGCGCCCGAACATCCGGTTGTAGAGGGCCTGCCGGTCGTTGGGGTCGGCACCCCGCTCGAGGAGGAGCGTGGCGAGTTCGCGCCAGGCCGGGTGACGCGGCTGGCGCCCCGGACCCGACTCCCCCTCGCCGAAGACACCTGTCAGGACCGTGAACGGAGGGGGCACCCCCTGCCAGAGATAGCCACTGTCGGGGTCGGCGCCGGCATCGAGCAGCAGTCGCGCGCTCGCGAGCGGATCGTGCTGCGGCACACGGGAGTAGGCGAGGTAGAGCAGCGGCGGCCAGTCGAACGGACCGCCGGAGCGGACCGCTGCATCGGGGTCGGCCTCGAGGTGCGCGCGCAGGACGGAGGGGTCGGCGACGGTGGCCGCGACGAAGGGATCGCGACTCGGGAGGTCGGGGTGCCGCTGCAACAGCTCGGAGGCCCTGGCCCAGCGGCCCGGGTCGTCGGCCCCGTCGTAGCGCAGGCAGGCCAGTGCCGGGACCGCCCTTGCGACCCTGGCGGCCTCGTCGTGGGTGTCGAGTCCCCTGCCGCTCGATCCGCCACGAAGGTCCGAGGAGCCCCTCAGCCCTGCGTCGTCGAACACCGTCGGGTCGCGGCGCAGGGCCTCGCTCCGCCGGAGGTAGTCACGCAGCCGGGGCCAGCTCGTGAAGCCGTAGGAGCGGGCGACCACGAGCTGCGCGTCCGCGAGCGCGAAGCCGTCGACCACGTCGGGCGCGCCAGACGGGTGGTGGTGCGTCACGAGGGCAATGGCCTCGGGGTCCCCCTCGCGCACCCCGCGCTGGAGCCGGCGTGCGTCACGCCGGAAGCGCTCGAGGTCGGGGTTGCCGGGCAGTGACAGGGCCATGACGGCCTCCTCTCGTCGTGCCCGGGGTGCGCTGGGTCGGGCGGAAAGGAGGTTCCGGGCCGATCGCTGTCGTCTCCAGGGAGGCTGAGCCCCTTCCCGCGCACCGGGGGCGACCTGGACGCCCACCCCAACGTACCGCGGGAGCCGGCCACGCGGCATACCCCGGCCGTGGGGTGAGGCGACGCATCCGACTGGTGGGCGCTCCCAGCGCACCGGCGAGCCCGACGACATAGGGTGTGCCGGTGGCTGAAGCACCGCTGGACCTGCCTCGCGTCTGGGTCGAGTTCACCGACCCGGCGGACGAGGGCCAGCGCTACCGCTGCGACCTCACGTGGCTGACGAGCAGCTGGACGTGCATCTACGGCAGCGGCTGCAAGGGCGTCTACGCCGACCGGCCCGACGACGGCTGCTGCACCCTCGGCGCCCACTTCACCGACAAGGACGACGTCAAGCGGGTGGCGAGTGCGGTCGCGGAGCTCGGCGAGGACGAGTGGCAGTTCCACTCCGTCGGCACCGCCACCGGCAGTCGCGACGACTGGACCGAGAAGGAGGACGGCGCCCGCAAGACCCGCGTCGTCGAGGGCGCCTGCATCTTCCTCAACCGGCCCGGGTTCCCCGCCGGCGACGGGTGTGCGCTGCACCAGCACGCCGTGCTCACGGGCGTGCAGCCGCTCGCGCTGAAGCCCGACGTGTGCTGGCAGCTGCCGCTGCGCCGCACCTTCCGCACGGTCGAGCTGCCCGACGACACGAGCTACCTCGAGGTGACGATCACGGAGTACGACCGGCGCGGGTGGGGCCCCGGCGGGCACGACCTCGACTGGTACTGCTCCGGCAACCCCGAGGCGCACGTCGGGCGCGAGCCCGTCTACCGCTCCAACCGCGCCGAGCTCGTCGAGCTCATGGGCCAGGCGGCCTACGAGCAGCTCGCGATCCGAGCCGAGGGGCACCTCGCCCAGGTCAAGGCGGTGCGTGCCCGCGGTGCGCGGCAGCTGCTGCCGCTGCTCGTGCACCCTGCCACCCTCGAGGCGCAGTCGACGGTGCGCACCCGCGCGACCCAGGCGGCGAGGAAGCAGGCCCCGTGAGCGAGGTCATCCCGAGCCCGAACATCTGGGAGTCTCCCGACGTCTACGAGGTCGAGAACCGCGGGGTCGATCGTGCCCACGTCATCGAGTCTGCCATGCGCTCGGTGCTCGACTGGTCGGGTCTCGACGTCGTCGACATCGGCTGCGGCACCGGCTACCACCTGCCCGTACTTCGCTCGCGACGCCCGCTCCGTCGTCGGCATCGAACCCCATCCACCGCTGGCCACCCTTGCAGCACAACGCATTTCCGGTATGCCGTCCATCTCGGTCCGCGAGGAGGGTGCCGCCGTGATCGGGGTGCCCGATGCGTCGTTCGACGTCGCGCACGCACGCTGGGCCTACTTCTTCGGGCCCGGCTGCGAGCCGGGCCTCGCCGAGCTCGACCGCGTGATGCGGCCCGGGGGCGCGGCCTTCGTCGTCGACAACGACGCGACCCGCTCGACCTTCGGCGCGTGGTTCCGCCGCGCGCTGCCGAGCTATGACCCGCGCGCCGTCGAGCGCTTCTGGGCCCGGCAGGGCTGGCAGCGTGAGCGCCTCGACATCCGCTGGGACTTCGACACCCGCGAGGACTTCGAGGCGGTCATCGGCATCGAGTTCGACCCCGAGCACGCCGACCTCATCCTCGCCGAGCATCCCGACGCCACCGGCGTCGACTACGCCGTCAACCTCTGGTGGCGCCGCTACTGACGGCGCTCGCCCCTCGGCGTCCACCACGTCGAGTGCCCAGCTCCTCACGTCAGAAGTGAGCACTCGACGTTTTGCATCCGTCGAGTGCCCAGTGCCTCACGTCAGGACGTGAGCACTCGACGCTCAGGGTCGCGGGTAGGGGCGGCGGGCGATCTCGCGGATCTCGCCGAGCAGTCCCCACTCGTCGCGCCCGAGCCGCGACAGCGGCCTGGTCCGGCGGATGTCGACGTGCGGCGACCCCGGCACCGACTCGTCGAGGACGTCCTCGGTGACGGCGACGTGCAGCACCTCCCCGATGACGACCCAGCAGTTGCCGGTCGGCCGCACCTCGTGCAGACGGCACTCCAGCGCCACCGGCGACTCGGCGACCCGCGGTGGCGCGACGGTGAGCGCGGCCTCCCGGGCGATGCCCTCGACGTCGAACTCGCTCGTGCCGGCGGGGTAGTCGGTGCCGGTCGCGTTGACCTGCTCGAAGAGCCACTCGGGAGTGAGGTTGACGACGAACTCCCTTGTCGCCTCGACGTTGTCGAGCGTGTCCTTGCGTCCGACCGAGGTGAAGGCGACCATCGGCGGGTCGGTGCTGACGACGGTGTAGAACGAGTGCGGAGCGAGGTTGTCGACGCCCGTCGCCGACCGGCTCGACACCCAGGCGATCGGCCGCGGCACGACCGACGCCGTCAGCAGGCGATAGGCGGCGCCGGCCGCGAGGCGAGCCTCCACCGGCCCGTGCCCCAGCGGGATCTCACGTCTCACACGAGGTCCAGGGCGATGTCGACGATGGGCGAGGAGTGCGTCAGCCCTCCCACGCTGATGAAGTCGACGCCCGTCAGCGCATACTCCCGTGCCACCTCGAGCGTCATGCCGCCAGTGGCCTCGATCTCGACCGGCTCGCCGGCGCACGCAGCAACGCCACCGTCTCCCGGAGCACCGCGACCGACATGTTGTCGCACATGATGAAGCGCGCACCGGCGTCGTAGGCCTCCTGCGCCTCCGCAGGGGTCGTCACCTCGACCTGCACCGTGACGTCCGGGAAGCGCCGCCGCACGAGGTCGTAGGCCGCAGCGACCGAGCCGGCGGCGAGCTTGTGGTTGTCCTTGATCATGGCGACGTCGTAGAGGCCCATCCGCTTGTTGGTGCCCCCGCCGCAGCGCACGGCGTACTTCTCGAGCCACCGCAGCCCCGGCGTCGTCTTGCGCGTGTCGAGCACCATCGCGCCGGTGCCCTCGAGCGCATCCGCCCAGCGACGCGTGTGCGTTGCCACGCCGGACAGCCGGCTCAGGAGGTTGAGCAGGGTGCGCTCGGCGACGAGGATGACCTGGGTCGGGCCGGCGAGCCGAGCGATGACGTCGCCGCGCTCGACCCGCCCACCGTCGTCGACGAGCACCTCGATCTCGACGTCGGGCTCGACCAGACCACCACCGACGGTCTCGACGACCGCAGCGAGCACGAGGTCGATGACCGGGATGCCCGCCACCACGCCGGGTGCCCGTGCCACGACCTCGGCGACCCGGCGCTGGTCCGCGGGGATGGTCGCCTGCGTCGTCACGTCGACGCCTTCGGGTCCCAGGTCCTCGAGCAGGGCCACCCGCACGACGTCCTGCGCCCACTCGAGGGGGAAGCCGCTCAGCCCGTCGTCCGTCACCGCAGCACTCACCACGTCTCCTCGATGACCGACTCCGTATGCCGCACCGTCACGTCCGCGGCCGGGGCCGACGCCGCGCGTGGCTTGTCCTCGTCCATCACCGGCGAGGGCCCGTCGAGGTCGAGACCGTCGAGGTTCGACCGCGGCACGGGCGCGACCTCGGCGTCGAGGCGACCGCCCCGGCCCCGGACGAGGTGCACGTGGTGCAGGAAGTGCTCGTCGTCGCGCGCCGGGAAGTCCTCGCGCACGTGGCCGCCGCGGGTCTCGGCGCGGTGCGCCGCAGCACGGGTGAGGGCGCGGCCGAGGTGGAGCAGGTTGGTCGCCTCCCAGCTCTTGGGCCCGCCTGGGCGACCGCTGTCGTCGGTCGCGCCACGGCGGGCGACCTCGGCGAGGGCAGCCTCCGTGCGCTCCAGCGACGCGGCCGAACGCACCGTGCCGGCGCCGGCGGTCATGGCGCGCTGCACGTGGAGGCGGCGCTTGCCGCGCACCAGCTCGGGCTGCTCGTCTGACACGACGGGCGCGGTCTCGGGCAGCTCGCCCGCGCCCAGTCGGCTCGTGAGGTCGTCGGCGATCCGCCGCCCGAAGACGAGCCCTTCGAGCAGGGAGTTGGAGGCGAGGCGGTTGGCGCCGTGCACGCCCGTGCACGAGGTCTCACCGCAGGCGTAGAGGCCCTCGAGGGAGGAACGCCCCCGCAGGTCGGTGCGCACCCCGCCGCTCGCGTAGTGCTGGGCCGGCGCGACGGGGAGCAGCTCCGTCGCGGGGTCGAAGCCGAGCTCGCGGCACCGCTGGACGATGGACGGGAAGCGCTGCTCGAGGAAGTCGGCCCCGAGGTGGCGGCAGTCGAGGTAGACGTGGTCGGTGCCGGTCTCACGCATCCGGGCGATGATCGCCCTCGCCACGACGTCGCGCGGAGCGAGGTCGGCCAGCGTCGTGCTGACCCTGCATGAAGCGCACGCCCTGCTCGTCGACGAGGAAGGCGCCCTCGCCGCGCACGGCCTCGGAGATGAGCGGCTGCTGGCCGCGCGAGCCCTCGCCGAGCCAGAGCACCGTGGGGTGGAACTGCACGAACTCGAGGTCGGCCAGCACGGCCCCGGCGCGCAGCGCAGCGGCCATGCCGTCGCCCGTCGCGACGGACGGGTTCGTCGTCGACGAGTAGATCTGGCCGAGACCGCCCGTGGCGAGCACGACGGCGCGCGCGTGGGCCGCCCCGACCCCGTCGACCTGGCCCTCGCCGATGACGTGCAGGGTCACGCCGCAGACCCGCGCGTCCGCGTCGGTGAGCAGGTCGACGACGAGGGCGTGCTCGATGACCTCGATGCCGGGGTCGTCACGCACCCGGTCGAGAGCGGCGATGAGGGCGCGCGAGATCTCCTTGCCGGTCGCGTCCCCGCCGGCGTGCAGGATGCGGTCGCGGTGGTGGCCGCCCTCGCGGGTCAGCGAGATCTGGCCGGTGTCGCCGCGGTCGAAGTCGGCGCCGAGCGCGATGAGGTCCCAGACGGCGTCGGGCCCCTCGGTGACGAGCGCCTCGACGGCCTCGACGTCGCAGAGGCCGACGCCCGCGACGAGGGTGTCGTGGATGTGCTCGGCGGGGCTGTCCTCCGGCGACATGACGGCGGCGATGCCGCCCTGCGCCCACGCCGTCGACCCCTCGTCGAGCACGGTCTTGGTGACGAGCAGCACCCGGTCCACCCGCCGCCGCAGCCGCAGGGCCGTCGTCAGCCCGGCGATGCCGGAGCCGACGACGATGACGTCGGCCGTCGTCGTCCAGCCCGGTGCGGGCGCCCGCAGGCGCCGGGGGATGGTGATCTCGGGGAGCCCGCTCACCGGCATACGCTCGGCCTCTCAGTCATCGGGGTGCTGGTAGTCATGGTGCCGCTCGGTGACGGCCGACGTGAGCAGCCCGTACCCGTCCGGCACGTCTCCGGCATCGTGACCGACCTCGACCACCCGGTTGTGGTCGTCGACGAAGACGACCCGCGGCTCGAACCCCCGTGCCTCGGCATCCTCCATCGCCGCGTAGGCGATGACGATGACCGTGTCGCCGGGCGAGATGAGCCGCGCCGCAGCGCCGTTGATGCAGACGATGCCGGTGCCCCGCTCGCCCTCGATGGCGTAGGTCGTGAGGCGGTTGCCGTTGTCGACGTCGACGACATCGACCTGCTGCCCCGGCCACAGGTCGGCGGCGTCGATCAGATCGCGGTCGATCGTCAGCGAGCCGACGTAGTGCAGGTCAGCCTGGGTCACGGTCGCGCGGTGGATCTTGGAGTGGAGCATGAAGCGCTGCAAGGGAGTTCGTCCTCGACTCGAGAGTGGCGTGTCGACCGGTCAGGCCCGCGAGAACGTCTCGAGGGCGCCCCCGCCGGGTCCGACGAGCAGGGGCAGGTTGTCGATGAGTCGCGTCGTGCCGACCCGTCCGGCGACGGCGAGGAGGGCCTCTCCGTGATACCACTCCGGCACGTCCTCGAGGGTGTCCGGGTGCACGAGCACGAGGTAGTCGATGAGGGCGAGCGGCTCGCGCACGAGCACGGCCCGGGCGGCGCGGCGCACGGCCGACGGCCCCTCGGCGGCGGCCTCGGCCCCGGCCCGCAGCGCCGCCGACAGGCACCGTGCGGTCTCGCGGTCGGAGGGGGTGAGGTAGGTGTTGCGGCTCGACATCGCCAGTCCGTCGGGCTCGCGCACCGTCGCGACGGCCACGACGTCGACGGGCAGGTCGAGGTCGCGGCACATCCGGCGGATGAGGAGCAGCTGCTGCGCGTCCTTCTGCCCGAACCAGGCTGCGTCGCACCGCGTCAGGTGCATGAGCTTCGAGACGACGGTGAGCATGCCGTCGAAGTGTCCCGGTCGCGACTGCCCCTCGAGCACGTCGCCGAGCGGACCGGCGGAGATGCGCACGCCGGGGTCGCCGTCGGGATAGACGACGTCGGGCGTCGGCGCAAAGACGAGGTCGACGCCGGCCGCCGTGCAGATGGCGAGGTCGGCGTCGAAGGTGCGCGGGTAGCGGGAGAGGTCCTCCTTGGGCCCGAACTGGAGCGGGTTGAGGAAGATCGTGACGACGACGTGTCGGTGGGCCTGGCGCGCCTGGTGGATCAGGGTCGCGTGACCCTCGTGCAGGGCGCCCATCGTCATGACGACGGCGACGTCGCCGTCATCGAGGGCGGCACGCGCCTCCCGCAGCTCCTCGCGGGTGCGGGCGACCACCGGAGTGGTCGCGAGGTCGGTCGCCGGCTCGGTCGCCGGCCGGTCGCCGGACCGTTCGTCGGCGCAGTCACGGGTTCGGTCACGTCTCGTCCTCCTCGTGGGCGAGCAGCTCGAGCAGCGGCTCGGCAGCTGCGGCACGGAGTCGACCGCTGAGCAGAGCGCGCTGCGCCGTCGCTCGGGCGAGCGCGAGGTAGGTCGGACGGATGTCCGGCGCGACCCTGCGCAACATCGCGACGTGCCCGGCCACCGTACCGGCATCGCCTCGGGCGACCGGCCCGGTGAGGGCGGCGTCACCCAGCTGGAGGGTGTTGGACAGGGCCGCCGACAGGAGCGGCTCGAGCACCCGGGCGGGGTCGTCGACGCCCGCCTCGGAGAGCAGCTGCATCGACTGGGCCACGAGGGTGACGAGGTGGTTGGAACCGTGTGCGAGGGCGGCGTGGTAGGTCACCCGCTCGTCCTCCGGGATCCACACCGGGTCGCCGCCCATCTCGATGACGAGCGCCTCGCCGAGGGGACGCGCCAGGTCGACGGTCGTCACGCCGAAGCAGCAGTCGTGCAGGCGCTCGAGGTCGATCGGTGTGCCCGTGAAGGTCATCGCCGGGTGGAGGGCGAGGGGCACGATGTCGCTCGCCGCAGCCGCCTCGAAGATGCCGATGCCGTGCGCCCCCGAGGTGTGCATCACGAGCTGGCCGGGGGTGAAGGTCCCCGTCGCGCTGAGCCCCGCGACGAGGTCGGCGAGCGCGTCGTCGGGCACGGCGAGCACGACGAGGTGCGCCCCCGCCACGACCTCGGGGATCGGCCGCACCGGCACGCCGGGCAGCAGGGTCGCCGCGCGGTCGAGGCTGGCCTCGCTCACGGCGGAGACGCCGGTGACGCGGTGCCCCGCCCGCGCCAGGGCCGCTCCGAGCACTGCCCCGACCCGACCGGCACCCACGATCCCGACCTCGAAGCGGGCCGGTCGCTCGTGCGGAGTGCTCACCCACGGCACGCTATCGCCTACAGTCCGTGGGCGTGGATGCCCTTCCGTGGCGCGACGCCTGGCACGACGCGCTGTATGCCGCCGGGCGGGGTTTCTACGTCACCCGCGGTGGGCCTGCCGAGCACTTCACGACCGCGACGCACGGGGTGACCGGGGCAGCGCTCGCGGAGGCGCTGCTGCGGCTCTGGCTGCGCGAGCACGACCACCTGCCCGCGGTCGTCATCGACGTCGGCGCCGGGCGTGGCGAGCTCGCCACCCACCTCCTCCGCGCGCTCGACGCCCCCTCCCCCGTCGAGGGCGTTCGCGTCGTGGCCGTCGACGTCGTCGAGCGGCCGGAGGGGCTCGACGAGCGCATCGGCTGGCTGCGCTCCCCCGGCGGCGCGTCCCTGCCCGACGAGCTCACCGGACTGAGCGACGCCCTCGTCATCGCCCACGAGTGGCTCGACGTCGTGCCGTGCACCATCACCGAGGTCGACTCCGTCGGCACCGCCCGCGTCGTTCTCGTCGATCCCGTCACGGGCGACGAGGAGCTGGGGCCCGAGCCCTCCGACTCCGAGCGCCGCTGGATCGCAGCGCACTGGCCCACCACGACCCCGGGCGACCGGATCGAGGTCGGCCTCGCGCGCGACGAAGCCTGGGCCGACCTCGTGTCGCGCGTCGACTCCGGCCTGCTCGTCGCCGTGGACTACGGCCACACGCAGGGCGAGCGACCGAGCGGTGGGACGCTCACGGCATACCGCGGAGGGGTGCAGGGCCACCCCGTGCCCAACGGGACGATGGACCTCACGGCCCACGTCGCGGTCGACAGCCTCGACGCCGACGAGGTCGAGCGGCAGCGCGACCTGCTGCGGCGGCTCGGCGTGCGGGGGCAGACCCCGCCGCACGCGCTCGCCTCGAGCGACCCGCTCGCCTACCTGCGCGCGCTGGAACGGGCCAGCGCCGAGGCCGAGCTCATCCGGCCCGGGGGGTTCGGCGACTTCTGGTGGGCGGTGAAGCGGGTCGCGGGCCGGGACGTAACCTGAGTGGCATGCGTCGCGTGCTCTCGGTCCTCGCCGTCCTCGTGGTCGTGGTGCTCGGTGCGCCACTGACCGCGAGCGCCCACGACGTGCTCGAGACCACCACGCCCGCCGCCGACTCGACCGTCGAGCGGCTGCCGCAGAGCGTGAGCCTGACCTTCACCGACGTTCCGCTCTCGATCGGCACCCAGGTCGTCGTCACCGGGCCGTCGGGCGCGGTGCAGCAGGGCGCACCCACGATCGAGGGACGTGTCGTCACGCAGGCGATCTCGCCGAGCGCCCCCGCGGGCAGCTACACGGTGACCTATCGCGTCACCTCCGACGACGGCCACCCGGTGACGGGGAGCTACGCCTTCGTCGCGACGACTGGCCTCGACGGCTCGACAGCGGCGCCGGGCACGGCCGTCCAGCAGCCCCGACCAGCAGACGACGGCACCTCCTTCCCGCTCGCGGCCGTGCTGCTGACCATCGCGGGCACGCTCATGCTGCTCGGGATCGGCGGTTTCGTGGCCCTGCGTGCCCGCGAGGCCGACCGCCGCGAGGCCGACCGCGGCTGAGCCGCCGGGCGGCCCGACCGCCGCTCCCTAGCCAAGTGGCTGGTTGAGGAACCAGCGATGCCCGAACGGGTCGTGGAAGACGGCGAGGCGCCCCACCGGCGGGTTGTCCTCTGGCTCGCGGTCGATCCGCGCACCCGCGCGGCGCACCCGCTCGCACAGGGCATCGACGTCGGTGACCGTGAGGTGCAGCGTGACGGCGTTGCCGCGCTCGGTGTCCGGCGGCGCCACCCCGGCGTCGTCGAAGGCGTCCGACATCATCCAACGGGCGCCGTCAAGGGTGAGCTCGCAGTGGCCGACTCGGCCGTCGGGCATCACGATCGGCTCGTACGTCACCTCAGCGCCAAGGTGCTCGCGGTACCACTCGATCGCCGCGCGGGAGTCAGCCACGCAGATGTAGGGGGTCAGCTCGCTCATCCGTCATCCTCTCGTCATCTTCTGGTTGGTCGCTTTCTCGTCGGTCGCCGGCGTGCCCGGCAGAGCTCCTCGCACGACCAGCTTCTCGAAGCCGCGCAGCACGAAGGTCGGGCGGCGCACGGCCTCCACGACCTGCAGCGCCCCGCACCGGTGCAGCAGGGTCCGCACCGAGATCTGCAGCTCCATCCGGGCCAGCGGAGCTCCGAGGCAGAAGTGGATGCCGGCGCCGAAGGCGAGGTGCGGGTTGGGTTCACGGTCAGCCCGGAAGCGGTCCGGCTCGTCAAAGACCGCGGGGTCGCGGTTCGCTGCGCCGAGCAGAGCGGCCACCTTCTGCCCCTGACGCACCGTGACGCCGTGCACCACGACGTCCCGCGTGGCGGTGCGCTCGAAGAGATGCAGCGGCGAGTCGTGCCGCAGCATCTCCTCGACGAGGGCGGCCACCGCCTCCTCGTCGTCGAGCGTGTCGAGCACCGCGGCGAGCTGGTCGGGCTCGGCGAGCAGCGACGCGAGCCCGTTGCCGAAGCCGTTGACGCTCGCCTCGTGCCCCGCGTTGAGCAGCAGCACGACGGTCGCCACGAGCTCGCGCCGCGACAGCCGGTCACCACCGTCACGCTCCAGCACGAGCGAGGTCAGCAGGTCATCGCCGGGGTCGGCTGCCCGCTCAGCAGCGAGTCGGTCGACGTATGCCGCGAACTCGGCGCACGCTCGCTGCGCCTCCTCCTGCTCCCCCCGGCTCGGCGCCACCTCGTACATCCTCACGATGGCCTGCGACCAGTCGCGCAGCCGCTTCCAGTCACTGACGGGGGCACCGAGCAGCTCGCAGACGACGAGCACGGGGAGCGGCTCGGCGTAGGCCTCGATGAGGTCGACCTGCCCGGCCCCCGCGCCCGTCCCATCGCCGAGCCGGGCCTCGACGCCGGTGAGCAGGTCGGCGGCGAGCTGCTCCACGCGGGGCCGCAGCCGCTCGACGTGGCCGCGGGCGAAGGCGCCGGCCACGAGGCGGCGCAGCCGGGTGTGCTTCGGCGGCTCCGAGTCGAGGATCGAGTCGGCGTGCAACCAGTCGAAGACGGTCCACGGGTCGTCGTCCCCCGCGGCGCGTGGACGGAAGATGCGACCGAGGCGCCGGTCGCGCAGCACGTCGTTGGCAGCAGCATGCGTGGTCGTCACCCAGAGGCCGAGTCCCTCGTGCCATTGCACCGGCCCAGACTGCCGGGCCCGCGCGAGTGCCGGGTAGGGGTCGGCGACGACGTCGGGGTCGGTCAGGTCCAACGAGGCGCTCACCCTCCACACTCTGCCCCACGGCGGGGTCACCCGGGGAGGGGCCGCACGGCATACGGCAGCGTCGTGGGCCGTAGGCTCTGGCCCATGACGGAGACAGCTGCCTCGTCGTCGCGCCAGCGCCAGGCGCTGACCGTCGGCGTCGGCGCGGGCGGTCTCGCGACGGCGGACATGGTGCTCAACATCGGCCCGCAGCACCCGGCGACGCACGGCGTGCTGCGGTTGCAGATCGTCGTCGACGGCGAGCGCATCGTCAGCGCCGAGCCGATCATCGGCTACATGCACCGCGGGGCCGAGAAGCTGTTCGAGGTGCGCGACTACCGCCAGATCCTCGTGCTCGCCAACCGGCACGACTGGCTGAGCGCCTTCTCCAACGAGCTCGGCGTCGTGCTCGGCGTCGAGCAGATGCTCGGCATGGAGGTGCCCGAGAGGGCCGTCTGGGCTCGCACGGCGCTCGCCGAGATCAACCGAGTGCTGAGCCACCTGATGTTCCTCGGCTCCTATCCCCTCGAGCTCGGCGCGATCACGCCCGTCTTCCACGCCTTCCGTGAGCGCGAGGAGCTCCAGGCGGTCATGGAGGAGGTGTCGGGCGGCCGGATGCACTACATGTTCAACCGTGTCGGGGGCCTCAAGGAGGACCTCCCTGCCGGCTGGATGGGCCGGGTCGACAAGGCGATCGCCAACGTGCGCGCCCGCATGCCCGACCTCGAGCGCCTCATCGTCGGCAACGAGATCCTCGAGGGACGCACCCGCGGGGTGGGCGTGCTCCCCCGCGACCGGGCGATGGCCTACGGGGTGTCCGGGCCCATCGCGCGTGCGAGCGGCCTCGACGTCGACCTGCGCCGCGACGCGCCCTACCTCGCCTACGGCGAGCTCTTCGGCGACAAGGGCCCCGGCCGTGTCGTCACCCGCACGGCCGGCGACTGCCTCGCGCGCCTCGAGGTGCTCATCGAGCAGACGCACGTGGCGCTCGACCTCGCCGAGGCCAGCCTCGACCGGCTCGTGCAGCTGCCGCCGGGCCCGATCAACATCAAGCTGCCCAAGGTGCTCAAGGTGCCAGAGGGCGAGATCTACTGCGCCACCGAGAATCCCCTCGGCTTCAACGGCTACTACCTCGTCTCCCGAGGCGACAAGACGCCGTGGCGCCTCAAGCTGCGGTCGGCCTCCTTCAACAACGTCTCGGTGCTCTCCGAGATGCTGCCGGGCCAGCTGATCGCCGACATGGTGGCCATCCTCGGCTCCATGTTCTTCGTCGTCGGGGACGTCGACAAGTGAGCCGCCGTATGCCGTCCGCCCGGGTCTCGCGCGAGAGCGTCCTGCGCGCCGCGGCCGTCACCCTCATCACGGCGGCGATCACGCTCGCGGCGGCCTGCTCCGACCAGGACACCGTCGACACGGTCCCGCCGCCGTGGCCGACCCGCACGACGACGCCCGACGGCCCGCCCCAGCCGCCGTCGCAACCGACGCCCACGGAGCCGGCCCCCACCTCGACCGAGACGCCGGTCGCCACCACCTGACGCCCGCCCAAACCCCGCCTCAGCGGCGTCTCAGCCGGAGGTTGTCAGGACCGTGCCGGTGACGACGTCGACCACAGGTCGCGGGCCGAGCGGACCCGACAGCGGCATGGTGGCCGGCGTGCCGATGAGCTGGGCCGTGCAGACCTCGCCGCTCATGCCGGTGAACGAGCCGCCCACGACGACGGCGTCGCTCTCCTCGAGCAGGTGGGCTCCGAGGCCCAGGTCGCACGCGCCGTGCCCGATGGTCACGACGAGGGCGTCGTCGCGCACGACGACGGGAGGCTGAGCGGACAGCAGTCCGGCGGTGCCCCCCTGGCCGGCACCACTGAGGGTCGGCGGCGCCGGCAGTGACCCGAGAGCCGACTCCTCGACGGCGATGACGTTGTACGGCGTCGTCAGCCCGTCCGCCCAGAACTGCCAGGCCGGCAGCTTGATGCGACCGTGATTGGTATCCGCCTCCACGGTGCCGAGCTCGGCTCGGGTGACGACGACGGGGCAGGCGGATGCGACCGCCTCGCAGCCGGGTGCCCCGCGCCGAGCCAGCTCGAGCGTCTCGCGGGCGCCGAGCACGGGCAGCGAACGGGTGCCCCCGTCGGTGAGGGTCACCGTCCGGGTGGTTGAGTCGCCCCTCAGGCCGGGCGCCGCCTCGAAGCCGCCGTTGCCGAACGCCTCCTTGAGCTGGTCGGTCGGATAGCCCGTCTCGACGACCCGCGGTGACAGCAGCACGAGCGAGGCGGCATACGTGCTCAGGGTGCCGTCCGCCCGCAGCGCGGCAAGCACCGCCTGAGCCCGCACGTCGAAGGCTTCGGGCGCGTCGGCGACGTAGGGCAGCGTCGCGGGGGACGACTCGGCTGCGACTCCGGGCGGTGGCACCGTGCTGCCGCATGCCGACAGCGCGAGCGCCGGGATGACCGCGAGAGCCAGCGCACCCGCCACCTGCCGTAGCCTCGACCGCCGCGACCGCATCGACGGTGTCGGCGGCTTCGTCGCCTGCCCCATATGCCCAGCATGCCGCGTCTGCTGGGCGGGTGCGAGCGAGTCGATGTATGAGCGCGGTCACGACACGGACTCTGGCCCGCGCGGCTACATCGACCCCCCTGATAGGTGGGTGGGGGTGGTGGGATCAGGGTGAGGCTTGGGATTCGTCGTCGTCGCGCGGCCGGACGCGGCACCAGCGCTGCACGACCATGCCCGAGATGCTGAGCAGCAGCGCCACGACGGCATGCACGGCGAAGGGCAGGATCCGGTCGCGCTGCGAGGGCACGTCGGCGTTCGGCAGCAGCACGAAGACGTTCGCGAGATACCACCCCACGAGCACCGCACCGGTCAACGCGGCGGACTGTCCGAGCACGAGGGTGCGGGCTGCCCGCAGCGCCGACACGCTGCCGTCCGAGCGCCCGTCGCGCACCTTGCGCACCTGCCAACCGGCGACGAGCAGTCCTGCGCCGAGGAAGATCATGACGGCGATCGCGACCCAGCCGGGCGATGGCACCTCGGCCCCGCCGGAGGTGACCCACCGCAGCACGAGGGACGACAGCCCGGTGGAGATCAGCCCGGCGATGACGAGGGTCGTTGCTCGGATGCCGGTGTGTGGTGTCACTGGTGCTCCCATCGGGGGCCGGGTCGCACGCCCGCCGCGTCGAGGTCGGGTGAGATGGCGTCGAGCAGGTCGACCACGGGTCGTATGCCGCCGTCCCCCGCTGCCACCCGCAAGGTGGCCCTCGGGTCGACGTCGATCCACGGAGCGAGCACGAAGGCCCGCTCGCTCGCCCGGGGGTGCGGAAGCGTGAGTCGCGCATCGTCGCTGACGACCTCGCGCGAGCCCCCAGGGGTGCCGAACTGGATGAGATCGAGGTCGAGCGTCCTTGCGCCCCAGCGGATCTCGCGGGTGCGACCGTGCGCAGCCTCGATGCGGTGCAAGTGGTCGAGCAGGGCCTCGGGACCGAGCACCGACCGGCCGACCGCCACGGCGTTGAGGTAGGGCGGCTGCTCCGGACCGCCGACCGGGTCGGTCTCCACGATCGACGACACGCCGGTGACGGTGAGGCCGGGCACCTCACGCAAGGCCGCCACGGCGGACGCAAGGGTCTCGCCGCGGTCGCCCAGGTTTGACCCGAGGGCGACGACGACCGCGGCCGCGTTGGCGCGTTCGAGCCGCACCTGCACGTCTACGAACGGCTGCCCGACGGGCGCCTCGGGCTTGTGCACGACGACCTCGACGACGTCGACGAGGTCGTGGCGCAGCACGTCGTCGGCGATGACCTCGGCGAGGCGCTCGATGAGGTCGAACGACGGCCCGGCGATCCGCGCGACGACGTCGGCGGCGACCTCGGCGTAGTTGACAGTGGCGCCGAGGTCGTCGGTGCGCCCGGCCCGCTCGAGGTCGCACGTCATCACCACGTCGACGACGAAGGTCTGGCCGTCGCGCTTCTCGACGTCGAGCACGCCGTGGTTGCCGCGGGCCGAGACGCCCTGCAGCACGATGCGATCGGCCATCAGTCGGATGCCTCCGGCGCGTGGTCGAGGGCGGCCTGCACGACCGACAGGGCGCGCACGGTCGAGGCGACGTCGTGCACGCGCACACACCACAAGCCGGCCATGGCGGCCATCACCGAGGTGGCCGTCGTCTCGGCGTCGCGCTCGGCGGGTGGTCGCGGCGCGGCACCCTCGTCACGTCCGAGGCGGCCCAGGAAGGTCTTGCGTGAGGCGCCGAGCAGGATCGGGTGGCCCAGGCCGTGCAGGACGGGGAGGGCCGCCATCAGGGCCCAGTTGTGGTCCGCTGTCTTCGCGAAGCCGAGGCCGGGGTCGAGCACCAGCCGGTCGGCGGCGATGCCGGCCTCGAGGAGCTCGTCGCGGCGGCTCGACAGTTCGTCGAGCACCTCGCCGACGACGTCGCCATACACGGCACGCGACTGCATCTGGGTGCTGTGACCGCGCCAGTGCATTGCGATGTACGGCCAGCCGGCCGCCGCCACGAGCGGCACCATCTCCGGGTCGGCGAGGCCGCCGGACACGTCGTTGACGATCGCAGCGCCCGCCTCGACGGCCGCGGCAGCCACCTCGGCCCGCATCGTGTCGACCGACACGACGGCGCCCCGCCCGCTCAGCGCCTCGACGACGGGGACGACACGGCGCAGCTCCTCGGCCACCGACGGACGGTCGGCGCCCGGTCGCGTCGACTCGCCGCCGACGTCGACGATGTCGGCCCCGGCCTCGAGCACGTCGAGGCCGTGCGCGATCGCTGCCTCGGGCTCGAACCACTCGCCGCCGTCGGAGAAGGAGTCGGGCGTGACGTTGACGACGCCCATGACGAGCGTGCGCTCCGTCGTGTCCAGCAGCTGTCCAGCGCGGCTGCCGGCTCCGGGCTCGGCGTACGAGCCTGTCACTTGTTGCCCTCGAGCATGAGTGCCATGGCCTCTGCTCGAGTGGCCGGGTCGCGCAGCTGGCCGCGCACGGCGGAGGTGATCGTGCTCGCCCCCGGCTTGCGGATGCCACGCATCGACATGCAGAGGTGCTCGGCCTGGATGACGACGATGACCCCCTGCACGTCGAGGTGCTCGACGAGCGCGTCGGCCACCTGGGAGGTCAGACGCTCCTGCACCTGGGGACGGCGGGCAAACACCTCGACGAGCCGCGCGAGCTTGGACAGTCCGGTGACCCGGCCGTCCTCGCTCGGGATGTAGCCGACGTGCGCCACCCCGTGGAAGGGCACGAGGTGGTGCTCGCACGTGCTGTAGAGCTCGATGTCGCGCACGATGACGAGCTCTTGGTGGTCGATCTCGAAGGTCGTGCGCGAGCACGTCGGCCGCGTCCATGTCCAGACCGGCGAAGATCTCGGAGTAGGAGCGGGCCACGCGGGCCGGGGTGTCGAGCAGCCCTTCGCGAGAAGGGTCCTCGCCGATGGCCAGCAACAGCTCACGCACGGCCGCCTCCGCCCGCGCCTGGTCGATCGCCACCGCTCAGCTCTTCTCGCCCGGGTTGATCGGACGGTCGTCGGGCACCTCGATGATCTGCTGCGGAGGGTGCTCCTCGGCGAGCGGGTGCGCGCCGACCGAGGCCGCCTCGTCGATCTTCTCCTCGATCGCGCGGTCGGGAGCCGCCGGCGGCGGCAGGTGGCCGTGCTGGCCGTTGGAGCCGTTGCGCGCCGCCATCTCGCCCGGCGTCAGCACCGGCGGACGGTCGCCGGGCACGCGCGCCTGCGACGACAGCCACGTCGGACGCTTCGGCACGCGCACGACCTCGGTGAAGATCTCGGCGAGGTCGGCCTGGTTGAGCGTCTCACGCTCGAGGAGCTCGAGGACGAGCTTGTCGAGCACGTCGCGGTTGGCGTTGAGCGCGCGGTAGGCCTCGTCGTGGGCGGACTCGATGAGGGCGCGCACCTCCTCGTCGACGATGCGGGCGATCTCCTCGGAGTAGTCGCGCTGGTGACCCATGTCGCGACCGAGGAAGACCTCGCCGGTGCCCTGGCCGAGCTTGATGGCACCGATGCGCTCGGACATGCCGAACTCGGTCACCATCTTGCGGGCCATGCCGGTGGCCTTCTCGATGTCGTTGCTCGCGCCGGTGGTGGGCTCGTGGAAGACGATCTCCTCGGCGACGCGGCCACCGAGGGCGTAGGAGAGCTGGTCGAGGATCTCGTTGCGGGTCGTCGAGTACTTGTCGTCGACGGGCATGACCATCGTGTAGCCGAGCGCGCGGCCACGCGGCAGGATCGTCACCTTCGTCACCGGGTCGGTGTGGTTGAGCGACGCCGCGACGAGGGCGTGACCACCCTCGTGGTAGGCCGTGATCTTGCGCTCCTTGGCCGACATGATGCGGGTGCGCTTCTGCGGGCCCGCGATGACGCGGTCGATGGCCTCGTCGAGCGCGTGGTTGTCGATGATCTTCTTGTCGCTGCGCGCGGTGAGCAGCGCTGCCTCGTTGAGCACGTTGGCGAGGTCGGCACCGGTGAAGCCGGGCGTGCGGCGGGCGACGGCGAGCAGGTCGACGTCGGGCGCCATCGGCTTGCCCTGGGCGTGCACCTCGAGGATGCGGTGGCGACCGATCATGTCGGGCGCGTCGACGGCGATCTGGCGGTCGAAGCGACCGGGACGCAGCAGGGCGGGGTCGAGGATGTCGGGGCGGTTGGTCGCCGCGATGAGGATGACGTTGGTCTTGACGTCGAAGCCGTCCATCTCGACGAGGAGCTGGTTGAGGGTCTGCTCACGCTCGTCGTGGCCGCCGCCCATGCCGGCGCCGCGGTGGCGACCGACGGCGTCGATCTCGTCGACGAAGACGATGGCGGGGGCGTTGGCCTTGGCCTGCTCGAAGAGGTCGCGGACGCGGCTCGCACCGACACCGACGAACATCTCGACGAAGTCGGAGCCGGAGATCGAGTAGAACGGCACGCCCGCCTCGCCGGCGACGGCGCGCGCGAGCAGGGTCTTGCCGGTGCCGGGCTGGCCGTAGAGCAGCACGCCCTTGGGGATCTTGGCGCCCACGGCGAGGAACTTGGCCGGCTCCTGGAGGAACTCCTTGATCTCGGTGAGCTCCTCGATGGCCTCGTCGCAGCCGGCGACGTCGGCGAAGGTGACCTTGGGGGTGTCCTTCGTCGCGAGCTTGGCCCGGGACTTGCCGAACTGCATGACGCGGTTGCCACCGCCCTGCATCTGGCTCATCAGGAACCAGAACAGACCGAGGATGATGATGATCGGCAGGATGGAGAAGATGAGCGAGCCGACCCAGCTCTGCTGGTCGATCTGGTCGTCGACGCCCTTGGTCGGCGGCTTCGCGTTGAGCGCGTCGACGACCTCCTTGCCGCGCGCGTCGACGTAGAAGGCGTAGACCGACTTCGCGTCCTTCACGTCGCCCTCGGGCGAGGTGTAGGGCTTGACGAGCGTGAGCTCCATCTTCTCGTTGTTGAGCAGCTTCGCCGACTCGACGTTGCCGCTCGAGATCTGCTTCATGGCCTCGGAGGTGTCGATCCGCGGCGAGCCGGACTCGGAGAGCAACATGCCGAAGACGAGGGCGCTGATGAGGACCATGATCCACAGCAGTGGCGTGCGCAGTATCCGCTTAGCGTCCATGTACGTGCGAGGCCGACGGCCCCGGTCCTCCTGCTCGTCCGGTGAGTTGATCCACCGGCACAACGTCCGGCGCTCCACCAGTGTTCCGCATGTCCGCTCGCGTGACGAACCGGTCCGAGCCACCCCGGGCCTCCCCCGCGCCTCCCCCGCGGCCCCCCGCGCCCGCCGCAGCCATCCTGCTCCGCCAGACGGAGCAGGATGCGAGTGGCCTCAGCCGCTGGCGGCGCGCAGGGCTTCGAGGACGCGGCGGTCGATGCCCTCGGGGCTCAGCCGCGCCTCGTAGTTGGCGTTGCCGGCCCAGTCGGCCAGGGCGACGGCGAGGTCGGCGGCGGCATACCCCTGGGTGGCGAGCCGTGCGCGGACCTCCCCGGCGAGCTCCCCCTCGAGAGCCTGCACGTCCTCGGGCCTGCCGAAGTACATCTCCCACTCGGACAGGAGCCGGCCGAGCTCGCCCACGGGGTCGGCGTGGTCGTCGACGCGCAGGTCGGCGAGCACCCCGCTGGCGTCGTAGCCGGCGCCCGGCTCGACGGCATACATCGCGGCGCTCTGGCGCCCCCGCGAGTCGCCGCCGGCGTCGTCGCCCGCGACGAGCGCGGCCAGCAGGCGCTGGGCCAGCGGCCGGCCGGCCGAGGCGTGCCAGGCCCGCTCCATCGACGCGACGACGTCGGGCCCGGTGAGGATGTTGCCCTGGATGGCGTATGCCGTGTCGCCGTCGTCGCGCGCGACACCGCCGGCCCACGCGTTGCACTCGGACCCCGTGAAGGTCGCGGCGCTGCCCACCCCGACGACGCCGACCTGGCGCGTCTCGCGCCCGTCGTCGAGTGCGGTCGCGGCGGTGAGCGCGGGGGCCGCGGCCTCACCGGCAGCGAGCCGTCCGAGCAGCTCCTCGAGGTAGGCGACGCGGGCGAACGACTGCGTCGCAACCGCACCCACACCGGCGCGGGCGGCAGGCACGACGGCGCCGACAGCGAGGAACTTGCTCGCGACCGCGACGCCGTAGGCCTCACCCTGACGGGCCACGATGGAGAAGGTCATGCGGCGGGTCCCCTAGGAGTAGACGTGCGGCGCGAGGGTGCCGACGCAGCGCAGGTTGCGATACTGCTCGGCGTAGTCGAGGCCGTAGCCGACGACGAACTCGTTGGGGATGTCGAAGCCGACGTAGCGCACCGGGATGTCGACCTTGACGACGTCGGGCTTGCGCAGCAGGGTGCAGATCTCGACCGAGGCCGGCCTGCGCGACTCGAGGTTGGCCTTGATCCACGAGAGCGTGAGACCCGAGTCGATGATGTCCTCGACGATGAGCACGTGGCGCCCCGTGATGTCGGTGTCGAGATCCTTGAGGATGCGCACGACGCCGGAGCTCTTCGTGCCCGAGCCGTAGGACGAGACCGCCATCCAGTCCATCGGGGCGGTGCCGGGCAGGGCCCGCATGAGGTCGGCCATGACGACGACGGCACCCTTCAGCACACCGACGAGCAGGAAGTCCTTGCCCTCGTAGTCGCGCCAGATGTCTGCCGCGAGCTCGGCCAGCCGCGCCTGGATCTGCTCCTCCGTGAGCAGAACCGTCGCGAGGTCGTCTCCCAGGTCGGTGTGGTCCACGAGGACTCCTCCGTGTGGTGGTGCGGTGGTGGTGCGTGGCGGGGAACGGTGGCGGTGCGGGCGCACGCCCTGCGTGCCAGACCATTCAACAGCACCCCTGCCGCCTCAGGCGCTCGCGGTCTCCCGAAGGGCGGTGAAGCGGATCTCCCGGCCGGTGCGGGCGACGGCGATGCCGCCGGGCACGTGCAGCGGACCCTGGCCGTGCCACGAGGTCAGCAAGGCGTCGAGCGACTCGACGTGAGCAGCGCTGACGTCGGCGAGGGGCGCCCCGGCCTCGGCCGCCAGCAGCCGCCAGACCCGCGTGCGGATCGCCCGCGGCAGTGCGGCGAGGGCCTCGAGGTCGACGCCGGGGGCGCCCGCCGCCTCCGGCAGCTGCGCGCGGGCCCGGATCGCGAGGGTCTCGAGGTAGTCGGCGTCCTCGCGCAGCAGGTCGGCCGAGCGGGCCAGCGCGGCGCCGAAACCCGGCCCGAGGTCGGCCTCGAGGGTCGCGAGCAGCCGACGCGCCCGCACCCGGCGGAAGGAGTCGTCGCTGTTGTGCGGGTCGTTCCACGGCTCGATGCCGTATGCCGCGCAGGCGGCGAGCGTCGTGGCGCGCGGGAGGGCGAGCAGAGGGCGGATGTAGCGGTCGCGGCGCACCGGCATGCCGCTGAGGGAGCGGGCGCCGGAGCCGCGCGAGAGGCCGAGCAGCACCTGCTCCGCCTGGTCGTCGCGGGTGTGGCCGACGAGGATCGCGGCCGCGTGGTGCCGGTCGGCGACCCTCTCGATGGCGGCGTAGCGGGCGCTGCGGGCATCAGCCTCGAGGCCGGCACCGGTCTGGCGTACGTCCGCGCGGACGACCTCGACGGGGTCGAGTCCCATCTCGCGGCACAGGGCCGCTGCCGACTGCGCGACGTCGTCCGAGCCCGGCTGGAGGCCGTGGTCGACGACGACTGCGCCGGCTCGGATGCCGGCCCGCTCGGCCTCGAAGGCGAGGGCGGCGGCGAGCGCCACCGAGTCGGTCCCGCCCGAGCAGGCGACGAGGACCGTCCCCCCGGCCGGGAGGTCGGCGAGGTGCTGGCGCACCGCGAGACGGGTGGCGGCAACGGCCGGGTCGGGGCCGCTCACCGGAGGAAGTCCGCCTCGCCGTGCACCCGGCGCACCCAGGCGGCGGGCTCGAGGATCTCCTCGGGTCGCGGCAGGGTCTCGGGGGAGGTCCACACCTCGTTGAAGCCGTCGCGACCGACCTGGTCCATGACGGCCCGCACGAAGATGGCCCCGTCGCGGTACTGCCGCATCTTGGCCTCGAGACCGAGCAGCTTGCGCAGCAGCCGGTCGACGCCGACCGCACCGTTGCGGCGCTGGTCGAACTTGCGTCGGATCTCGTCGACGCTCGGGATGATCGCGGGGCCCACGTCGTCCATGACGACGTCGGCGTGGCCCTCGAGCAGCGACATCACAGCGGTGATCTCGGCGATGCGGGCCTTCTGCTCGGGCGTCACGAAGAGCTGACCGATGCCCTCGCCCGAAGAGATCACCTCGGGGAAGTTCTTCGTGAACTGCTCGAAGCGGCTGGTGAGATCCTCCGGCGTCGGCGCGAGGTCGACGGCGAGGCTCTGGGTGCGGCTGACCATGTGGTCGCGCAGCCACGGCACCGCCGTGAACTGCACGCGGTGGGTCTCCTCGTGCATCGCGACCCAGCGGCGGAAGTCGCTCGGGTCGACCTCGAGGCGACGCTCGGTGGCGACGATGTTGGGGGCGACGAGGAGCAGCCGCGGCGTGCCCCCGGGGGCGAGGTCGTACTGCCCGAGCACCTTGCTCGAGAAGAAGGCGAGCAGGCCACCCATCTCGGCGCCCGTCACCTTGCTGCCGATGGCGGCCGCCGTGGCGCTGCCCGGCTGGCCCTTCTTGCGGGTGTTGAGCTTGTCGACGACGGGGTCGAGCATCGCCTTGAACGAGTCGACGTTGGCATCGATCCAGCCGGCCCGGTCGACGACGAGGACAGCAGGAGCGTCGTCGGGGGCGGTCAACCGGCTCGTCTCGGCGACCGGCGCCACGGCCGAGGTGGCCGCCGCCCTGAGGTCGGCGACGATATCGGCGGCCTCGTCGCTCGACACCTGGGGTCCGGGGCTGACGATGGTGCGGCCCGTGCGCTTGGCGAAGTCGTAGTCGACGTAGGCGAGGTGGCCGGCGCTCGAACCGTCGCTCGCCCCCGCCTCGCTGATGACGGTGGTGTCGGTCATGCCGGTCCTCCCGATGCCCCTCATGGGTCCTGACGGCTCTGTCGCGGATCTGGTGCTGGTGTCCTGCGGTCGTGCATCCTCACAACGCGGTCCCTGGGGCTCCTTCCGGTGCCGCCCCGACCGCTCAGCGGCACCCGCACGCGGCGAGAGTCGCTACAAATCGGTCCAACGCGGCTCGGGCCTCGGGGGTTCCCGCGCCGGCGACCATACCGGCGAAGACGAGCAGCCGCCCGTCGTCGTCGACGACGCTGCCCGCGAGCGCGTTGGCGCCCGTCAGGGTGCCGGTCTTGGCCCGGGCGCGGCCTGCAGCGTCGGAGGTGCTGCCGGTGAAGCGGTTGTCGAGCGTGCCGGTGAGGCCGCCGATCGGCAGCCCGTCGAGCGCCCGCCGGAGCACGGGGTGCTGGCCGTCGTAGCCGAGGACGAGCAGGCGGGTGAGCAGGTCGGCCCGCACCCGGTTCTCGCGGGAGAGGCCGCTCGCGTCACGCAGCACGACGCCCCTCGTGTCGAGTCCGAGCGCGGTGACCTGCGAGACCACCCAGGCTCCGGTGTCGGCGAAGGTCGTGCCTCCCCCGGAGCGGAAGGCGGCCTGCCTGGCAAGGATCTCGGTGAGCGCGTTGTCGGAGTCGGTCAGCGCGAGGGCGAGCTGGTCCCGCACGGGGGCGGAGACGACGCGTCCGAGCACCGTCCCGGGTCCGGTGGCAGCGGCCGTGGCCGTCGGGCCACCGGTCGGGGGCGCAGTGGGGGGTGGCGTGGAGCTCGGCGTAGTCGTCGTCGGCACGGTGACGGTCGGGCGGTCCCGGGGGCCGAGCTTGACGTCGATCCCGCGGCTCTCGAGCTGCCGCGCGAAGAGGTCGCGCACGGTGGCCACCGGGTCGGCGGGCCCGACCCGGCCGCCGGTGGCCCGCCCGCTCGAGAGGCCGAGCATCGCCACGGCCCCCGTGATGCCCGAAGGCCGGAAGCTGGGGCTCCACGTGGGCGCCACCGTCGGGCCGTAGGCGTAGGACTCGTCGACGGTGAGGGTGACGGCGTCGACGCCGGACCGCTCCAGTGCCGCAGCCACCTGGTCCGACAGGTCGGCGAGGCCGGCTCGCCCGGCGATGCCGTCGGCGTCACCCCTGCCGGGGTTGATCAGCGAGTCGCCGCCGGCGACGAGCACGATCTCCCCGTCCGACGCGCCACGGCGCACGACCGTCTCGAGGGTCGCGTCGGCCGCGAAGGCCTGCCCGACGGCGGCTGCCGACAGGATCTTGGTCGTCGAGGCCGGGATGCGCAGCTGCGAGCCGTTGTCGTCGAAGAGCACGTCCCCCGTCTGGCCGTCCCGCACGACGAGGGCGGAGTCGGCGAGCGCCGGCAGTCGGACGACCCGACTCAGGGCCCCTGCCACCCCGGTGGGGGTCGGTGCCTGCGCATCGCCCGCGAGCGGTGGGAGCGGCTCCCCCACCGAGGTCGACGGCGTCGGCTGGGGCACGACCGGCAGCGTGCGGGTGCCCGGCGTCTCCGTGGGAGGAGCCGGCGGGGCGGCGGCCAGGGTGAGCACACCGGGGGCGGCGTCGGCGACGTCGAGGACGGCATACCCCAGCAGGATGGTGACGACCGAGAGCACGGCGGCCATCGCGTAGGTGAGCCCGCGGATCGGTGGGCCGGGGTCGCTCGGCGAGGTGACCATGCCCACCCCCGTCCTCGTCGTTGCGCGCGGGTTTCGCGCGAGGCCGCACCTTGCTGCCACACTGTCGCGGACGATTCTGTCAGCCCCGGCCGCGTGCTCCCGCACGCGAGCGGCTCCGACGAGTCGCCCGCAGCCACCTGCAGCCACCCGAAGCACCCGAGAAGGGACAGACGTGGAGTTCGACGTCACCATCGAGATCCCGCGCGGACAGCGCAACAAGTACGAGGTCGACCACGCGACGGGCCGCATTCGGCTCGACCGCTACCTCTTCACCCCGATGGCCTACCCGGCGGACTACGGCTACATCGAGGAGTCCCTCGGTGAGGACGGCGACCCGCTGGACGCCCTGGTGCTGCTGCCCGAGCCGCTCTTTCCCGGGGTCGTCGTCGAGGCCCGCCCGGTCGGGATCTTCCACATGGTCGATGACGCCGGCGGCGACGACAAGGTGCTCTGCGTGCCGGTCGACCCGCGCACGGCCCACATCCAGGACCTCGGCGACGTCAGCGAGTTCACCCTCAAGGAGATCCAGCACTTCTTCGAGCGCTACAAGGACCTCGAGCCCGGCAAGTTCGTCAAGGGCTCCGACTGGGGTGACCGGGCAGCCGCCGAGAAGATCATCGGCGAGGCGCTCGAGCGCGCCAAGGAGCAGGGCACCTCGACCGCCCGCTGGGCGATGCCCGAGGGCCACTGACCACCGAGCCACGCCCACGGGTATGCCGCCCTGCCGCACGACCGCAGCCCCGTCACCACACAGGTGACGGGGCTGCGGTGCTTCTCTCGGTGGTGCTCGGCCCGGCGGGGTCGATCAGCTGGGCGATCAGTCTGCGTCCGGTGCTGTCATGACGACACCCGATGACAGTTGATCTCAGGTTTGATCGCGCCCACCCGCTCGCTCTGCGACCTCTTCCGGCGCCGCACGACGCGGCCGCAGCACGAACGCCGCGACCAGCAGCGCCGCGAGCGTGAAGCCGGCCGAGGTGAGGAAGGCCGGCTCCACCCCGGGCACGAACTGGCCCGGAACCGCCTGTGACGCATAGACGCTCACAATCGCGGCGAGACCCACGGCGCCGCCGAGCTGCTGTGCCGTCTGGAGCAGGCCCGAGACGGTGCCAGCCTGCGCACGGTCGACACCGCCGAGCACGACGACCGTCACCGGCATGAAGACGAGTGCCGCCGAGACGCCGTTGAGCACGAGAGCGCCGAGGATGTGGGCGGCATACGTGCTCGATGCGGTGATGCTGCTCAGCCACACGAAGCTCGCGGTGAGCCCCAGGGTGCCGACGAGCAGCAACGGCCGGGGCCCGACCAACGACACGAGGCGTGCGCTGACCCGCGAGGTCGCGAAGATCGCGAGGCTGAGCGGGAGGAAGGCTGCCCCGGTGGCGACGGGGCTGAAGCCGAGGACGAGCTGGAGGTACTGCGTCACGAGGAAGAACGTCGAGAACTGCGCGCCGACGACGAGCGCCATGAGCACGAGGGCGCCGGCCCGGGAGCGCTCCCGGACGAGGTCGAGGGGCAGCAGCGGCGCCGCGACGCGACCCTCCGTGCGGACGAAGAGCGCGATGAGCATGAGCCCGATGGCGAAGGACGCGAGGGTGATCGGCGCGCTCCAACCACGGTCGGCGGCGCTGATGAAGCCGTAGACGACCGAGACGGAGCCGAGCGTCGCGGTGATCGCGCCGACGATGTCGAAGCGCACCCGCGCGCGCGGTGTCTCGGTGACGAAGCGACGCGCGAGGACGAGCACGACGGCGCCGATCGGCACGTTGACGAAGAGCGTCCAGTGCCAGCTGACGAAGCCGGTGAGGATCCCACCGAGCAGCAGGCCGATGGACGCGCCGGCCGACGACACCGCGGTGAAGAGAGCCAGACCGCGGTTGCGGGCGGCCTCGTTCGGGGCGCTCGTCGTGACGAGGGCCAGCACACTCGGGGCTGCGAGCGCGGCCCCGACGCCCTGGAGAGTCCGGGCCGCGATGAGCCAGGCCGGGGTGGTCGCGAGGCCGCCGAGGAGGCTCGCGACGGTGAAGATCGCGAGGCCGATCTCGAAGGTGCGCAGGCGCCCGAAGACGTCACCGAGGCGGCCGCCGAGCAGCAGCAGGCCGCCGAAGGCGAGGGTGTAGGCGTTGAGCACCCAGGACAGGCCCGCAGGCGTGAAGCCGAGGTCGGTCTGGATGTGCGGGAGCGCAACGTTCACGACGGTCGCGTCGAGCACGAGCATGAGCTGGGCGACGAGGACGACGCCGAGGCCGATGGCCGACCTCCGGGCGCTCTGCTCTCCAGCCGTGGGTGAAGGTGTTGTGGGTGAGCTCTTGACGGGTGCGGTCGGGGCTGCGATCACTGCAGCTCGGGTGGTGCTGGTCGACATCTCTTGCCTCAGTGTTCGTCGTGCTGGGACTGGTGGAGCGGCGCCTCGTCGGTGAGCGGCTCGCGGGCCATGGGGGTGAAGGACGTGGGGCGCGAGAAGGCGGAGCGCGGGTGGCTCGGCACGAGGGGGGCGCGGTGCGTCCTCGCGAGGTGCGACATGTGGACGCGCAGGGCCTGTCGGGTGGGGCGGATCGTGGTGGTCATGGCGGCCGGACTCCTCTGTGACGACGATCGGCTGTACGATTAACGGAGAGCCACTCCGGTTCTGCTCGTCCGACTATACGGAGACTGTCTCCGTTTTTGCAAGGAGACTTCTGTGACGCCCGCCGAGGTTGCCAAGGCGACGCTTGCGCCGTCTCCGGCATCCGTTGCCGCTCAAGAGGATTCGGCCGCCACGCCTCCAGCGGAGACTCCTGGCAAGCCGGCTCGCCCGATGCGCGCGGATGCGCGGCGCAACTACGACAAGATCCTCGCGACGGCTCGGATCGTCTTCACGGAGCGCGGCACGGACGCCTCGCTCGACGAGATCGCCAGGCGCGCCGGCGTGGGGCCGGGCACCCTCTACCGCCACTTTCCCACCCGTGAGGCCCTCGTCGACGGCCTCATGCAGGACTGGACCGACCGCGTCTCGGCCGACGCCGACGCCGCCATCGCCGCGGATCTGCCCGCGCGCGAGATGTTGTCGGACTGGTTCGAGCGCTTCATCGAGCACATCACGCTGCACCGCGGCGCCGCGAGCAAGATCGCCGCGGCCATGGACGACCCAGCCTCACCGATGTATCGCAAGTGCCAGGTCATGGCCGACGCCAACCGGCGCGTCATCGACCACCTGGAGGCGCGCGGGGACCTGCGGCCCTCCGTCGACCCCGTCAACGTCATGCGCCTCGTGAGCGGGGTCGCCACGGTCGCCGACTCGAGCTGCACCGACCTCGACGTGACCCCGATGCTCGACGTTGTCGTCGACGGGATCGTCGCCGACTGACCGCTCCCTTCCGGCACGGTCACGACAGGGCGGTCCCGGGCAGGATGGGCGCATGGACCTACGCATCTTCACCGAGCCCCAGCAGGGCGCCACCTATGACGACCTCCTCGCTGTCGCCCGAACGGCCGAGGCCCTCGGCTTCAGCGGCTTCTTCCGCTCCGACCACTACCTGCACATGGGTGGCGACGGCGGCGCCGGTCCCACCGACGCCTGGACGACCCTCGCCGGACTGGCGCGCGACACCACGACCATCCGCCTCGGCACCCTCGTCACGTCGGCGACCTTCCGCCTCCCCGGGCCGCTCGCGATCCAGGTTGCGGGAGTCGACCAGATGAGCGGCGGGCGGGTGGAGCTGGGGCTCGGCGCGGGCTGGTTCGAGGCCGAGCACACGGCCTACGGCATCCCCTTCCCGCCGCTCGGCGAGCGCTTCGACCGGCTCGAGGAGCAGCTTGCCGTCGTCACCGGGCTATGGGCGACCAAGCCGGGAGACACCTTCAGCCACAAGGGCGCCCACTATCCCGTGGTCGACTCCCCCGCGCTGGCGAAGCCGGTGCAGGAGGGTGGCATCCCCGTCATCATCGGTGGCGGCGGCAAGCGGCGCACCCCTGCACTCGCGGTGCGGTATGCCGCCGAGTTCAATGCTGCGTTCGCCCCGGCGGCCGACTCGGGTCGGCTCTTCCAACGGGTTCGCGAGGTGGCGAGCGGGGCTGGACGCGACCCCTCGACGCTGACGCTCTCGGCGGCTCAGGTCGTCTGCCTGGGCAACGATGAGGCGACCCTGGGCCGACGAGCCGCTGCCATCGGCCGCGACCTCGACGAGCTGCGTGAGAACGGGCTCGCCGGGTCGGCTGCCGAGGTCGTCGACCGGATCGGCGCCTTCACCGAGGTCGGCGCCGAGCGCCTCTATCTGCAGGTCCTCGACCTGTCGGACCTCGACCACCTCGCCGACATCGCCGACGGAGTGCTGCGCCAGCTCTCCTGACCCGCGGAAGGAACTGAGCCCTCGACGTCACCTCTGGTCGAGGGCCCACTTCCGCTCGTCAGTGGAAGGTGACGGAGCGCCCGGCGCGCATCGCGGCATACGCCTCCGGGTCGGCCTCGCGGGCGGCGCGCCGGGCCTTGTGACGCCAGCGCACGATCTGCACGATGCCGAGCGCCCAGACGGGATACTGCACCGTCATCGCGAGGCGGAACGCCTCGACGTCCCACGTCGACGGCCCGGCCGGTGCGACCCGGTCGAGCACGACCCCGACGAGCGCGACCGCGGCCAGCGTGGCCATGAACCCGCCGGTGTTGACGATGCCAGAGGCGCTGCCGATGCGGGTCGGGGGGTTGAACGTGCGGGCCATGTCGAAGCCGATCATCGAGCCCGGGCCACCGACGGCGATGAGCACGACGAGGGCCACGAGCAACCAGAGCGGCGCGCGCCCCGGCCAGAGCAGCACCGTCGTCCACGCCGTGATGGCAGCGCCGACGATCCACAGCACGAGGGTGCTGCGCGAGAACGGGAAGCGCGCCGTCAGGGTGCCGATGACCGGACTCGACACGATCGCCGTGACGACCATGAGCGAGAGCAGGACGCTTGCCGTCGTGCTCGAGACTCCCTGCCCCGAGATGAGGAACGGGAAACCCCACAGCATCGTGAACATGTTGGCCGAGAACTGCGACGTGAAGTGCGACCACAGCCCGAGCCGGGTGCCGGGCACGAGCCACGCCGCGCGCAGGGTGCGGCCGAGCGCGCGCAACCGCAGCTCGTCGCGGTGCTGGTCCACCCACGGGCTGTCCTTGACGAGCAGCACGAGCGCGAAGCCGGTCACGACGCCGAAGGAGGCCGCGACGGCATACGTCGGCGTCCAGCCGAAGGTGTGCAGGGCGGCAGCGAGGGGGCCGGCAGCGGCGAGCGCGCCGAGCTGACCGAGCAGGCCCGTGAACTGGGTGACCAGGGGGGTGCGCCGCGACGAGAACCACAGCGCGGCTAGGCGCAGCACCGAGATGAAGATCATCGCGTCGCCCATGCCGAGCAGCACCCGGCACAGCAGCGCGAGGGGGAAGGAGTCGACGAAGGCAAACGCCAGCTGCGCCCCGGTCAGCAGCGTGAGACCGACGCCGAGCATCCGCTTGGACCCGTAGCGGTCGAGCAGGGCACCGACGGGCAGCTGCATGACCGCATAGACGAGGACCTGCAGGATGGTGAAGGTCGACAGCTGCGCCGACGTGATGCCGAAGCGCTCGGCGGCCTCGAGGCCCGCCACGCCGAGGGAGGTGCGGTGGAAGACGGCGAGGACGTAGACAGAGATCGCCGCGCCCCAGACCGCCCAGGCGCGTCGGCCGTCGAGGGGGTAGCGCAGCCTCGCGGCCCCGGTCATCCGCTCACCCCTCGATCACCCCGTCACTCGGTCTCTCGGTCACTCGGTCAGCCGTCAGTTGGAGCCGACCATCGGGATCGACGGCTTGGGCGCCTTGGGCACGCAGTCGACGATCGCCTTGGCGACGGTCTTGCTCATGTCGGGCTGGAACACGCTGGGGATGATGTAGTTGGGGTTGAGCTGCTCGTCGGTGACGACCGAGGCGATGGCGTCGGCGGCCTTGATGAGCATCTCGGTCGTCACGTCGGTGGCTCGCGCGTCGAGCAGCCCGCGGAAGACACCCGGGAAGGCGAGCACGTTGTTGATCTGGTTGGGGTAGTCGCTGCGCCCCGACGCCACGACCGTCGCGCGCTGGGTCGCCTCGTAGATGTCGACCTCGGGGTCGGGGTTGGCGAGAGCGAAGACGATGCGCTTGTCGGCCATCTCATCGATCCACTCGGGGGCCAGGATCCGCGGGGCGCTGACGCCGATGAAGACGTCGGCGCCCTGGAGGCCGTCGCGCAGGGTGCCGGTCAGTCCGCGCGGGTTGGTCTTCTCGGCGAGATCGCGCCAGGCCGGAGTGAGGGACTCGTCGGCCTTGTTGAGCAAGCCGGCACGGTCCGAGACGGTGACATCGACCGCACCGGCGGCCAGCAGCAGCTGCACGATCGCCGACCCGGCGGCCCCACCGCCCGAGACGATGATCTTGGCGTCGGGCAGCTTGGTGTCGATGCAGCGCAGGGCGTTCTTGAGGGCCGCGAGCACGACGATGGCGGTGCCGTGCTGGTCGTCGTGGAAGACCGGGATCGAGAGACGCTCGCGCAGCTTGGCCTCGATCTCGAAGCAGCGTGGCGCCGCGATGTCCTCGAGGTTGATGCCGCCGAAACCGGGTGCGATGAGCTCGACGGTGCGCACGATCTCGTCGACGTCGGTCGTGTCGATGCAGATGGGCCACGCGTCGATGTCGGCGAAGCGTTTGAAGAGGGCGGCCTTGCCCTCCATGACGGGCAGCGCCGCCATCGGGCCGATGTTGCCGAGGCCGAGCACGGCCGAGCCGTCGGTGACGACGGCGACGGAGTTGCCCTTGATCGTCAGGCGCGGCACGTCCTCGGGGTGCTCGAAGAGGGCCTGGCTGACCCGGCCGACACCGGGCGTGTAGGCCATCGCGAGGTCCTGACGGTTGCGCAGGTTGACCTTGCTCTCGACGCTGATCTTGCCGCCGAGGTGCATGAGGAAGACGCGGTCGGACACCTTGTGCACGCGCACGCCCTCGAGCGTCTCGACGGCGGCGACGACCTCGGTGGAGTGCTCTGCGTTCGAGGCGGAGCAGGTGAGGTCGATGACGAGCCGGTCGGGGTGCGAGTCGACGATGTCGAGCGCCGTCGTGATGCCGCCGCTCTCGGCCACCTTGACGGCGAGCGCGCCGATCACGGCTGGGTCGGTGCCCGCGTGGATCCGCATCGTGATCGAGTAGGACGCGGTGGTGGCACGGGCTCGCTGTATGGACTCACTCACGGCGCAATCGTCCCACGATCCGAGAAACGCCCCTGACATCGTCCCGAAGACCGATCAGTAACAACCGGACCAGCAACAATGCGCGGCGGTATGCCGTTGTCTGCACCAGTAGAAGCGCCCCGAGCAGAAGCCGGGGCGTTGCCGGAGCCGCTTGTCGGAATCGAACCGACGAATCATTACGAGCGCTGGGAGTTACTCACGCGACGCTCTTCGCCCGCCAGATTCGGAGTCCACAAGGCGTCCCTGGACGGCGCTCCCGTACGCCTCGAGGACGGACGGTTGACGTACGAACGCGAGCCTCTACGGCTCAGGAGCCGCCGCTCAGTGCCCGCGATGCTCGCGACCCAGCTCAGCTCGGAAATTCATGGGACCGGGTGAGAGTCTCCTGAGCATTGGCGAGCCTTGAAGATCGGACGTACCGACCGCGGCCTGGTTGGGCGTCCCGTCTTCAACGCGGCTGTTCAGTGCGTTTCCGGCGTGGATGTGGCTGCGGAAATCTCAAGACTGAGTCCTGCGACCCCGAGAGCGAGGAGGAGCACCGACGGCAGCAGCAGAGGAGAGCGCCAGGGGTCACCATAGCTTTGCACCGCGACAATCACCCCTGAGGCGAGGGCGGCCCCGGCCAGGATTTCGATGATGCTGAGGATCAGCGAGGGGCCGTGACGATCCCTCGGTGCACGCCGTAGGACCATGGCGGCCGTGTAGGTGAAGACTCCTGCGGCGAGCCCGAGCAGCAGCCCCAGGGGAAGAAACACTCCGCCCAGTCCGGAGTCCGAGCCCCCAACGATCATCACGCCGGCGAAGACGAACGCCGCCCCACCCACCAGCAGGTGGCCGAGGCTGACGATGGTCCGTGCGGCGCCTCGGGACCGCTGGGCGGTTGCCATGATCAAGGGAAGCACAGGAGTACTGCGGCGACCATGATCACCGGTACTCGCCGTCCGTGCGAATCGAGACGGCTCATGACTTCGCCAACGCCGACGGGTCGGCACAAGCGCTCGCGGAGGGCGGCAGTTGCGGACGTTCCCTAGGCTTCCGGCATCTGCCACTCCCGCCTGAGCAACCCGAAGACCCAGGAATCAGAGACCTCGCCATTCACGACGCAGTCTTCACGCAACGTCCCTTCGCGCACGAACCCGAGCTTCTCAAGCACACGGGCGGATGCGATATTGCGCGTATCTGCCTCAGCCTGGACACGATTCAGGTCCAGCGTGTCGAACGCCCACCGGAGCAGAGCACGCGCGGCCTCCGTCGCGTAGCCGTGGCCCCACGACGCCTCGGTGAAGCAATAGCCCAGTGAGGCGCTCCGGTAGTCCGGATCCCACTTGCTCAGGTGGCACCACCCGATGAACGCTCCGTCGGAGTCGCGGTCCACGGCTACCCGCGCCCCAGTGCCCTCTTCGGCCATCTGCCGGCAAGCCTTGATGAAACGCTCCGAGCGCCCCCGATCGCTCCAGGGCGGCGAGTCCCAGTAGCGCAGCACAAACGCATTGCTCTGCAACTCGAAGAGGTCCTTGGCATCCGTGTCTTCGAAGGGACGCAGTCGAAGGCGACGAGTCAGCAGCGTGGGGGTCGGCAACATGTGCGTCCTGTCCCTCTCCGGTCGCTGGGCCAGTCCACCCAACATCTCGTCATGCCCGTTCGCAACGCATTTCCTCGGCCCGCGAGCAAACAACGAGAGCCCTCATCGGCACGACCGATCGGCGGCATGAGCGTGCCGCGGGATCGGGACACGCCTGAGCACCAGCTCCGCCCGGACGCCGTCCCCCTCACACCCGTTCGACGCGGTCGGCCTGTGGTCCTCGATCGCTCTGTCGCACCTGGTACCGGACCCGATCGCCCTGGTGCAGCGCCTCGGCGCCTCGGATGACCGACACGTGCACGAACAGGTCCGCGCCTCCCGCGTCCGGGGCGATGAAGCCGAACCCCCGTTCCGCGTCGTAGCGCGCGACCACTCCCTCCCCGCCGCGCGCCGGGACGTCGGATGCCTCCAGGCGTCCCGGCCGAGCGCGGGTCGTCGATGCCGCGGGTGCGCCCCGCGGTGTCGAGCTGCGGGCGAGGCGCACGTCGCGAGCCTGCGGGCCCCTCTCGCTCACGACGATGTCGTACGTCACCCGGTCCCCCTCGCCCAGCTCGGGGAGCCCGTCGGCCAGCGCCCGGACGTGGACGAAGACATCGGGGCCGCCCGACTCCGGGGTGATGAACCCGAAGCCCTTGTCCGCCGTCGTACCAGGACACGGTGCCGTCCGCCCCGTCGGATGCCACGGCCTGCTGGGCGGCCTGGGCTCCCAAGGGGAGCAGATGGTCAGCCTGCGGTCCCTTCTCCCCGTCGACAACGAGGAACGCCACCCGCTGCCCCTCCGAGACCACGCCGCCCGCCACGATGGCCGAACTGTGCACGAAGATCTCGGCACCACCGCCGTCGGGCGTGATGAAGCCGTATCCCTTGGCAGGCTCGTACCAGGCGACGGTGCCGAGCACGCCCAGCGGTGTATCGGCGGCCTGGTCGGCCGTGACCCGGACGCGGCGTGCCTGCGGGCCGCGGTCCCCCTCGCCGATCTCGAACTCGACCACCTGCCCCTCCCGGAGCAGCTTCATCGCGTCGTCGCTGACGATCTCGGACGCATGCACGTACAGGTCCTCTGCCTCCTGCCCGAGGGCGATGAAGCCGAACCCCCGGTCGGCATCGAACCAGCGGACGGTTCCCTCGGTCACGGCTGACTCCTTGTCGAAGCTACGGTCGGTGTTCCCCCAGTGTCCCCGACGAGACGGCGACAAGCGCCCGACGCCCGGCGCCCGACAGTGCTGGCACCGTGGTGACAAGTGCCCGACGGTGACATCCACGGCACCCGGCGCCGCGCCGACAGCGGGCAGGCTCGGACGTCCCGTCCGCGCTCGAATAGCACGGCCCGAGCATCGAGAAAGCGCTGGCGGCAGATGTGCGCACTCGACCGCCAACAGCCCACTCCTCGAACGCGTTCTCAGACCGCGCGAACTTCGGCGAGCCGCCTGATTGCGTACTCGTCTTCCCAGCAGACGGCGGCTTCCCATGCGGCCGACGCTTGCGTGGCGATGTCGTACGCGTCGGCGTCGAGGCCGGCGGCGTTGTTGGGCAGCACGAGGTCGAGGTCCGGGACGTCGACGTGCGACTCGTCCCAGTCGATCAGCGCCACCTGATTCGCGGTCACGAGAACGTTGCCAGGGTTGTTGGGGTTGCCGTGGACGACGCAGGTCTGACGTCCCGTGAGCCGCGCCCACGCGGCTCGGCATCGAGCAACGCTCTCATCAGGCATCGCGCCGAGGTCGATCCTCGTCCCGGTTTTGGCGTGCAGCAGATCGGTCGACGACCGCCAGCCTGGGCGCTGCGGCCAGCCCTGCGTTAACCGATGCAGTTCGCGGAGCGTGCCAGCCACGCGACGCCAGTCGGCCTGCGTCTCGGGCGGTCCGCCATCCAGGTAGGTCATCACCACCAGACCGTCGGCGAACAGCCGGCCGTCTGCGGCAGGGATCGGCACCGGCACGGTCAGACCTTCACGGTCGAGGTGTTGGAGAAGCTCGGTCTCCCACGCGAGATCATCGTCGCTCCTGGCGCCCAGACGACCGACCGCGAGGTGCCCATTGAGGCGCACGCTCCACACGTCGTTGGCGACCCCGCCAGGGAGCGGTTGAACTCGAGCGACTTCACCCCACTGCCCGAGTGCCTCCCACCCCATGGCCACAACTTACGGGTTCCGAACCGCACAGTTCTCAGCACGACCGCGCGGTTCGCGGCATTTCCGAACGTCGAACGCAGGCCACCGAATGCCCTGCGGGGCCCTGCACGCGCGTCTGAATGCGGCCCTAGCGGCGTCTGCCCTCGAGGAAGAGACTGATCGCCTTATCGATGCGCCGTTGCCGGGTGTCGGGGGACTTTGCCGCGTTGACGTTGTCCACGTGGTAGCGCTGCAGGCTGTTGGGCAGCATGTCGAAGAACTGGCGGGCTCCCGGTTGGGAGTCGAGAGCAGCTGCGAAGTCGGCAGGCATCTCGACAGCGCGCGGAGAGGTCGCGACCGTGAGCGTGACGCGGATCGGGTCCCCGCCAGCTAGCCCCGTGGCCGCGCGCACGGCCGCGCTCAGGCCGATGAGGTGCTGCCCTGCCATGACTGCCACGGTGCTGCGGTACTCGTATCCGTTGACGTCTACAACGACCGCGGGCCGTTTGCCGGCACCCAGCTGCTCGATGATCGAGTCCGGGACGACGATGCCGGTGTTGTTTCCGCTCGCCGTCAGAGTGGTGTCGAAGGTGGCGGTCTTTGGTCCAGCGGTGGACATGGCCTCTCCTTCGACATGAGCGGGACGGGCGAACACTGGCGTTCTGCCACGGCCGACCCTGCGTCGGGAACCGCGGAAGCACATCGTGACACGGGCTTCCGCCCGGGAAGCGGGAAACCCGCACATCGGGGCGACGCCAGAACTGCAGAAACGCCCCCGACCGGAGTCGGGGGCGTCATCTGAGCCGCTTATCGGAATCGAACCGATGACCTATTCATTACGAGTGAATCGCTCTGGCCGACTGAGCTAAAGCGGCGGGCGTGCGACGTGCCAGCGGCACGATCGAGCACGGTGGTTGAGTATACGCACGACCCCAACCGGGAGAAAAATCGCGTTCCCGCCCTCAGCAGGCCTTGCCGTCTGCGGGCACGGCGCCCCTGATCAGGTAGCCGTCGACGACGGTGTCGACGCAGTCGCTGCCAGCGAAGTAGGTGCCGTGACCGTCGTGGTCCGACGTGAGCAAGACGCCTGATGCGAGGTCCTCGGCCAGCTGCTTGGTGCCGCCGATCGGGGTCGCGGGGTCGCGTTCGTTGCCGATGACGAGGATCGGCGCCGCCCCCGACGCGAGGGTGCCGCCCTTCTGCGCGCGCCCCTGCGTCGGCCACGTGCGGCAGTTGTCGTAGAGCTCGCCCGTCATCCGGGCCCACAGCGGGTGGTCCGCCCTGGCCTTGTCGCGGGCGGCCTCGAGGGAGGGCGTCACCGGTGACCGGGGCCAGTCGGCGCAGCGCACCGGCAGCATCGCCTGCAGGTAGGTCGTGTCGGCATACTGACCCGCTGCGTTGCGCTCGACGACCGACATGCCCTTGGCGAGCAGGATGTCACCCTTGCCGGCGAGGGCCTGGGCGAGACCCTTGTTGAGGGTGGGCCACGACTGCGACGAGTAGAGGCACATGAAGATCGAGAAGCCGACCCAGCCCTCACCGATGCGCTCGAGCCCGGGCTTGCTCGTCGTCAGCCCGTCCCGCTCCACCGCGTCGAGCAGCGCGCTGATCTTGCCGCGGGCGGCGGCCTTGTCTGAGCCGAGCGCGCAGTCCGGTCGCGCCACGCACCAGTCGATGAAGGCGTCGATCGAGGACTCGAATCCCTGGATGTCGTAGGACATCTCCTGCTCGTCGGTCTGGTTGGGCGACATCGCCGAGTCGAGCACCATCCGGCCGACCTTCGTCGGGAAGGTGTCGGCATAGATCGCCCCGAGGAACGTGCCGTAGGAGCCACCGAAGAAGTTGAGCTTGCGGTCTCCCACGAGCACCCGCATGACGTCCATGTCGCGTGCCACCTCCGTGGTGCTGAGGTGACGCGCCCGCTCCCCGCCGCGCTTGGCGCACTCTGCGGTGATGCGGTCGGCCTCGGAGAGCAGCTCGGTGCGCTCCGCCGCCGAGTCGGGCGTCGGGTCGACGTCGAAGAGCTGGTCCATGTTGTCGTCCGTGAGGCACCGCACCGGTGAGGACTGGCCGATGCCCCGTGGGTCGAAGCCGACGATGTCGTATGCCGCTCGCACCGCCGGTGAGAACGCGAAGTCCGAGAACTGGGCGTACTGCACGCCGGACCCTCCGGGTCCGCCCGGGTTGATGAGCAGGGAGCCACGCCGCTGGCCCCCGTCCGTCGCCGGGGCCTTGCGAACCGCGAGGGTGAAACGGTCGCCAGCCGGCTTCGCGTAGTCGACCGGGACCTCGAGGGTGCCGCACTCGTGGCCGGTGCCGTCGCCACACGGCTTCCAGTCGATGTGCTGGGTGTAGAAGGGCGCGAGCGCGGCGGGATAGTCGGTGTCCGCCGAGCCCGAAGTGCCCGGGGTGGCGGGGGTCGAGGCGCCGGGCGCGCTCGGTGTCGCGGGGGCGGAGCCCACCTGGGTCCACGCGTCACCGGCCACCGGCTCGGAGGACCGGAACGCACCCCACACGGCGAGCAGGGTCGCCGCGAGCAGGGCGATGACCGCGATCGCCGCGACGACCTTGCGCAGCGTGGACCCCATCGGGCCGTCCGGCCCCGTCGGAGCGTCCGGTCCCGTCGTCTGCTCCGCGCTCGAGGCGCGGTCGCGCAGCTCGGGCGGCAGGGCGGCATACGGGCTCGGCGCCCGCTCCGGAAGGTCCTCAGGGCGCGGTTCGTCGTTCAGCACGTCAGTCCGTCCGCGGGCACACGGCCCTGCACGTAGTAGGCGTCGATGGCGGTGTCGATGCAGTCGTTGCTGCGGCCATAGGCGGTGTGACCATCGCCGTCGTAGGACACGAGCACGGAGTTGGAGAGCTGGTCCTTGAGTCGCTTGGACCACTCGTAGATCGTCGCGGGGTCGCGCGTCGTGCCGACGACGACGATCGGGCCGCTGCCCGCAGCACTGATCTTGTGGGGACCGGAGCCCGTCCTGACCGGCCAGACGCCGCACGGCACGGCGCCCCACGCGAGCGTCTCCCCCCACGTCGGCGCCACCTCTGTGAACTCGTTGGCGTAGTTCTCGTAGGTGGCGAGATCGGGGCTGTCAGGGCGGTCGAGGCAGTTGACCGCAGGCATGACCTCCATGATGTTGCTGTCGTAGGTCCCGCTCGTCTGCCGACGGGCATACGCGTTGGCGAAGGCCATCAGGCCCGCGCCGTTACCCGCATCGGCCTCGCGAAGGGCATCTGTCAACGCCCCCCACGAGCTCTGGTCGTACATCGCCTGACCAAGCCCCCACGACGCCCACGCCTCGTTCATCCGGGGGACGCTGGGGTCGCCCGTGGGGAGGGGGTTCCGGTCGACCTCCTTCAGGAAGTTTCGGATCCACGCCATGCCCTCGTCGACCGAGGACCCGAGCGGGCAGTCGCCCTGCGAGACGCAGTTGGCGACGTAGGTGCGCGTCGCGAGCTCGAAGCCGCGCGCCTGGCCCTCGGCCATCTCGGCATTCGTGAGGTCGGGCGGCACGACCCCGTCGAGGACGAAACGGCCGACGCGCTTCGGGAAGAGGCCGGCATACGTCGAGCCGAGGAAGGTGCCGTAGGACTTGCCGAGATAGTTGAGCTGGCCGTCGCCGAGGGCCGCACGCAGGACGTCCATGTCCCGGGCCGAGTCGGCGGTGGACAGGTGCGGCAGGAGCGTCGGGTTCTTGGCCTCGCACCCGGCGGCGAGCGTGCGGGCCTGGGTGAGCAGCGCCTGCTCCTCGGCGGCGTCGTCGGGGGTCTGGTCGGTGCTCATGAAGGCGTCGAGCTGGCTGTCGCTCAGGCAGTCGAGGGGCTCCGACCGGCCGACGCCGCGCGGGTCGAAACCCACGACGTCGAAGTAGCGGCGCACCTGGGTGCCGACGATGGCGTCAGCGGCCGCGGCGTAGCTCATCGCCGAGGCGCCGGGACCGCCGGGGTTGACCACGAGTGAGCCGATGCGGCCCTGCTGGTCCTTGGCCGGCACCCGAAGCACCTTGATCGTGAGGTCGGAGGCGGGGTCGGGCTTGGCGTAGTCGAGCGGCACCCGCAGGTCGGCACACTCGTCGGAGCCGTTGCACGGCGACCACGCGAGCTGCTGGGAGTAGTAGGCGTCGAGGGCGCCGGAGGGAGCGGCCGTGGCCGGGGGCACATCGGACGCGGTCGTCGTGGGCACCGGAGGCTCCGTGCTCGAGCACGCCGCCATCAGCAGCAGCCCGAGCGCCGCGGTGGTCGCGGTCAGGGCTCGGGTGATGGCGGCGGGACGCGGCGTCATGCGGGAAACGGTAACCCGACAACCTGCGCATCACCGATCTCGCTCCACGGACGTGACCGAGCTGATGCCGTGATCGTGGGGCGCGTCCGGCTCACATGCCCAGGTCGCGGGGCATGCGCAGCTGGAGCGCCATCGCCTCGAGTGCGAGCAGCGGCGGCACGTTGGCGTTGATGCGGTCGCGAGCCTCGGTGATGGCGTCCATCGCGCCGAGGAGCTGCTCGGCGGTGAAGACGCTCGCGAGGCCACGCACCTTGTCCATCGCGTCAGGGTTGACGAGGTCGACGTCGGAGCCGAGACGCAGCACGAGCGCATCGCGATAGACCGAGGCGAGGTCGATGAGCGCGCGGTCGACGACGTCGCGACCGTGGCGAGTGGCGCGGGTCTTCTGCTCCCGCTCCAGGGCGGCGACCTGTGAGCGGATGTGTGGCGGCTGCGTGCGCGCGGTCGGGTCGGCGCCGAGGGTCTCGAGCAGGCGCGCCCGCTCGGCCACGTCGCGCTCGCTTGCCGAGGCGCTCGACTCCTCGTCGGCGATCTGCGCGAGGTCGGCGGCGGCACCGATCGCGTCGCCCACACCGACGATCTTGGTGGCCATCGCGACGACGTCACGCCGCCGGATGCGGGCCTGCTCGTCGCGCGCCAGGCGCCGGGCCAGGCCGATGTGCGACTGGGCGGCACGGGCCGCGTGCAGCGCCATCGACGGGTCGACGCCGTCACGGCGCTGGAGCAGGTCGGCGACCGCCTCGACGGGAGGGGTGCGCAGACGCACGTGCCGGGACCTTGAGCGGATCGTGACGATGACGTCCTCGAGGCTGGGGGCGCAGAGCATCCACACGGTGCGCGGGGTGGGCTCCTCGAGGGCCTTGAGGAGCGCATCGGCCGGGGCGTCGGTGTAGGAGGTGAGCCGGTCGGCGTCCTCGATGATGATGATGCGCCAGCGGCCCACCGACGGTCGCAGGGCGGCCTCCTGCACGAGGGCCCGGGCTTCGGCGACCTTGATCGAGAGGCCCTCGGTCGCGACGACCTTGACGTCTGCATGCGTGCCGTCCAGTGCGGTGCGGCACTCGACACACTCGCCGCAGCCGCCCCGTGGGCACTGGAGCGCGGCGGCGAAGGCACGGGCTGCGGTCGACCGACCGCTGCCGGGCGGACCGGTGAAGAGCCACGCGTGGGTCATCGCCGCTTCGTCGCGCACCGCGCGGGACAGCGTCTCGACGGTCGGCTCCTGGCCGACGAGGTCGCGCCAGACCGTCATCGCGCGCCCTGCGCGGTGGTGGAGGCGGCGCCGTCGATGCGTGTCACTGCCTCGACGACGAGGCCATGGATCTCGTCGACGGGCAGGGCTGCGTCGACGACGAGATAGCGGCCGGGGTCCCGCGCGGCGAGGGCGAGGAAGCCCTGGCGCACGGCGGCGTGGAAGACGTCGGCCTCGGACTCGAGCCGGTCGTGCACGTCACCGCGTCGGGCCCGGCCCACCTCGGGAGAGACGTCGAGCACGATGGTCAGGTCGGGCAGCACGCCGCCGACGGCCCAGTGCTGCAGGACCCGGATCTCGTCGGCGCCGAGGTCGCGGCCCGCACCCTGGTAGGCGATGGAGCTGTCGGTGTAGCGGTCGGTGATGACGACCGCTCCCCTGGCGAGCGCCGGTGCGATGAGCTGGTCGACGTGGTGCGCCTTGTCGGCGGCGAAGAGCAGTGCCTCGGCGCGCGCTGCGACGTGGTCGCCGTGGAGGACGAGCTGGCGGATCTGGACGCCGAGCGGCGTGCCACCGGGCTGGCGGGTGACGACGACCTCGCGGCCGCGCTCCTCGAGCAGCTCGGTCAGCAGGCGCACCTGCGTCGACTTGCCGGCACCGTCCCCGCCCTCGAAGCAGACGAAGAGCCCGGGGGCTGTCAGGCCGCGCGAAGCTCCGGATCCGAGCCTCGCCGCGAAGTTCTCCGTCACGCGCCGAGCCTATGCGACCCTGGTGACGGCCAGTCTGTGCCGCCCACCAACACCCTGCGCAGACTGATCCGCCGACAGATCCGACGGCGGCTCAGTCCCGCGAGACCGGCTCAGCGGCGCTTGACGAGCTCCTCGGCGATCTGCACGGCGTTGAGTGCCGCGCCCTTGCGCAGGTTGTCGCCGACGACGAAGAGCACGAGGCCCTTGCCCTCGGGGGCCGCCTGGTCGGCGCGCACCCGCCCGACGAAGACCTCGTCGCGGCCGGCCGCCTCGAGCGGGTTGGGCACGTCGGTGACGATCACTCCGGGCGCGTTCTTGAGCAGGTCGAGCGCCTCCTCGGGCGAGAGGTCGTCGGCGAACTCGGCGTGGATCGCGAGGCTGTGCCCCGTGAAGACCGGCACACGCACGCAGGTGCCGGAGACCCGGAGGTCGGGAGCGTGCAGGATCTTGCGCGACTCGTTGCGCAGCTTCTGCTCCTCGTCGGTCTCGAGCGAGCCGTCGTCGACGATCGACCCCGCGAGGGGCACGACGTTGAAGCCGACGGGCACGGCATACAGCTGGGCCTCGGGGACGGCCACCGCGCGGCCGTCGAGCGCGAGCCCGGTGGGGTCGCCCGCGGCATACGTGCCCTTGAGCTGGCGATCGAGCTCCTGCACGCCGACCCCGCCCGAGCCGCTGACGGCCTGGTAGCTGGAGACGTGCAGGCGCACCAGCCCGGCGCGCTCGTGCAGCGGCGCGAGCACCGGCATGGCGGCCATGGTGGTGCAGTTGGGGTTCGCGACGATGCCCTTGGGGATGTCGTCGAGGTCGCCGGGGTTGACCTCGGAGACGACGAGCGGCACGTCGGGGTCCTTGCGCCAGGCGCTCGAGTTGTCGATGACGGTGGCACCGGCCGCGGCGACCCTCGGCGCGAGCTCCCGGCTCGCTGCGCCGCCGTTGCTGAAGAGCGCGATGTCGATGCCGGCGAAGTCGGCCGTGGCCGAGTCCTCGACCGTGACGTCCTCGCCCTTGAACGGCAGCGTCGTGCCCGCCGACCGCGCCGACGCGAAGAACCGCACCTGCGACACCGGGAAGTCGCGCTCCTCGAGGAGGGTGCGCATGACCCCGCCGACCTGACCCGTTGCTCCGAAGACTCCGACTCGCATGCCCCAAGGTTAGGGCGGCGGCCCCTCCGTCCCTCACCACGTCCACACTCCGGTTCGATGGGTCCGCGCCGTCTGGAGCGCGCGCGGACACATCGGGCCGGGAGGTGGTCTGCGGCGGCAGCTACGCCCCCGCGTGCCGTTCGGCGTTGGCGTGGATCGCGTCGCGGACGTATGCCGCGAGGCCGGGCGCCAGGTCGTCGTAGGTCTTCGTGAAGCGGGGGTCGGCGACGTACATGTCGGCGAGGCCACGGTGGAAGTCGTACGAGATGTCGTAGAAGCGCTCGTGGATGTGCAGCCGATGCGCCTCGGCGGCGTCCATCGCCGCCACGCTCGTCGCCGGTTCGCCGGCCCGCAGGGCCGCGACGAAGGCCGCGTTCACCGCCTCCATCTCCGCCTTGACCTGCGCCCAGTCGGCCGTCGTGTAGCGCTTCGTCCGCGACGCCGACTGTCGCCACGCGTCGGTGTCACCCCAGCGCTCCTGGGCCTCCTGCTGGTGCTCGTCCGAGAAGCCGTCGCCGAAGAGCTCCTTGAGCTCGGCGGTCGTGGCAGGTCGCTCTTCCATGTCTCTCTCCAGTGCTCGGTCGATGGCCACGACGATGTCGGTGAGCTCGTCGAGCCGGGTCATGACCACCTCGCGCTGCCGGCGCAGGTGTGATCGGGGATCCTCGTCGCCTGCGAGCAGGCTCGCGATCTCGTCGAGCGGGAGCTCGAGCCGGCGGTAGACGACGATCTGCTGCAGGCGCGTCAGGTCACCCTCGGTGTAGAGGCGGTAGCCCGCGGCCGAGCGCTCGCTCGGCACGAGCAGACCGAGCTCGTCGTAGTGGTGCAGGGTGCGCACCGTCACTCCGAAGACGTCGGCCACCTGCCCCACCGTCCAGGTGGTCATCTCCTGCATCCTTCGCTCCGTGGTGGTCATGACACCGAGGTTGTCGCCTCACGTCGCGTGAGGGTCAAGTCCGTTTCGCTGCAGGCCATCCCGCGCGTATGCGGTCGCCTGCTCCCACGGTAGGCGCTGGCCCGCCGTCTGGCAGGGAGCGCGCCCTAGGGTGAGCGTGTGCACCGTCGCCTCGCGCTCGTCCGACGACCCTCGCCCCGTCTCGCGGACGGGCTGCTGACGCACATCGCGCGCTCCGGTGCCGTGGACCCGGCACTGGCACTGCGACAGTGGCAGGAGTACCTCGACGTCCTCCAGCGCCGGGGCTGGTCGGTCGTCGAGGCCCCGCCTGTCGACGACAGCCCCGACGGGGTCTTCATCGAGGACCAGGTCGTCGTGCACGGCGACGTCGCCGTGCTGTGCCGGTCGGGCGCTCCCCAGCGGCGCGGCGAGCGCGTCGGGGTGCGAGAGGCCGTCGAGTCGCAGGGGTATCAGGCCATCGAGATCGAGGAGCCCGGGACCCTGGACGGTGGGGACGTGCTCAAGCACGGACACACGATCTGGGTGGGAGTCGGCGGTCGGTCGAACGCGTCAGGCATCGAGCAGCTGGGAGCAGCCCTGGCGGGCCACCGCGTCGACGTCCTGCCGGTGCCGGTGACGAAGGTGCTGCACCTCAAGTCGGCCGTCACGGCACTGCCCGACGGCACCATCATCGGCTATCCGCCTCTCGTCGACGACTCGACCTTGTGGGACCGATTCCTTGCTGTGCCAGAGGAATCCGGCGCCCATGTCGTCCTGCTCGGTGGCAACTCGGTGCTGATGTCGGCCGCCGCGCCGCGCACCGCGCAACTGCTCGAGTCGCGTGGTCACGAGGTGACGACAGTCGACATCTCCGAGTTCGAGAAGGTCGAGGGCTGCGTCACCTGCCTCTCGGTGCGGCTCCGCGGCTGAGCGATCTCTGGTACGGTCGTTAACCAACTGAGCAATCAAGTTAGCGAATTGATCGGAGATCTGGCATGACCGAACGGCTTACCCGCAGCGCCACGATGGGACCCTCGGCGTCCACCGACGCCGCCGGCACCCTGACGACGTCCGACCAGGTGCGCCGCGTGTCGGTGCTCGTTGCCGAGGTGCTCTGTGTCCTCGGCACGCTCGTCGGAGTCGGGGTGCTCGGCACCCGCGTCGAGGAGTCGTCCGGTGGCGCGCTCGCCGCGACCGCGACCCTCATCGCCCCCGCTGGACCTGCCTTCAGCATCTGGAGCGTCATCTACCTCGGCCTCTTCGCGTATGCCGTCTGGCAGTTCCCCGCGCGCAACGCGACGCGGGAGCGGGTGCGCAGCACCGGGTGGCTGGCTGCGGTCTCGATGCTGCTCAACGCGGCCTGGCTGCTCGTCACGCAACAGGGCTGGATCTGGGTGAGCGTCGTCGTCATCCTCGCGCTCGCCGTGGTGCTCGGCCTGCTCGTCGTCCGGCTCGGCGCCGAGCCGGCGCGGTCGCCGCTGGAGCGCATCGTGCTCGACTGGACCTTCGGGCTCTACCTCGGCTGGGTCGCGGTCGCGACCTGCGCCAACATCACGGCGGCCCTCGTCGACTCGGGCGTCGAGCTCGGCAGCACCGGCTCGCAGGTGGCCGCAGTGGTCGTCATCGCCGTCGCGGCCGGGCTCGGCGTCGTCTTCGCGCAACGGCTGGGTGCGCGTTGGGCGATCGCCATCGCGATGGCCTGGGGTCTTGCCTGGATCGCCGTGGGACGCCTCACCGGCGAGCCGTCCTCGGTGGCGACAGGAGTCGCCGCTGCCGTCGCCGCTGTGGTCGTGCTGCTCGCTGTCTGGGCGGTCCGGCGCCAGGCCCCCGCCGTCGAGGCACCCACCCGGAGCACCGCCGCCGCGCGCTGATCTACGCGCCGAACGGCTGCTTCGCCGGGCACGGGGCTCTCACATGGAACCCGGCGGGCGGCAGGCCCCGCCCGAGCACCTCGCCGCGCCCCTCGGCGACCGCATGCCCCTCGGCCTCGGGTCGAGTCGATCCGACCGCGGGACGGCGGCGTCGACGTGCGGCCCGGCCATCGCGACTGGGCGTCAATCCAGGGCGCTCTCGTGTCGGGCCAGCGCGCCCCCGAGGCGGTCAACACCCACCTGGCCTGACTCGAGCGGCCTCGCAGGCACCTCTACCCCCCATTCGAGTGGCCCCGCAAACACCTGGGCTGTGCAGGGTGAGTGTGCCGGGTGCGGCGGCGCGGCCACTCGAGTGGGAAGGAATGCACAGAAAGTTTGTGCGGGGTGCATCCGTGGCGGGGTCTGGGCCGGAAGAAGGAGGCAGACAGGTCATGCGGCCCGTCATCCCCCTGGAGAGGACTTCCGATGAAGAAGCGTCATCTCGTACCACTGGCGGTCGCGGTCGCCGGGGCGCTGGCCCTGCCCGCGGCGATCGCAGCACCCAGCTCCGCCGCTCCGACGCAGACCACGACCAGCAGCACGTCGACGACCGCCGCCACCGGCACGCGCAGCCTCGCAGCTGTGCTGACCTCGGACGGCAACCAGTTCGACAGCAACTGGTACGACTACGACATCGTCACCGAGGCCGTCCTGGCGGTCCTGGCGGAGAAGCCGAACAGCCCCGTTGGCGTCCTCACTCGCGGCGACGTCGCCCTCACCGCCTTCATCCCCAACGACCGGGCGTTTCAGGTGCTGGCCCGTGACCTCACCGGCCGGTGGTACGGCAGCGAGAAGGCCGTCTTCGGCGCCCTGGCCGACGCTGTCGGCATCGGCACCCTGGAGTCGGTCCTGCTTTACCACGTCGTCCCCGGGGCGACCATCACCGCCTCGGCCGCGCTGCGGTCCAACGGTGCGACTCTGGCCACCGCCCTGCCCGGTGCGTCCGTCAGGGTCCGTGTGCTCTCGTCCTGGTTGAAGCTCATCGAGCTGCGTGACCAGGACCCGACCGACCTCAACCCACTGGTCAACCCCCGTGCCCTCGACATCAACAAGGGCAACAAGCAGATCGCGCACGGCATCGTCCTCGTCCTGCGCCCGGCCGACCTCTGAGTCGACGGCCTACACGTTCGCTGCGCCCGATTGCGCGGCACGCCCCACACCACCCCGATCCAACGGACCTTCACAGAAAGTCATTCCCATGAAAACCCTTCGCATCGCCGCCGTCGCCTCACTCGCCCTGGCCCCGGTGGCGCTCGCCGCCCCCGCCCACGCCGCGGACGCCACGGTGTCCATCCTGCACGCCGTGCCCGGCGCGACGGTCGACGTCTACGCCAACGGCAAGGCCCTGCTCACCGACTTCAAGCCCGGCACCCTCACCGACCCGCTCATGCTCCCCGAGGGCACCTACGACCTCAAGGTCACCGCAGCGGGCGCCGGCGCCGGCGGCGCGGCGGTCATCGAGGCCAACGACGTGCAGGTCCCCGGTGACGCCAACATCACCGTCGTCGCGCACCTGGACGAGGGCGGCAAGCCGATCCTGACGCCGTTCGTCAACGACACCTCGGCCATCGCCGCGGGCAAGGCCCGCATCACTGTGCGCCACACCGCTGCCGCCCCGGCCGTCGACGTGCGCGCCAACGGCACTGTGGCCTTCAAGGACCTGACCAACCCCAACGAGGCCAAGGCCGACCTCGACGCAGGCACGATCAGCGCCGATGTCGTGCTCGCGGGCACCGACACCGTGGCCCTCGGCCCGGCCGATGTCGACCTCAAGGAAGGCACCAACACGATCGTCTATGCGTGGGGCAGCGCGGCCGACAAGAACCTCGCCCTTGCGACGCAGGTCCTCACCGGCATGCACTCCGCCCCCGGTGGCGTGCCCGCAGGCGCGGGTGACGAGTCGTCGCAGGCTGCCCGTTGGGCTGCCATCGCCGGCGCGTCGGCCGTTGCCGGCGGCCTCGTGCTCGCCAGCCGCCGCCGCGCCGCCGCAGTGCGCTGACGGGCCGCGAGAGCGACTCCACGCAACAGCTCGCGCGATCGCCGAGTCCCTGACCACTCCGACAGCACCGAGAGCACCGAGAGCACCGAGACGATGACCCGACACCGCACCCCCGCACCGGTCCCCCACCGGAATGCGGCCACGGGTCGCGCCGGTGGAGCCAGGGGGGTGGCCGCAGCCCTTGCGGTCGCCCTCCTGGCGGGACTTGTGACGTTCTGGGTGACCCGGCCCTCCGACGCCTTGTCCGGGGTGCCGGTGGCTGAGGCCATCGGTGCGGCGGCCGGTCCGGCCGGGTCGACCAGCCCCGCCGAGCCGACCGGCCCACCGGCGGCTCAGCGCGCCACCCAGCCGAAGGCACGACCGGCCACCCAGGCCGCGTCGACCACGCGCCCCGCACCCACCCGTTTCACCATCGAGCGGCTTGACGTCGACATGCCGGTGCGCGCGGTGGGCGTGGCCCGCGACGGCGAGATGGCCCTGCCACGCACGCCCGCTGAGGTCGGCTGGTACGAGTTCGGCCCTCGCCCGGGCGACCCCCGAGGCGCCACCGTGCTCGCGGCCCACCTCGACATGCCGGGCTACGGCGTCGGCCCCATCACCGCCGTCGAGAAGCTCCGTAGGGGTGACACGCTCGTCGTGCGGTCGGCGGGCACGACGACGCGGTATGCCGTGTCCGACGTCCGCAGCGTCCGCAAGGCCCAGCTCGACCTCCCCGCCCTCTTCGCTCGGAACGGGGCACCGGTGCTCCGCGTGGTCACCTGCGCGGGCGCGTTCGACCCCGAGACCAAGTCCTATGACCGCAATGTCGTCGTCACCGCTACCCCGGTGCCGTGAGGGCGTGGTTAGGGTGGGCACGTGCACGTGCATGAAGACCCGGACGTCGAGGCTGCCGACCTCGCCGTCAGGTTGCGGGCAGGTGACCGAGAGGCGCTGGCCGAGATGTATCGCCGCTGGGCCCCGCTCGTGCACACCATCGCCATGCGCAGCCTCGGCACGCGCGAGGACGCCGAAGACGTCACCCAGCAGGTCTTCGTCTCGGCCTGGCGCGGTCGCCACACCGTGCGCGCCGACCTCGGCTCGCCCGCCGCGTGGTTGGTCGGCATCACGAAGCACCGGGTCGCCGACGTGCGCACGGAGCGCTACCGCAGCCACCGCAACATGCACGCCGTCGCGGCCGAGGTGGTCACGACGCCCGTCACGGTCGACGACTCGAGCTGGGCAGAACGCCTGCTGCTCGTCCACGAGCTCGAGCGCATGGGCGATCCAAGAGCGACCGTGCTCCGAATGGCTTTTGTCGAGGACCGCACGCACCAGGAGATCGCGGAGGCCCTCGACCTGCCGCTCGGCACGATCAAGAGCCACGTGCGGCGAGGACTCATCGCACTGAGAGACCGGATGAAGGAGGTGGAGCGTGTCTCATCCCACTGAGGACGAGCTCGTCGACGTCGCCGTCGGCTCTGCCGCGCGCGACGAGTCCGTCTCCGCCCACGTCGACACCTGCGAGGACTGTGCGGCTACCGTCGCCGAGCTGCGCAGCACCGCTGGTCTGGTTGCCGCCGGCCTGCCGGACGCCGCGTGGCAGGCTCCCCCAGCGTCCCTGTGGGACCGCATCAGCGAGCAGATCGCTGCAGACGACCTCACCGGCGAGGAGTCCCCCGGGGCGACCGCGCCGACGACTGGCGACCTTTCTGGGTCACCCGCCACGTCGCCGACGGAGGACGAGCTCGGCACCCGGCGAGCCCGCGATGCGGACCGGAGCCCTCGGGGACGCGGTCGGGCGATCGGCTGGGGAGCCGGTCTCGCCGCAGCGAGCCTCGCGATCGGCCTGCTGGCCGGGCGTGCCATCTGGCAGCCGGAGCCTCCGCCCCAGCCGGTCGCCCAGGTCGCCCTGTCGACGCTCGACACCAAACAGGAGGAGGGCGAGGCATCGGTCGTGCGCACGGGTCAGGATCTCGACCTCACGGTCGCGACGACCACCCCGCTCGACGCCGGAGACGGCTACCTCGAGGTGTGGCTGATCAACTCCGACGGCAAGCGGATGGTGTCGGTCGGCGTGCTCGCGCCCGGCGACGAGGGCTCTTTCCCGATCAGCCAGTCCCTCATCGACGAGGGCTACGTCATCGTCGACATCTCCCGCGAGCAGTTCGACGACTCCCCGACCCATTCGGGCGACAGCCTGCTGCGGGGCACGTTCCCCGTCTGACCCGCCCCTCAGTCCACGAGGTCGCGCATGGCGGCTGTGGCGCCGCGCAGGTAGCGCTCGACGACCACTCGCTCGTCGTCGCTCAGCGTCGCGTCCAGCTCGGCCAGTGCCACGAACATCGGTCGCATGCGCCCGGTGACCTCTGCGCGACCACTGTCGGTGATGACGACCTCGGTGCGCCGGCCGTCACCGGGGTGGGAGCGTCGCTGCGCGTGGCCACGACTGCACAGCCGGTCGACCACGCCCGACGATGCCGCGGAGGTCACCCCCAGCACCTTCGCGAGGTCCACGGGTCCCATCGGGCCACGCATCAGGTGACGCAGCGCGTGCAGCTCGGAGGTGCTGAGACCCGCCTGTCGGGCCACGACCGCCGGCACGGACTCGGCGACCTCGACGAGCTCCTGCAGCGCGGCGAGCGTCTCGGTGAGGCGCCAGTTCGGGACCCCGGTCGCAGCGCTCAGGCGTGCGGCATGACCAGCCCCGTCAGCGTCCAGCTCGGGTTGGTCGTTGCGTGGATTCCTGATAATGTCACTCACCTACTTAGTAATCTTCTGAGTAACCAGATTACTCATACTAGCGGAGGTACTCGTGCGATCGGTGACCGACAGGATCACGCGCAAGTGGTGGGCCATTGCCATCGTCATCCTCGCCCTCGGGGGTGCCATGGGCATCGTGACCACGCTCGGAGAGGCGACCCGCGTCGCGGCGGCGACCGACTCGCTGCCGATCGGCTCCGACAGCGCTCAGGCCGTGGAGCTGCGCGAGCAGCTGCCCGAGTCCGAGGGCTCCACAGCAGTCGTGATCTTCAGCGCCGAGTCCGGACAGCTCTCCCCGAGCGACGTCACCGCGATCGAGGGCCGGCTCACCGAGGTGCCCGGCGCCGGTCGCGCTCCCGTGCAGCGCAGCGACGACGGCACCGCGCTGCTCGCCGTCGTGTCGGTGGAGGCCAATGACGCGGCCGCGATCGCCGAGGTCGTCAAGGAGATCCGTGCGACCGTCAAGGCCGACCTGCCCGACGGGGTCACAGCCCAGGTCACCGGCCCGGCGGCGGTGCAGGCCGATCTCGCCGCCGTCTTTGCCGGCGCGAACACTCGCCTGCTCATCGCCACCGCGTCGGTCGTCGCGCTGCTGCTCGTGCTCACCTACCGCAGCCCCATCCTCTGGATCTTCCCGCTCGTCGTCGTCGGTGTCGCCGACCGGCTGGCGGCCGTGCTCGCGACCCACACACTCGCCGCCTTCGACGTCGTCTGGGACGAGTCGACCATCGGCATCCTCTCGGTGCTCGTCTTCGGCGCCGGCACCGACTACGCGCTGCTGCTGATCTCGCGCTACCGCGACGAGCTGCGTCAGCCACCGCGACCGCCGTGAGGCGATGTCACTGGCGCTGCGTCGCACCGCCGAGGCGGTCCTGTCGAGCTCGGTCACCGTCGTGCTCGGGCTGCTGACCCTCCTGCTCTCACTCTTCCCGGCCACCCGCGGCCTCGGGCTCGCCTGTGCCGTCGGCATCGTCGTCGCGGCCTTCTTCGTGCTCCTCGTCCTGCCCGCCGTGCTCGTGATCTTCGACCGCTGGATCTTCTGGCCTCGGGTGCCGCGAGAGGGGGAGGTAGCCCTGGCCGAGAGTCACTCGCTCTGGCGCAAGGTTGGCGACCGCGTCGCCGCGCACCCGAAGCGCGTCATCAGCGTCACCCTCGTCGCGCTCGCGGTCATGGCCGCGGGCATCGCCTTCATCGACACCGGGCTCAAGTCCTCCGACCAGTTCCTCCAGAAGCCCGAGGCGATCTCTGCGAGCGAGCGCCTGGCCCAGTCGTTCCCCGCCGGCAGCGCCGACCCGGCCATCATCGTGAGCACCGCCAACCCCGACGCGGTCATCGCTGCCGCGACGGGCGTCGAGGGCATCGCGGGCGCCAGGCTCGTCAACGAAGGCAACGGCGTGGCCGAGGTCAACGCCATCATCGAGGCCGCCCCCGGCTCCGAGGAGGCCGCAGACACCGTGGGTGCCCTGCGTGCCGCGCTGGTGTCGGTGCCCGAGAGCCACGTCGCCGGCACCGAGGCGGTGGCCCTCGACCAGGCGGAGGCATCCACGCGCGACCGGCTCGTCATCTTCCCGCTCGTGCTCACCCTCGTGCTGCTCGCCCTCATCGTGCTGCTGCGCTCGATCGTGGCTCCCCTGGTGCTCGTGTCCACCGTCGTCGCGACCTATCTCGCGAGCATCGGCGCCTCGTGGTGGATCTTCACGAAGGTGTTCGGCTTCACGGCTCTCGACGACAGCGCCCCGCTCTTCGCGTTCGTCTTCCTCGTGGCCCTCGGTGTCGACTACAACATCTTCCTCGTGACGCGAGCACGCGAGGAGGCCCGCGGCCACGGATCTCGAGAGGGCATGCTCCGGGGCCTTGCGGCAACGGGAGGAGTCATCACGAGCGCCGGCATCCTGTTGGCAGCGGTCTTCGCGGTGCTCGGCGTGCTGCCGCTCGTCGTGCTCGCGCAGATCGGCGTCATCATCTGCATCGGTGTCCTGCTCGACACGCTCGTCGTTCGCACCCTGCTCGTGCCGGCCATCGCCGTCGTGCTCGGCGACCGCTTCTGGTGGCCGCGCACGCCCTACCCGACGCCCGAGACCGCTCCGGCTCCCACCCTCGAGGAGTCCGTGCGGGGGGCGGAGCCGGCAGGAGTTCGGACCAACCCTTGACAAAGCTTGTGCATAGTGGACAGGATCAGGTCAAAGGCTCGACAAACTGTTGACACAATGGCACCCCGCTGAGGCACCTCCCACCGTCGACCTCGGCGCCCGTGGGCCACGCGCCGCCTCCCTGCGCCGCGTGGCCCACACCCGTGCGGGGGCCGACCAGGGCCGCGCGTCAGGCGGGATCGGTGAACGAGATCGGCTTGCCGGTGGCCTGGGCATAGGCGATCTCCCTTCTCGTGGACTCGCCGATGTAGCCGCCGGGGTTGACCACCACGACCCGGTCAGCCAGGTCGATCTTGTGCAGGTGCAGGCCGTCCAGCGCGATCTTCTGCTCGTCGGTGATCAGCTCGTCGGCCTCGCCTGGCGCGACGACGATGACACCTGCGAACGTCAGATCACGGTTCGCCGCACGCATCTCGTCCACGAACCGGGTAGAGCCGCAGATGCAGACAATCTCAGGTCGGTCGGGCACGGCTCAGTCCTTCGGTCGTATGGGGATCGTCAGCGTCCTTGAGCGACATGGGCTAGTGCCAGCCGGGCTCGTCGACGCCCCCCGGCACGTCGGCACCAGGGTCGTAGGGCGTGCGAGTGAAGCGGAACGACGCGAGGTCGAGGTGCGAGGGCGTGCCGTCAGCCCGACGGATGAGTCGCAGCGGCTCTCCCGTGTAGTAGCCGTCGAGCCCCTCCCACTCGTCCTGCGCCACGGCGACGAAACGCGAGCCACGAGCCTGACCCGGCTCGCCGAGCACGAGGTGCTCCCCGACGACCCGGGCAACGGTGACTGCCGGACCCCAGTGCCACATGCCGATGACGTCGAGTGCGGCAGGGTCGCCGTTCGCGTGCCAGGGCTCGGGCATCCTCGGCTCGCGCTCGGCGAGGGCGGCGAGCAGATCGGAACCGACCGGCCCCATCCCCGCCGTCGTGTTGGCGAAGACGACGACGCCGTCACCGGTCTCGAGGTCGACCCGCAATCCCGCGAGGAAGCCGGGCATCGAGCCGCCGTGACCGGCATACCTCCGGCCTGCGAGGTTCCACACCTGCCACCCGAGCCCGTGCGCGACCGTCCACGGCTGACCCGGGTTGTCGCCCACGGTGTGGGGCTCGAGCATCTCGGCGAGCGTGTCGGACTGGAGGACGTCACCCGTGTCACCTGCCGCGAAGGCGGCCCAGTGCGCGAGGTCCTCGACCGTCGTCCACAGCTGGCCCGCGGGTGCCATGGCGCCGGCGTCGTGCTCGGGCTCCTGCAGCAGCACGTCGGCGAAGGGGTGCACGGCCAGTCCCTGCGCGGCCTTGCCGGAGGGACGCGTCGTCGTGCGCGTCATCCCGAGCGGGGCGAGCAGCTCGCGGCCGACCACGTCGAACCAGTCGGTGCCGTGTGCCCGCGCGACGAGCTCGCCGAGGGCCGCGTAGCCGACGTTGGTGTAGTGGAAGCGGCGCCCGGCGCGGAAGCGCTGACGCACCGGCGAGCCGGCGAGCTCTGCCCAGCTGGCGCCGGCGGTGCGCTCCCACCACGGGCCGTCCGTCTCGGCCTGCAGGCCCGCACCGTGCGAGAGCAGCTGCGCGATCGTCACGTCGCCGAAGGCAGTGCCCGGCACATGCTCGTCGAATCGGTCCAGCAGGTCGAGCCGTCCGCGATCGCGCAGCTGCATGACGGCGACGGCGACGAAGGTCTTGGTGATCGAGCCCATCCGATACTGCGTGTCGGCATCAGCGGCGATCCCACCGGCCCGGCCGTCGACCGTGCCCACGGCATCACTCCAGACGAGATGCTCCGCCGCGCACGAGGCCGGCGGCGACGGAGGGCAGTCGACTCCTGCGCTGCTCGGTCGCGAGCAGGTGGGACAGATGGCGTGCGGTGGAGTCCTCGATGGGGGCGGCGGCGCTCACGCGCACCACCCTAGGACGGGCTCTCTGGCGTGGCGCAGACCACCCCGGCAGGATGGGACGGCGACCCCATCGTCGCGACGCTTTCCGATATCTTGATGTCAAGATTTCTTCGGACCTCGAATGGAGCCACTGGTGACTGACTCGACGATCATCTACACGCACACCGACGAGGCGCCGGCGCTCGCGACCGCGTCGCTGCTGCCGATCGTCTCGGCGTTCGCGCGCCAGGCGGGCGTTGACGTCGAGACCCGCGACATCTCGCTCGCGGGCCGCATCATCGCCTCCTTCCCCGACGCCCTGACGCCGGAGCAGCGGGTCGACGACGCGCTCGCCGAGCTGGGGCAGCTGGCCAGGACACCCGAGGCCAACATCATCAAGCTGCCCAACATCTCTGCCTCGATCCCCCAGCTCAAGGCGGCGATCGCCGAGCTGCAGGCCGCCGGCTACGCGCTGCCCGACTACCCCGACAACCCGTCGACCGACGACGAGAAGGCGGCTCGGGCGGCATACGACAAGGTGAAGGGCTCGGCGGTCAATCCCGTTCTGCGCGAAGGAAACTCCGACCGTCGCGCGCCTGCGTCCGTCAAGAGCTACGCCCGCAAGCACCCGCACTCGATGGGCGCGTGGAGCGCCGACAGCAAGACCAACGTCGCGACCATGGACGCCGACGACTTCTGCCACAACGAGACGTCGACCGTGATCGTGGGCGACACGACCCTGCGGGTCGAGCACGTGGCGACGGACGGCTCCACGACCGTCCTGAAGGAGTCGATCCCGGTCCTCGCCGACGAGGTCATCGACGCGACCGTCATGCGCGTCGCGGCGCTGCGCGACTTCCTCGCGGCCCAGGTCGTGCGCGCCAAGGAGGAGGGCGTGCTGCTCTCCGTCCACCTCAAGGCCACGATGATGAAGGTCTCCGACCCCATCATCTTCGGGCACGCCGTGCGCGCCTTCTTCCCCGACCTCTTCGAGACGTATGCCGCCGAGCTCGCCGCCGCCGGCGCGAGCCCCAACGACGGGCTGGGTGCTGTCCTCGGCGCCGTCCAGTCCCTGCCGGCCGACCAGCGAGAGGCCATCGAGGCCGCCGTCAAGAAGGGCTTCGAGGACGGTCCGGCCATCGCCATGGTCGACTCCGGCAAGGGCATCACCAACCTGCACGTGCCGAGCGACGTCATCGTCGACGCCTCGATGCCGGCGATGATCCGCACGTCGGGCCACATGTGGAACGCCGACGGCGGCGAGCAGGACACCCTCGCCGTGCTGCCCGACAGCTCCTACGCCGGCATCTACCAGGTCGTCCTCGACGACTGTCGCGCGCACGGCGCCTACGACCCGGCGACGATGGGCTCCGTGTCCAACGTCGGCCTCATGGCGCAGGCCGCGGAGGAGTACGGCAGCCACGACAAGACCTTCGAGATCGCTGCAGACGGCGTCGTGCGCGTCGTCGACGCCTCCGGCGCGACGTTGCTCGAGCACGAGGTCTCGGCCGGTGACATCTGGCGCGCCTGCCAGACCAAGGACGTGCCGATCCGCGACTGGGTCAAGCTCGCCGTCACCCGCGCCCGGGCGACCGGCACCCCGGCGATCTTCTGGCTCGACGAGGACCGCGCCCACGACGCCAACCTCATCGCCAAGGTCAAGGAGTACCTCGGTGACCACGACACCGATGGCCTGACCATCGAGATCATGAAGCCGACCGACGCGATCGCCTTCTCGCTGGACCGCATCCGCAAGGGCGAGGACACGATCTCCGTCACGGGCAACGTGCTGCGTGACTACCTCACCGACCTCTTCCCGATCCTCGAGCTCGGCACGTCGGCCAAGATGCTCTCGGTCGTGCCGCTCATCAACGGGGGCGGCCTCTTCGAGACCGGAGCGGGAGGCTCAGCCCCGAAGCACGTGCAGCAGCTCGTCCAGGAGAACTACCTGCGCTGGGACAGCCTCGGCGAGTTCCTCGCGATCGCCGTCAGTCTGGAGCACCTGTCGGAGGTCACCGGCAACGCCCGAGCCAGGATCCTCGGCGAGACGCTCGACCGGGCCACCGGACGCCTGCTCGACGAGAACAAGGGCCCGGCCCGCAAGGTCGGCCAGATCGACAACCGCGGCAGCCACGTGTGGCTCGCGCTCTACTGGGCCCAGGAGCTGGCCAGGCAGACCGACGACGCGGAGCTCGCGGCCAGGTTCTCCGACGTCGCCCAGGCACTCTCGGACAACGAGTCGACGATCTCGCAGGAGCTCGTCGACGCGCAGGGCCACTCGGTGGACATCGGCGGCTACTACCGTCCCGACGGCGACAAGGTCGCCGCGGTGATGCGTCCCTCGGCGACGTTCAACGAGATCATCGCCGCGCTCCCCTGACCGTCCCCGCACGCGTCAGGAAGTGGGCACTCGACCATGCCGGTCGAGTGCCCACTTCCTCACCCGCGCACATCGAGTGCGCACGTCTGCCCAGTTCCTGACGTGAGCAACTGGGCACTCGACGAGCGCGGGGGCGTCGGGACGTGGGCACTCGACCTGGTGACGTGGGCGGGCGAGAGTCAGCGGGCGGGGACGTCGAACCAGCCGGCGAGGTTGGCCGCAAGGGCGACATCGCCGCGCGCCTTGAGCTTGCCCGTCATGAACATCATCACCGGGTTGCCGGTCTTCGTGATGAGCTTGATGAACTCGACGGGCGGCATCGTCAGCCCCAGGGTCGCGTCGCCGTCGTGACCCGCCACCACGGTGCACACCCCTTCGGCGACCCTCACGGTCCACTCGTCGGAGCTGCCGTCGGGCCTGCCGGTGAGCGTCCAGTGCGTCGTCGCCGTCGTGGCCCCCGCCCGCTCAGGGCGGAAGAGCTGCGGCATCCGCGTGAAGATCGAGGTGATGATGGGGCTGCGGTTCGGGCCGTCCATGAGGTCCCTGAGGTCGCGATCCGACATCGACTTCACCGCCTCGATCAAGTCGGCGGGGTGGACCGCCGCGAGCTCATCGGGCGTCGCGGTCCTGAAGTCGAACGCAGGCATCGGGATCCTCTCAAGGATGCGTCTGTTGTTACCGGAGAGTAACTCACCGCCTGCTCACCCGTCGAGGAACCACCCCACCACCATGCCGTCGGGCCGTCCCGGCTCGATGAAGTGCTCCGTGCCGAACCCGGCGGCAAACATCTGCTCTGGCATCTGCAGCATGCCCTGGGCATCGGACTGGCTCGCGTGCGCCCGCAATGCCTCACGCTTGATCCCGAGGAAGTCGGCGACGTCGCAGGCCCAGTGCAGCTCGCTCTCGAGGCTGCCGAGGGGGTTGCCGTCGTCCATCGGCTGGCTGGGATCCCAGTCGCCGACGTCCATGCCGGCAGCCATCGCGGCCTCGTGACCGCGGATCATCGCGGTGCGGTTCATCGAGGACTCGAGGTAACGGGGCGTGCCGGCCAGCTCGGCCGCGCGCTTGGTCACCGCATGCACCTTGACGTGGTCGGGGTGGCCGTAGCCCCCGTGCCAGTCGTAGCCGACGACGACGTCGGCTGCCTCCTGGCGCAGGATGGCGGCCACCCGCTGCGCGGCCTCCTCGGTGTCGGCCCGACCGAAGCTCGTCTCGTGGTCGTTCTGCGCCCAGCCGGTCATGCCGGAGTCGGCGTATCCGAGGAACTCGACGCGATGGGTGCCGATCACCGCGTTGGACGCTGCGGCCTCGACGCGACGCCGGTCGACGACCGTCTCGCCCTCGGCGAGGTCGCCGGGCGTGTCTCCGTGGTCGCCGTCGGTTGCGACGACGAGGACGACACGGTGGCCCTCCTTGGCGGCGCGGGCCATCGACCCAGCCGTCTGCGAGGCCTCGTCGTCGGGGTGGGCGTGCACGAACACCACGGTTGCCATGCGGTCAGCCTCTCACCCGGCGCCGACACCCCTGCGCCCCCGCCAGACGAGTGGCCACACGTGCCGTCAGGTCGGCACCGTGTAGACGATGAACCCCTCGTTGCGCGCGACCACGTCATAGAGCCGCCGCGCCACCGCATTCGTCTCGTGGGTCTGCCAGTAGACGCTCCCGCAGCCCTGCTCGCGTGCCCAGTCGCGCACGGCCCCGATCAGCGCGCGCGCCACGCCTCGGCCGCGCACCTCGGGGTCGGTGAAGAGATCCTCGAGGTAGCAGAGGTCGGCGTCGCTCGTGCTCGGGTGCACGAGGAAGTGCGTGATGCCCACGAGCCGACCGTCCAGCCGCGCGCCGAGCGCGTGCAGCCTTGTGTCCGAAGTGAACTCGCGCCACGCCCTGTCGTAGGCCGCTTGGTCGAGCTCGCGCTCGTAGAAGGCCATGTAGGCGCGGAAGAGCTCCTCCCACCGCGCGTGGTCGGCCTCACCCAAGGGCCGGATCGTGAGCATGCCCCGACGGTAGCGGCAGGGGGCGGGCACGGGCAGCCCGCCTGACGGCATACCGGCTCGGCCGCCCGACCCACGACACCCACCGAGGGGGTATGCCGTGGGCCCGGGTCAGCCGGTCAGGCCTTCTTCGCCGTCGCCTTGGTCGCGGTCGTGGTCGCCGTCTTGCGCGTCGCCGTCTTCTTCGCGGTCTTCTTGGCCGTCTTCTTCACGGCGCGCTTGCGGGTCGTCGGGCCCTTGGCGCGCTTCTCGGCGAGCAGCTCGAAGCCGCGCTCGGGCGCGATCTCGGTGGGGTCGTCATCCTTGCGCAGGGTCGCGTTGGTCTCGCCGTCGGTGACGTAGGGCCCGAAGCGGCCGTCCTTGACGACGACGGGCTTGCCGCTGACCGGGTCGTCGCCGAGCTCCTTGAGCGGCGGCGTGGCGGCTGCCCGCCCCCGGTGCTTGGGCTGGGCATAGATCGCGAGCGCCTCGTCGAGGGTGATCTCGAAGAGCTGCTGCTCCGAGAGGAGGGAGCGCGAGTCGGTGCCCTTCTTGAGGTAGGGACCGTAACGGCCGTTCTGTGCGGTGATCTCGACGCCCTCGGCGTCGGTGCCGACGACGCGGGGCAGGCTGAGCAGCCGGAGCGCCGCCTCGAGGTCGATCGTCGACAGCTCCATGTCCTTGAAGAGCGACGCGGTGCGGGGCTTGGCCTTGACCGGCTTCTTGCGGCCCTTGGCCGCCACCTCGTCGTCGGTGTCGGGCAGCACCTCGGTGACGTAGGGGCCGTAGCGGCCGGCGCGCGCGACGATCTCGCGCCCCGTCTCGGGGTCCTGGCCGAGCACCTTGCCGTCGTCGGCAGCCGCCTCGAGCAGCTCGCGCGCCCGGGCGGGGGTCATCTCGTCGGGTGCGATGTCGTCGGTGATCGTCGCCCGGCGGGGGGTCGCCGGCACCTCCGCGCCGTCGGCCACCTCACCCGTCTCGAGGTCGATGCCCGCGGGCACGACCTCCTCGACGTAGGGGCCGTAGCGGCCGACCCGCACGACCATGCCGTCGCCGAGCGGGATCGTCGAGATCTCGCGGGCGTCGATGTCGCCGAGGTCGTCGACGAGGTGGCGCAGGCCGGCGGCCGAGGTCGCCTCGTCGCCGAAGTAGAACCGCTTCAGCCACTCGACGCGCCCCTCCTCGCCGTTGGCGATGCGGTCGAGGTCCTCCTCCATCGAGGCGGTGAACTCGTAGTCGACGAGGTTGCCGAAGTGCTCCTCGAGCAGGCGGGTCACGGCGAAGGCCAGCCACGTCGGCACCAGCGCCTGTCCCTTGGTGAAGACGTAGCCGCGGTCCTGGATCGTGCCGATCGTCGCGGCATACGTCGAGGGACGTCCGATGCCACGCTCCTCCATCGCCTTGACGAGCGTCGCCTCGGTGTAGCGGGCGGGCGGGCTCGTCTCGTGCCCGTCGGCCTCGGCGCGCACGACCTCGAGCGCCACGCCGGTGCTCAGCTTGGGCAGGCGGCGCTCCTCGGCGGCGGCGTCGGCGCGGGCTGCGGCGTCGTCGTCGCGGCCTTCCTCGTAGGCGGCGAGGAAGCCCTTGAAGGTGATGACGGTGCCGCTCGCGCTGAACTCGACCGACTGAGCACCCTCCACCGCGGTGTCGACGGCGAGCTTGACGGTGGCCGTCGAGCCGCGTGCGTCGGCCATCTGCGAGGCGACGGTGCGCTTCCAGATGAGCTCGTAGAGCGCGAACTCCTCACCGCGCAGCTCGCCGGCGACCTGCGCCGGCGAGCGGAAGCGGTCACCCGCGGGGCGGATGGCCTCGTGGGCCTCCTGCGCGTTCTTGACCTTCTTCTCGTAGCGGCGCGGGCTGTCGGGCACGTAGTCGGCGCCGTACATGTCGCGGGCCTGGCTGCGGGCGGCCGTCATCGCGGCGTCCGACAGCGTCGTGCTGTCGGTGCGCATGTAGGTGATGTAGCCGTTCTCGTAGAGCCGCTGAGCCACCCGCATCGCGTTCTTGGAGCTGAGGCGCAGCTTGCGCGAGGCCTCCTGCTGGAGGGTCGAGGTCGTGAAGGGCGCCGACGGACGGCGCGTGTAGGGCTTCTCCTGCACGTCGGTGACGCGCGCGTGAAGAGGCAGGCACGCCTCGGCGATGCGGGTCGCGAGCGCCTCGTCGAGGTGCACGACGCTCCTGCCCGCCGCTGGCACGAGGCGGCCGTCGTCGGCGAAGTCGCGGCCGGTGGCGACGCGGGCGCCGTCGACCGCGGAGAGCCGCGCGGTGAACTGCTGGGCGGCGCCGTCAGGAGTGAAGTCGCCCTCGACGTCCCAGTAGGACGCCCGGACGAAGGCCATCCGCTCGCGCTCGCGCTCGACGACCATGCGGGTCGCGACGGACTGCACGCGGCCTGCCGAGAGGCCCTGGCGGACCTTGCGCCACAGGACCGGGCTGACCTCGTAGCCGTAGAGGCGGTCGAGGATGCGGCGGGTCTCCTGCGCGTCGACCATCGCGGTGTCGATCTCGCGGGTGTCGTTGACGGCGCGCTGGATCGCCTCGCGGGTGATCTCGTGGAACACCATGCGCTTGACCGGGACCCGCGGCTTGAGCGCCTCCAGCAGGTGCCACGCGATGGCCTCGCCCTCGCGGTCCTCATCGGTGGCGAGGTAGAGCTCGCTGGCGTCCTTGAGCAGCCGCTTGAGGTCGGCCACCTTCTTCTTCTTGTCGGGGTCGACGACGTAGTAGGGGTCGAAGCCGTTGTCGACGTCCACGGCGAACTTGCCGTAGGGCCCCTTCTTCATGTCGGCGGGCAGCTCCGACGGGTTGGGCAGGTCGCGGATGTGTCCGACCGACGCCTCGACCTCGAAGTCGCCTCCGAGGTATCCCGCGATCGTCTTCGCCTTGGCGGGCGACTCGACGATGACGAGCTTGCGGCCCTTTCCTGCAGCCATGTGGTGCACCTTCGACTTCCTGGTCTCACGTGCAGCGGATTCGTCGCTGCATCGGCGTGGACGCGGCTCGACCGTAACAGCAGGTGTCGAGAGCGCTCGCATCGTATTCACAGCGCGGCGGTATGCCGGGTGGCGCGGTCACGCTGTCACGCTCGCACGTCCGGTCTGGCGCGGGACACGGCCGAACGGCCCGCCTCGGGACGCGCCCACGGAAATACTGGGGGTGCGAACGGCGTTTCCGTGATAGTTTAGAGTTCAACGACTTGTGAGAGGATCCATGATGGCCGCCCCCGTGCTCTACCTCAGCCACGGCGCCCCGCCGCTCGCCGACGACGAGCGCTGGACCGCCGAGCTCGCCGCCTGGTCCGACGACCTGCCCAAGCCCGACAACGTGCTGATCGTCTCGGCGCACTGGGAGGACGCGCCGACGACCCTCGGCAGCACGACCGGCGCACCGCTGACCTACGACTTCTGGGGCTTCCCGCAGCGCTACTACGAGGTCACCTACGACGCCCCGCCCGCGCCGGGGCTCGCCGACGAGGTGACCAAGCTGCTCACCGCGCCCGGTCAGACCTCGTCGTCGGCCGTGCACCGTGACGAGTCCCGCGGCCTCGACCACGGCGCCTACGTGCCGCTCAAGGAGATGTTCCCCGACGCCGACGTGCCGGTGCTGCAGCTGTCGATGCCGACGCTCGACCCGCGCGGCCTCTTCGAGATCGGCCGGAAGCTCGCGCCGCTGCGCGAGCAGGGCACGCTCATCGTCGGCTCGGGCTTCACGACCCACAACCTGCGCTGGTTCAACCCCGCCGCCGGACCCGCGGGCACGCCGCCCCGGGCCAGCGCCGAGTTCGACCACTGGGCGCAGGAGGCGATGCAGGCGCAGGACGTCGACGGCCTCCTCGACTTCCTCGACAAGGCGCCCGCCGCACACGAGGCACACCCGCGCACCGAGCACTTCGCGCCGCTCTTCGTCACGCTGGGCGCCGCCTACGAGTCCGGCGGCCTCGACAACGAGAGCGTCATCGACGGCTTCTGGTTCGGCCTGTCGAAGCGCTCCTGGCAGTTCTCGTGAGAGCCGGCCCCACGGCATACCGGCGCGCGAACCTGGCGGGAACTCGCCCGTAACCCCCGCCGTTCTCATCGTGTGGGACCCACACGCGCGACCGCGGCCCGGCACCTCCCCTGACTCCGAGCCGCGGTCGCCCTCGGGGAGTCCCCCGGGGGTGGCCCCGAGGACGTCCCGACGTTCGTCGGGGTTCTCCCGGACTCGACCCCTGAACCTCTGCGGAACCGCGCGAATGCCCGTGCCGTCCCACGCGCACGGCACGTAGAGTGGCCGTACGCCAGCCAGGCCCGTATGCCGCTGTGCGAGCGAGGACTTCGGACGCGTCGCCGACGTGGCCGGCTCAGAGGGAAGGACCCCGTTCGAGATGACCGACCAGCCAGCAGCCCAGGCCGCGCAGGTGCAGCCGCTCGCGCCCCCGACCGCCGACGCCTTCATCCTCACGGCGCCGGCGCCGTCGGCGCCCGTCGCCGAGACCTCCGCCCCCAAGATGGCCCCGGCCGTGCCCGAGGCCGCCCTGCCCGGGCTCGACGCCAAGGTCGACACCTACCTCGACTCCCTGCTCAAGGCGGCCTCGCGCTCCCCCGAGTGGGAGGCCAAAGCCACCGACGTGCGCATGATGGGCAACGACGAGGTGAAGTTCGCGGCCGAGAGCAGCAACCGCATGCTCCAGATGCCGGTCAAGGCGCTCAACGAGGGCGGTCTGTCAGGCAACTCCAAGGTCGGCAAGACGCTGCTCGACCTGCGCCGCACCGTGGAGGACCTCGACCCCGGTCAGACCGCCGGGGCCAAGAAGTTCCTCGGCATGATCCCCTTCGGCGACAGGGTCAACGACTACTTCCGCAAGTACCAGTCGGCCCAGAGCCACCTCAACGGCATCCTCCACTCGCTCCAGTCCGGTCAGGACGAGCTCGTCAAGGACAACGTCGCCCTCAACCTCGAGAAGAAGAACCTCTGGGAGTCGATGGGCCGGCTCAACCAGTACGTCTACGTCGCCGAGCGGCTCGACGCCAAGCTCGCCGCCCAGGTCGCGACGCTCGATGCAACCGACCCCGACAAGGCCAAGGCGCTGCGCGAGGACGTGCTCTTCTATGTGCGCCAGAAGCACCAGGACCTGCTGACCCAGCTCGCGGTGTCGATCCAGAACTACCTCGCGATCGACATCATCATCAAGAACAACATCGAGCTCATCAAGGGCGTCGACCGCGCCACGACGACGACCGTGTCGGCGCTGCGCACCGCGGTCATCGTCGCCCAGGCCCTCAACAACCAGCAGCTCGTGCTCGACCAGATCACGGCCCTCAACACGACGACCTCGGGCATCATCGAGCGCACGTCCGAGGCGCTCAAGCAGAACTCCGCCCGCATCCAGGAGCAGTCGGCGAGCGCGACGCTGTCGATGGAGTCCCTGCAGAAGGCGTTCTCCAACATCTACGAGACGATGGACACCATCGACCAGTTCAAGGTGCGGGCCCTCGACAACATGGCCGCGACGATCGGCACCCTCGAGACCGAGGTCGCCAAGTCACGGACCTACCTCGACCGGGTCGCCACGCAGGACGCGCGCCGCGCCGACAACGTCGCACCCGGGATGCTCGACCTCGGCACCGGTCGGTGAGGGGGCGGGTCGCCGGCACGGCGACCGCTCGGCGAAGATGGTCAGGTGCGGCACGGACGCGGGCACGTCCCCGTCCGGCGCAAGATGCAGAGGGGAAGCGACGTGGGAATCCGGTCGTGGTTCGGGTTGGACAAGCCCGAGGCACCGGAGCCGCCGCGCCCGGGGCCGCCGACGACTGAGCAGCTGCTCGGCGCGCTCGACGCCATCGAGCAGCAGGCGCGCGACGGCAAGGTGCCCGGTGTCGTCCTGTCGCGGCTGCTGCGCGTCACCCGCATCGTGCGCCAGACACTCCCCCGGCTCACGACCCTCGGCATCGGCAGCGCACAGGGCTTCAGTGTCATGGCGACGGCCACCGACTACCTGCCGGTCGCGATCGGCAACTACCTGCGCCTGCCGCGCGACTGGGCCGACAGCCGCCCGATCGCCGGCGGCAAGAGCTCGGTCATGCTGCTCGTCGACCAGCTCGACCTGCTCGGCACGACGATGGACAAGGTCTACGACGCCGTGTGCCGCGCCGATGCCGAGGCGATCATCGTGCACGGGGCGTTCCTCGAGCAGAAGTTCGGGCAGGCCTCGGCCGGTGGGGCGCTCGGCCTCGGCCCGGACGCCGTGGCCGCGCCGCCCCCACCCGCCGAGCGCCAGGTCTCCAGCACGCCCGCCACCCCCTCCCCCCTCGCCCCGCCGGAGTGACGCATGATCCGACCGACGAGTTCTGACCGATGAGCACCGACAGGTCGCGCCTGGCCGAGAGTCTCGACGAGCTGAGCGACATCGCCGCCGAGGCCGGGCTCGACCCGGCCGCCGCGCGCGACGAGGGGCTGCGCGTCGCCGCCGCCCTCGCCGAGTCGGTGCCCGGGGCGGCCTCGGAGTGGGCGCGGGTGGCCCACCTCGGAGTCACCGACCTCGGCCGGGTCAACGAGGCGTTCTTCGATGCCGCCTCGAGCGCCCGACGCTGGCGGGGGGCTCCGACCGACCTGCTCGAGGCCCTCGTCGCATCGCGCAGCAGCCTCGCAGGCGAGTACGCCGAGGCGCTGACCGAGGTCGCCTCGTCGGCCGTCATGCTCGGCACCGCCCCGATCTGGGCCATCGCCAACGCCTCGGCCGCCTCCGCCGCCTATCTCGAGGCAGCACGCGGGGCGGGCGCGCGCGTGCCCCACCCCGGGAGTGCCGGACTCGCCGGGGGGCCACTGGGCGGCATACGGCCACTGCCCGGTGGCGTCTTCGGCATGCCTGACGTGCTGCGTCCCACCCTCCCCAGTGCGCTGGACCCCTCCTTCGACCCGCGCCGCGACCCCGCTGCGCCGCAAGGCGACCCGGCTGCCCCCGAAGCCCGAGCCCAGGCCGACGGAGACGATCCTCCGGCCGAGCCCGAGCAGCCGGCCGAGCCGGAGAAGTCGGTCGAGGAGCTGCTCGCCGAGCTCGACGCGATGATCGGGCTCGCCCGCGTCAAGAAGGAGATCCACCGTCAGGTGGCCCTGCTCAGCGTCGAGCGGATGCGCGCCGAGGCCGGCCTCAGGGCTCCCCGGATGAGCCGGCACCTGATCTTCGTCGGCAACCCGGGCACCGGCAAGACGACCGTCGCGCGACTCATCGGAGCGATCTACCGCGCCCTCAAGCTCCTCCCGCAGGGCCAGCTCGTGGAGGTCGACCGCAGCGAGCTCGTCGCGGGCTACGTCGGGCAGACGGCGATGAAGACGGCCGAGGTCTGCGCCCGGGCCAAGGGCGGCGTGCTCTTCATCGACGAGGCCTACGCCCTGGCGGGCGACCAGTACGCCGAGGAGGCGGTCAACACCCTCGTCAAGGAGATGGAGGACCATCGCGAAGACCTCGTCGTCATCGTCGCCGGCTACCCCGACCCGATGGTGCGCTTCATCGCCCAGAACCCCGGCCTCGCCAGCAGGTTCACGACGACGATCGAGTTCGACGACTACTCCGACGACGAGCTGCTCGCCATCCTCGACTCGATGGCCGGGGCCTCGGACTACGAGCTCACACCGGAGGCCCGCACCCGGGTGGGTCACATCCTCCAGGCCACGCCGCGCACCTCGGCCTTCGGCAACGGCCGCTTCTCGCGCAACCTCTTCGAGCAGGCCATCGGCAGGCACGCGTGGCGGCTCAAGGACGCGACGGAACCCTCCCGCGACGACCTGCGTCTGCTCACTGCCGACGACTTCACCGAGCAGCCCGACGAGCCCGTCGAGACCGACGTGCTCGAACCACCGGACGACTCGGACCTCACGCACTCAACCGTCCCCGTCCCCGATGACGTGACGGATCCGGTGCCGGTCAGGGCAGACCCTGATGGTGTGGGGCCGGCCGATGAGGCAGTCTCGGACGACCAGACCGCGACGAGCGAGGACCCCCGATGACCAGTGCCCCGACGAGCCGACCGACGACGAACATCCCCGTCGCGCTCCCCGCCGGCGCGCCGTCGGGTCCTCCAGTGGCGCGCCCGCGCACCATCGCCGGCAGCATCCCCGGCGCGCGCTCCGTCGTGTCGCGCCTCCTGCACGGCACGCCCGGACGGATGCGCCTCTACATGGTCCTCGGCGTCCTCGCCGCCATCGTGCTCGGCGCCGTCAGCGCCAACGCCCTGCTCTCGTCGCAGGCCGCCGTCGAGCGGGCGGCCAACAACACGGCGCAGGTCGTGCAGGCCCAGTCGATCCACGTCGACCTGCTCCGCGCCGACGCCGTCGCGTCCAACGCCTTCCTCATCGGCGGCCTCGAGACTCCGGAGTCCCGCAAGCGCTACCAGGACGCCATGTCACGCGTCGCCACCGGTGTCGCCGAGGCCGCAGCCGCCCAGCCGGCCGACGGCACCGCGCTCGGCGCCCTCTCGCAACAGGTGCAGACGTATGCCGCCCTCGTCGAGCAGGCTCGCACCAACAACCGGCTCGGCCTGCCCGTCGGGGCGCAGTACCTCACCCAGGCGAGCACCGGGCTGCGGGCCGACGCCATCCCCATCATCAGCGCGATCGTCGACGCCAACGAGCAGCGCGCCCAGGACGAGTTCAGCCGCAGCAACTCGAGCCTCCAGCTCGCCATCGGGCTCCTCGCCCTCATCGGGCTCGTCGCGATCGCCGTCTGGCTGGCCAAGCGCACGCACCGCTACCTCAACGGGCGCCTGACGGCCGCGATCGCCCTGCTGCTCGTCGCCCTCGTCTTCGCCCTCGTCCAGGTCGCCGGAGTCGGCTCGGCCACCCGGGCCGTCGCCGACGGGTCGTTCGGCCAGACCGTCACACTGGCCGAGGCGACGACGTCGGCCAACGACGCCCGCGCCAACGAGAGCCTCACCTTGATCCGGCGGGGCTCCGGAGCGGCCAACGAGAAGTCGTGGAAGGCCGACGACGTCGCCGTCCGCAACGCCCTCACCGGCGTCGACGACACGACGCTCGCCGACAAGTGGGGCGACTACAAGGCCGTGCACGAGCAGGTGCGAGGCCTCGACGACAACGGCCAGTGGGACAAGGCCGTCGCGATGTCGACGGACGCCACCGCGAAGGGGTCCGACGGCACCTTCACGACGTTCGACACCGCCGTCACGCAGGCGCGTGATGCGGCCGGCACGGCTGCCGTCGAACGCCTCGACGAACTCGCCGGCACGGCTCCCATCGCCGCCCTCGGCGTCGCACTCGCGGCGCTGCTCGCCGCCTGGCTCGTCGTGCGCGGCATCGGACAGCGGATCGAGGAGTACCGATGATCACCCAGCACTCCGGCCCGGGCCGCCGCACCAGGCGCCGCATCGCCTCCGCACTCGCCGCGCTCTGCGTCGGCGTGCTCGCCGCCTGCTCGAGCGTGACCTACGAGCCCACGGCCCTGCCCACCAAGGTGACCCCGAAGCCGACCTCGTCGACCCCCGGCACCGCGGCGCCGGCCTGCGACAACGCAACGCAGACCTACGACCCGCTCACCAGCCTGCCCAGCCGGGGCCAGATCACCGACGCGCGGGTGGGCGAGATCATCAAGCGCGGCTACCTCGTCGTCGGGGTCTCGGCCGACACCTACCTCTTCGGTGCCCGAGACCCCTTCACCTCGCAGATCACGGGCTTCGACATCGACATGGCCAAGGCGGTCGCGACGAGCCTCTTCGGCAGCCCGAAGCTCCAGCTGCGGGTCATCACCGCCGGCGACCGCATCAAGCTCCTGCAGGACGGGGAGCTCGACATGGTGGCCCGCAACATGTCGATGACCTGCTCGCGGTGGAACGACATCGCCTTCTCGGCCGAGTACTACCGCTCGGGCCAGAAGGTGCTCATCTCCAAGAGCCTGCTGACCGCCGACAAGGACGCCGCGTCGTGGGGTCTGGCCGACCTCACGGACAAGCGGGTCTGCGCCCCCACCGGCACGACCTCCCTGACCAAGCTGCAGAGCGTCAAGGGGCCGATCCCCGTCACCGCGTCCAACCACACGGGTTGCCTCGTGCTGCTCCAGCAGGGCAAGGCCGACGCCATCACGGGCGACGACACGGTGCTCGCCGGGCTGACCGCGCAGGACCCCAACACCGTCATCACGAGCGCCAAGGCCGTCACGGTCGAGCCCTACGGCCTCGGCTTCAACAAGGCCGACGTCTACCTCGTGCGCTACGTCAACCGCGTCCTCGCCGACCTCATCGCGGACGGCGAGTGGAAGACGATCTACAACCGTTGGCTCGCCGAGCCGCTCGGCCCGGCTCCCGCTCCCCCGACCCCCCGCTACGGGCGCTGATGACGGCCGCCCCGCAGCCCTCTCCCGACCAGCCCGGCGTCGCCGCCCCGACGGCCCCGGGCGCGCTCGGGGTGCCGGTGCAGGCCGGCGAGGCCCAGACCTACCTGGGCGCGCTCCGCTTGTGGGTCGCCCAGCGCCGGGCCGACCTCGGCGAGGTGGACCGGGCGCTGCTGCGGCTCTCGGCGGTCGAGCAGGCGGCGATCACGACCGACCTCACCGTCGCCCTGACCTTCTGGAAGGCGGTCAGCGACCGCCTGACCCTCCTCGAGACGACCTTCGACGGCGGACGGGTCGGGCCCAAGGAGGCCGAGCGCCTCTCGACCCTCATCCACGGCCGACTCGACTCCAACACCTCCGAGCACCTCTCGCTCCCCTCGAGCGGCTCGCTCGCCGTCAGCCTGCCGGAGGCGTGCCGGCTGCTCGACTCGCTGACCCGCACCCTCCAGGCCCGTGCCTCGCTGGCTCCCGGCGCCGCCGAGGCCTCACAGCGCGTCACCGTGGCCCGGGCCGGGGTCGAGCGCATCCGCGACCAGGTGCCCCTCGTGCCTGCCGGCGACCAGCGCGACGCCGCCTCCGAGAAGCTCGCCCGCCTCGACCGGCGCATCGAGGACCTGCTCGCCCGCGCCAGGCGAGGCGCCGACGTCGGCGGCGTCATCGGCCCGCTCGAGATCGACATCGCCGTGCTCGAGCGTGACCTCATCGTCGCCGCCGCCGAACGCGCGTCAGCCGCTCGCAGCCGGGTGCGCACCCAGCAGCAGATCGAGGAGCTCGACGCGCGCGCCGCCGCCATCCGCGCCCTCGAGCGCGCCTGCATCGAGGCGATCACCCCGGCGCCCCACCTGGCCATCCCCAACGTGCGCGCGCTGGGGCCGGTGCCGCAAGCGGCCGCCGAGCTCACGGCATACCGCGAGCGGCTCGAGCGGGTCTCCCGGGCGCTCGACCTCGCCCATGAGCGGTATGCCGCCGGGCTGGCCGAGCGCGACGAGGTCGTCGGCCTCGCGGGGGCTCTGTCGGCGATGGCGGCGTCGGCGCGCGTGCCCGAGGAGCTGGCGCCCGACCTCACCGACCTGCGCCGGCGGCTCGACGAGACGCTCGTCCGCACCCCCCTGCCGCTCGTGCGGGCCCGCGCCCTCGCTGCTGCCTACCAGTCCTATCTCGACGTCGCCACGCGTTCCACGCCCCGCCCCCAGAAGGGTCGCCCATGAAGTGCACCCAGCCCGGCTGCTCCGGCACCATCGTCGACGGCTACTGCGACGTCTGCGGCATGGCTGAGAGCGTCCCTGCCTCAGGCCCCTCGCCCACCCCCGGGTCGTCCGCCGGCGGCGGGCGCCGCGGGCCCCGGTGACACCCCGTCGGCCGCGACGAGCCCGCACCCGTCCCCCCGGCTCGCCACCGGCCCGGCCATCCCCGAGGGCGGCGCCTGCCTCCAGCCCGGGTGCTCCGGCACGATCGACGCCGGCTACTGCAACGTGTGCGGCACCCCGGCCGACCAGCAGGCTCCGTCCGCGCTGGCCGGCGGCGGCTCGGGCGACCCCGGCGAGGCCGGTGAGGTGCCGGGAGCCGGCCATGAGCTGTCGACACGTTCCTCGGCGTCGAGCAACCTCGCGTCAGCGGCCCTGGGCTCCAAGCACGCCCGAGCACTCGGGTCGGTGGCGACCCGGCGCACCGGCGGCTCCCAGCGACTGCGCTCGGCTCGTCTCGGCGGTGGCATCACGACCGTCCGCCCTGCGCCCGAGATCGACGCCGGCAAGGCGCTGCTCACCAACCCCTCGGTGCCCGAGAGCAAGCGCTACTGCCCCAAGTGCGGCGAGCCCGTCGGCCGGGGACGCGACGGCAAGCCCGGACGCTCGACCGGCTTCTGCGCCAAGTGCCGCTTCCCCTTCTCGTTCGACCCGAAGCTGCAGGCCGGCGACCTCGTCGCCGGGCAGTACGAGGTGGCCGGGTGCCTCGCCCACGGTGGTCTCGGCTGGATCTACCTCGCTCGCGACAAGAACGTCTCCGACCGCTGGGTGGTGCTCAAGGGCCTGCTCAACTCGGCCGACCCGGACGCCCTCGCCGCGGCCATCGCCGAGCAGCGCTTCCTCGCGCAGGTGTCGCACCCGAGCATCGTCGAGATCTACAACTTCGTCACCCACGACGACGCCGGCTACATCGTCATGGAGTACGTCGGTGGCACCTCGCTCAAGTCGATCCTCAAGCAGCGGATGCAGCACACCGGCCGCTACGACCCGCTGCCGGTCGACCAGGCGCTCGCCTACCTCCTCGAGATCCTGCCGGCGTTCCAGTACCTCCACGACCTCGGGCTCGTCTACTGCGACTTCAAGCCCGACAACATCATCCAGGTCGGTGACGAGGTCAAGCTGATCGACCTCGGCGGCGTGCGCCGGGCCGACGACGACGACTCCGCGATCTTCGGCACTGTCGGCTACCAGGCGCCTGAGGTGGCCGAGCTCGGCGTCTCGGTCGCCTCCGACATCTACACGATCGGGCGCACCCTCGTCGTGCTGACGATGGAGTTCCGCGGCTACCAGACGACCTACCTCAACGTCCTGCCCGCCCAGGACACCGTGCCCGTCTTCCAGCGCTACGACTCCTTCTACCGGCTCGTCGCCAAGGCCTGCGCCCCCAACCGTGACGACCGCTTCGTCTCGGCCGACGAGCTGCGCTCGCAGATGGTCGGGGTGCTGCGCGAGGTCGTCGCGCTCGACCGGGGATCGGGCGCCGCGACGACCACGGTCAGCTCGCTCCTCTTCGACGTGCCGACACCGGGCACCGAGCCCGACGACTGGCGCAACCTCCCCTCGCTGCGCCGCGACCCCCACGACCCGCTCGTCGGGTGGCTCCAGACGGTCAACGGCACCGCGAGCGAGCGCCTCGAGCGGCTGATGCACCCGCCCAAGTCCTCGACGGAGGTGCTCCTCGAGCGGGCCCGCACGGCGCTCGACGCCGGCAAGCGCGACATCGCCGAGACCACGGCCAGCGAGCTGCTGCGCGCCGACCCATGGGAGTGGCGAGCGGTCTGGATCCAGGGGCTGGCCGCGCTCGAGCGCGGTGACGCCCGCGGCGCCCAGGCCTCGTTCAACGCCGTCTACGGGCAGGTGCCCGGCGAGCTCGCGCCCAAGCTCGCCCTCGCCCACGCGTGTGAGAAGGCAGGGGACGACGCCGTCGCCGAGAACCTCTACATCGCCTGCGCCCGCACCGACGCCACCTACGTGCCGATGGCGGCCTTCGGCCTCGCTCGCCTCCGAGCCGCGCGCAAGGACCTCGACGGCGCCGTCTCCGCCTATCGCCTCGTGCCACCCCAGTCGAGTGCCTTCCGCACGGCACGGGCAGGGCTGGCCGAGCTGCTCACCCGCTCCAACCGCGGCCTGCCCGACCTCGCCGAGGCGCTGCGCACCCTCGAGGACACGTCGATGACGGCCCGGCGCAAGGCGGAGGTGACGACGCTGATCTACCGCGAGGCCCTGGCGAGCGTGCAGTCGAGCGGCAACAAGGCCGACGTGCGCATCGGCCCGCACAAGGCCACGCCGACGAGCCTGCGCCTCGGGCTCGAGGACTCCCTCCGTGAGCTCGCGAAGCGCACCCCCGACCTCGATGAGCGTGTGTCGCTCATCGACGAAGCCAACACCATCCGACCTTGGAGCCTCTGGTGACCGACACCCCCTCGGCGAGCACGTCCCCGCCCGCCACCGCACCCGAGGCCGCACCCGTCGCTGCCGCCGACGAGCGCAGCTGCCCCGTCTGCGGGGCTGCCAACCCCGCCGCGTCGAGCTTCTGCGAGGCCTGCGGCCACGACCTCACCGCGGCCGCCCCGACGCTCCCCGAGAGCGGGGTGCCGCAGGCGAGTGGTCTGCCGCAGGCGAGCGCCCTGCCCCAGGCCGTTGCCCCCGCCGGTATGCCGTCCGGCCCGCCCACGGAGGCCGGCTGGGCGGTGCGCGCGGCTGAGGCGGGCTCGGTGGACGCGGTGCCCCCGGTGCCCCCGGTGCCCCCGGTGGGCTCGGTGCCCCCGGTGGGCTCGGTGGATGCGGCCGCGCCGGCCGCGCCCGTCTCCCCGAGGACACCCCCGGGTGGGGTCGCGCAGGCCGACGGAGTGCTCGCCGCGGCCACACCACAGACGGCGCCCGCCGGCGAGGAGTCACCGCTGGACGTGGGCTGGACCGGCCCGGTCGCCTCCGCGGCCGTCGTCCCCGGGGACACCACGGACGAGACGCTCTGCCAGGCCTGCCGTCGTGGCCAGATCGTCGACGGCTACTGCGACCAGTGCGGCACCCCCCCTCCCGACCCGCGCTTCCACGTGACGGACGCGCCGGCCGCCTGGGTCGGCGGCGTCTGCGACATCGGCAAACGGCATACCCGCAACGAGGACGCCATGGCGTTGCGAGCCACGGAGCCGGCCGGGTCACGCGCGGTGCTCGTCGTCTGCGACGGCGTCTCCATGGCGACCGACTCCCACATCGCGTCGCTCGCCGCCGCGAACGCCGCCCGGTCCGTGCTCGACCAGCCCTTTCCCAAGGGAGTCGGCACCCAGGACGCCTGGACAGCGGCCGCCGGCCGGGCGCTGACCGTCGCGGTGGCCGAGGCCAACGCCGCCGTCAGCGACACCGTCGAGGACGACGTGCCCAACCCCCCGTCGTGCACCTTCGCCGCAGCCGTCGTCGAGGACGGCGTCATCGTCGCGGGAAACGTCGGGGACAGCCGTGTCTACTGGTTCCCCGACTCCGACGACGAGCCCGCCGCCCAGCTCGGGCGCGACGACTCCTACGCGCAGGAGCAGATCACGAACGGGGTGCCCCGGGTCGCTGCCGAGACCGGGCCGCACGCGCACTCGATCACGAGGTGGCTCGGCAAGGACTCGCCCGACGACCTCACACCCCACCTGACGACGCTGACGCCGAACGGGCCGGCGGGGGGCTGGCTGATGGTCTGCTCCGACGGTCTGTGGAACTACTGCTCGGAGGCCGAGGACCTGCGGGCACTCCTGCGCGAGAGGCAAGCCCGCGTCGGCGACGAGCCCGTGGTGCTGGCGCAGGCTCTCGTCGACTTCGCCAACGAGCAGGGGGGACGCGACAACATCACGGTTGCCCTTGCGAGACTGGCTGCACAAGGATCGAATGACACGCACGGGGCAGCCGAGACGGCCGCCCCCGAGGAAGGGGCTCCGATCAATGGCTGACTTCACCGCTGAGGTGTTCCAGAACGAGTTCCTGCCCGACGGCGGCACCGACCTGCACGCGATCGTCCGGGTGACCTCCACGGGCGCCTCGGCCGGAGCCTCGGGCGGGGGTGCGGGCCGGACCGCCGCCGACCCGGGCTCCTCGGCCGAGGTCATCCTCATCGACACCTCAGGGTCGATGGGCCGGCGAGGGGTGCAGGCCGCCGGCGAGGCCGCCAAGGCGGCGCTCGCCGAGATCACCGACGGCACCTTGTTCTCGATCGTGTCGGGCAACGGCACGGCGCAGATCATCTATCCCTACAGCCATCAGGGCGCGCTCGTGCCGATGTCGTCGCACACGCGCGGCGAGGCGGGCCGTGCCATCGACGGGCTGCGCGCGCAAGGCGGCACCGCGATGGGCACGTGGCTCACGCTGGCGCGCCAGATCTTCCAGACGGTGCCGCACGTGACGAAGCGGCACGCGATCCTGCTGACCGACGGCGTCAACGAGGGCGAGACGCCGCAGTCGCTCGCCGCCGCCGTGCAAGGCTGCATCGGCATCTTCCAGTGCGACTGCCGCGGCGTCGGCGACCAGTGGCGGGTCGAGGAGGTGCGCAGCATCGCCTCGGCGCTGCTCGGCACCGTCGACCTCATCCCCGCTCCCGAGGAGATGGCGGCCGAGTTCGAGGCCATGATGCGTGCGTCGATGGCACGCGGCGTCGCGAACGCCGAGCTGCGCGTCTGGGTGCCGCAAGGCGCCGAGCTGCTCTTCGTCAAGCAGGTCTCGCCCACCCTCGAGGACCTCTCGACGCGCCGCAGCGAGATCAACCCGCTCACCGGGGCCTACCCGACCGGTGCCTGGTCGGACGAGAGCCGCGACTACCACGTGGCGGTGCGGCTGCCGGCCCGCACGCTGGGCCAGGAGCAGCTCGCGGCGCGCGTGCAGATCTCGCTCGGCGGCGAGCCCGTGACGCAGGCGCTCGTCAAGGCCCGATGGAGCAACGACGAGGCCTTGACCACCCGCATCGACCCGGCCGTCGCCGCCTACACCGGCCAGGCCGAGCTGGCGCAGATGATCCAGGACGGCCTCGCTGCCAAGGCCTCGGGCCAGGACGAGGTCGCCACCGCCAAGCTGGGCCGCGCCGTGCAGCTCGCGAGCGCCACCGGCAACGCCGAGATGACGACGCGCCTGCGCAAGGTCGTCGAGATCGACGATGCCGACACGGGCACGGTGCGCCTCAAGAAGGGCGTCACCAAGATCGATGAGATGTCGCTCGACACGGCGTCGACGAAGACGAGCCGGGTGCGCCGGTGAGTGCGGTCTGCCCCAACGGGCACACGTCCGAGTCCGACGACTACTGCGACACCTGCGGATCACCGATCGACCTGTCGGCCCAGCGGGCTGGCTCCGGCGCTCCTGCCGGGCCGGCTGCAGGGGCCGCTGCCGGCGCGCCGGCGCCGACGACGCCGCCCGGCTCGGCCACGTCATCCGGGGCCGCCGCCGGCTCCTCGCTCGACCTCGACCCGCCGCCCGGAACGGGCTCGGGGTCGGGGTCGGCGCGAATGTGGCGGGTGCGGGCGGCGGAGACGGCCCCCCGACGTCTGCCGCTCCCGCAGGGCCCACCACGCTGGAGTGCCCGAACTGCCACACCGAGAACGCCGACGGCGCGCTCTTCTGCGAGGCGTGTGGCTATGACTTCACGACGGGCGCCATGCCCCGTGACCCGTCCGCGCCGGTGGGCGACCCCTCGGACCCCTCCGCTCCGTCAGCCCCCGCCGACCCGGCCGGAGTCGGCGGGCTCGAGCGCCGGCGGCGCCTCTGCGGCCGGGGCCTTCGAGTGGCTGGCCGAGGTGTGGATCGACCCGGACTGGTACAAGACGCAGGAGGCGGAGGACCCCTGCCCCTCGCCGGGGCTGCCCCTCATCGTGCCGCTGCGGACCAAGAGCGTCCTGCTCGGGCGGGTCTCGACGAGCCGCAACACGCACCCCGAGCTGGACCTGTCGTCCGATCCGGGCGTCAGCCGCCGTCACGCGCAGCTCACGACCGACGGCTCGCGCTGGTTCGTCGAGGACCTGGGCTCGTCCAACGGCACGTATGTCGCCCCGGCCTCGGGACCGTTGCCCGACAAGGCGATCGCCGTCGGCCCGCGCACCGAGCTCGATGACGACGACCGGCTCTATGTCGGGGCCTGGACCCGGGTCGTCGTGCGCCAGGCCACTCCCGACGAGGTCGAGGCCTACGCCTGACCGGGCACGCCTCAACGACTCCCCGCGTCGAGTGGCCTTCGCCCCGCCGCCTCTTCGACGACCCGGGTCCCGACCGACCACGGCGTGATGGCAACCTGAACGTCACCTGAACTCCGGCGACAGCGACCGACGGTGCATCCTAGGGTGGCGGGTGTGACCGACGGGCCGCCCCTCCACACCGCCGTCGACATCCCCCAGATCCTCGTCGTCACCGGCGTCATGGCTGCGGGCAAGTCGACCGTCTCGCAACTGCTCGCCGAGCGGTTCTCCAGGGCCGTGCACCTGCGCGGCGACGAGTTCCGCCGCGTGGTCGTGCGCGGGCGCGCCGACATGTCGCCCCACGGTGACCCCGAGGCCGAGCGGCAGCTCGCGCTGCGCCACATGGTCGCGGCGCACTCGGCCAACCTGTACGCCGATGCGGGCTTCACCGTCGTCGTGCAGGACCTCTTCGTCGGAGCCACGCTGCAGCCGTTCCTCGACCAGCTGCTCGTGCGACCGCTGAGCCTCGTCATGCTGGCGCCCGACGTCGGCACCGTCATGCAGCGCGAGGCCGAGCGGGTCAAGGTCGGCTACGGAGACCTCTGGTCGATCCGCGACTTCGACCACATGGTGCGCACGGAGACGCCCCACATCGGGCTCTGGCTCGACAGCTCGCAGCAGACCCCCGACGAGACCGTCGAGGAGATCGTGACGCGCCTCGGCGAGGCGAGGATCGCCTGACCGTGCGCCCGTGAGGACATTCCTCGCGTGCTCCTGGGGCCACGGCAAGCACGGCGCGCGCCCTCGTGACCGCGGCGGCCTCGCCAGAGGCTCGCAACGGTGAGTTCTGGGGCCGTCGGGCTGGCTGCTGCCGAGTGACAGTCGAGGTCAGGGCGCGCGCTCTGCCGGATTGGCGGGCAGGGCGGCGTCCGGAGCAGGCACGCCGGGGCCGCCGGCGGGTCCGGGCGCGCCACCTCCGACAGCGACCATCTCCGGTATGCCGTCCGGCGGGCTGCCGTCGCCATCCTCCCCCGGTGACGGGGTGTGTCCAGCAGGAGCCCCTTGACGGACTGGCTCGTCGTCGAGGTCAGCCGCGGCGCCGGCGAACTGCGCGGCATACAGGGTCGCGTAGGCGCCCCCACGTGCGAGCAGCTCGTCGTGCGAGCCCTGCTCGACGATGCGTCCCTCCTCCATGACGAGGATGAGGTCGGCGTCACGGATCGTCGACAGGCGGTGGGCGATCACGAAGCTGGTGCGGTCGGAGCGCAGCGCGGCCATGGCGTGCTGCACGAGCAGCTCGGTGCGCGTGTCGACCGAGCTCGTCGCCTCGTCGAGGATGAGCAGCGCCGGGTCGGAGAGGAAGGCCCGGGCGATGGTGACGAGCTGCTTCTCGCCGGCCGAGATGTTGGACGCCTCGTCGTCGAGCACCGTGTCGTAGCCGTCGGGCAGCGAGTGCACGAAGCGGTCGACGTAGGTGGCGCGGGCCGCTTCCAGCACCTCCCCCTCGGTGGCTCCGGGGCGGCCGTAGGCGATGTTGTCGCGGATCGTGCCCCCGAAGAGCCAGGTGTCCTGCAGCACCATGCCGATGCGCGCGCGCAGGTCGTGGCGGGTCAGGTCGCGGATGTCGACGCCGTCGATCGTGATGCGGCCGGAGTCGAGCTCGTAGAACCGCATGATGAGGTTGACGAGCGTCGTCTTGCCGGCGCCGGTGGGCCCGACGATCGCCACGGTCTGACCCGGGCTGACCGCCAGGTCGAGGTGCTCGATGAGCGGCTTCTCGGGCACGTAGGAGAACGACACGTCCTCGAAGGCGACGGCGCCGTGGGGGTCGTCGATGCGCACCGGTGACCGGTGGTCGGCCTCCTGCTCGGGCGCGTCGAGCACCTCGAACACCCGCTCTGCCGACGCCACGCCCGACTGGAGCACGTTGGCCATGGAGGCGACCTGCGTCAGAGGCTGGGTGAACTGGCGGGAGTACTGGATGAACGCCTGCACGTCACCGAGGCTCATCGTGCCGCTCGCCACGCGAAGGCCGCCGACGACGGCGATGGCGACGTAGTTGAGGTTCCCGACGAACATCATGACCGGCATGATGATGCCGCTGATGAACTGCGCCCCGAAGGCCGCCCCGAAGAGCTCGTCGTTCTTCACCTTGAAGTTGGCGGCCGTCTCCTTCTGGCGGCCATAGACCTTGACGAGGCCGTGGCCGGTGAAGGTCTCCTCGACGATGCCGTTGAGCTCACCGGTGTTGCGCCACTGCTGCACGAAGAGCTTCTGCGAGCGCTTGGCGATGATGGCCGTGACAGCGATCGAGATCGGGATGCTGACGAGGGCGATGAGGGCGAGCGACCACGAGATCCAGAACATGATGCCGAGCACCGCGATGACGGTGAGCAGCGAGTTGAGCAGCTGCGAGAGCGTCTGCTGCAGCGACTGCCCGACGTTGTCGATGTCGTTGGTGACGCGGCTGAGGATCTCGCCGCGCGGCTGGTTGTCGAAGTAGGGCAGCGGCAGCTTGTTGAGCTTGGCCTCGACCTCCTGGCGCAGGTCGTACATCGTCTGCTGGAGCACGCCCTGCAGGATCCAGCCCTGGACCCACATGAGCAGCGAGGCGGCCACGAAGAGCGACATGACGAGCAGGAGCACGTTGGCGAGCGCCGCGAAGTCGATGCCCTGCCCCGGGATGAAGTTGACGTTGCTCAGCAGGTCGGCATACCCGTCCTGCCCCTTGGCGCGCAGGCCATCGACGACCTGGTCCTTGGTGAAGCCGGCCGGCATCTGGCCGCCGATGACGCCGGCGAAGATGATGTCGGTGGCCCGCCCGAGGATCTTGGGCCCGATCGAGCTCAGCGCGACGCTCACGACGGCGAAGACGAGCACGACAATGACCTTGACGCGGTGCGGCCGGAGGCGGCGGAGCAGGCGCTTGGCCGACGGCCAGAAGTCCAGCGACTTCTCGGCCGGCTGGCCCATGGTCATGTGCGGCGGACCGCCCCGGCGGGCCGGGCCACGTCGAGCCTCGGCGGCCTTCTCCTCTTCGGTCTTGACTCCCTCGGACATCAGGCCGCCACCTCCGCACTGCGCTGGGACTCGACGATCTCCTGGTAGGTCTCACAGGTGTCGAGCAGTTCTTCATGGGTGCCCTGGCCGACGATGCGACCGTCCTCGAGCACGATGACGTGGTCGGCGTCGACGATGGTGGACACCCGTTGGGCCACGACGACGACCGTGCTCTGGGCGGTTGCTGGCCGCAACGCCCGACGCAAGCGCGCGTCGGTCGAGAGATCGAGCGCCGAGAAGGAGTCGTCGAAGAGGTAGATGGCGGGTCGCTTGACGATCGCCCGAGCGATGGCGAGTCGCTGGCGTTGTCCGCCCGAGACGTTGGTGCCGCCCTGAGCGATCGCGGCATCGATACCGCCCATGGCCGTGACGAAGTCCTCGGCCTGGGCGATCCGCAGGGCGTCCCAGAGCTCGGCGTCGGTGGCCTCCGGGTTGCCGTAGCGCAGGTTGCTCGCCACGGTGCCCGTGAAGAGGTAGGGCTTCTGCGGCACCAGCCCGATCCTGCTCCAGAGGTCGTCGAGCTCGAGGTCGCGCACGTCGACCCCGCCGACCTCGACGACCCCGCTCGAGGCGTCGAAGAGGCGCGGCACGAGGCCGAGGAGGGTCGTCTTGCCGGAGCCGGTCGAGCCGATGATGGCGGTCATGCGACCGGGGGCGGCGGTGAACGTCACGTCGTGCAGCACCGCGGCCGCCGCACCGGGGTAGTGGAAGTCGACGCCGCTGAACGAGAGCCCTGCCGCCCCCACGGGCAGCGGCACCGGGTGGGTCGGCTCGACGACGGTCGACTCGGTGTCGAGGACCTCCTCGAGACGACCTGCGGAGACCGACGCGCGAGGGATCATCGTCGCCATGAAGGTCGCCATCATGACGGCCATGAGGATCTGGACGAGGTAGGACAGGAACGCCGTCAGCTGGCCGATCTGCAGGTCGCCCGAGGCGATGCGATGCGCGCCGAACCACATGACCGCGACCGTCGAGAGGTTGAAGATCAGCATGACGATCGGGAAGACGAGAGCCATCAGCCGCCCGACCCGCAGTCCCGCGTTGGTGAGGTCTCCGTTGGCCTGGGCGAAGCGGGCCTCCTCGTGCTCCTCGCGGACGAAGGCGCGCACGACGCGGATGCCGGTGATCTGCTCGCGCATGACCCGGTTGACGCCGTCGAGCGAGGTCTGCATGCGGCCGAACCACGGCACCATGCGCGAGATGACGAGCCCGACGCAGAGGCCGAGCAGCGGCACGGCGACAGCGACGAGCCAGGACAGGCCGATGTCCTCGCGCAGCGCCATGATGATGCCGCCGACCATCATGATCGGCGTCGTGACGAGGAGCGTGAACGCCATGAACGTCACCATCTGCACCTGCGTGACGTCGTTGGTGTTGCGCGAGATGAGCGTGGGCGCCCCGAAGCGCGTCACCTCCTGGGCGGAGAAGCCGACCACCGTGCCGAAGACGTTGCCGCGGATGTCTCGGCCCATTCCCATGGCCACCTTGGCCGACAAGTAGGTGGCCGCGACCGACGCGATGATCTGCACGAGGCTGACGGCGAGCATGATCGCGCCGTGGCTGAGGATGAAGGTGGTGTCACCCTTGGCGACCCCCTGGTCGATGATCTGCCCGTTGAGACTGGGCAGGTAGAGGGAGGCCATCGTGGCGACGAACTGGGCGAGGACGATGAGCACGATCTGGCTCCGGTAGGGGAGCAGATGGGTGCGGAGCAGCCGCATCAGCATGAGGGCGCCTTTCGTCGGGGTAACGCCAAGGAGGCTAGGGACTCACGCAGGGTGAGGGTCAACTGGTTTGTCACGCCGGACCCCGATCACGGACGAAGGCCGTGCGGTCGGGACGGGCGTCAGACAGGGGGCGCGCCAGCGCCGCGGGGTTGCCGCCGAGCTGGGCGTAGAGCTCCTCGATGCCCAGGCCACTCCCGGTCCCGTGCGGGCGGCAGACGAGCCCGAAGAGGATGGTGTCGACGATCTCCTCGGGGGTCAGCACCTGCCCGTCGGTGATCCCCGGGTGGCTGCCCGAGAAGGTGAGCAGCCGCAGCCGGTGCACGAGATCGGCCGCGGGCACGACGAGGTGGTCCTCGTCGTGGATGAGGAGCTCCTGGAGCGCGTCGAGCAGCGGCTGGTGGGCAGCGTGCCCGTCCTCCTCGTCGGCGAGCCCGCGCAGGTGGCGGCCGGCCTCGAAGCAGGCGAGGTGCGGGCCGCGGTTGGGCGGCTCGGTCAGCCCGAGAGCCGCCATCAGCCCGAAGACCTCGGTGAAGCGCACCTGCATGATCCGCGTGAAGTCGACGAGTCGCTCGCGCAGGGTGCCCTCGGGGTGGATCGCGGCGATGCGTCGCCGCACGGGAGCTGGGCAGAACGCCGCCTGCACGGCCTCGCGCTCGAGCGCCTCCTTCGTCGGGAAGACCCGGAAGATCGTGCCCTCCGCGACGCCCGCCTCCTGCGCGATCTCGCTCGTCGTCGGCTTGCGACCCTCGCGGTGGGCGAGCGCGACGAAGACCTCGACGAGGGCGTCTCGTCGGTCATCGCGACTCATCGGGGCGGCCCGTCCGGAGCGCTCACGCTCCTCGCCGCGCTCAACTCGTGCTGGCACGTCCTCCATCATGAATGAGTGAGCGCTCACTCACAAGTCCTTTTGGCGCGCTGACCGCCGTGCGCCCCACGACCGGAGCCGAGGCCGCTGTCGTCAGCGCAGCACGCCGTCGGCGACCAGGTCGCGCAGCTGGGGCACGATGTCGGCACGCACCGCCTCGACGTCGAGGCCGAGGAGGCCGGCGATGGCGTCGAGCGCCGCGCGCGCCGCTGAGCTCCCCGTCGGCCACGCCGAGGTATGCCGCGAGCACCGTCCCGGCACGCACGACGCGCCCCAGCCCGCCCCCCTGGCGCACGAGGATGACGCTCGGATCGTCGGCGCCCGGCCGTCCGTGACGCTCCTCGGTGACATCGGGCGCACACGACCAGGCGACGTCGAGCACCTCGTCGTCGGAGTGTTCGGCGAGCCACGTGCGGGCTCGTAGGCCCGCGTCGACCGTCGGCCCCATCGGGAGGGCGACCGGCCCCGCAGCGTCGTCGAGCGACCGCCACGTCGGTCGGTCGGTCGCAGGCCGCTGCAGGGTGACGACGCCGAAGCCGACCGCCTCGACGTCGCGGGAGGCGAAGTCGGCCAGCCACGCGGCATACATCCTCGAGTGGTCCGGGGTGCCGGGCAGCGAGCCACCGTCGCGCGACCAGAGCTCGGCATACTCCGCCGGGTCCTGCGCCTCGCGCTGCACCACCCAGGCGTCGAGCGCCACTCCCTCCCGTGCCTGCTCGTCGAGCCACGTCGACCAGACCTCGCGCCACGTCCGTCCGGCGGGCACCTCCCAGTTGCCGAGGAACTGGGCGACCCCGCCCGGCTCGAGCACGGTGCCCACCTGGCGCACGAGCGCGCGCACGATGGCATCCCCCGCGCGGCCGCCGTCGCGGTACTCATACAGCGGCATGTCGTCGGTGCGCGGCGTGATGACGAAGGGCGGGTTGCTCACGACGAACGAGAACCGCTCTCCCGCAACGGGATCGAGCAGGTCTCCCTGGCGCAGGTCGAGCTGGATGCCGGCGAGCGCACCGGTGAAGGCGGCATACGCCAGGGCCCGCTCGGAGATGTCAGTGGCGACGATGGAGTCGCAGTGCGAAGCCAGGTGCAGGGCCTGCACGCCGCTGCCGGTGCCGAGGTCGAGCGCACGGGCGACCGGTCGCCGGATCGTCCACGAGGCCAGCGTCGTCGACGCGCCGCCGATGCCGAGCACGTGGTCGGGGCGCAGCGTCTGCCCGGTCGCGACCTCGGAGAGGTCGGACGCCACCCACCACTCGTGGGCGTCGTCCGCATAGGGACGCAGGTCGCAGGTCGGGCTGACGGTGTCACCGCCGGGGCCGTCCGCGACGAGGCCCAGCGCCCGCGCACCGTCGAGGCCGAGGGACGGCAGGGCGCCCGAGAGCGCGCCGGCCGGCACGGGGCGGCCGAGGGTGAGCAGCCGCACGAGCACGGCGCACGGGTCGTCGGCGCCGTCGGTCGCGAGCAGCGCCGGCAGGGACTGCTCGCGGTGCAGCGCTGCGGACGCGACGGGGCCGAGGCGCTCGGCGATGCCGTCGAGCGTGAAGCCGGCCGCCGTGAGGTCGGCCCGCAGCAAGCCGATCAGATCGGCGCGGACGACCGGCGTGGTGCCTCCGGCGACGGCGTCAGCTCCGGGGCTCGCCTGCACACCGGTCCGTCAGGACGTCTCGGCCGGCGCGACGCCGGCGGCGAGCGCGCTCTCGACGTCGGGGTGGACCTCGAAGACCTTGTCGAGACCGGTGATGGCGAAGACCTTGAGCACCCGGTCGTCGGTGCCGACGAGCCGCATCGAGCCACCGCGCGTGCGGGCGAGCTTGAGTCGACCCACCAGCACCCCGAGGCCCGTCGAGTCGAGGAAGGTGACGTCGGTGAGGTCGACGACCAGGTTGGTGCGACCGGCCTGGATCTGCTCGTCGAGCTTCTCGCGCACGAGGGGCGCGGTGTAGACGTCGATCTCACCACCGAGGTGGACCACGGTGCGGTCGCCGTGGTCGGCACGGGTGATCGAGAGATCCACCTGTCCGTCCCTTCCCTAGCCGATGTGGCTGCCATCGGCGTGATGTCTGCGTGAAGTGCCTGCGTGCGCTGCGGTGTGCGCCGGTCGAGCGCGCACGAGCCGTCCCCGTCCGACAACTGCGGGGTAACATGCCCCGCTCGACGGTTACCGTACCCTGACGGCATACGGTTGCTCCACATGGACTGCTCGGCCCGCCCCACGCACGCCCCGGCCGTCGCGCCGGCGGCCGTGATGGGTGGTGCGCACGGGGCAGCAGAATCCCCCGGCCCCCCGAGCCGGCGTGGTCACGCACCTGATCCGCACACGCTCCTGCGCACGCTCGTCGGCGAGCACCCCGAGCGCCTCGTGCACGTGCACGAGGTGCCTGCCCGCACGGCTGCGCTCGGCGACTGGCCCGGATGGGTCGACCCGACACTGCTCGGGGCGCTGCTCGGCTCGGGCATCGAACGACCGTGGTCGCACCAGGTGGAGGTCGCCGAGTCTGCCCACGCCGGTCGCCACGTCGTCGTGAGCACGGGCACGGCATCGGGCAAGAGTCTCGGCTACCTGATGCCGATCCTCAGCGACCTCATGGCGGGGGCCGCCGCCCCCAACGGCCGCGGCGCGACGGCCCTCTACCTCTCACCCACCAAGGCGTTGGCCGCCGACCAGCTGAGCCGCGTCTCGGGTCTCGCGCTGCCCGGCGTGCGTCCCGCCACCTACGACGGCGACACCCCGACCGACGAGCGGCGCTGGATCCGCGACCACGCCAATCTCGTGCTCACCAACCCCGACCTCGTCCACCACTCGCTCCTGCCCCGGCACGACCGGTGGAGCTCCTTCCTGCGGGCCCTGCGCTACGTCGTCGTCGACGAGTGCCACGTCTACAAGGGCGTCTTCGGCGCCCACATCGCCGCCGTCCTGCGCAGACTGCGTCGCGTGGCGGCCCGCTACAAGGCCTCCCCCACCTTCGTCTTCGCGTCGGCCACCGTGGCCGAGCCCGAGGACCACGCGAGCCGCCTCCTCGGTATGCCGGTCGCCGCGGTCACGCGGGACGGGTCGCCCCGGGCGCCCATGACGTTCGCCCTCTGGGAGCCGCCGCTCGTGCGAGGCGACGACGGCGAGCCGCGCCGGGTCAGCACCATCACCGAGACCGGCGAGCTGCTCGCCGGCTGCGTGCGAGAGCAGGTGCAGACGGTGGCGTTCGCGCGCTCACGCGCCGGGGTCGAGGTCGTCGCGTCGGTCGCCAGGGGGAGGGTGCCGGTGAGCGCGGAGGCCGGGATCGCGGCATACCGCGGGGGCTACCTGCCCGAGGAGCGGCGCGAGCTCGAGCGAGCCCTGCGGGGCAAGGAGCTGCTCGGCCTCGCCGCGACGAACGCCCTCGAGCTCGGAGTCGACGTCAGCGGCCTCGACGCCGTCCTGCTCGCCGGCTGGCCGGGCACGCTGTCGTCCCTCTGGCAGCAGGCGGGTCGGGCCGGCCGGTCCGGCGGTCGCTCCCTCGCCGTCCTCGTCGCTGCCGACGACCCGCTCGACACCTACCTCGTGCACCATCCGGCGGCGATCTTCGGCCGTGGGGTCGAGGCCACGGTCGTCGACCCCGACAACCCGCACGTGCTCGCGCCGCACCTCGCCGCCGCCGCGGCGGAGCTGCCGCTGACGGAGGCCGACCTCGAGCTCTTCGGCGGTCAGACGCGAGGGCTGCTCGACTCGCTCGTCGCCGCGGGCATCCTGCGCCGGCGGCCACGGGGCTGGTTCTGGGCACGCGAGGACCGGCCCGCCGACCACCTCTCGCTCCGCGGCGCCGGTGAGCCGGTCCGCATCATCGAGACCCGCACCGGGCGCGTCGTGGGCACCGTCGACGAGTCCTCGGCCCACGCCCAGGTGCACACGGGAGCCGTGCACCTGCACCAGGGGCAGACGTGGGTCGTCACCGAGCTCGACCTCGAGGACCACGCCGCCTTCGCGGTGCGCGGCGACCCCGGCTGGACCACGCAAGCGCAGTCGGTGAGCGACTTCGACATCGGGCGCGAGATCGAGCACGAGCAGTGGGGGCCGCTGCGCTGCTCCTTCGGACAGGTCACGGTGCGGAGCCAGGTCGTGTCGTTCCTGCGGCGCCTCCCCGGCGGCGAGGTGCTCGGCGAGCACCCGCTCGACCTGCCCGAGCGCACCCTCGCCACGCGGGCGGTGTGGTGGACGATGCCCGTGGAGCAGCTCGCAGCCGCCGGGGTGGACGAGGCCGGCATACCGGGCGCGGCGCACGCGGCCGAGCACGCCGCGATCGGGCTGCTGCCCCTCTTCGCCACCGCGGACCGGTGGGACATCGGCGGCGTCTCGACTGCGCTGCACCCTGACACGGGGCAGCCGACGATCCTCATCTATGACGGGCACCCGGGTGGTGCCGGCTTCGCCGAGCGCGGCTTCCGGCGGGTGCGCGCGTGGCTCGGCGCGACCCGGGCGGCCATCGCGGCGTGCGAGTGTGCGAGCGGCTGCCCGTCGTGCATCCAGTCGCCCAAGTGCGGCAACGGCAACGAGCCGCTCGACAAGGCCGGCGCGATCGCCCTGCTCGACCTGACCCTGTGGCACGCTGGCGAGGCAGACGGCGACCGGGCGGGAGGACCGCATGACGCGACGTGACCCCGGCAGCGGGCGGGGCAGCTCGCGCCCACCCTCCGGGCAGGGGCAGGGCCCTGGGCCAGGCCAGGGTCCCGGGCCGGGCCCACAGCGCGACGTCGTCGGTGAGCTGCGTGAACAGGCCGAGCGGGCGATCCGCCACGAACGGGCAGCCCGGTCGACACCCGAGGTCGTCGTGCGCGGCACGCTGCAGCGAGCGGAGGTCGAGATGCGCCCGCTCGTGCTCGCTGCCGACGACGGCACGACGTGGGAGCTGCTCTTCCCGCCGAGCTGGCAGGTCGACGTCGAGGAGGGCGCCCGAGTCACCGTGCACGGTGACCGGGCGACCGACGTCGTGACGACGACGATGGTGGGCCCGGTGCTGCGGGTCCGCACGCTCTCGGCCGACCGGGACTGACCGACGCGCGGCCGGGAGCGCGGACCACACTCTGAGACATAATCCTGAGTTATTTGACCGGTAACGCCAGGCTATTCGAAACTCCCATGTATCCGATAGGAGAGCCGCCCTCGCCAGGGGGCGGTCACCTGCGTCCCTGAGGACCAGCCCCTCGCCGGATCACACAGCCAGACCACCACAGCCAGGAGCCCTGCCATGCGACGCCCCCTCATCGCCCTCACCGCCGTAGCCGCCTCGGGCACCCTGGCCCTGTCGGCCTGCGCCGGCGGCTCCAGCGACGTCGTCGCCCAGCCCGGCTCCACCGCTGCGGGAGCAGCCGCGACGAGCACGATCAACCTCTACGCGTATGCCGTCCCGAAGGTCGCCTTCGACGTGCTGATCCCCGCCTTCCAGCAGACCGACGCCGGCAAGGGCGCGCAGTTCCAGCAGAGCTACGGCGCCTCGGGCGACCAGAGCCGCAAGGTCGCCGCCGGCGCCGAGGCCGACTTCGTCAACTTCTCCGTCGAGCCCGACGTCACGCGCCTCGTCGACGCCGGCCTGGTCGACGCCAACTGGAACGCCAACGAGCACAAGGGGATTCCCTTCGGCTCGGTCGTCACCATCGTCGTGCGCAAGGGCAACCCCAAGGGCATCAAGGGCTGGGACGACCTGCTCCAGCCCGGCCTCGAGGTCGTCACGCCCAACCCCTTCTCCTCGGGCTCCGCGAAGTGGAACCTCCTCGCGCCGTATGCCGCGAAGAGCCAGGGTGGCACCAACAAGGCGGCCGGCCTGGCCTACATCTCGTCCCTCGTCAAGGACCACGTCAAGGTCCAGCCGAAGTCGGGCCGTGAGGCGACCGAGACGTTCCTGCAGGGCAGCGGCGACGTGCTGCTCAGCTATGAGAACGAGGCGCTCTTCATCGAGAAGAACGGCGACCCGGTCGAGCACGTGACCCCGCCGCAGACCTTCAAGATCGAGAACCCGGCCGCCGTGCTCAAGGGCAGCAAGAGCCTTGCCGCAGCCAAGGCCTTCAACACCTACCTCTACACGCCGGAGGCGCAGAAGCTCATCGGCGAGGCCGGCTTCCGCCCGGTCGACGCGACCGTCGCGGCGGAGTTCGCCTCGAAGTTCCCGGCGCCCGCCAAGCTGTGGACCATCGCCGACCTCGGCGGTTGGAAGTCGGTCGACGGCAGCCTCTTCAAGAAGGACGTCGGTGACATCGCCAAGATCTACGACCAGGCGACTCAGTGACGTCGAACGCCATTGACCGCAGGGGGGCCGAGCACTCGGCCTCCCCGCGGTCGCGTCCGGGGTCGCCGAAGGGGCTGGATGCGGCCGATGCGGCCGATGGGGCCGATGGGGTCACGGACGGCGGGGGCGCCGGTGGGCGCCCGATCGGGCCCGAGGCCCACGGCACGAAGCCCAGATGGCGTCGCGTCGGTGCGGTGCGCCCGATCGGCATCGGCGTCGTCACCCTCTGGCTCAGCGTCATCGTCCTGCTCCCCCTCGCCGCGCTCACCGTCGCTGCGTTCGATGACGGCTGGGCCGGCTTCTGGGAGGCGGTGACGTCACCGGCCGCCATCGCGACCCTCCAGGTGACGGTCCTCGTGTCGGCGATCGTTGCTGTCATCAACGCCGTCACGGGCACGCTCATCGCCTGGGTGCTCGTGCGCGACGACTTCCGCGGCAAGCGTCTCGTCAACGCGATCATCGACCTCCCCTTTGCCCTGCCGACGATCGTGGCGAGCATCGTGCTGCTCTCGCTCTACGGCCCCAACAGCCCGATCGGCGTGCATCTCAACGCGACTCGCTCGGGCCTCATCGTTGCCCTGCTCTTCGTCACGCTCCCGTTCGTCGTGCGCTCGGTGCAACCCGTGCTCATCGAGGCCGACCGCGAGGTGGAGGAGGCCGCCGCCTCGCTCGGCGCGTCGAGCTGGACGACGTTCCGCCGGGTGGTCCTGCCGACCCTCGCGCCGGCGATCCTCAGCGGCACGGGACTCGCCTTCGCGCGCGCCATCGGTGAGTACGGCTCCGTCGTGCTCATCGGCGGCAACATCCCGCGCGAGACCCAGGTGGCCTCGCAGTACATCCAGCAACAGATCGAGATCGACCGGCCGGTCAACGCCGCCGCGGTCTCGGTGGTGCTGCTCGCGATCGCCTTCGTCACGCTGCTCCTGCTCCGGGTCGTGGCGGGCCGCACCCAGCGTCGAGAGGAGCGTGACGCATGAGAGTCGGCACCGGCACCCGCATCACCCTGCGCGTCATCGCCCTCGGCTACCTCTTCGCCCTCGTGGCGGTGCCGATCGGGGTCATCCTCTGGCGCGCCTTCGAGCCGGGCCTCGGGACGTTCCTGGCCTCCGTCACCACGCCCGCCGCGATCTCGGCCCTGAACCTCTCGCTGCTCATCGTCGCAATCGTCGTGCCGCTCAACGTGGTCTTCGGAGTGGTCACGGCGCTGGCCCTGGTGCGCGGCCGCTTCCGCGGGCGCGGTGTGCTGCAGGCGGTCGTCGACCTGCCCTTCGCCGTCTCGCCGATCGTCGTCGGGGTCGCACTCATCATGCTGTGGGGGGTCAACGGCTGGTTCGGGGCGCTCGACCAGTCGGGCTTCCAGGTCATCTTCGGTCTGCCCGGGATGGTGCTCGCGACGATCTTCGTCACCCTGCCCTTCGTCGTGCGTGAGGTCGAGCCGGTGCTGCACGAGATCGGCACGGAGCAGGAGCAGGCCGCGTCGACCCTGGGCGCCGATCAGTGGCAGACGTTCTGGCGCATCACCCTTCCCGCCATCCGCTGGGGTCTGACCTACGGGGTCGTGCTCACCGTCGCCCGTGCGCTCGGTGAGTTCGGCGCGGTGATCATGGTGTCGTCCGGTTTCCCCGGCGTCTCGCAGACGCTGACCCTGCTCGTGCACGCGCGCTACATCGACGACCACAACACCTACGGCGCGTATGCCGCCGCCACCCTGCTCATGGGCATTGCACTCCTCGTGCTGGTGCTCATGACCCTGCTCGACCGCAAGAGGAGCGACCGATGATCTCCGTGACCGCAGCCCGCAAGCACTACGGCTCGTTCCTGGCCCTCGACGACGTCGACATCGACATCCCCAGCGGGTCGCTCACCGCCCTGCTCGGCCCGAGCGGCTCGGGCAAGTCGACCCTGCTGCGCGCCATCGCCGGGCTCGAGGGGCTCGACGGCGGCACCGTCACGATCGAGGGTCGCGACGTCACGGCCGAGCCGCCCCAGCGACGGGGCATCGGCTTCGTCTTCCAGCACTACGCGGCGTTCAAGCACATGACCGTGCGCGACAACGTCGCCTTCGGCCTCACGATCCGCAAGCGGCCCAAGCCCGAGATCGCGAGGAAGGTCGACGACCTGCTCGAGATCGTCGGTCTCGACGGCTTCCAGCACCGATACCCGGCCCAGCTCTCCGGTGGCCAACGTCAGCGGATGGCCCTGGCCCGCGCGCTCGCCGTCGACCCGCAGGTGCTGCTCCTCGACGAGCCCTTCGGCGCACTCGACGCCAAGGTGCGCACCGATCTGCGGCAGTGGCTGCGCCGGTTGCACGACGAGGTGCACGTGACCACGGTGCTCGTCACCCACGACCAGGAGGAGGCCCTCGACGTCGCCGACCGCATCGCGGTGCTCAACCAGGGCCGCATCGAGCAGGTCGGCGACCCGGTCACCCTCTACGAACGCCCCGCCAACGACTTCGTCATGGGCTTCCTCGGTTCGGTCGCCCACCTCGGTGGTCAGCTCGTGCGACCACACGACATCGCCCTCGAGCGTGACCGAGCCACCGCGCTCGCGCTCGACGCCAAGGTCGCCGGCTCGCCCGGCGTCATCACCGCCACCGTGGAGCGGGTCGTCCCACTCGGTTTCGAGGTGCGCGTCGACCTGCGGGCCGACTCCGGTGAGCGCTTCGCCGCGCAGATCACCCGCCGCGACGCAGCCGTGCTGGGGCTGCACGAGGGCGAGACGATCCACGCGCGCGCCACCGACCGCTCGTCGGTCGTCGACCACGACCCAGCGCTCGCCATCTGACCCACCCCCACGTCGAGTGCTCACTTCCTCACACACCATCCCGTCGAGAAATCAGCACTCGACCGTGCGGGTGTGAGTCGAGTGCCCCGTTCCTCACCCGCATGCCTGTCAGCAAGTGAGCTCTCGACCGTGCGGGTGTGAGTCGAGTGCCCCGTTCCTCACACGCATGCCCGTCAGCAAGTGAGCACTCGACCCTGGGGGTGGAGGCGCGCGCCTCCCGCATTCGGCGGGCGACTCGCGGGGCACAGCGTGCGGCAGACTGCAGTGCGTGGACATCTCGGCCCGTGTGGACTACGCCGTCAGGGCGATGCTGATCCTCGCCGAAGCAGAGTCGCAAGGCTCCGGCCCGGTCAGCATCGACGCACTCGCCACCCGTCAGGAGCTGCCGAGGAAGTTCCTCGAGGCGATCTTTGCCGACCTGCGACGCAACGACCTCGTGCTCAGTCGCCGCGGCGCCCGTGGGGGCTATGTGCTGGGCCGGGCCGCGACGCAGATCAGCGTGGGCGACATCTTCCGCGCGGTGGACGGCCCGCTCGCGGAGGTGCGCGGCCTGCGCCCGCACGAGACGGCATACAGCGGAGTCGCGGAGCACCTTCCGAGCGTGTGGGTCGCCGTGCGAGCGAGCCTGCGCGAAGTGCTCGACGAGACCTCGCTCACCGCCCTGCTCACGGGCGAGCTTCCTGCTCGGGTGCAGCATCTGCTCACTGCTCCCGACGCCTGGGAGAACCGCTGACCGGTCCCCGGCCGTGCCTCACGCCGGGGACGTCTCGGGACCGGCGCGTGCCCGGGCCGTCGCGAGCCCCGGCCACGTGGAGGAGGACGCCGCCACGACAACCGTCACGTCACTCCCGCTGACCGAGCAGGCTTGCAGGCTGGTGCGGTTCGCGGAGGCGATTCGTGCAGCCTCTGAGCAGGCGGCCGGGGAGGACGCGCCGTCGCGCAGCCGAAGGGCACCGGCAACCGCAGCGAGGTCGGCACCGAGTCGGGCCTGGTGGCTGGCCCGCACGACGCCGGCGAGCACGAGCGCCCCAGCGGTGGTCGAGAGGACCACCCCGATGAGGGACACCATGACGACGGACGCGCTCCCTCGGTCCAAGGGGGCGGACGCGCTGCCCCGGCCAGGTTGGCCGGAAGCGATACCGGGGACGGGTGAGACCGGCGCTCTCGCGATGTCGCGTGAACTCCCCGTCACGGGTCGGCGCTCGACTCGCGCGGTGCGGTGGCCCGGGCGGAGAGCGCCCAGGACGGCAGCACTCCGCCCCACCCCCCGGATCTCACCTCGACGGTGACGGTCACGAGCGTGCCCTCCGCGACCACCGCGACGGTCGCCCCGGAAGGCGCGCCTGCCAGAGCGACCTCTCGCACCGCCCCTGGCGTGTCGCCTCGGGCGGCCGACCGAGCGGCGACACGCGCCGCATCGACGCACCGGATCTGGTCGATCCCCGCCGTCACGCCGGCCAGGCACAGGGCGAGCACGAGCACCACCGCGGGGATGGCGACGGCCAGCTCGGCCGTCACCATCCCCGGGTCGGGCGATGGGCGCCCGCGCCGGGGCGGACGCCCTGACACCGTGCCCCGCACGCTCCCTGGTGGGCCTCGGCGGATCGCGCGGTGGGTCAACCCGCGATCCCGAGGGCGCTCTGGACGAGACCGGCGAGCGCGCCCCGCACGGCATCGGACCGCACGACCCCGAGGAGCACGAGGGCGAAGGTGCAGGCCGCCATGATGCCGACGGCGTACTCCGCCGTCGTCATGCCGGCGTCGGCCGCCAGTCGGGGACGACCCGGCCTGCGGTGGGAGGCTGCCCACCGGGCCACGCGGGCGCGGGCCACGTGAGCCCGGACCGGGCGCGCAGCGATCTTGGTAGTTGTCATTCGAGTTCTCTTTCTCCTCAGGGATCCCCACGCATCTCGTGGGGAAGCATCAGGCGTCCCGCTCGCCAGCGGACGTCAACCGACGAGCAGCTGGCTGCCCAGGGCGACGACGAGCGGAACGACCGTCGTCAGGCAGAAGGCGGGCAGCAGGACCAGCCCGAGCGGGGCGACGAGTCGCACGCCCACCTGGGCTGCGGCCACCTCGAGCCGGTCGAGCTCTGCCCGGTGGAGGTCGTCGGAGGCTGCCGTGAGCAACGGCCCGGGTGGCACTCCGCCGGCATGCGCGAGGCAGACCACGCGAGCAGCGGCAGCCCAGGCCGGGCCGACGGAGGCCCACGCCTCGGTCTCCGACGCACCCCACTGGAGGGCCGTCGCCACCTGGCGCAGGTCTGCCCCCACCGGGTCGGCGCTCGTCTGCGCGACGGCGATCAGCACCTGCCACGTGGGCAGACCCGTGCGATAGGCAAGGGCGAGCAGTGCCAGGGCCGAGGCCACCTCGTCCGGATCGCGAGCGCTGAGGCTCCGCCGGTCGCGACGCGCACGGAGTTGCGGGGGCGACCGATCCTCGCCACCGGACTGACCGCCCTGGCTCTCACCACCCTCGGGGCGACCGGGCAGCACGAGCACGGCCGCTGCGACGAGCAGGGCGGCTGCCACCACCGACCAGGTCACGGCGCCACCGCCCGACGGATCATGCGACCGCACCAGAGCCGCCCGATCACGATGAGTGCCACCCCGAGGGCGGCGCTGACTGCAGCCAAGGGCGAGCCGAGGTAGAGGGTGAGGGGGTCGATGCCGCAGGCGAGACCGAAGGCCGGACCCGTCAGCGGCAGGACGGTCAGCACCGTGACGGTGGCCCGAGGACCCGCAACGGCCACCCGCACCTTGCGCTGGCGTGCCCGGGCCTCTCGCAGACCTGCGGCGGCCCGCTCCACCGCGACGGCGAGCGGTGCGCCGTGCCGCTCGGACAGGGCCCAAGCCGATGCCACGAAGGAGATCTCCGGCGACCGGGTCAGCCGTGCCCACTCGACCCACACGCCGGCGAGAGCGGCCCCTCGGTCGGCAGCTGCCATGAGTGAGCCCGTCAGCCGATCGAGCTCCGTGCCGCCGCGCCGACGGCCTTGCGCAGGCTCGGCCGGGAGCGGATCACTCGCGCCGGCCTCGGTGGCGAGCGCCAGTGCACGCGACGGCGGCAGTCCCATGGCGAGGGCGGGAGCCATCGAGTCGAGCAGCACGAGGACCCCCTCGAGCAGATGCCCACGGTCACGCCGGAGCCGCCACCGCCGATAGAGCGCGACCGGGTCCTGGTGCCACATCCCCCGCCGCGCCGAATCACCGAACGGCATGACGCCAGCGGCTCCCTCACCGGCGAGGACACCGGCACGCGACGTCGGGACCGCGAGCACGGCGCTCTCGGGGCTGACCCGACGCGGCCAGGTGAGCACCGCAGCCACGATCAGGAGGCTGACGAGGAGACCCCGCGCACCTGCGGCCGCGGCGACCGACGTGAGCACCTGTCGCACGGTCTCAGCCATCGCCGGCTCCACCGTCGGCCAGGTCGGCCACGCCGGCGAGCTCCGGGTGGTCGGGCAACCCCAGCCGCGCCCGCAGCGTCGGCCAGGCCGGGCCGGGCACGGGCGCCGCCTCGCCTCCGGGCCAGTCCAGAACCGGCACCACGACCGGACCGCCGAGCCGCCGCAGCACCGCGGCGATGGAGCTGACGCGGCGGGTCGGGCCGTCGCGCACGACGTGGAGCACGAGGTCGATCGCAGCGGCCGCCTGGGCTCGAACGGCCTCCGGACGCAGCCCGGCAAGGGCGCCCAGCGCCTCGAGCCGGGCCATCACATCGGCGGGGGCGTTGGCGTGGATCGTGCCGCACCCGCCCTCGTGGCCGGTGTTGAGGGCAGCGAGCAGCTCACGCACCTCGGCTCCCCGCACCTCCCCGACGACGATGCGGTCGGGGCGCATGCGCAGCGACTGGCGCACGAGGGTGGTCAGGGTGACCTCGCCGGCACCCTCGACGTTGGCCGGCCGGGCCTCGAGGCGCACCACGTGAGGGTGGTCGACGGCGAGCTCGTGCACGTCCTCGACGAGGAGCAGGCGGTCTGCCGGATCGGCGCACCCGAGGAGCGCGGCGAGCAGCGTCGTCTTGCCCGCTCCCGTGCCCCCCGAGATGAGGAAGGCCAGCCGATGACGCACGATCGCCTGCAGGACCGCCAGCCAGGTCGGGGGAAACATGCCTCGCTCCCCCAGCACGACCAGCGAGGTCTGCTCGCGCGGCGGCACGCGGATCGTGATGTGCGCCCCGCCGGCGACGAGTGGGGGCAGGATCGCATGCAGCCGCGCCCCGGACGGCAGCTGCCCGTCGACCCAGGGACTGGCCTCGTCGAGGCGCCGCCCCGCGGACCCGGCCAACCGCACGGCCAGCAGCCGCGCGTCGCCGCCGCTCAGCTGGTCGCCGGTCCACTCCATGCCGTTGCCGCGGTCGATCCAGACCCGGCCGTCGCCGTTGACGGCCACGTCGGTCACGTGGGGCTCGGCGAGGAAGGAGTCGAGCACGCCTGCGCCGAGGACGCGAGAGGCCATCGAGCGGGTCGAGTCGTCGACGCGGCGCGCGCCGAGCGCCCCGACCTCCTCGCGCGCCACCGCTGACACGGCCCCGACGTCAGGCCCCACCCCGTCGCGCACGCGCTGCCAGACGGCCGGGCTGAGGCTCATGCCGCGTCCAGCTGCGCGACGAGCCGCAGGAGCAGCCGGTCGGCCATCTCGACGACGGGGCCGCGTCCACCTGCCCCGGGCGGCCGCCCCGCCGCGAGGTCGGAGATCACCTGCCTGTCGTCACCGATCGCCCCGACGACAGGCACGTCGAGGTGGTCCATCAGCAGGTCGTGGAGCTGCTCGTCGACCCGCTGCCCGCGCAGCACCACCCACGGCTCGAGCGGCGGCACGCTCGGGCCGGAACTCGAGGCACGGGGCCTCAGGCGCACCCCGTCGAGCACTCTGCGAGCCAACGGCACCGCAACGGCCGCCGATGCCACCTGGGCCACGGCTGTGCCCACCGTCAGCACCACCACGTCGACCTGGTCTGCCAGCGCCGACAGCACCCGCTCGTCGCGGGGACAGTCGAGCACGACCACGTCGGCGGCCTCGCTGAGCCCGGCCACGACGTCGCACGCCTGCTCGAGCCAGTCGTCCACGTCGTCCAGGCGGGAGCCCACCGCGTGGGCCTCCGCACCGACTGCGCCGACTGCACCGAAGCCGAGCACCTGCGCACCTCTCACCGACGGCAGCTGACGCAGCAGCTGATGACCGTCGACGACGCCGGCCACCTCGGCCAGGTCGGCCCACCGCCAGCCACCCTGTTGCTCGACGCCGAGCACGACGTCGAGGCGACCGGAGAAGCGGTCGAGGTCGACGACGACCGCCGTGCGACCGGCAGCCGCGGCCCGCACGGCCACGGTCGCAGCGAGCGTGGTGGCACCGGTCCCACCCGAGGCCGGGACGAAGGCGATGACGTTTCCCATGCGCCCACCGTCGCCCGGCAGCGCGCCCGCGCCCAGCGGCATACCTGCGTCGGTGGACAACTCTGGCGGACGCCAGGGGAGGTGTGGACGGGAACTCGGCGGCCCCCTCGAGCCGCGCCCCATCGTCAGCTGAACGAGCGGTGGCCTCCGTCAGGGGGGGAGACGGAGGCCACCTCACGAGCCTGGCGCCGGGGGGAGGTGCCAGTTTCGCGCGGCGCTCGACCCCGAGGGGGAGCGCCCATCAATCCTTGACCCCTCGATGCCTGAATGCAAACCGACATGTCCCGCAGACGCCCATTTGACAAGGATTGTCGGGTGGCTGAGGCCACACCAGTCCAGCCGTCAGACGTGTGCAGCGCACAGCTCGCCCGCGGACGAGGTGGAGGCCCGCCGGACGATGTCCGGCGGGCCTCCAAGAGAAGGATCGAGTTACCAAGCGTGCATTCTCGTTGTGTCGCCCCGGGTTGGTGCCCGGGGGTGGACTGTTCCAAGTGAACTGCTCTCGCGTGGGTACTCGGTGCCCTCTCGGGACTTCTGCCTTGCTCGGATCCGTCCCTACGCCTCTCGGCGATGTGGCTCCTGGTCCCGTTCTACAGCACGTCCTCGGCGTGGCGACAGACCCCAGGGCTCCCACGGCGTCAGAAAGTGTCCACCATGGTGGACAGCACGCTCCGTTCAGCTGAGCCGGCCGGCTCGCACCGCGTCGCCGATCCGCTCCCCCTCGGCGATGCCGCTCACGAGCGCCTCCCCCGCCTGCGTCAGCCAGAGGCCCACGCCTGACGAGGTCCCGGTGCCGTATGCCGTGAGGGCACCGAGGTAGGCCGGCCCACCGTTCGCGACGTGGCCGGCTTCGGGCACCGCCACCCCGGTCGGGTCGAGGCCGAGCGCCTGGACGAGGGCGCGCTCCATCGCACGGGCGACGAGGCCGTTGCCGTGCACGAAAGGCCGGATGGACACGATCTCTGCGTGCACGATCGACGAGATCACTGCTGCCGGAACCCGATTCGCGGCTGACGCGGCGGCGAGGATGAGCTCGGACAGCGCGGCCAGCCGGCTCGAGAGGGCCGCCGGGGCAGGCGCGGGCCCGAGGTCGACGAACTCGTGAGAGGTCTCGTCATCGACCCTTGGACGCCCGAGCGCGCCGGTGCTCCCGGTCCCGACCAAGGGTGACGCAGCGGCGACGTGCAGGGTGGCGAGCGCCTGCAGCGGGGCGGTCCGGACGAGTCCGACGACCCGCTCCGTCTCGGCGGTCGCGGCCACGGCCCCCTTGAGCGTCGCGACGCCCGGGTCGAGCTCGTCGGGCCACGCGCGGGCGCCGCTCATGAGCTCGCGGACGAGCTCGACAGGTAGGTCGGCACCCTCGAGCGCGGCGCTCGCCCGCGCACCGCGCACCCGCGACTCGGCGGCCGCCTCGGGGATGCGCCGGCGCAGCGCCTCATGGAAGCGCAGCCGCGTCCCGGCCTCGCGGGCCCGGTCGGCGACCTCCCGCACGCCGGGCAGGTCGGCGAGCACGGAGAGCTGCTGGAGCAGGGCGGACTGGCTGGGCGTCGCGTCGGGCACCGGACCAGCCTAGGAGCGGCCCGCCGCCCCTCCGGACAGTCGACAGCCCCGCGCGGCGTGAGTACCCTCACGCTCATGAGTTCGTCCGTTGCCCCGACCCGCGCGTGGTGGCTGCCCAGCTGAGGCGGCCATCTCGACGAACCATCCAGAGCCGCCCACGGGCGGCTCTTCGCATGTGCGGCGGTCGGTCTCCTGTGGGCACCCCCGACAGGAGAGCACCATGAGCATCAGCGCAGCCACCCACGACGCCACACCCACCGAGGCCGTCACGTCCATCGAGGGCGCCACGTATGCCGCGGCGCTCGAGCGCAGTCGGGTGCTCGACGCCCTCATCGACGAGCACGCGGCCTCCGACCCCACACGGTTTCGCATGCTCACCGGCGACCGCCCCACCGGCCCGTTGCACATCGGTCACTACCTCGCGAGCCTTCGCAACCGGGTTCGTCTGCAGGACAGGGGTGCCGAGACCTTCATCGTCATCGCTGACTACCAGGTCATCACGGACCGCGACGCGGTCGGCGACATCGGCACCAACGTGCAGGGCCTCGTCCTCGACTACCTCGCGGCCGGGATCGACCCCGCCCGCACGACGATCTTCACGCACAGCGCCGTGCCCGCCGTGGGCCAGCTGATGCTGCCCTTCCTCTCGCTCGTCACGGATGCGGAGCTGCGCCGCAACCCGACGGTCAAGGACGAGCTGCTGCTGTCGGGCGAGCGCCCGTTGTCAGCACTGCTGCTCACCTACCCCGTGCACCAGGCGGCCGACATCCTCTTCTGCCACAGTCGGGTCGTCCCCGTGGGCCGCGACCAGCTCCCCCATCTCGAGCAGACGCGCGCCATCGCTCGACGCTTCAACAGCCGGTATGCCGCAGGGCACAGCGTGTTTCCCGAGCCGGAGGCCCTGCTCAGCGAGGTGCCGCTCGTGCTCGGCACCGACGGCACGAAGATGGCCAAGAGCAAGGGCAACGTCATCAGCCTGCGCGACACGGCCGACGAGACCGCAGCGCGAATTCGCTTGGCCCGCACCGACTCCGAGCGGCGGATCACCTTCGAGCCCGACCGTCGACCCGAGGTGGCCAACCTCCTGACCATCGCCGGCCTCTTCCTCGGCCGGGCGCCGTCCTCCCTCGCAGCGGACGTCGGCGCCGGCGGAGCCCAGGCACTCAAGCAGCTCGTCACGGACGCGGTCAACGACTCCCTCGCCGGGCACCGAGCCCGCCGCCGCGACCTCGCCCGCGACCCGGCATACGTCACGGAAGTGCTGCGCGAGGGCAACGCGCGAGCCAACGACGTCGCGGAGCGGACCCTCGCCACGGTGAGAGCCGTCATGGGCATGAGCTACTGAGGCACCGGTTGACCGCTCATCGGCGGAGGCGGACCGTTCGGCAGGCTACTGACCGGTAGTGACGAGACCTGCCTCACTCGACCCTTGAAGGCCGACCTACCCTGCGTTTGAGTTGGTCTCCTGGACGTCGTGGGGCGCCGAGCGCGTCTCGGCGCCGCCCGGTCGCCCGACCACGATCCACCACGACCCCCGCGCACCACTGTCGATGCGAAAGGTGAACACCGTGAGCGAAGAGACGCTCGACAACCTCATCCACGAGGGCCTGACCTTCCCGCCGCCCCCCGAGTTCGCCGCCCGCGCGAACGGCAAGGCCGACCTCTACGACCAGGCGGCCGCCGACCACGAGGGCTTCTGGGCGGAGCAGGCCCGGACCTACCTCACGTGGAGCACCCCGTTCACCCAGTCCCTCGACTGGAGCAACCCGCCCTTCGCGAAGTGGTTCGCCGACGGCGAGCTCAACGCGTGCGTCAACGCCGTCGACCGCCACGTGGCGGCGGGCCGGGGCGACAAGGTCGCGATCCACTTCATCGGTGAGCCGGAGGGCGACACCCGCGACATCACCTACTCCGACCTCCACCAGCAGGTGCAGCGTGCGGCCAACGCCCTCGCCGACCTGGGGGTCTCCAAGGGCGACACCGTCGCGATCTACCTGCCGATGATCCCCGAGGCGGCCGTCGCGATGCTCGCGTGCGCCCGCCTCGGCGCACCCCACTCCGTCGTCTTCGGCGGGTTCTCCGCCGAGGCGCTGCACTCCCGCATCGACGACGCCGAGGCGAAGGTCGTCATCACCGCCGACGGCGGCTACCGGCGCGGCGCCCCCTCGGCCCTCAAGCCCGCCGTCGACGCAGCCCTCGACCACGGCGACACGCTCGTCGAGCACGTCCTCGTCGTCAAGCGCACCGGCCAGGACACCGCCTGGAACGACCGCGACGTCTGGTGGCACGACGCGCTCGAGCAGGCCGACCCGGTCCACGAGGCGCAGCCCTTCGAGGCCGAGCACCCGCTCTTCATCCTCTACACCTCGGGCACGACCGGGAAGCCGAAGGGCATCTTCCACACGACCGGTGGCTACCTCACGCAGGCGGCCTACACCAACGCCGTCGTGCACGACGTCCACCGCGACACCGACGTCTACTGGTGCACCGCAGACATCGGCTGGGTCACCGGCCACTCCTACATCGTCTACGGGCCGCTCACCAACGGCATCACCCAGGTGATGTACGAAGGCACGCCCGACACCCCGCACCAGGGGCGCTGGTGGGAGATCATCCAGGACTACAAGGTGACGATCCTCTACACGGCCCCCACCGCCGTGCGCACCTTCATGAAGTGGGGCGCCGACATCCCGGCGAAGTTCGACATGAGCTCGGTGCGGCTGCTGGGTTCCGTCGGTGAGCCGATCAACCCCGAGGCGTGGCTCTGGTATCACAAGCACATCGGCGGCGGTCGCGCCCCGATCGTCGACACGTGGTGGCAGACCGAGACCGGGGCCATCATGATCAGCCCGCTGCCCGGCGTCACGACGCTCGAGCCCGGCTCGGCGCAGCGCCCGATCCCCGGCATCAGCGCCGAGATCCTCGACGACGAGGGCAAGCCGTTCACGACGCCCGAGCAGGTCGGCTACCTCGTGCTGACGAAGCCGTGGCCGGCCATGCTGCGCGGCATCTGGGGTGACCCGGAGCGCTACAAGGAGACCTACTGGTCGCGGTTCGGCGAGAAGTACTACTTCGCCGGCGACGGCGCGAAGTACGACGCCGACGGCAACATCTGGCTGCTGGGCCGGGTCGACGACGTCATGAACGTCTCGGGCCACCGCCTGTCGACCGCCGAGATCGAGTCTGCCCTCGTGTCGCACCCGAAGGTCGCCGAGGCCGCGGTCGTGGGCGCCAACGACGAGACCACCGGCCAGGCCGTCTGCGCCTTCGTCATCCTGCGCCAGGAGTTCGTCGAGGAGGCCGACGAGCCGGGCGAGGGCAAGGACCTCGTCCAGGAGCTGCGCAACCACGTCGCCAAGGAGATCGGCCCGATCGCCAAGCCGCGGTCGATCCTCATCGTCGGCGAGCTGCCCAAGACCCGCTCGGGCAAGATCATGCGCCGCCTGCTGCGCGACGTCGCCGAGGGCCGCGAGGTCGGCGACGTGACGACCCTCGCCGACAGCTCGGTCATGGAGCTCATCAAGACCGGCATGACCAAGGACTGACCCCG